>CAYZZI010000016.1:0-60752 GCA_964482795.1 uncultured Klebsiella sp.
TGGCTCCACGTGCGACTTTTGATTTCGAGGTATGGACCGGGGTGAGGTGAGTTCAGTAGCGTATCAAAGTTCACCGCAAATTCAGTGTCTTTGTAGGTAATATGAAGGCGCCGTCGTTCTTTGGTAATGGTTGCCACATGATTTGGTTGGAAGTATTCTCGATAAAATCGCTCGGTGTGGTTGGCCTGTGCCGTGTAGCGCGCGCGACTGAGTTGTACTGCCGCATGATGCTCAATGCGTGTGGCAGGTTCGGTTAGGGTAAGTGTGTAATAGGGCGGAGTACGGCCGTTTGCATCATGGCGATGGTCTTCGCGGAGGCGAATACGTCCTTGTGTGAGGTCGTGCCACACAAAGTACGTATCGTATTGCGTACGACTATTCTGCCGAATCAGGTTGAATGGCGGCGTGGATAAGCGGGTTTCGATGTGCCGTGCCTGACCAGGTGTGATACGGGCTTTGATTTGCACCTCGAAAATCTCGCTGGCAGCGACTGGACTAATTGCAAGCACTTTGTCGAGCAAATTTTCTTCACGGTTTGCCAAAAACGAATTAATGTCGTGGGCGATGCGTCGTGCATCGGCGAGGACTTGTTGTTCGTCAATGGTCAGGAGTTGCGTGTCGCGCATGAGCAACTGCCCAGCAACAATAACGTCGCGCACATCGTGCGCATGACACGTGTACACCAGTTGATTGTAGATGGCGTCAGCGGCGTATGAATAATTCGGTGAGTTGTGTGTGGCGTGCATATTTATCACAATCATATCGGCCTGTTTACCGATCTCAATCGAGCCGATGGCATGTTCTTGGTGGATGGCACGTGCACCCGAGGATGTTGCGAGCGCAAAAGCTTGTTTGGCCGGCATCGAGGTGGGATCGCCGCTGAGTCCTTTGGGGAGCAGTGCGGCCAAATGAATTTCGCTGAACATGTCTTGGTCATCGTTCGAGGCAGGGCCGTCGGTACCGAGCCCGGTGCGCACACCACCTTGGATGAATTTGGTGTATGGTGCCACGCCACTCGCAAGTTTGAGATTAGACGTTGGGCATGGAGCGACGCCGACACCCTTATCAGCCAAGAGTTTGATGTCATCATTCGTGGCATGGACGCAGTGCGCCGCAATACACGGGACTTTGAAGGCGCCTACGCGGTCAGCATACTCAATGGGTGTACCGGCACGCTGTTGGTACGACTCTTCGACTTCACGGGCGGTCTCGGAGAGGTGTGTGACCAATGGCACGTTGTATTTTGCACAAAGCTCAACTGCGCGCTGGTAAATCTCGTCGGTACAGGTATATGGAGCATGTGGGGCAATAGTCGGAGTAATGCGGGGATGCAGGTGCCATGCTTCGATGAATTTGGTGGCGCGTTCAAGACCTTCATCAAACGAAGGAGCATCCGGTGTTGGGAGTCGCATTACGGATTGGCCACAGACGGCGCGCATACCAGCAAGATCGGCAGCTTTGGCGACCTCTTCCTCAAAAAAGTACATGTCGACGAAGGTCGTTGTGCCACCACGAATCATCTCGGCACATGAGAGGAGCGTGCCGATGCGGACAAACTCTGGCGATACAAATTTACCTTCGACGGGGAACATGTACCCAAACAACCAGACATCGAGTTGTAGGTCGGCGGCAATCCCCCGCAGGAGACTCATGGGTACGTGGGCATGAGCGTTGATTAGGCCTGGGGTAATCGCACAGCCATGACAGTCAATGATGGTGGTAGCGGTATGGCGCGCCTGCAATTCACCACTTGGGCCGATGTCAACAATTCGATCGCCGGCGATAGCAACGGCACCATCATGCATGATGGTGCCGTTGCTATCCATAGTGACGACCGTTGCATGGGTGAGCAAAAGGTCGATAGTTGCCATGGGTGTGTTCATCCTTGTCTACGAAGTCGTACGAGTTGTATGTTGGCATGCAGTACAGTAGAGCGTTGCTTCGAACTCGCTTTTTTGTTTGTGCCAATGTGCGAGACGAACTGCCAATATGCGATCATTTCGTGCCTGACGCCACACGAATATGGACATCATGGCAATAAAGATGACAATGAATACGGCAATACCACTAAACACCCCTGCCTCACCGGCACGCATTCCCTGTGCAGGGAAGTCGGTGCCCACGGTGACTTCTGCAATCATCCCGACGATGACAGACGAAATCAAGGCAACTGCAGCACTCAACGCAAGGGTGGCGCATCCGAGACCGCCAGACTGAATTGGGCGTGGTGGTGCGGATAATGTTAACGCAGCCACACGATCCTCAGGAACGTTGTGTTGGGCCAGTGCCTGTGCCAACGGCAGAAGCGGATGTTGGCATTGTGGGCAGGTTTGTGGTGTTGTCATACTAAATCTCCCATTGACTCAAGCGCCGTTGGCGAGCCGCGGCAATCTGATCGCGGCGTTCAGCAAAGCCATTGCGCCCCAGCAATGCGTACGTGGCAATTTTGCCAGCTTCGACGCCGGGTTGATCGAATGTGTTGATGTTGAGGAGCGCACCAGCAATCGCTGTCTGCATTTCAAACAGCATAAAGAGTTGCCCCAGGGTAAATGCATTGATGGCCGGCATATGATGGGTGATATTTGGCCGGCCCGCATCATTCAATGCGATTTCGGTGGCCTGTTGTTCGGCTTGAATGAGTGCGTTGAATGTGTGCCCGCCAAGGTATGACACGCCTTCCAAATCGGTATAGGCCGATGGAATTGTCACATGCTGCTGGTACTGATCAACTGCAATGAAGTTCACGAGCTTGTCAAAAGGCCCTTCAACATATAACTGTACTTGGGAGTGTTGATCAGTAGCACCGAGTGCCTTGATGGGTGTCGTACCCACAAAGACTTCAGCACCGTTGAGGTCGTATCGTTTGCCGAGACTCTCTGCCCAGAGTTGGGCGAACCAATCAGCGACATGTCGTAGTCGGTGGGCATAGGGCATCATGACGACCATGTTTTGACCGTTGTGAGCACATGCCAGATTCACCATGGCCGCAACAGCGGCAGGGTTACGGAGCACATCGGGGTTGCTGGCGATGTGGTAACCATAGGCGGCGCCCGCTAACAGTTCATTAATGTCTATGCCAGTGACGGCTGCCGACAAGAGCCCCACGGTACTCAACACGGAGAAGCGACCTCCGACCGTTGGTGGCAGATCAAGCATCGGCCAGCCTTCACGTTGACCAATCTGGCGAAGAAAGCCGCTTGTTGGGTCGGTTGTCAGGATGATGTGTGATTTGAGCGCTTCAGCACCGAGCGTTTGTTCAAGATGATTACGCACGGTTAAAAACGACGCCATTGTTTCGGCCGTGGTACCACTTTTGCTGATGACGTTGTAGACCGTGGTCGTCGGGTCGAGCGTCTCAATCAGGGCTGCATTAAGGTCGGGATCTGAGTTGTCGATGACGTACAACTTGGGCGCAAGGCGTTTGTTCCGGGGCAAATCATTATAAAACGGATGATTTAACGCAGATTGCACCGCAATATTTCCGAGTGCCGATCCACCAATGCCAAGTACCACAAAATTTTCCACGTGTTTGACTTTGGCTGCCATTGCATGCACGGCACTGACATCTTGTTGGGGCAAATCAGGCCACCCGAGTACGGATCGTTTGCGATCAATGTCGAGTACCGCGGCACGCGCCGCATCTGCCATTGCACCGAGTTGGTTGGGGTCAATACCGTGGTGGCCAACAACGCTGTTGAGTGCATTGTTGATGTCCAACCGGATCCGCATTTGCGCTTGCCATGTAGGATTGAGATAGTCCATACAGTCCTCTATGTATCTGCACGATTGTGCGACGAGCCAGTGGTGAGTTGCGTGAATGTTGCTTCATCAATGAAGTCGCCACCTTCGAGCGTGCGCTGCGTTTCGTTTCGTTGTGCATCAAACCAGAGTTCAGCGCGCATCAGACGGAAGCATTTGGCATCCATGAGTTCTTTGCGGACCACGTAGCCAACGATATCACCGCGTTCGTTGTATTCAATAGCGAGGTCATTATATACGTCAAGCCGCACTTGTACAGGTGATTGACAACGGTGACAGCGTGCATAAAAGTAGATGATTCGTGCGTTGTTTGTTTTTTGTAGACCGAACAACTGTCGCCACCACGACATGCGACCCTCCCCTACAAAATATATTCTGCCAAGTATAGCACATACCGTATTAATCGCCGATAAAGCGTATGTAATATCTCTATGTTTATGTATCAGAAAGGACGATCACACGGCCTTCGGATGCGCGAAAAAGTCGATCACGTATGGCCGCGGCAACACCGTCACCCGGCGGTTCGGCTACCACTAATAACGATTTATCTGCATGATCGGCAGTGCGGAGCGCTGCAAACAGATTTCGCGCAATCGTGGTGCTGTCGTGTTGCGAACCCAGTGAAATGTGCGATAGATGGTGTGTTTGTGCATATACAACATCTTCGTCGTAGCACAACCATAACGTACTATCTGATGGGTGAGCTGATACGGCACGATAGAGGTGCGTGGTAGCTCCGCGATAGACGATAAGTGGCGTGTGTGGTGCATAGTGTTTAAGGAGCATACCCGGTGCAGGAGCGGCTTCATGGGAGCCGATAATTCGTTGCCGCACCACAATATCACCAAGTAGTGTTGTCAACTGTTCGGCAGGTACTCCCCCGTGGCGTAGCACAGTGGGAGGATGCACGGTGATATCAATAATAGTTGATTCAACGCCAATACGACACGCTCCCGCATCAAGAATAAGCGGGATGCGTCCACCAAGGTCATCCATGACATGGGTAGCTGTGGTAGGACTTGGTCGTGAGAAGAGATTCGCCGAAGGAGCAACCAATGGACGCCCGCTCTGCTGAATGAGTGCACGGGCTACGGCGTGGTCTGGCATACGCACGGCTACAGTGTCACGCCCTGCCGTGATATGGTCATCAAGTTGTGGGTGCTTAGGCAAAATAATCGTCAGTGGACCAGGCCAAAATGTGCTGGCTAGAAGAGAGAATTGGGCTGGAATATCGCGCGCAATGAGACGCAATTGATCATAATCAGCAATATGCACAATCAATGGATCGCTACTAGGTCGGCCTTTGGCTGCAAAAATAGCCTGGACTGCGGTCGGATTCAACGCATCGCCTGCAAGCCCATACACGGTTTCGGTTGGCATGGCTACGAGCTCGCCCTGTTGAATCAGGTGGGCTGCCTCGTGAATCAGCGCAGGTGCGGGATGTGTGGCCGAAACCGTCAGGATGCGTGTGTTCATACAAGTGATCGATATGCCCCACGGAAGTACGCAAGTGGTTCACCGTCGTTGACTGCTGCATGAGTGATGCGACCAACAAAAATCGTATGGTCGCCACCTGCATATTGGTGTTCCACTGTGCACTCAATAACGGCACATGCGCCGTCAATCAGTGGAATACCTAATGGACTCTCAATACATGTCACACCAGCAAATTTGTCGGTTGTTCGACTAGCAAATTGTTGTGAGAGATGTGCTTGGTCCGCCGCTAACACACTTACCCCAAATGCTCCAGAGGCAACGATTGCTTCATGTGTTGGCAACGACGTGGTGATACATACCAGCAAAAGCTGCGGATTGAGCGATACCGAGCAAAACGAACTTACCGTCATGCCATACCGAGTTTGATTGTGTACCGCCGTCACTACAGTGACGCCACTCGCAAAACTTCCCATGACTTTACGAAAAATAGCATCATCTAATGGCATAACAGATGTCCCTTAATGTGGATGCGAGAAGCATAGCGTGCTCTCTCTATTATAGTGCGGTCTACAACGATGTATCGGATGTATAGATGTGCATGCTATGATAGACAAATGCTACAATATATAGTATGAGTATGATGCTCCAGGAATTCACGATTCTGCATCAGAAAAGACCTAAACAGCACGAACATACGTCCTCCCACAAATCAGCATGAGCAAGATGTTCGGTGTGAGTGATATGTGACTGTGCAAATCGTACCACAATCGGCGCGTTGAGTATGAATGGTGAGCGGTATGGCGAACAGTGAGTGTCAGTATATTCGTAGTTTGGTTCGTACCAAACAGAATGTACCCGGGAGCTTTCAACAACGTGCGGTAGAAAATCACGTTGCGAAGTGCGAGGCGTGTCGGCAGTTTTTCCAGCAAAATCCCGATTACATATTAGCGGCACAGCTCGGCATTGAAATGCCGTTGTTAGATGTCACCACGCTCAAATCACAACGCGTCGGATCACGACGACGCACACCCGCCAAAGGCATAAAACGATTAACAAATGAAAAACGTGCGGCGGTACTCAAACAATCAAAACCAATCCAGCGTATGCGTCAGACCAAACGCAATCGTGCACGACCGCGCAAGGTTACTCCACCCCCAAAAAGTCTGATGCAACGCTTATTACACAGTGCCTACTATACGGGGATAGGTGTTGTCATCGCTTTTTTGGCGTATTTTGCGTTACAAACTGGCGCGCGATTTAACAGCTTGGCACGAATATACGAGAATCTCGGTATTATCAGCGTTGCCTCAACGGCAACACCGATGAACCCGTTTGAGCAGGTAGCACAAATCATCGCAACGCCCACGGTCACGCCCGTTGAGCCTGATATTGCGACGGTCAATGTTGGTGAAGATCGCGCAATAACAATTTTATTGCTGGGAACTGATCGGCGACCACAAGAGAGTGCACCAGCACGTTCAGATTCGATTATGCTGATGCGCATTCTGCCTGATACAAAGCAAATTTCGCTGTTGTCGTTACCACGCGATTTAATGGTTGATATTCCCGGATACGGTGTCGCGCGTATTAATGCTGCGCATGTATATGGTGATTTGTATCGATCGTTAGGGAGTGGGATGTCATTGGCAACACAAACGGTGAGTAACGTAGTTGGAGTGCCAATTGATTATACCGTGGTCATTGACTTTCAAGGGTTTATTTCGGCCGTTGATGCATTAGGTGGCATAGAAGTACGTGTGACAAAGTCGCTCTACGATGCAAATTTCCCTACAATGGAGTATGGTATCAAAGAGGTGAGTTTTGCACCCGGTGCCACAATGATGAACGGATATACAGCGTTAATCTATAGTCGTATTCGTCATCCGGATAATGATTTTGAACGCATGGCACGTCAACAGGCGGTGCTTGAGGGGATTCTCACCCGTTTGCAAAGCGGTGGCTTTTTGGATCAGATTGATAGCACGGCCGCCATCACTGATGCATTGGTCCGACATGCACGCACGGATGCACCACGGGACGTCATCATTACGGTGGCATGGCACATGCGTACTACATCGATTGAGAATGTGCGCAATGTGGTATTTCGTGATGTGTATTATGGGAGTGGTGCCGATCAATACGCAATGTTCCCGGTCGGTGGAGCGCTTGAACGGAGTGTAGCGGAATGGATGCAAAACCCATGAAGCGCGTATGGGTGCATGGAATATGGTTGTGTGCCATCATTGGGATGGTCATCACCGTGTGGCTTGATAATGCGTGGTATCGCGGGGTCGCCGTTGCCCCGACTGCAGGTGTGAGTCCATATGCGGCGAACGCCTCGTTAGGCGTAAATCTCTTTAACATTCAGTTTGAGCCTGATCCTGCGGTCGTTGAACGTTCGTTTGCAGAGACAGCCAAACTTGGAGCCAAGGTGGCCCGCATCCAAATGCCCTGGGAAGATGTTGAAATCCACGGTCGGGGTGATTTCGAAGATCGCCGCAATCCAGACCACGTGCGTAATGCATGGGAAAAATACGACCATATCGTGGCCATGGCTGAAAAGTATCAAATCGCATTGATAATTCGTATTGATCGTCCGCCATTGTGGGCACGGTCGCAGAGTGCCACAACCGAAAAGTTCATAGCCGGCCTCGCGGAAAACGGCGATTCGACCGGTCCTCCTGATGATTATCGCGATTATGCGAATTTTGTGGCTTCAGTGGTCGCCCGCTATCCGCAGGTTCGTTATATCCAAATCTGGAATGAACCTAACTTGGCGTACGAATGGAACTGGCAGTTTCCAGATCCTGAGGCGTTTACTGAGTTACTCAAAGGTGCAACTGAAGCCGCACGCCGTGCAAACCCGAATGTGGTGATTCTCTATCCAAGTTTGTCGCCGACCGATGGCAAAGAACCGCGCATTGCACCGATGAGTGAACTCGATTTTTTGGCGCGCTCATATCGTGCTGGTGCAGCTGAGTACTTTGATATTATGTCGGCACAAGCGTACGGGCTAGGACAACCTCCCGATGAGCATCGTTACGTGCGATTACGCTGGAGCCCGTTACGCCCGTTTGCTGAACTCGATCGTCCCATTGATTCACGCATTGATGTGTCACGAATCGTGATGCTCCGTGAGGTGATGGAACAAGCCGGCGATGCTGATACCGCAGTTTGGGTCAGTGAATTCGGCTACAACAGTGCGCCTGAGCGTATTCCACCGGAGCGACGATTTGTCTGGGGGCCACCAGTCAGTGAATCCATCAAAGGGACGTATGCGGTGATGCAGATGGATCGAGCACGGCGTGAATGGCCGTGGTTGGGCGTGATGAACTTGTGGATGTTGCGTTGGGGTGGTCCACCCGCTGATCCAGCCAATCCGACGCCGTATTTTGCGATTATGGCACCGGACTTCACTCCATATGCCGGATATGCAGCCATCCAGGTGGCGGCAAGCGCACCAGCCGTTATGAGCGCCGGTACGCATGCGTGGTCACACCCAGCAATTCGTCAGCTCGATGCTGACACTTGGCAAGTAACGTTCTGGGGGACAGGCGTCGGAATACGCGGTCAACCGGATGATGTGATGGTACAACTCAACGATGAAGACGCAGTATATATGCCTATTGGTATGGGTGATACGTCGTTCTATCAACGCCTTCCCGAAGGGGAACATAGCGTGACAATACGTGGACTATCGCACACACCAACGGCAGTGTTGATATGGCGCGATCAACCGGGACGCTGGGTGATGGCACTCATGCCACTCATGTGGACTATCCTGTTCGGCTGGGGATTGTGGCGTGTGTGGCTACGACCAATGCAGAAAGAAGCGGAGGCGATGTGAGTTTTCAAGCCCAACTAAGCCCAACACGTGTGGTATTTGGTGAAGGTGTGTCTCATCACCTTGCCAAAGAAGTTCAGTCGCTTGGCATGCGAACGGTATTGCTGTTAATGGATCCGTTTGTGGCATCCACGGCTGCCGGTCAGGAGTTTCGTGCACAAATCGATGCAGTCGTCGAATACGTGCTTCTATCAACCGATGTAGAACCAGATCCGACAGCGCGTACTATCGAAATGATTGCACATACTGCGCGTCATGCGGGTGTTGATGGAATTGTGGCGATTGGTGGTGGGAGTGCCATGGATACCGCCAAAGCCGTGGGCGTGTTGTGTTTTCATCAGTGCGACACCATCGCACCCTTTTATTTTGGTGGTGGGCAAACTCCGCGTGGCATGCTCCCATTAATCACCGTACCTACCACCGCTGGCACGGGATCAGAAGTCACATTTGTGGCAATTGTGACCGAACCGGAGACGCAGCGTAAGTTGCTCGTGCGACATGTATCCATTGCTCCACATGTGGCTCTTGTGGATCCGCTGTTGAGTGCGACCATGCCCAAAAGCTTAACGATGGCAACAGGCATGGATGCACTGGCACATGCCATCGAGGCCTTGACATCGATGGCGTCGTCGCCACTGAGCGATGCACTGGCGTGTCAAGCGATTCCGCTGGTGCGCACCGCGCTACCAGCCTTGGTGCGTCATGGTCATCATCCTGTCCATCGTGCGGCCATGAGTCAAGCTGCCACAATGGCTGGTATGGCGTTTTTGAGTGGTCGAGTGCATTTAGGACATGCAGTCGGACATGCGCTTGGTGGTGCATTTCATGTGCCTCATGGAAGTGCATGTATGGTGATGATGCCACAAATTATGCACATGATTGGACGTAATCATCCACAGCGCCTGCAACCCGTGGCACAGGTGTTTGAGTGTACGGTATCAGCGGTGCCACAGGCGATTCAACAGTTTATGCAGGAGTGTGAAGCACCACGATTGCACGAATTACTCGCGTCACACGCCGTTACACACGACAGGTTGGTACAGTTAATTGAAGGCGAGGATCGGCTGATTGGCTTGTCACCAGTGCGACCCACACAGGCAGATTGGCTTCAGATGATAGAAGCAGCGTGGTGATGATGACACAACAAGTATCCGGATATCTGCGCACCTATCGTTGGCCGCTAGTCGCGGTGAGCCTTTTGAGTATTCAGGCATTGCCGCTTTGGGCAAAAGGCATCGGGCTAGCGCTCTTAATCATGCTTGTGTGGCAAGAATGGCATATAGGCGTGGTATTGGTGCCGATGACAGCACCGCTCTATTTGATACCTGTGGCGATAACGGACCGTGCAGGAGTGCCCCTCCACGAAATCGTGTTATTGGTGACTGTGGCGTGTGCTGGTATCGGTTTCATTCGTCAGCGTGACTGGCCATGGCGTTGGCATCCCTTTGATGTGTGGATTGTGTTGTTGTTGGCGAGTGCCACATTCAGCGTCATTTGGGTAGTACCAGAGGGGCGTGGTGAGGCACTACGTGTGTGGCGCTGGTTGATTGTCGAGCCGATTATCTGGTTGTTGTTCGTGCGTCATGCGCTGATGTCAGGAGATATGTCGAAGTGGCTACAACGGGGCATGCTGGTTGCTGGTGTAGTCGTTGCCGGACTAGGTGTGTTGCAGTTCGTGGGGATTGATCTTGTGCCGTTGCTTGGTGACAAGCGGGCTTTCAGTGAGAATGTGGTGGCCACAGGGAATATTCGTCGCGTCGCCAGTGTCTACGGTCATGCTAATAATCTCGGGTTGTTTTTGGAGCGTGTGTGGCCATTTGCGGTGATTGGTGTGCTCGGTATGCGTCCACAGCTGAACTTGCGGTGGCTGGCGGTTGGTGTTATTGCACTCGGCATTCTCTTTTCGTTTTCACGGGGAGCGTGGATGGGTGTCGCACTAGCCACAGGGTTGTTAGTGGTGTGGCATCTTCAACAACGTCGTGCTATTCCGTTTGTACGCCTCGTCGGCCTGGTATTGGTTGCCGGTGGCGCGCTGGTGTTTGTGGCCGTGTTGACACGAGGTGATAGCATTGGCAGTATTGATGCACGTTGGTTGTTGTGGCAAGAGAGCGTGACTTGGTTGTGGCAACGACCGTGGGGGTTAGGACTTGGGCAATTTTACTTTTATCATAATCCCGAATATGGTCGAAGTATCATGGATGCGCGCTTGATTGGGACGAGTGAGCAATATGCATCACACCCACACAACGTTGTGCTTGACACCTGGTTAAATCTGGGTGTTGTCGGTGTTGTCGTGTTGGGGGGCATGATGTGGTACGTGGTGCGCCGAAGTCTTGCGTATGGGTCAGCGCATCTGACGATACGCGCCGCAGGGGTCATGATTGTGGCTGCATTTGTACATGGTATGGTTGATCAATTCTGGTTTGTGGTTGATTTGATGTACTGTTTTTGGGTAGCGGTCGCATTGATTCTTTATGACAAAGTTGACATGCCTGATAATGGACGGCTATAATGCTCTTGGTGCAGGACGGCAGATACGCGTCAAACCCCGCCAGGGCCGAGAGGCAGCAACGGTAGATGTGTTCCTCTGGGTGTCCTGCATCATTATTGTTCAGTATCAGCATGTGCAAAAAATTCAATTGCAGCGCGCCCCAGCACACAAATATCCTCTGCAATATCAGTGTCATTGAGTTGATGCCAATCAAGCCAACGCACACCAGTACTCTCACGAGTTGATGGATTGAGCGTGCCACCGATGACACGGCCAAAGTAGATGAAATCAATGTGTTGATGATCCGGGCCAATATCCTCGAGCAATATGCAGTATGGTTGTGGTAAGGCAAGTACGTGTCCAATTGGACGTGCACTACTATGCAGTGTAATGACCAGACCAGTCTCTTCGAGGACTTCGCGACATGCCGCATCGTGTGGGAGCTCGTTGGGGTCAATATGTCCACCGGGTGGCAACCACATCTTGAGTTTACGATGCAAAAGCAGGAGCGTTTTGTGGTTTTCGACGACGAATGTGGTCGCAGTAAAGTCGCGAGTGAGTGTCATGCTTCGGTTCCCTGTGCAACTAATTTTTGCCTACTATCGTCAACATATGGTAGCATAGGGGCGGTGAGTGAGTGTACACCAAAGGAGTGACGAGTTTTGGCTGAGCCATCAGAATCGCTTATTCGACGTGCTCAAAATGGCGATCGTGATGCATTGAACGAGCTCGTCATGAGTCAACAGCAATACGTGTATAGTGTGGCAATGAGTGTGTTGCATCATCCCGATGATGCAATCGACTTAACGCAGGAGGCCTTTATACGCCTCTTTCGTTCGATACGGCAGTATAATGGCGAAAGTCGTTTCACGACATGGCTATATCGTCTTGTGGTGAATTTGGGGCGTGATGAGTTACGTCGGCGTAGTCGCCAAGTGCAGGAGATGATTGGCCCCACGGGTGATGACGATCTCGATCCGGTTACGTTAATTGTGGATGATGTCGATGAGCATGATCCTCAACAAGCTCTTGATCATTCAGAGACGCGACGTATGCTGAATGAGTGTTTAGAACTGCTTGAACCGCACTATCGTATGGCATTGACGCTCTTTTATATTCATGATAAGCGATATGTAGATATCGCAGATATGATGGGTATTCCTCTTAATACCGTGCGCAGTCATATACGACGTGGCAAAGAACGTATGTTTGAATTGATGCGTGAGCGGTATCCGGAAGTACATGAAAGTGACCATGGGGGCATGTTATGAAGGTATGCAACGAGGTACGTACGACCATCGCATGTGGGGATCACGATGAATTAGCGATGACGCACATCACACAGTGTGACGCTTGTCGAAAGTATGCCCAGCACATAAATACAATTGATTCACACCTTTCATCGGTGGTGATGGTTGAACCACCAGCAGAACTTACGGCACGGTTGCTAGCGATTGCTGCGGACCATGCCATGCCACCAGTACAGTCGCGGCAACCCTGGTGGAGTACATTATTGGCGTTCTTGATTGGCGTGGTGGCAGTGGTCACCAGCGTGCTCATCATGGCAGAGTTGGTTGTGTTATTTGCAGGACCATTCGGGTTTGGCGCATATGCGTCGGATATTGTGCAGTTGCCGATGGCGCTGTACATGTGGATGCGCAAAGTCGTCCCTAGTCTTACCGATGTGCTCGTTGCAATTGATGCGGTGCGTTTGCAGTTAGTTATCATATTGATGGTCATGTTGGCGCTGTTTGGTTGGTATGGGCAACGCAATGCGAATCAACGCAACAACTAGAAGATTGCGGGCGAAGGAGTCTCCAAAACTTCTTTTGCGTAGCGTAACATGCCTGTGGTATAATCCAACACGGTAATGCCAGATTGTGTAACGGTAGCACTACGGACTTTGAATCCGTCTGTCTAGGTTCGAATCCTAGTCTGGCAACCACCTTCATTTTGCATCAACGCGGACTTGAGCCGAACGATGACGCACTCCCCCTCAACGCAGACAATCGTGATTCTCGCAGCTGGCGATGGTACACGTATGCGTTCGAACACCCCTAAAGTACTCCATCAACTTGCCGGCCGACCAATGCTACGACGTATTCTCGATGTGACCGATGTACTTTCGGCCACGCAAGTATGTGTGGTAGTGGCACCACATACCCACGCTGATATTGCACACACATGCGGGGATGCGTATACGTATGTTATCCAGCATGAACGACGGGGTACGGGGCATGCCGTCTTACAAGCATTGTCTTCATTGCACGCCCTTGATGGCAATGTGGTCGTGTTATTTGGTGATACACCACTGATTCAGGCGTCAACCATTCAATCAGTCATTGCGGACAAAGTCGCACATCATGCGTTGGTAGGCGTGTTGAGTTTTGATGTGCCGGCACCACATCAGTACGGTCGTATTGTGCGCGATGCCAGCGGCAACGTGTTGGCGATTGTCGAAGCCAAAAACTGCACGCCGGCACAGCAGATGATTCGTGAATCAAATAGTGGCATCATGGTGATTTCGATGGAATGGTTGCGCCAAGCACTACCACGCGTGACACCAAATGAATTAACCAATGAATATTATTTAACGGATTTGGTAGCGCTGGCCGTGGCCGATGCTGGAGTGGGTGCGGTGCGAGCCGTGGTTGCGGCTGATGCAAGCGATGCGTATGGAGTGAACGATCGTATCCAACTTGCAGAAGCTGAGCGCTTGCTTCAGGAACGTACCAACCGACGCTTGATGGCGCAAGGCGTCACAATCATACAACCACATCACGTGGTAATTGCGCCAGAGGTCACGATTGGCACTGATTGTGTGATCTGGCCGGGGAGTGTCATTGTTGGAGCAACAACGATTGGATCACGGAGCGAGATTGGTCCGCATACCACAATCGAGAGTAGTGTGATTGGTATTCAGTGTGAATTGCCACATTGCGTGGTGAAACACAGTACAATACAAGACATGCAAACGCTTGCACCGTTTACGGTCGTAACGCACCGTGACTCGTTGCTCACAGACAAGGAGGAGGCTCGATCCCGTGGGATCGGGTGATGCAGTATGGAAGGTCGTTTACAAGTTTTTAGCGGCAACGCCAATCTCGCCCTCGCCAAAGACATCGCTGCCTGCCTCAACATGAATCTCGGTCGTGCGACGGTCAGTACCTTCAAAAACGGTGAGACCCGTATCAAAATCGAAGAAAACGTGCGTGGTTCGGACGTATTCATCGTTCAGCCAACATGTACGCCGGTCAACAACAACCTAATGGAGTTGTTGATTTTGATTGATGCGGTACGTCGTGCATCTGCGGCGCGTATTACTGCGGTGATTCCGTATTATGGGTATGCCAAACAAGAAAAGAAAACCACTGGTCGTGAGCCTATTTCGGCCAAGTTGGTGGCGAACCTCATTCGTACGGCAGGTGCCCATCGCGTATTAACGATGGATTTACATGCGCCGGCCATTGAGGGATTCTTCGATATTCCGGTCGATCACTTACAAGCCGGGCAGTTGTTGTCCGAGTATGTGCGTGGCTTAAACCTCAAAGATCCAGTGGTTATTTCACCTGATGCGGGCGGTGTGGGCCGTGCCAATGCCTTCCGTGAGCGTATCGGTGCCAGTTTGGCGATTATTGCCAAACAACGTCCACGTCCGGATGCCGTTGAGATGCTCGAAATGGTGGGCGATGTGGCTGGACGCCCAGCGGTCATTGTGGATGACATGATTTCAACTGGTGGTACGTTGGTTGAGGCGGCCAAGTCATTGCGTCAGCGTGGCGCCACACATGTCTATGCCTGTGCCACGCACGGAATATTTGCGGGTGATGGCATCAGTGCATTACGAGACTCACAAATGGTTGAAACCATTGTGACCGATACAATCCCGCAAGCACCGGAGTCAGCTGATGCGCGTATTCGTACGATTAGCGTAGCCCCGCTCTTTGCTGAGGCGATTTTGCGTATTCACAAAGATTTGTCGTTGAGTGCTCTGTTTTCGTAGTTGATGCACCACGACAAATAAAGGAGTCATGTTGGACCCAATCGACATACCGCTCAGGTGGATCGGTATCTTGTGTGCCCTGTTCTTAATCGCACTTGCCTCAGCGGCCGAGGCATCGTTAAGTATGATTTCGCGACGACAATTAAATGCTTTGCACACGTCGTCGCGAGCAAATTTGGTGCATGCGTTAATCAACGATGCATACCGATTTAAAGTGTCTGTATTGCTCCTTAATACCATCGGTTTCATCGTTACTACCGCACTCGTGGTCAGCCTGCTTGAAGGGTTACAGCTCTATCAAGAAATTTTGTGGATTGTGGTGATGACCATCGGTATCATTTTGTTTGCGGAGGCGCTGCCCAAAGCTATTGCGCTCCGTAATCCGAGTGAGACTGCACGGTTTATTGCGGGACCGTTCTACTTTCTGACGATTATTTTACGCCCAATCATCATGTTGATTGACTTTATGGCGCGACGAGTCTTTGGCTTGAGTGGCAAAGAGGTGTTAACCCCAATTGTCACCGAAGAAGAGTTGTTGACCATTGTCAACGTGGGTGAAGAAGAAGGTGTGATTCAGCCCGAAGAACGGGAAATGATCGAGGATATCATCACGTTTGGTGACACGATCGTGCGTGAGGTCATGACGCCTCGCGTGGATGTTGTTGCGATTAGCGCAAATGCACCGTTTAATGAGGCACTGGCATTGGTGACGACGCACGGGCACTCGCGCATCCCCGTCTATCGTGAATCAAATGACCGTATCATTGGACTTCTCTATGCAAAAGATTTGTTGCTTGGCATGCGCTACGGCAACACCGACTTTGTGGTTGCGGAGATGATGCGTGCCCCATACTATGTACCAGAGATGATCAATATTGGGGTACTCCTCAAGACTATGCAGGCACGGCGGGTCCATTTTGCGGTTGTGGTTGATGAATACGGTTCGACCACTGGTATTATTACGCTCGAAGACATTCTCGAAGAGATTGTTGGTGAAATTAACGACGAGTACGACCAAAATCGCGATCCCGATGTCGTCTGGAATGGTGATGGCGATGTTGTCGTTGATGCCCGGCTCTTGCTCGACGATGTGAACGACTTGACCGGTTTGGCATTGCACTCAGAAACATCCGACCGAATTGGTGGATTTGTCACCGAGCAATTAGGGCGGATGAGCCAGCTCAACGATGAAATCGAAATTGATGGTGCGACTATGACCGTTGTCGCCATGAATGGTATTCGCATGAGTCGCATTCGGATTGTGTACACCGCTAAACAAGGAGGCAAAGGTGACTCCAGTAATCAACCCCTCGCAACTGATTGACGCTGCCAAGGATGCACGTACCTATGCGTATGCGCCGTACTCACAGTTTTTGGTGGGGGCAGTGGTCTTGACTCGTGATGGTCAGCTGTTTAAAGGGTGCAATATCGAAAACGCCGCATACCCAAGCACAAACTGTGCAGAGCGCGTGGCAATGCAGTCGGCATGGGCGGTTGGTGCCCGTGATATCGTGGCTTTAGCGGTCGTTGCTGATACCCCTGGTCCGGTGAGTCCGTGTGGTGGGTGTCGGCAGGTCATGTCTGAGTTAGCCAAAGATGCAGTGGTGTTTTTGGCGAATTTGCACGGTCAATGGGTTGAGACATCCGTCGCACAGTTGTTGCCGGGTGCATTTGATCCGCGCGATCTTCCGTCTGCACAGTAGTAGTGCACACAGAGAGTTATCATCACGGGGCACGGCAAACGCCGTGCCCCGTGATGGTGTTATTGACGCTGTAGGTCGGTAATTTGGTCGCTATAGCGTTGAATGAGTGTCGATGTGGTTGACTCATCCACGCCTTCAGCGTGAATGGCGATATAGGGGCCATCGCTGTCCGGGGTAATCAAAACCCACCCATCATCAGCATCAATACGGAGACCATCGATGGTTTGGTGCCGGCGGTCGCTGAACTGTTCGCTGAGTTGGCGCATGACACTCCCTTTGAGATCCCAGCGGCAGGCAACAAGCGCAGAGCTCACATAGAACTCAGGCACACTATCTACTGCTTCATCAAAGCGCGTCGTTTGATGCAACAGGAGTTCAATGGTCTTGGCGATACTAAACAAACCATCTGCGACCGGATAAAACCGTGGGAATATCATGGCCCCTTGACCATCACCGAGGAGCAATAAATCGCGGCGTTTGGCGGCAAGTTGCATCAGTGCGCTGAGTGATGCGCGTGTGCGTACAATAGCACCACCACGACGGGCCGCAATGCTTTCGAATACGCGCGGTGCCGTGATGGGTACCGCAACGACACCACCACCCTCGGCAGCAAGGACAAGGTCAACCAAGACGGCAAGTGCCAGCATCGGGGCAATCATCCGCCCGCGCCCATCAATGAACGAAACACGTTCACCATTGGCTTCTATACGTACACCGAGATCGGCACCTAGCACGGGTGTGACACGTGCTAGTCGAGCTAAATCGGCTGCGTCATTTTCACGTTGATGTGCGACGAGTACGTCTTCAAGATTCGCGTTAAGCTCTACGGAGCGTACATTGAGGCGGCGAAGAATACTCGGAAGAATCGATGAACTGCTTGCGTGATCGTAGTCGATGGCCACTTGGAAATTATGATTTGCCTGAAAAATATCCGTGCGTAGTGCTTTGAGATACGCAGTGCTGTAGGTGTCCGTTGCGTTAGTGACATCGGTGATGCGACCTATTTCATCGTAGTAGGCGCGACGATAATCCTCGCGGAAGAAAATACCCTCGATCTTGCGCTCGTTGGTGGTATCAATGTCGAGCCCATTCCGATCGAGAATACGAATTTCGACCATACGCTCATCTTCGGACGACACCTGCACATGAATGCCACCGCTTGAGCCACTCGCATAGGTCATGTACCGAGCAACAGGGAGCGGAAGACTATGGAGTTCGAGTACGTTGATGCCTGCAGATGGTAAGCCGGCCATCAATGCGCGCTTGAGCATCCGTGCAGTGTGATGTGAATCGCGATTAGCAGTGATGGTCGTCCCCATGGGTAGGGCTGCACCGATCGCTGCGCCGATGCGTGCACACCACTCAGGGGTCAAATCGATGTTGACCAGTCCAGTAATCCCTTGTCGTCCGAACAAGACACGACGTCCCTGTGATCCCCAGATGATGCTGCTATTGATGGTCGCACGTTCATCGATTTCTTTGTCGGGCCAGATTTTGACGTTGCTGCCGATAATCGCACCGGCATTAATCATGGTTTGATCGCCGACAACCACACCCTCTGAGAGTAATGCACGGTTTTTGATATTACACTGACGGAGCACGATTGCACCGCGTAGTTCGGCGCGTTCACCGATGTATGAATTACGCCAGATGATGCTACGGTCGATGATGGCACCACTATCAATGATGGCGTAATCGCGAATAACGGTAGGACCGATGATATGGGCGTCACTTTTGATACGCGCACCATTCCCGAAGTAGATAGGACCGTGCAGGATGGCGTTCCGATCAATTTCAATCTCACCATCCGCCCACACATCATCGCTAATACGCCGCCCGAGCCGTGGGAGATTGACGAGCCCCATGAGGTAATCGCGCGTGGCCCGCATGTACTCCTCGATGGTGCCGACATCTGTCCAGTAGCCGTCCACAATGCATCCGGCAATCTTGTGTCCTTCACGGCGAATGCGGGGAAAGACGTCCTTCGACCAGTCGACGGCGATTTGATCGTCTATGTAGGTAAATATCATCGGGTCAAAGACATAGATGCCGGTATTTACCGTATCAGAAAACACCTCGCCCCAGCTCGGTTTTTCTACGAGATCGGTGACAAAACCGTCAGCATCACAGATGGCCACCCCGTATTCAAGAGGATTCGGCACGCGCGTCAGCGTCATTGTTGCGAGGGCGCCACTTTGGTGGTGACGAGTAATCACTCGGGTGAGGTCAATGTCAGTTAGCGCATCTCCCGAAATCACGAGGAAGGGTTCGGTGAGGAGGTGTGCAGCGTATTTGACACTGCCGGCGGTGCCGAGTGGGCGATCTTCGTGTGAGTAGGTAATATTCACGCCAAGAGCACTGCCATCACCGAATTGATCTTGGATGACATTCGCCATGTATTGGACAGTAATCACAATTTCTGTGATGCCATGCCGGCGTAGCAACTCAATGATATGGCCGATGACTGGACGATCAACGAGCGGTACCATTGGTTTGGGGCGATTCAGGGTAAGTGGGCGTAACCGCGACCCCTCACCTCCGGCCATGACAACTGCTTTCATCGATGTCACCTATGTATCGCAATAATCAATAATGTGGTTACCAAGTGACAATAACTCGTCGCGTTCGTGCGTGGAATAGTCAGTTTTGCCCAGATAGCGAGCAAGTGCTTGGCTCGGCGTCGGGATATCGGCGTCGTGGGTCACATCGGCTTCTTGTGCACGTTTTTCTTCGGGTGTGATGCGTACAATACGTGCGATATGCGCTACTCCGGCAAGTTCAAGTTTTTGGCGGATACGTGTAAGGCTGAGCAGAGGCTTTTGTTCGGGGAGAAGGGTGAGTTGCACCGCTACAATGGCATCTTTGAGGGTTGATCGTCGTTCAATTTCGAGTTCGACACGCTCGGTAATGTGTGTTGCTATCGTGGTTAAATCGAGTTCGACGATGTCCATGGCACGCGCAGCAAGTGGTTTGAAGGTCCACGAGGCTGTGCGACCGGTGAACTCCACCAGAATGCACCCTTTGGCCTTCTCGCTGATTTCACCAAAGTCGATGCGCTCAAGACTGCCCGCATATACCACTGGTGGTTGTTGTCGAAGGACTTGATGCTTGTGGATATGTCCGAGTGCCACATAATCAACTCCAGTTGGGGTGAGAACAGACTGTGGAAGTTGAAGATCTTTGCCGAGCGTCAGCTGCCGTTCAAATCCGGCGACCGCCCCACTTACCGTTCCATGGAAGGTGACGACGATTGGACGTTGTGCATCTTCGGCTTGTAAGATCTCAACTTGTGTGCTGATGAATTGCTCAATTACCTGAATCATCACTGTTTCTTGGTCGCTGATTGGAGCATTTCGCAACGCATCATTGTTACTCAAAAATATCTCACGCATAATCCACGGTATACAAATTATTGCAACATTCCCGTGGGCACTCGTATAGCGGTGGACTTCAAGACGTTTTGCTATCGTGACACCCGGATATTGGAGCCCTTCGTATACTGACACTGAATTTGCCGTGTCACGTCCTGGCGCAGTATCGTGATTGCCAATGATCATCAGCACCGGAATATCTGCTTCGTAGAGACGTCGTATCCGATTGGCAAACTCGCGTTGATGCCGTGGTTGAGGATCGCGGTTTTTGAACATATCCCCCGCAATGAGCACCAAATCGACCTCAGAGGCTATGCCGTAGTCAATGGCTTCATCGAGGCGCGCTAAAAAATCCATCAAACGCGTATGCATCCCATGGGATGCATCGAAGTGTCCGTAATTTTCGACACCGATATGTAAGTCTGCGAGATGTAGTATACGCACGTCGCCCCTCCTGCTCCCCTTGTGTCTATTGTAATCTGATTTTCATGAGTGCGTGCTGAGTGTTGAGTAGACGGTCTTGCGAAAAAAGTTATCCACAATATGTGGATAACTCAAGTTATCCCACATTATCACAGATTGGCTTTCTGATGCGGTAAAACGCGTTTTGTGGTGGATGTGAAAAATGTGGATAACTTGTGAATCCCACAATAACCCACATCCATGATTCAGATGCGAGAAATTGCACGTATCCCACAATAACCCACAATCTACTATGTGGGTTAGTTATCCACATATCCCACATGAGCTGGTGGAAAACTGGGGGAAAAGCGTGGGATAGTCAGAATATCCCACATTATGTGTGGGATATTGTGGGATAATAGGGGCAAATTGGTAGATATGTGATAACTCACCGAGGATATGGCAGGAGGTCGACATGCAATTGCGAATCGCTCATCTTTATCCTGCACAAATGAACATCTACGGAGACCGTGGGAACATCATCACGTTGGTACGACGGTGTGCGTGGCGTGGTATCGAGGTCGTGGTAGATGCCATTCATCCGGGTACAACCGTGGCATGGCAAACCTATGACATGGCGTTTTTTGGGGGAGGGCAAGATAGTGGGCAAGCGTTAATTGCCGATGACTTCGTACAGCGTCAAGGATCTGAGGTGCGTGCAGCCATCGCTGATGGTCTCGTCACCTTGGCTATTTGTGGTGGGTACCAACTGTTGGGGAATTACTTTTTGACGCATGCAGGAGACAAACTTCCTGGAGTTGGGGCGCTCGATGTGCACACCATTGGTGGCAGCAGGCGTTTAATTGGGAACATGGCGATCGAATTAGACTGGTCGGTTGCGGATGGTGCGCCGCGTACATTGATTGGCTTTGAAAACCACAGTGGTCGCACATATGTGGGGAGCGGGGCACAGCGAATTGGTCGTGTACTGGTCGGTAATGGGAACAACGGCGAAGATGCCGGAGAGGGGGCTCGTGCGCACAATGCATTCGGATGCTATTTGCATGGATCGTTGTTGCCCAAAAACCCACATTTTGCAGATTATTTGGTGCGACTAGCGCTTGTACGTCGCTATGGACGTGGCGATTTGGCGCCGCTAGATGATACGAACGAGTTATATGCGCACACCCAGATGCTTAAACGCTGTGTTGCATAAACACACAAGCAGGCCAGCGCTAGCGCTGGCCTGCTTGTGTATGATGATAGTTTATCCTTCGAATTTGCGCACGATGATGGCTGAGTTGTGTCCACCCAACCCAATTGAGTTTGAGAGGGCAATCGTGATCGGAGCATGACGGAACGTCCCGGCCACATAATCAAGGTCGCAATCGGGATCAGATTGCTCAAGGTTGATGGTAGGGTGCACCATACCATGATGTACACTCAAGGCCGTTACGATGAGTTCAACGGCTCCAGCCGCTCCCATCATATGGCCGAGCATTGATTTTGATGAGTTGACCATCAGGTTGTAGGCATGGTCGCCACAAACGCTTTTAATTGCACGGGTCTCGGCCATGTCGTTGAGTGGCGTACCTGTGCCGTGTGCGTTGACGTAGTCGATTTGGTCAGGTGCAATGCCCGCCTTGCGGATAGCCATTTTCATGGCACGGGCCGGACCAGCGCCATCTTCACCTGCAGCAATCATGTCTTTGGCATCATTGCTGTTGCCGTAGCCAATCACCTCGGCGATGATGGGAGCACCGCGACGCTTGGCATGCTCAAGTTCTTCGAGAATCACGGCACCGGCACCCTCTGACAACACAAAGCCATCACGACGACGGTCAAATGGTTTGCAGGCGTAGCCTGGAGTATCGTTATCACCAGCCAAGCCACGCATGTTGGTAAACGCAGAGACGACAACAGGGACAATAGGGGCTTCGGCGCCACCAGCAATGATCACATCTGCATCGTCACGTCGAATGGTTTCGTAGGCTTCACCGATATTGTGACCACCAGTTGAGCAGGCAGCAACAATTGCCATATTCGGCCCAAGGGCACCTGTTTGGATGGCAATGTAACCGGAGGCGGCGTCATCAATCATGTTGGCAATCAGGGTCGGTGCAACGCGGCGCGTGCCTTTGTCGCGCAGAATTTCGACATTATCGCCAATCAAGTCGATACCACCAGCGCCGGTGCCGTAGATGACGCCAAGGCGTTCACGATCCATGCTTTGTGGGTCGAGTTGAGCATGCCGGAGCGCTTCAAGTGAGGCGTTCAGCGCATAGCGTACATACAATGAGGAGCGGCGGGCTTCACGCGGGTCAACGGCCGGATCAAGAGCAAAGTCCTTGACTTCACCGGCAATGCGCACGGCATAATCGCTGACATCAAAGCGGGTAATCGGGGCCACACCACTCTGACCGGCGAGGAGCGCGTGCCAGGTGGTGTGCATATCGTTGCCGAGTGGGGTGACTGCCCCCACTCCAGTAATCACAACTCGACGCATGGGGGTCCCTCTGTGTTATGCAGTTGCGAATGCTTCGTTGTCGTTGGGGTACAACAACTTGACGATCTCGACGTCCGAAAGACTGATGGTCTGTACTTGGGTGTTGATGCGCTTAATCAGCCCAGAGAGGACCTGTTTTGGTCCTAGCTCGATGAATGTCTCAACACCTTGTTCAACCATGGTCTGAACGCTACCAGTCCACAACACGGGACGGGTAAGTTGACCGGTGATTTCGGTGCGAAGTTCTTCGACGCTATGCAACATTGAGGCACTTATATTGGCGATGAGCGGCATCATTGGTGGGCGCATATTGGCGCGACCAGCGAGCTCTGCAAAGTGATTGGCCGCATGCTGCATCAAGGGTGAGTGGGAGGCGATTGAGACGGCGAGGCGCTGGACCAATTTGGCACCACGAGCCTTGGCAAGCTCCATGGCACGGGTAAGTGCTTCGACTTCACCAGAGAGAACGGTTTGGCCGGGTGAATTTGAGTTGGCAAGTGTGACCACACCGAGTGATTGGGCCTCATTGACAACTTCGCGGAGCTGATGTTCGTCAAGACCAATGACGGCCGCCATGCCGCCTGGGCGCTCAATGGATGTCTCTTTCATGAGACGACCACGTTCACGCACGAGTAGTAGTGCTTCATCGAATTCAAGTGACCCGGCTGCAACGAGGGCGGTAAATTCACCAAGACTATGTCCAGCCACCATGGCTGGCATGACGGTAATACCAAGTGGATTGAGACGCTCACGAAGTGCGTCGAGACACGCAATGCTGACGGTCAAGATGGCAGGTTGCGCGTTGATGGTGTCATCGAGTTCGCTTTGAGGGCCCTCAAAACAGAGTGTGCTTAACGAGAATCCGAGCACCTGGTCAGCTCGATCAAAAATTCGTCGTGCGGCTGGCGACACGCTGTACAACAACTTGCCCATGCCAACGTACTGTGATCCCTGACCGGGGAAGACGAGTGCCATGCGGTTTTTAATCGTTTGTAACAACTCCAAAGCGTTCCTCCTAGAGTGCCGTCATGCGATATGTGTGCGATGTGTGCATCACAGCGTATTGACGGTAAGGTAACATGATTACACAACACAGTGGATGCCGTCAGTATACACGAAAAACAACACGTGTGAGTTACGCCCGCATTATGGTTGTGTATTGAGGGCCAGATGTACTGCCTGATAGACGTGCTGGATGGGTACCTCGTGTGCTTTGGCTGCTTGTGCACAATCTTCGTATTCCGGTGCTGATGCAATCCGTTTGCCTTGCCAGCGTTTGTGCTTTACACGAATCATCCCATATGCGGTTTGGATGGACTGGATATCGCGCTCGGCAACGTGGCGTTCAACGAACTGCCGACGTATGCCCAGTGTGCTACTTTCACGCATTAACAGATCAACGAGATGTGCTTCGCGGTCGGCATCACACAAGAGCGAGAGTTGCACGGCCGCACGACCTTTCTTCATGGTGATGGCAGTTTGCCACACATCACGTGCTCCATGAAGCATTAGACGCTCACAGACGTATGCAAGTTGCTCAGGTGTTTGATCGTCAATGTTGCACTCGATGAGGAGTACGTGTTCGGCTGGAGTTTGGGCTGTGCCAATCCAGACGCGTAAGGCGTTTGGTCGTTCGGTCTGTTTTTTGCCGAACCCATAACCGATGCGCTCAAGGTGCATAGCCGGACGACGGAACTGTGCGAGCGTTGCTAATACCGCAGCGCCGGTGGGTGTGACTAATTCGAAGTTGGCTTGGTCAGGAATAATAGGCGCGTTGGCCTCGCTTAATAGGCGCAATGTGGCTGGCGCAGGAACTGGAATGTCGCCGTGTGCCGCACGTACCCAACCACTCCCAAGTGGAAGAGGTGACGCGTACACGTGCCGAATATCAAGGAGCGCCAAGCCAGCTACAATCCCCACAATGTCGACGATGGCGTCAAGTGCTCCGACTTCGTGGAAGTGAACTTCTTCGGCGGTGACGCCGTGAATGTGCGCCTCAGCCTCAGCTAACCGGGTAAATACAGCAATTGCTTGCGATTTGACATGGGCGGGTAATTCGGCGGCGTTGATGATGGCAGTTACGTCGTGCAAATGCCGATGCGTATCTTGCTCCGGTGCAACCACGTGCATGCGAGTGCCCGACAACCATCCACGTACCTCGCGAGTTGCGTCTATCGACCATGAACTGACAGGCAACGTGTTGAGCATTGCACGTAATTGCGCAATGTCTAGACCAGCATCACAGAGGGCACCGAGAATCATGTCGCCACTGATGCCCGAAAAACAGTCGAAGTAGATGACTTTGCTCATAGATGGGATAGAATCTCGCATACAGACTGCCTCATTGCCATGTATCATACCATGTGAATGTTGCGTTCAAGGAGCATCTGAGATGTCACTTATCCGTACACCGATATATGCGACTAGCGATATATTGACGGTTTTAGGCGTTGATCCAAATGCACAGTATATTCCGGTACGACGGGTGCTACAACGGCTTGATCTCGCTCCGGCGAGTTACGAGCGCGCCCTCCGACGCATTCCGGTGTTAGCGCAGGGGCTTAAGCCAATGTGGCTGGTTGACGATGACGGCACTCGCCGACCAGCGTTGTGCTTACGCGTCGATTTATTGCCGTTCTGGTTGTGCACTCTTCCGTCCAAAGCAGGTTCGGCTTTGGCGCAGTGGCAATCAGAGTCGGCGTCCGTGTTGTGGCAACAATTTAAACCGAATGGTGCAACCGCCCAAGATGGCATGGTCCCCGATCGATATCATCAATCTGCCATCGAGCAAGCGTACGTACAGGCTCACGAAGTGGCTGCATTAGCGCGTCATCAACTGCTTGGCGAACGTGAATTATCGCAACAGGCTGATGCAGATGTGATGCCAAATCACATCCAATTGGCTGATGCTGGTGCCACGCAGATGGTCAAGACGGCCCGACAAACTGCGATGACGTCTGTACAACTCACGAAGCGGAACGATTATCTGGGGATATTTATTGGGTTGGTGCGTGTCTTTCAGATTTATTCATATCGACAACTCCCAGAGACACGGTTGGCATCAGCAATTACGTGGCTCGAACAGTGGCAAAGTGACATTCAGAATGACACGGATGCACATACCCATGATCCCGTATAAGTGGATGGAATCAGGCTTTTTTGGTTGCCTCAACCAATGCGCTATAGGCCGCTTCTTCACGGGCAATACGTTCGGCCTCAGCACTGACGATAATGTCGCGCACCGCTGCTGGAGTATCAACAACTTGAAGTAATGACAATTCAGCTTCGCTGAGTGCTCCGATGGCCACGGCACTGTGACGAAGCCAGCTGATGAGGCCACCCCAATATGCGGAGCCGTACAAAATAATCGGGAAGTTGTGGACTTTACCGGTCTGCACAAGGGTAACGGCTTCGAAGAGTTCGTCAAGTGTGCCGAATCCTCCAGGGAAGCAGATAAATGCCGATGAATATTTGACGAGTAGTGTTTTGCGCACAAAAAAGTAGCGAAACTCGAGCGATTTGCTTACAAACGGATTTACATGTTGCTCAAACGGTAGTTCAATGTTGAGACCGATTGATGGGACTCCGGCACGACGTGCCCCTTGATTGCCAGCCTCCATGATGCCGGGGCCACCACCAGTAAAGACCGCAAAACCGGCGTCGCCGATGAGACGTGCGGTGTCGACAGTGGCTTGATACAAATCATCATCTGGCTTGATTCGTGCCGAGCCAAAGATGGTCACAGCCGGCCCCACATCAGCTAAATCATCGAATCCATCCACAAACTCACTCATAATGCGTAGCACACGCCACGTGTCGGTGCGGTTGAATGCGTCGTTTTTGTGTGGTTGTAATAAGAGTTGTTCGTCAGCGGTGGTCCGATTCATAGCGGTATGTACTCCTTTGTATTCGTTGTGTTATCGCAAAAGACAACAATCTCATTGTGCCATGATTATGTGTGGATGTGCATGAAGTCCACGAATCATGCGTTCGATGCCTTCGACGAGACGGGTTGTCTCGACCAGACACGAAATGACGACGTAACATCCCGTACTGCTACCAAAGAAAAAGCCGGGATGTACGAGCACACCGTGATTCAGGAGATGAACGACGAGGTCTTCTTCGCTGAGTTCGGCGCAGACCTCCACAAATAGATAGTACCCTGCATCGGGTGGGCGAACGCGGAGCACTGGTGATTGTGCGAGCAGATTCAGGGCCAAGTTCATATTGTGCCGCACATGGTGTTGTTGGGTGGCCACAAAATCCATCCCGTGCCGCATGATGTGCGGCAACATGTGTTGAGTGAGGCTATTGGCACCGAGTAAGGTGTCATTCAGTACGGCGAGGCGTTCGGCGTAGGTCTCACGTGCTCGAGCTGTCATGGTAATCCAGCCAAGTTTGAGGTCAGGGAGGGCAAACATCTTCGAGATGCCGTTCAGCGTGAAGATGGGCAGTGTAGGCATCAGGGCAGCAAGTGGAGGGACAGCTGGGATTGCGTAGGGCATCTCGGCAAACACCTCGTCGCAGATGATGGGAATATCAAGCCATTCGAGTACGGGGAGGGGCTTTTTGATGACATGTCCGGTCGGGTTGTGTGGCGATACGATGAGTACTGCACGCGTGCGATTGTCGCTCATACGCCCCAAATGCCATGGGTCGATGCGCCATCCACGGTGCATATCAAGTGTGTATGGACGTAATTCAATGCGAAACATGGCAGCCAAATAGTCGAACAGCGGGTACGAAATATTTGGTGCAAGCACATTATCACCTGGATTGGTCAAGAGGGCGAAGAGCAACGCATACGCCTCGCTCGTACTTGCCGTGACGTAAATGTCATGATCAGGATCAAGCAAAAGGGCTGGGCTGCGAGTTGAGTAGTACGAGGCGATAGCAACACGGGCTGCAGCCAAGCCACGAGCGTCTGGTTGGTAGTGGCGCTCTGCCCAGTAGCTATTGGCTGCGGCTTGGAGTATATCAGGAGGAAAGCGCAGTCCTTGTGCAGTTGGATTGGCGCTCGTCATGTCAATGTACGTGGCTATTTGCTGACGATGGTGTTCAATGCGATTCATCTGCATGTCAGCATCTGCCAAAAATCCAGTCATAGCGCCATCCTTGCGGCACAACAATCCCCTGTCATTATGCATCGTATTCGGTGCAGGCATCAAATTATCGTGGTGTTTGATTGACGTTTTAAACGGTAAAGTGCTACAATACCTGCTGTAATAGCGCAATTGAAGTTACGCACCTCGTGCAAGTTTATCAGCAGGATAGAGTTTAACGCATGGATCAAGATTCACGATCCCCCGATCCTCGGCGCAGCAATTCACCGCGTGCGGGGAGTGATCAAGGCCAATCAGCACCGTTGCGCATTCGTCAGCGCGAGCTCAAGGCGCGCAATGCACGTGCTACTGCCTCGGCCTATCTCGAAAAGTTATTGCAAACTGTGTCAAATACATCACAGACTGCGCCAATTGCGACGTCAGGTCCGTTGTTTGATCGGTGTTTGATGCTCGTACAGGCCTTGGGTGATCCAGACAATCCGGCCCACATTCATGCTGCTGAAGAGTTGGTGGCGTTGGGTCCAGTTGCCTTGCCTGCGTTGATTCCCGCATTGCATCCGGAAGGCCCTTGGCTTACCGCGTATCGCGCGGCCGAGGTACTCGGCGAGATTGGTGATCGACGTGCCGCTTCTGCTTTGGTAGAGGCCTTAAATCATCCGAATAGTAACGTACGTTGGAGCGTCGTCCGTGCGCTATCAGCCGTTGGTAACACGCGCGCACTCTTTGCATTGCGTCGTCTGGCCCGCGATGATCGCAGCAAAACATCATGGGGTGAGTCCGTCGCTGGCGTGGCCCAGAGTGCCATTGACCAGATGCAGGGCAATAACATGATGCTCAAAACGATGGAGTTGGTCAAAACAGCCATCTCTACGGTCGTTTTTCTGTTAGCGTTAGTCGTTGCGTGGAACGTCTTTGAGCGTGTCCGCGGTGAGATGACGATTATCGGTGTACAACCGGCCGCAACCACGGAAAGTGGCGAAGGCATCATAGATACGGATAATCCGCCTGCCGAAGAGCCAGTGACGGTAGAGGCCACTGCAACCATGGCGCCAACGGATGTGCCTGTTGGTGATGTCCGAGGTGTGGTACTCAAGCCGGGGAATGTGCGATCACAACCTGCAATTCAGCCCAATAACGTGGTTGGTCAGGTAGAGGTTGACGATGAGTTGGTCTTTTTGGCTACGACCCCTGATCGCTCATGGTTCAAGATACGGCTTGGCGACAAACGCTCAGATACGTCGTCCATTGATGCACCGGATGGTGTTGGTTGGATCAACCAAACGTTGATCGAGCCGCCAACCATCGGATTGCCCATTGAAGATTTGTTAATGCCGACGCGTGTACCAGCCACGTCTGCCACGCCCACGCTGACACCGGTCGTTGAGCAAACTGCAACCGCTGATGCGAACGTCACACCGACGGTTGATCCGTTGCAGCCACAACCAACGAGTGAGAGCCCGGTTGTACCGACTGCGACACCAGAAGTGGTTCTACCGACTGAGACACCAACGCCGTAATGTACTTTGCGAGGTATCAGCGTGTTTCGTTTCTTTCGTGCAATGTTCATGGTCATCGCATTTCTCGCCGTGGTTGCCACGGGTGCGGTCATGCTGTTGTCCAGCGAAATTCGTCGTCCTGCGAGCACTGATGATACGCCGTTAGAGTTTGTGGTCGAACAGGGTGAAACAACCACATCGATAGCAACGCGTTTGGCCGAACAAAAGTTGATTCGACAGCCGCTCTTGTTTGTGTTGTTGGTGCGGATGCAAGAACTTGACGGCAAAATGCAGGCCGGCAATTATCTGCTACGCCAGAACATGACCATGGGCGAAATCATGATTGCCCTCCAGCAGGCTCGGGTCGTGAAAGAGGTGCAAATCACGATTATCGAGGGGATGCGCATCGAACAGATTGCAACCATCATTGGGAATGCCGGTCTGCTCAATGTGGACGAAGCCACCGCGCTTGAGGCGTTTCGTGATGCTGAGCGCTTCAGGAGTGGTCATGTGTATCTTGGCGACGTGCCAGAGGGCGCTTCCCTTGAAGGGTATCTCTTCCCTGACACCTATCGCCTCAATGAAACTGCCACGATTACTGAAGTCGTTGATACACTGTTGACCCAGTTCGACACACAATATTCCACTATTGAGCGTGTTGTTCAGGTGCCTGATGTCAATGTGCATCAAATTGTGACTATGGCATCAATTATTCAGCGCGAAGCAACGCGCCAAGACGAAATGGCCCTCATCTCGGCTGTCTTTTGGAATCGCCTTAAGCCTGAAAACATCGGTGAGACCGGCGGTGGTAAGCTCCAGTCCGATCCTACGGTTCAGTACATTCTTGGCACATCAGAAAACTGGTGGCCAAAGCTTGATAATTTGACGATTGAGCAGATTAATGCTGCCCCTGGTCCATACAATACCCGTGTGCAAATTGGCTTACCTCCTGGGCCAATTAGCGCCCCTGGCCTCGCTGCGTTGCGTGCTGCTGCGCGACCTGATGCCACTGCAAACTACATGTATTTTGTTGCGGCGTGTGGTGAGCCGGGGAAGCATAATTTTGCGGCGACGTATGCTGAATTCCTGGTGTTCGAACAAGAATACCTCAATTGCGCCCAATAAATCCGTGAATAGGAAGTGGTCTGTATGTCGAGTTCGACGATGCGTGTGGCTGGCGTGATTGGTGACCCAGTGGCGCATAGCAAATCACCTGCGATGCACAATGCGGCATTTGCGTACCTTGGAATACATGCACAGTACGAACGTTGGCATACGCCACTTGCTGAGCTGCCCACACGTATCGAATCGTTGCGGGCCCCGCACATGTATGGTGCCAATGTCACCCTGCCACATAAGTTGGCGATTTTGCCGCTCCTTGACGAAATAGACCCACTTGCTGAGCTTATTGGTGCAGCAAATACCATTATTCGTCTCGAAGATGGCCGATTGCGTGGGACAAATACGGATGCACCGGCGTTTTTGGATGAAGTCATCAATGTGTGTGCGCTGAATCCAGAACATCTTGAAGTCGTTATTTTGGGTGCGAGTGGCGCCGCTCGTGCTGCTGCATTTGCGTTGGCACATGCTGGCGCTGCCCGGATTACCATCATTAATCGTACGCTTGAGCGTGCCGAAGAATTGCTGGGAGATGTCCTGTCATCATTAGATCATGATCCAATACTTACCTATGCAGCCCCGGATGAACCTGATTTACATGACGTTATCGGCCATGCACAGCTGATTGTGAATGCAACATCACTTGGGTGGCACGGTGATGAAACCCCGTTGCCTGCGCATTTCATTCAACCGGGTATGGTGGTATATGACATGGTCTATCGACCAACGACGTTGCTTGCCGATGCACAACAGCGTGGTGCCCATGGCTATGATGGGATTGGGATGTTAGCCAAACAGGCGATTATTGCGTTCGAGCATTGGACCGGGCAACGCCCCCCACTTGATTTGATGATTAACGCTTTGCGCAATGCCTAATTCGACAAAAGAAACCGGCGCTGAGCAGTCGCTCAGCGCCGGTTTTGTGTGACTACTACTCTTGCCCCAGCAATGGTGAACCCACGGCCAAATATCGGTAACCTTGCGACACCAATTCGCCGTAATCGGGTACCATGCGCCGCCCGTCAATAATCAAATACGGCTTTTGAGTGTTGAGCTCGATAGTGCGTGACAACCCGCGGAACTCCTCCCAATCGGTGGCAATGACCAATGCATCGGTGCCGGCCAAGGCCGCTTTGACCGATTGCTCGTAGCTGATTTTTGCAAATAATGGGTTCTTGGATACATCAAAAAACTTAGTAGCCTCGTGCATGGACATGGGATCATACGCACGAATCGCCTTGACGCCACGACCTAATAACCCTTCAACAACTTTAAGTGCCGATGAATCGCGCATGTCGTTGGTGCGTTGTTTGAAGGCTAGGCCGAGTACGGCAATGGTTTTGTTGGCAAATGAGAATCCTGCCTCGCGCTCAGCACGATCGAGTAAGTAGACTTTTTGGTATTCATTGATGTCATAGACGGCCTGCAAAATCTGAGCATCTTGATTGCGGCTCTGAAGCTGGTAAATCAACGATTGAACATCTTTGCCGAAGCATGAGCCACCCGCACCGATACCAACGTATGAGCCCCACGTGCTGATGCGTGCATCGGCAGTGACGCCACGCTTGAGGTCTTCCATGCGAATGTTGGGGAAGGTCTCGCCCAAGCGCGCACCGACGCCGTTCCAAAATGACACATACGTCAAGAGCAGGGTGTTCGCTACGTATTTGATGGCTTCGGCTGTCTCAGGTGTCGTCTCAATGTAGCGGATGCGCACATGGTTGACGAACTGTGAGTAGATGCGTCTGATGATGCGAAAGTCGGCCTCGGTATCCGCACCAACCACCACTCGGTCGGGTCGGCGTGATTTTTCGACGGCATCACCTTCAGGCAAAAATTCAGGATTCGAGGCAACGCCGACGTTGGGCACGTTGTGCTTGATGAGGACTTGTTCAAGGGCACGAGCAGTTCCGATTGGCACGGTGCTTTTGTTGATAATCACAACCCGACGCTGATCGCTGCGTTTGGCCAGTAACCCGGCCAAATACTCAACTGCTGTGAAATAAAAGCTCAAATCAGAGGAGCCGTCGGGCTTGGGAGGTGTCGGTAAACACAAGAAGATGGCATCGGTGCCTTCGATGATGTCGCTGACATTGGTCGTAAAGAAGAGGTACCGATTGAGATTTTCTGCGATGACACTTGCGAGGCCAGGTTCGTTGATGAAGCGTTCGATTTCGCTGGCTTGTCCGGTTTTGTAGGCGTTAATGCGGATGGGGTCGATGTCATAGGCATATACCTCGTGCCCATACTCCGAACAAACCGCTGCATGACAAAGCCCCACAAAGCCTGTTCCGACAACAATGATTTTCATAGAGAACTAAATCCTTACACACGATTGCCACTGCGTTGAATGTCGCATTAAGATAATTATGAACGACTCGCGAGCACCGCCTTGAGTGCATTAATGCACAAGGCGTTCTCGGTTGGTGTACCAAATGAAATGCGAATGACGCCGGGCAAACCCCAGCCACCGAGCGCATTAATCGCCACGCCATGTTGGGCCATGGCCTGCATGACGGCTGTGTCACTGCCTACGTCACCGACGCGGACTGCGACGAAGTTAGTCTCGCTCGAAAACGGTGTAAGCCCGAGTGCGGTCAGCTCCCGCAGATAAAATGCTCGTGACTCGGTTGCATGTGCCAAACTTGCATGCAGATGTTCGTGGTCATCAAGTGCGGCGATACCGGCGACTAACGCAAGTGCATTTACGTCGAACACGGGACGAACTTTGTTCAGGTAATCGAGCATATCTGGGTGGGCAACACCGTAGCCGAGACGTAATCCGGCGAGCCCGTATATTTTGGCGAAGGTACGCAGAATAATCATGTTTTTGCGACCGTTGCGAATTTCGGCAATCATGTCAGGAAAGTCGTTACGAGTGACATACTCCACATAGGCCTCATCTACCATGATGAGGACATCATCAGGCACACGTACCAAGAACTCCTGCATCTCGGCAGCACCATTGGTGGTACCGGTTGGATTGTTCGGGTTACAGATGAGAATCATCTTGGTTTTTGCGGTGATAGCATCAGCCATCGCAGACAGATTATGCGTGCCATTCACGAGTGGAATGCGTTTTTGTGCGGCATCCATGATTTGGGTGCGCATGTAATAACTGATAAAGGTACCGTCAGCCATGATGACTTCGTCACCCGGGTTGATGTAGGCCAGTGCAGTCAACAGGATGAGTTCGTCTGATCCGTTTGCACACAATAGGTGTTCCGGTTGGAGGTTCAAACGAGTTGCTAGAGTCATTCGTAATTGCAGGTTGTTGGGATCGGCATACCGATGAATGTGTGGTAATGCCTCCGCAATCGCTTCGAGTGCCTTAGGTGATGGACCAAGTGGATTTTCATTGGCCGATAAACGTGCCTGCACGGGGGGTGAACTGGCAGTTCGGGTGCTACTGCGCATTGATGGTAGTCGTGCAATTCCGGGTTTTTGGTGCATTGACAAGCCTCCAATGCAGGACAAATCAAATACAGTTGAATCATGCGCATTATAGCACGTCGCCCCACAAAAAGTACGCGTGCTTGCACGTTGTGAAAAAAAGTGCTATTCTCATCTCATACTTGTTGCACAGAATTTGTATTTGGATTTGTGCAATGTCAGGAGGAGTTTTGTGAGTCGTACCATCACTCCACCCGACGTAGTAGTGCGCCGCCTACCACTGTATGCACGAAGCCTGCGTTACTTACTACGCGAGGGTGTCCACTCGGTCTCATCACAGGAACTCGGCGAGCGAATCAATGTGACTGCAGCCCAAATTCGTAAAGACCTCTCATATTTCGGCGAATTTGGCAAGCAGGGTATTGGTTATGATGTTGAGCGTCTGTTAGAACAAATCGAACAAATCCTTGGCCTTGATCGTGCATGGGCAGTTGCATTGGTCGGTGCTGGCCATCTTGGAGAAGCAATTGTGCGGTATGAGGGCTTTCGCGCTCAGGGTATTCATATTGCCGCCGTCTTTGATGCGAGCCCCGACAAAGTCGGGCATAGTGTTGGTGGCATCGAAATACAACACAGCACCTCAATTCCTGCTGTGGTAGCACAACGAGGCATTGAAATGGCGATTATTGCGGTGCCGGCTGATCGTGCGCAAGAAGTCGCTGATGTGTTGGTTAAGGCCAATGTGCGCGCCATTTTGAGTTATGCACCGACAGTATTGCAAGTGCCAGATGGCGTGTGGGTGCGATACATCGACCCCATCTCGGTTATCCACAGTATGACGTTTTATTTGGCTCGCGACTAACGGCCTATTGTATTCGTGTGTGCACCACACACGCCCCATTGACACGAATAGCTGTCAATGGGGCGTGCGTCGTTTTCGGTTATTTGAGTTGCAGAGTTGACTGACCGACAAAGAGGCGGTTAATTGCGAGAATGGCGTTGGTGCGTGCGCTACCGTTGCTTTCTGCATCAGCAGTAGACCAAAAGAAAATCTCGACGGTCATGCTGTCACCGCTCAATCCGGTAATGACGGTAATAGGCGCTGGTTCAGGAGCAATAGCAGCTGTGCGTTGCAAGATGTCGGGGAGCTCCTGTAGCAGAGTGTCAGTTTGGGTGTCACGTGGGATAGTCAGATGTAACGTGTTACGACGTAATCCAGATCGTGAGTGGTTGGTAATTGGGTTGGTCGAGATGGCGTTGCTGGGAATGGCCACGATAGCGCCGTCTTGACTGCGTATAATCGTGACATGCATGCGAATCGCGGTGACCGTTCCGCGAATGTTGGCGATGGTGACTTCGTCACCGACTTGGTAGGGACGATGATAGAGCAACATGATGCCCGATGTATAGCCACGAAACATGTCTTGAATGGCCATGCCGATGATGATACTGGTAATGCCGAGACCAGCCAAAAAGCTTGATGCTGCGGTGCTCCATCCGGCTTGAGCGAGCGCAATAGCGACACCCAAAAAAATAACGGCCACAAAGGAAATACTGCCACAGAGGTTGGCAATCTCTTCGGGGACGCCGAATCGACCGGTACCTGAGCGTACCCAAACGCGTACACGACGCGCAACGACGAGAGTGGCTAATAGGATGCCAATAACGAGCAAGATTGTGGGTACACGCTGATTTACATAGCTGAATATTTCGTCCATGAAAATCCCTCGATAAGACTTTATTCTTTATCGTAGTGTAACACTCATTTTGACACAATGATACCGAGTGTGCTACGATACAACACATGGGACGGCGACGTCGCCAAGTGGTAAGGCAGAAGTCTGCAAAACTTCCATCCACCGGTTCGAATCCGGTCGTCGCCTCCATTGAGACCCCTCCGATTCCGTCCAGCGGTTCGTGGGGGGTTTTTCGTTGATGCAGGGAGGAGGTATATCATGACCAGCATCGACATCTCGCAGTTGGATTATGCAGAGCTGGTGGCTTTGCGTGACTCTGTGAACCGGCGCATTCTTGCCTTGCGCCGTACCCCCGCCTTACGCCTCGATGAATTACTTTCCGTCTTCGAAGAAACACGTGAAGCGTTAGCGAATCACGGCCATCGTTGGCACTCGCTTGAACGTTGGCAGTGGATTGATGGTGAAGTGCGTTTTTGGTTGAATCCTGTGGATAGTAGTCGTTACTTGGTTGGGTGGTTTACCATAGATGACTTAATTGCATGGCTCGAAGATTGTGGTCCAATCGTACGCGACATCGATGTACATGATGTGCCGATGCGTTGGATTGATGTTGAGCAGTAGCGCATGTTGCGCGACGCCGGTACTCCGCATGTGTGTTCGACATGTGTGAATGGTAATCCAAAAGCAATACAAAACACCATGTGACATGAAGTGCGCATGGTGTTTTGTATGGTGGGAAGTGAGATAAAGATCATGACAACCCGGATTCTTGACTTGCAGACGCCCATTGGTGTGGCGATTGTCTCGTACAACACATGCGCGTTGTTGCGAGCATGCTTACAGTCATTACAACGCTGCACGCTTCCACTAGCAATTGTTGTGGTGGATAATGGATCGCGTGACCAAAGCCCGGACATGGTGCGTACAGAGTTCCCTAGCGTGTTGCTGATTGAACCAGGGGAGAATCTGGGATTTGCCAAGGGCACAAATCGTGGTATGCAACAGTTGATGGCACAGCTGCCAGAGATGCAGTACATGTTGATGTTGAATCCCGACACTGAGGTGCACGATGGCGCCATTGAAGCGCTCGTGAGCTTTTTGGTGGCGCATCCACGTGTGGCAGTGGTGTCTCCACAACTGTGTAATCCAGATGGGACACTCCAACGAGCAGCGTTCCGATTCCCCACACCCACCATGACAATGTTCGATTTGTTTCCACCAGGGGTAGTGACTCCAGGTCGCTTTTATGATTCGTGGTGGCATGGACGTTATCCTGAAGAAGGCGTAAGCGATCACGCATTTGCCATTGATCATCCTCTGGGAGCTTGCATGTTGACGCGAGTCGCGGTGCTTAACAATGTTGGGATGCTCGATGAGACGTATTTTATGTATGTCGAGGAGGTCGACTGGTGTCGCCGTGTGCGTGCAGCTGGTTGGGCAATTTGGCAAGAGCCGGCTGCCGTGGTGATGCATGTGGGTGGGGCGTCGTCGCAACAATTCAAAGCTGCCATGCTGACTGCCTTGTGGCAGAGTCGCATGCGTTATTGGGAGCGATGGGCGACACCTCATGAACTGTGGTGGCACCGGTTCTGGTTGCGTTTGGGCATGATGCGGTTACATCTGCAGGCCTGGTTGCACCGAGTGCGTGGCCAGCTTTCGCCGACCGAATATGCAGAACAAGCACGCATTTATCGGAGCCTCGCACGGTTATGAGTGTGATGCCAGTAAGTGTGGCGATTATCGCCAAAGATGAAGCGCGGCACATTGCCGCGGCGATCGCGAGCGTCTCTGGGCGTGTAGCCGAAATAGTGGTGTTGGTTGATCAACGATCCACCGATGCCACCGCGACGATTGCCGCTGATGCAGGGGCAATCGTGGTTATCGAGGCGTGGCGCGGATTCCCTGGGCAGCGTAATTTGGCACTGTCGTTGTGCACACAGCCATGGGTCTTCTTTTTGGATGCTGACGAGCGCGTTGAGCCTGATTTGCTCGACGAACTAGGCACTGTATGCACGCAATCACCCCCTGACGTTGCCGGCTACTGGGTACCGCGCCACAATTATTTCTTCGGTCGCTGTCTGGTTGGTGGCGGTTGGTACCCCGATTATCAATTACGCGCGGTACGCCGGCGTGAGGCGCACTTCGACGAGCAGATTGAGGTGCATGAGGTGGCAGCCGTGCGTGGTCGCACTGAGCACGTCCAGGGGCATCTCACGCACCTGAATATCGAGCGTTTCGATGAGTTGTGGCACAAGCAGGCCGCCTATGCGCGCCGTGAGGCGGCTACGATGTATCAGCAGGGTCGACCGGTGCGATGGCGCAACTACGTGGGTGCGCCCGTCCGTGAGTTCGTCTATCGCTATCTCACGAATGGTGGGTGGCGCGATGGTTGGGTCGGCTTGGTGTTGGCGTCTGTGATGGCGTGGTTCGCCATGGTGAGCTTTGTTGAGCTTCGACGCCTGCAGCGTGCGTCAAAGGGGACCCGCAATGATTGACGTGGTGATTGTGTCATGGAATACGCGCGATTTGCTACGGGATTGTCTCAGAAGCATCGTTCTTGACCCTTTGGTAGGGCGGATTGTGGTTGTCGACAATGCGTCGCACGACGGTAGCGTATCCATGGTGCAAACCGAGTTCCCGCAGGTGATGTGTATAACCGAGTCGGTCAATCATGGCTTTGCCAAGGGCAATAATGTGGGGTTGACGTGGTTGCTAGCCCATCAACCTGCACCGTACATCTGTTGTCTCAATCCTGATACTGTGGTGCAACCTGGCGCATTGGCCACACTCGTTGATGCGTTGGTGCGATATCCACAGGTGATTGGTTGTGGCCCAGAGTTGCGCTACGGTGACGGAAGTGTGCAATCTTCACGCCGCCGATTCCCTACTCTTGGGACATATCTTTTTGAAAGCACGCCGTGGGGCCAGATATGGTCACATAACCCGTGGCAACGGTGGTATCGCTATGACGACACATCTGCTGATACCGAGCAACCCGTTGACTGGTTGGTAGGTGCAGTCTTGTTGATGCGCACGAGTGTGATTGCCGAACGTGGGCTGTTTGATCCTCGGTTTGCGCTGTATGCAGAAGAGGTTGAGTGGCAACGTCGCTTGAGTGCGGGTGAATCACGACGGATGCTGTTTGTACCACAGGCGCAGGTGATCCATTTTGAGGGGCAAAGTAGTAAGCAGATGCCGGTCCAACGGCAAATTTGGTTTTATCAGAGTCGCTTACGTGAAGCGTTTTTGGCATATGGGATGCCCACCATGCGCGTGGTACAGCTTGGTTTGTGGCTGATGTTTGTCGGTGAATTGCTCGTTGAAGCCATCAAGTGGTCGCTCGGTCATAAACGACCGCTGCGTTCTGATCGCATTGCTGGATATGCGCGCGTGTTAGGAGCCCTATGGCATCCAGATAGTACTTCAAATTAATTTGAATTATTCAAAAATTTTTGAAGTATTATCATCGTGGTGGCGTATATGACAAATCGTGTAGGTGATGTTCTATGGTAGGATAGAGACATCCGCAATAGGCAAAGGAGATTATTGTGCGACTGGTAACATTTGCGACCAAGAGTGGAAGTGTGCATATTGGTGCGTTGCGTGCCAATGACAGTGAAATTGTAGTGCTCGACGGTGTGGCGCCAACCATGTTGGCGTTGATTGATGGTGGCGAGGCTGCGTTAACCAAGGCGCGTGCGGCAGTGGCTGCAGCGGCTCAGGTAGTGAAGCGTGCTGATGTCCGTTTATTGTCGCCAATTCCACGCCCCAAGCAGAACGTGATGTGTCTCGGTATGAACTACGTGGCACATGCCATCGAATCCGACTTGGCCCGTGGGCGTGAGCCAAAGTTACCGGAGTTTCCGGTCTTCTTTACGAAAGCGCTGAACAGCGTATGCGGAGACGGTGATGAGGTGCCTCTCGATCCAAATGTGACAAGTGAGTTGGACTACGAAGTCGAGTTGGCGTATATCTTCGGCAAGAGTGCCAAGAATGTTAGCAAGGCAGATGCGTTGAGCTACGTCTTTGGCTACACGGTTGTCAACGACATTTCGGCACGTGACCTACAGAACCGACATCAGCAGTTTTTTAAGGGGAAGAGTCTCGACAACAGCTGTCCTATTGGGCCGTGTATTGTGACGGCTGACGAGATTCCTGATCCGACGGTACTGGCAATTAAGTTGCGCTTAAACGGTGACGAGCGGCAGAATTCAAACACTGGTGACCTGATTTTCGATATCCCGACGAGTATCGAGTATTTGACTTTGGGCAGCACCATTGAGGCTGGTCAAATCGTCTGTACTGGTACACCATCGGGTGTCGGCATGGGACGTAATCCCAAAGAGTACATGAAGCCCGGCGACGTCATGGAAGCCGAGATTGAACGTATTGGGGTCTTGACAAACAAAGTTGTTGCTGCCAAGTAATCAAGATACGGTGACGGCAACATGCCACACGAGTCAGTTCTCTGACTCGTGTGGTTTTTTGTTGGTGCGATGTGGCGATATAGTGAAATCGTCGGGTGGAGATGGTTGTAGTGCGGAGGTAGTAGCGTTGGTCAGGTGATTACGTGCTGGTGCGGCCGATTTTGAAGAGATACAATAACACGACACCGGTCATGCGTAGTGCAGCAGCAATAAAAAGGGCGATATGGTAGTCAAATTGGGCGGCAATCCAGGTGCCAATTAGGGGCATGGCAAGGGTAGCCACGTATCCGGTGAGTTGTTGCAGTGCGACATATGAGGGAATGCGATCTTTGGGCATTGTACCAAGAGCGATGTCAAAAAAGACCAAATCTTTGCCGGCACCGATGAATCCGGCGAGTGCAGCGAGGACGATGATGACACCGACTGATTGGGTCATGCCGGTCAAGAAGGGGTAGAGTGCTAATGCAATCGTTGATGCGAACAATACGGGAAGGTTGCCCTTTTGACTTGAGATCCGTGCCCAAAAAAAGTAGGCAATGAGCAAGACCCCGTTATTGACGGTGTTAATGAGACCAATTGAGAAGTCGCTGGCCTCAACAACCCGTACCCAGTAGAGTGGGAAGAGGGGCATGGCCATCCACAATCCACAGTTAAAGATGAATGATGCCGAGATAAACCGCGCAAAAGCGGGTGTCTCACGGAACATTGCGGTGCTTTCACTGAGTAATGCGCGAAGTCCGCGTTTGTGCTCTGTGGGTGGTGTGGTGGGTGGGATGCTAATGCGTGATGAAAACAAAAAGCTGAGCATGCCACCTACGAACGACAAGATGAAGACGACTTGGTAATTGATGGGGAAGGCGGCCTCGTAGTGGTTGAGCACCCAACCTGCACCAGCGACTGAGAGTGCTGAGGCTGCGCCAAGTGTGGACCAGCGCCAGCTCATCAACTGCTGGCGGCGATTTGGGCCGGCTGCCGCACCCATGACCACAGTAAAGGTGATGTTGACGATGGTCTGAGGAATGGTGGCAATCGCCCAAATGGCGATGATGGCAATTGGCACGTATTCGAGCGGTATGAAAAATGGCAAAACGCCAGTAAATGCGTATGAGGCCTGTACCCAGACACGGGCACGCGAGTACCACGGTACTGGGTTGGGCTGACGCTCAAGCATGCGTCCGACGGGAATCGCTAGGAGTAATCCGGTGAGTGCGGGCATTGAGGTAAGTAACCCGACCAGCAGAGGAGAGGCGCCTAGACGCGCTAAAAAGACGGAAAGAAATGTGGCGATACCGGTCACAATCCCGACACCGATGCCATCAATAATCACACTGCGTTGATTATGAATAGCGAGGGCCTCCTCGGCCGGTAAATTGGCGGTGCTACGAAATGGCGAGAGCATAGTGGCCTACCTAAAAACATACAACCGACGCATGTATGCGTCGGTTGCATGGTCAGGACAGAATTACTGTCGTTGGTTGAGCGTTTCTTCCCAGCTCGGTTTGACTAATTCACCTTTGACTGGCTTTTGGCGTAGACCGAGGATGATACCAACTACGAGACCTGCCAAAATACCGAAGTACACAAGCACCGTGACGATTGACTCTGATTCGATGAGCTTAAAACCAAGAGCCAAGAATGGGTAGGCGGCTACCAAAATGGCAATCCAGTGCCATGGCTTTTTCATGAGTGACTCCATCTAGTGACGTATTTGTCACCGGCTATATTACCACAAGTTTGGCACTGCGTTGCGTGGTATGATGCATTTAGATTGGTATTGCATAAAAAAGGGTGAATCATGCCAGATCTCCATGTGTTGGATGGTGGTTTGCGGGTGGTCATTGAATCACTTCCACATACATATTCGGCATCGGTGTGTTGTTATGTGGGGGTTGGATCGGGGCATGAGCAGGATCATCAGAGTGGCATGGCACACTTCATTGAGCATATGCTCTTCAAGGGGACCAAATCACGCCCAAATCCCAAAACGTTGATTGAGACGATTGAAGGTGTGGGAGGAATGATTGATGCCTACACCAATGTGGAATCAACGGTGTACTCAGTCAAGGTGGCACATATTCACCTTGCTCGGGCGATTGATGTGTTGGCCGATATGATGATGAATCCATTATTGTTGGCGAGCGATGTAGAAAAAGAGCGTCGAGTTATCATCGAAGAGATTAGTCAAACGGAAGATTCTCCTGCAGAACTGGTTCATATGCTATCGGACTATGCGTTATGGGGGAATCAGCCAATCGGCCGTGATATTGCAGGGAGCGTCGAGACTGTCGGGCAATTCCGGCGTGAAGAACTGGTTGCATTTTGGCAGAACGCATATACCCGTGCAAATGTGATGATTTCGATTGCAGGGAACGTTGATGTTGATGCGACTCTGGCATTAGTGACAGAAGCATTTGCTGGATTGCCAGCGGGAGTTGCAAGCCAATTGCGGTCTACTACGGCACCGGTGGCAGGCCCCAATGTGACGGTCAAATTTGACGAAAGTGAGCAGGTGCATTTTTGTTTGGGCATGCCGGCGTTGGCGATTAATGACCCTGACCGACGGGCGTTGTTGGTGTTTGATGCGGTGGTCGGTGGTAACTCGACGTCACGGCTTTTTCAGGAGATTCGTGAGGAGCGTGCGTTAGCTTATATGATTGGCTCATATAGTCGAGAATATGCTGATGCAGGCAAATGGGTGGTGAGTGCGAGCGTTGATCCTGCCCACATCAACGAGGCTATTCATGCGGTGATGAAAGTGCTTCGTGAGGTGTTGCATCGAGGGATTGATGCACGCGAACTCGAGCAAATCAAAGAGCAGGTGAAAGGAGGTATTCTTCTTTCGCTCGAGGACACCATGGCGGTGGCCATGCGCAACGGATCGCACGTGTTGCGTTATGGTCGGATTATTCCGGTGGATACGGTGGTGCGCGATGTGGAGCGGCTTGTACTTGACGATATTACGCGGGTGACGCGTCGAATTTTGCGCGATTCTCATCTGCATTTGACGTTGATTGGTCCGGTACAAAAGACTGACGCACTCTTGAAAGAGTTGCATTTTGCAGGTGCATAAAACGACAAACAGGGCGAGGGCAGCAACGCTGCCCTCGCCCTGTTTGTATAGATTAGACTTGATCCCAGAAGTGGCAGGCTGACCATCGTCCGGGGGATTTTTCTTCGAGCCGTGGCTCTTGTGAGCGGCAAATATCCTTGGCCATCCAGCAACGGGTATGGAATCGACATCCTTGGGGCGGATTGGCAGGGCTCGGTACGTCCCCTTGGAGGACGATGCGTTCGCGCGTCGCAGTTGGGCGCGGTACTGGCACGGCGGCACTCAGTGCTTTGGTGTAGGGGTGGAGTGGACGTCTGAAGACATCACTGCGTGGCGCGAGTTCGACAATTTTGCCGAGGTACATGACGCCGATGCGCGTACTGACATACTCGACGACACCGAGGTTGTGAGCCACAAACAGGTATGTTAGCCCAAGTTCGTCTTGAAGTTTTTTGAGTAGGTTAAGCACTTGCGCTTGGATGCTGACATCGAGGGCTGAGACAGGCTCGTCGAGTACTAGTAGTGATGGATCCATTACGAGTGCGCGTGCGATGCCAATCCGTTGTCGTTGACCACCGGAGAATTCGTGAGGGAATCGTTCGAGTAACGCTGCAGAGAGACCGACGCGCTCCATCATTGCAGCGATTTTGTCTTGCTGTTCTTGGCGGGTACCGACATTGTGGATGACGAGGCCTTCGGCGACGCTTTCGCCAATGGTACGGCGCGGGTCAAGCGATGCAAATGGGTCCTGGAAGACAATTTGCATCTTTCGGCGGAACTGTTTGATTTCACTACGCGATGCCGTCAAAACCTCTCGACCCTCGAATGACACACTCCCACTTGTGGCTGGGATGAGGCGTAACAGGGTGCGACCGACGGTTGTTTTGCCACAGCCAGATTCACCGACAAGACCAAGTGTCTCACCTTTGTTGATGGTGAATGAAACATCATCGACCGCTCGTACTTGACCTGTGACGCGTCGCAAGAGACCAGTACGAATGGGGAAGTGCTTGACGAGGTGTTTGACCTCAAGGAGTGCGTGGCTCATAAACTTGATGCTCCATCGGTGGCGTAGAGCCAACAGCGAACCTGACGACCTTCGTGTGTGGTGAGCGGTGGTGCCTTGTCGCAACGATCAAAGCGTTTGTTACAGCGTTCGGCAAAGCGACACCCGAGCGGTGGGTTAATCATCATCGGGACCGTGCCTTCGATGGATTCGAGCATACGACCGTTTTCTGCGCCTAGTATTGGCATCGAATTGAGGAGTGCCGTTGAGTACGGATGTAGCGGTGCATCAAAGAGCTGGTGCACTGTGGCAGACTCGACCACTTGTCCGGCATACATGACAATAACACGATCGGCCATCTCGGCAATCACACCGAGGTCGTGGGTGATGAGAATGATGGCGGTGCTAATCGTGTTGCGTAGCTCGCGCATCAACTCAAGAATCTGGGCTTGGATGGTCACATCGAGCGCAGTAGTTGGCTCATCGGCGATGAGCAGTGCTGGGTTACAGGCCAGTGCCATGGCAATCATGATGCGTTGTGCTTGGCCACCCGAAATCTCGTGGGGGTACGAGTTCATGCGTTGTTCGGCGTCAGGTAGGCGCACGAGTTTGAGGAGCTCGACGGCGCGTTTTCGGGCATCTTCGGGCGTCAAGTTTTGGTGGATCTGCAGTGTTTCGGTGATTTGGGAACCAACTGTGTACACCGGGTTGAGGCACGATGTTGGTTGTTGAAAAATCATCGAGATGCGGTTGCCCCGGTAGGTGCGCATGACCTCTTCAGGTAATTCGAGCAGATTGACCCCATCAAATACGATTGACCCTTCAACGATTTCGCCGGGGTCGGAGATAAGGCGCATAATTGAGAGTGATGTCACACTTTTGCCGGAGCCTGATTCGCCAACAATACCGAGCGTTTCGCCGGGCATGAGGTGCAGGTCAATGCCGTCAACGGCTTGAACGACACCACTTGGCGTGAAGAAGTAGGTCTTGAGACCCTGGACATTGAGAAGTGGTTGTGTGCTCATGATTTGCTCCGCTCACGGATTGCGGCAAGGAGGGCGTCACGCTGTTCACGGCGTACTTCGGTTTGGACGCGTGGATCAAGAGCATCGCGCAGACCGTCACCGACATAGTTGATTGCCAACGAACAGATTAGAATAGGGAGTGTGGGCACGAGCGGCATCCACGGATGGTTAAACATGTAGCTATTGGCGAACGAGAGCATGTTCCCCCAACTGGGTGTCGGATCTTGGATGCCGAATCCCAAGAAGCTGAGTGCTGACTCTGAGACGAGCGTGCCACTCAGACCAAGCGTGTATGCGACGATGATGGGTGGCATGGCGTTCGGAAGCACGTGGGTGATCATGTTGTGCAGATGAGAGCCACCAAGTGCCCGCGACGACTCCACGTAGAGTTGTTCGCGGATGGACAATACCATCCCACGCACAAAGCGTGCAACACCGGTCCACCCTAATAAGACGAAAATGACCACAATCATGACCACTTGCCGCGCTTCGCGTTCGTCGATAGCCATCAGAAACGAAAAGAGCTTTGTCAAAACCTCAGGGATGGGAATGGCCTGTTCGCTTTGCAAAATGATTGAGCCGGCGATGAGCAGGAGCGTAAATGTAGGAAAGGTTGAGATGAATTCAATGAATCGCGTCACCAGATTGTCAACCCAGCCACCAAAATAACCTGCTACAAGGCCAACGGTGACGCCGATGATGGTACTGATGGTGACGACGGTGAGTGCGGTCGTTAACGACACGCGGGCCGCATAAATCAACCGCGTAAAGAAATCACGACCGATATGATCGGTTCCGAGTACGTGAAACGTACCGATTTCGGAGGTTTGCATGGGGGTAACATACGAACGATCCAGCGAAATCTCATCGCGCGGATACGGGGCAATGTATGGCGCACACATCGAGAGGGCATACATGCCAATCAAGAGATACAAACAGAACATAGCAACGCGGTGTTTGGTGAAGCGCCGAACAATCAGTTGCCATTGACTCGCGGGGCGTGTCCGTGCAGGTGTAGTCATGATGAGCCCCTCTACGACAATCGAATGCGTGGGTCAAGCACGCTATAGAGAATGTCAGTGATGAGATAACCGAGCAACAGCAGAAAGATGCTTACCATGGTGAGTGACATGGCAACGGTGTAGTCGGTGCGTTCGATGGAGTCAACCAATAGTCGACCCAAGCCAGGCCAGTTGAAAATGGCCTCGGTGATGGCCGCACCGCCGAATAGTTCAGCAAAGACACCTGCGAGCAGTGTGATGAATGGCAAAATAGCATTGCGAAGTGCGTGTTTGAGGACGACCGTGCGTTCGCGCAGACCTTTGGAGCGGGCCGTGCGTACGTAGTCAAGTCGGAGGACCTCGAGCATGCCTGATCGGATAAACCGGCTGTAGCCGGCAATATTCACGAATACGAGGACGCCACACGGCATGATGAAGTGTAGTAGTCGATCGAGTGTAGACTCAGATTCAACGGTACCAATCCATGGTACGGTGTAATCGCTGAGTGCCACGGCACTTCCCGGTGGTAAATACGGGAGACCTGCCTCTTTTGCGGCAATCGCAAAGATTAATATACAAATGATACCGATGACGAATGTGGGAAGTGATGACCCCACAAATGACACGGTGGTCATGACGTAGTCAAAGCGAGAATACTGGCGTACGGCAGAATAAATGCCCAGAGGAACGCCAATCAGAATGGAGATGACGAGCGCAGCACCCATTAGCTGGAGGGTGTATGGGAGCCGACTTTCAATCAAGACAGAAATCGGGCGATCGCGCAAGATGACTTGTGAATTGCCGAAATCGCCAAAAATGATGCCTCGACTCGTACGGCGATCGGCCAAATCAGCGAACGTGACGTACTCCTCACATCCTTCTTCGATGATTTCTGAGGTGCCATCGGGGTAGCGTAAACGGACTTGACCGGGAATGGCACAGCCGGCCGGGGTGTCAGCAAAAAATGTTTGACCAGCGATGGTGATTGGTCCACTTGGGAAGCCAGCGAGCCAGCGCGTAAAGCGATACGGCAAAAATAAATCGAGTTCAAAGCGGGCTTTGATGCGTGCGATATCTTCGGCGGTAATCGAGTTGCGTCCACCTTGCTGAATTTGGCGTAGTCCAGTGGTTGGACCGCCTGGTGCTAAGTAGAGGAGGGCATACGACACAATGGCCGATGCGAGCAGCACGATGACCATTTGGATGAGGCGGCGGATAAGGAATGTCGCCACGATAGCGGCTCCCAACTATTGTGAGTTAAATCATGGAATAGGCAAGGGGCATTTTGACCAAATACCCCCAATCAGCACAGGCTGATTGGGGGTATGCACCAACAAATTACTTGATGAAGAGGTTGAAGTCAATGTGCTCCCAGGTTGGGCTGGCCAACGTCTGGACTTGCAACTTGCCTTCTTCGGCGGCCTTGACGACCGTCTCAACCTCGGCACCGGCACCAAGGGTCTCGGTACCGACGACATCCACGTTACCAGTCAAGAGGGCTGCTACTGCGGCATTGGTGTCCTCATAGAACTGGATGACCAAGTTCTTGATCTTGGGGGCATTGCCGTAGTAGTTCTCATTGGCCTCGAATACCATCTTCTGACCCTTCTCCCATGAGACGATCTTGTATGGTCCGGTGCTCAATGGCTTTTCTGCGACTTCTGGCAAGGTTGGCCAATCCTTGGCTGGAACCTCTGCCAACTTCTTACCCTTGTATGGTCCTTCGCTCTCGATGACCTGGTGGGCTGGTGATGCCCCGAAGCCACCGGTGTAGAAGGTTGGCCACTGCACGCCAGGGTGGAATACCAAGGTTTGCTTGGTGTCGCTCTCCTGGGTGAAGGTGGCAACTGAATCACAGAAGGTGAAGGTGGTGGCACCTGACTCTGGGTCACATGAGACCTTGTAGCCGAGCTCGTAGTCAGCCTTGCTGACTGGGGTGCCGTCTTGCCACTTCATGCCGGGCTTCATCTCAAAGGTGACGGTCAGCTTCTTCATGGTCAATGGGCTGCTGCCGTCCCACACGACGGTCTCACCGGCTGCATTGGTGACTTCAACACCCTCGGCCAAGGCAACTGCCTCACCTGAGGTGGTCCACACCATGTCGCCGGCCTTGACTTCGACATCCTCATTGGTGGCACCGTCGCCAATTGATGGCAACTTGGTCATCCCAACGGCTTGGTAGTCGTAGTCGAGGCTGGTGACGCCACGGGCGCTGAGCAAGCCAGCGGCGGTGGTGGCCACAGCGGCGCTCTCAACCAACGTGTAGAGTGAAGCTGGCTCTTGGGTGAAGGCCAACACGACGGTGTCCTTACCGGCGAGCTCCCACTCTTCGACGTTCCAGGTGTAGTATTCGGTTGGGTTTGGCTTGAAGTTCTTCAAGTTCTTGTTGGCAGCAGCTGCCTCCAAGCGATTGAAGAGTGGCAAGCTGACCATGTCCTTGGTGAACTCTTCTTGGACGATGGCGTACTGCTTGATGCGCTCAGCCTTGTCCAAGGTGTTGTTGGCGGCGATGATGGCCTTGCTGGCGGTCTCGTTACACCAACCCATGTAGTTCTGACCCTCCCAGTTGTTGCTGGGCAATGGAATTTGGTTACAGGCGTAGAGTGAGATACCGCCTGGATCGGTCTGACCGACCCACGCAAAGGCGCCCAACTCGAAGTCACGGCGTGACAAACCAGTCGTGTCACCGAACCACCATGAACCTGGGGCGTGGGTGCGTGAAATGGTGATGCCACAATTGTCGGCCAACTGCTGCTCAAGCACGGTTGCCCATGTCTGGCGGAAGGCGGCGTTGGTGGTGGTGAACTTGAGGAACAACGGCAAGCCGTCGGCATTGAAGCCCTCTTCCCAACCGGCTTCCTTCAACAACGCCAAACCCTTCTCAGGATCGAATGGGTAGCTGACGATGCTGGTGTTGTTGGCTGCCCAGTGACTCTTGGGCAAGAAGGTGTCCATCAACAAACCCTGCTGTTGCTCTTCGGTCAAGAACGGGTAGACCGACTTGATTAACTCTGGGCGGTTGACACAGTGGGCAATTGCCTGACGCACCTTCACATCACCCAAAATTGGGTGGGGGGTGGTGAAGGACGTGTCCTTGGCGACTTCAACTTCTTCTTTGACGACAACTGTCTCGACGACAGGGGCACTCGTCTCTTTGACAACGACCGTCTCGCGGATGACTTGCGGCTCGGTGGCGGCTGAACCACCACATGCGGCAATCATCGGCGCAACCACGGCAGCGACAAAGAGAAGTGCGGCACGACGCAAAATGTGCTGCTTCTTCACGATCTCTTCTCCTGTTTGATTGAGCAACCTGTTGCGAACAACTCCAAAACGCAGAATGAACCTGATTGCCACGTGTACACACGGGCATGAGTACGCCTACAATTTTGGTATTCGTAAGTTCGAATGTTAACGTAACTCATGACCAATGTCAATAATCACTTCGGTTTTTGAGAATTTATTCTTCTATGAAAACTGCTTGACAGACAACGTTCGCTATGTTAGCATACCTATACGCTATTTAGTTACCTCTCCCACGCAGACACCACTATATGTTGTGTTTCTGGGCTGAAATGAAGTATTTTGGCCCTCGTTTATTCACCACAAAATACCATTACACTGTGTAGTATTAAGGTATGTAGGTGGTGTGAAATGGCGTCTGAGAGGGATAATAAGCGGTATTCGTGTCATGTATTTGTAATCTCTGGGGAGGGTGATCATGACCTTAGAAGAGACGATGGTATCGTCAGATTCAGCATCATCGCAAGAAGGTAGTATTCAGGTACCACAGACAATCTTCAAGCGCGATGGTCGACAAGTCACATTTGACGCAAATCGTATTGAGAATGCGATTATGCGTTGTTTCCAAAGCTTTGGTCGTGAGCCAAGTACTTCAGTACACGAATTAACCAGACGTGTTGTTAATATTGTGGCAGCGAAGTCAACGCGTGGTACGCCAACGGTTGAAGATGTGCAGGACATTGTGGAGATGGTACTGCAGGCAGCAGGGGAGTTTGAGGCGGCCAAGCGCTACATTTTGTATCGTGCAGAGCGTGCCAAAGAGCGCGAGCGACGGCCAATTCCTGAAGAAGTGCGGGCGGCGTTTGCTGCATCGGACAAATACTTTCCTACTGCGTTGCAGAAGTTTCAGTTTTTCGACAAGTACTCACGGTTCAACTACGAGTTAGGGCGGCGTGAGACATGGATTGAGACAGTTGACCGATCAGTTGACTACTTGTACGAATTGGCTGGCGATCGATTGCCACGTGAGACGTATGAGCGTGTGCGCAAGGCCGTGTTGGAGATGCGTGCGATGCCATCAATGCGTTTGTTGGCCATGGCAGGTCCAGCAGCACGACGCAACAACATTGCAATCTACAATTGTAGTTATCAGCCAGTTGAGAGTATTGACTCATTTGTTGAGGCATTGATTATTTCGATGGCTGGGTGTGGTGTCGGATATTCGGTTGAGAGCAAGTATGTCGAGAATTTCCCACGTATCAAACGACAGAAGGGCTTAGCCCCGGTAACATACGTGGTAGAGGACTCCGCAGAGGGTTGGGCTGACGCATTGCGCTTCGGCTTGCAGACATGGTGGGATGGTGGCGATGTGCACTTCGACTTGTCGTTGTTGCGCCCAGCCGGTACCGCATTGCGCATCAAGGGTGGTCGTGCATCAGGTCCTGAGCCGTTACGGGTCACGCTTGATTTCATGCGTCGAAAGATCTTCTCTCGCCAGGGGTCGTTCTTGCGACCGATTGATGCACACGACATGATGTGTGTGGTGGGTAACGCAGCGGTATCAGGCGGGGTGCGTCGTACGGCGATGATTTCGTTGTTTGATCCAGACGACCAAGAGATGTTGCAGTCGAAGAGTGGTGATTTTGAACGTGAGAACAGCCATCGTTGGAACGCCAATAATTCGGCGGTGTGGCCAGTTGGCGGGTTGACACAGCACGAATTCATTCATCAGTTCATGGAGATGGTGGATTCGGGTCGTGGTGAACCTGGTATTTTCAACCGTGAAGGTGCCAACACGATGAAGCCGGCCCGACGTAAAGAAGCCGAATTCGGCACCAACCCGTGTGGTGAAATTAACTTACGCCCATGGCAGTTCTGTAACTTGACCGCGGCAGTGGCACGTGCCGATGACACGTATGAGACATTGCGCGAGAAGGTCGAAGTTGCCACCATCATTGGTTCAATTCAGTCGTTGGCCACCAACTTCCCCGGATTGCGACCACAGTGGCAGAAGAACTGTGAAGAAGAGCGTTTGTTGGGCGTTGATATCACTGGTCAAATGGACAGTACCGCTGCCCAAGATGCCCAGTTCAAGCGCCAGCTGCGTGAGGTGTCAATTGAGGTGAACCGTGAAGTTGCCAGCAAGTTGGGCATCAACCAGTCAGCCTCAATCACCTGTGTCAAGCCGAGCGGTAATTCATCGCAGTTGTTGAATTGTGCTAGTGGTTTGCACCCACGCTGGGCGCCATACTATATCCGCAATGTGCGCGTGTCGGTCCATTCGCCCATCTTTAAGGTGTTGCGTGATGCCGGCGTACCAATGGATCCTGAGAATGGCCAGACGGTAGATAACGCAACGACCTGGGTCGTGCACTTCCCCATGAAGTCACCCGATGGCGCCATCACTCGTGGTGATGTCAGTGCGATTCAGCAGTGTGAGTTCTGGTTGCAGAATAAACTCTTCTGGACCGAGCATAACCCATCTGTGACCATCACGTATCGCCCTGAAGAGGTGTTGGATGTGATGAAGTGGGTGTGGGAGCATCGTGAGCAAGTAGGCGGTATGTCGTTCTTGCCAACATTTGATGCGCAATATGCACAGATGCCATACGTTGAAATCACCAAGGAAGAGTACGAGAAGTTGGCAGCCACCTTCCCTGAGATTGACTTCAGCAAGGTGTGGCGCTACGAGGAGAGTGACCTGACGAATGCGGCGCAAGAGCTGGCCTGTGTCGGTGGCTCATGTGAGGTATCGTTGACGTAGTCGGATGCACGTGATTACCCCTCTACATGCCTGAATGACAGGTATGTAGAGGGGTTTTTGGTGTACAACGACGGGGTGATATTGATGCTTAGGCACGCATTCCGGTATTGGTGCCGGAAGAGTATGTATTCATGTACAAAAAAAGCAAAAATTGTGCTATTGTACGTTTGTACCCAGTAGATGTGATTTCCAATACGTGTAACTTCTAACTTGAACAAGGAGTAAGTCCATGAGTGTGAAGTTCGGAGTCTTTGTGCCACAAGGTTGGCGTATGGATCTTGTCGAGATTCGCGATCCATTAGCGCAGTACGAGGCGATGACCGCAGTTGGTCGTGATGCAGAACAGGCCGGGTTTGATTCCATTTGGGTGTACGATCATTTTCACACTGTACCCACCCCTGAAATGGAGACGACATTTGAGTGTTGGTCAATCACGGCAGGTCTTGCACGAGATACGCGTTCAATCAAGATAGGTCAGATGGTGACGTGTAATGGGTATCGCAACCCAGCACTGTTAGCCAAAATCGCTTCAACAATTGACGTGATGAGCGCTGGTCGGTTGTTGTGTGGGTTGGGAGCAGGATGGTACGAGCATGAGTGGCGAGCGTACGGCTACGGATTTCCGGATGTGCCAGACCGTATGCGAGCATTTCGTGAGGCAGTCGAAATTGTGGTCAAAATGTGGACCGAAGAAAAGCCAGTGTACAAGGGCAAATTCTATACAATTGATGGCCCAATTAATGAGCCCAAAGGCATACAGTCGCCGCATATTCCATTGTGGTTGGGTGGTGGTGGCGAAAAAGTGACGTTAAAGTTGGTGGCGAAGTACGGACAGGCATGTAATGTGGGTGGTGGCAATCCCGAGACTGTCCGTCAGAAATTGGCCGTGCTCAAGGAGCACTGTGATGTACTCGGTCGCGATTATGCGACCATTGCAAAGAGTACAAATCTTAACGTCTTTATGATAAACCCGGGTGAAGATCCCGAACGAGCGACCGCCAAAGCGCGTGGCAAGGCCAGCCTTGAGGATTTCCGTAAGGCGACATTTGTGGGTACGCCGGAGCAAGTACGTGAGCGAGTCGGGCAACTGGTAGATGCTGGTGCCGATTACATCATCGCATATTTGCCGCGGGTGGCGTACGAGCGTGAGCGTGTGGCACAGTTTGCTGAAGAGGTAGTAAAGCGATTTTAGGAGATGCAGTGTGGTCGTACTACGCACACCGGCCGAGGAACGTAGTTCCTCGGCCGGTGTGTTGTTCATTATGAGAGAAGCGTGTTTTCGTCGTCTGCGTTCGATTCGCGCGCCTCTTTGCGTAGGCGTTCAGCGAGCTGTTGCGCTTCGAGATCTTCGCTACTTTTGGCAGTTGAACGAAGCGGATTCGTCTGGGTGGTGACCTTTTCTGATTCGATGTCTTCGGTCTGCGGAGCATCAACCACCGCAACGTGTGCTGCGGCTACCTGCTTGGCAGCATCTTCTTCGGCCTTGATGGCCAAGCGACGGCGCTCTTCGGCACCTGTACCAGCTGGAATAAGCTTACCGATAACCACGTTCTCTTTGAGGCCACGCAAGTAGTCAATCTTGCCGGTGATAGCGGCTTCGGTCAAGACTCGGGTTGTCTCTTGGAACGAAGCAGCTGACAAGAAGCTATCCGTGGTCAACGAGGCGCGGGTAATACCGAGCAGATGTGACGTTGCTACGGCAGGCATACCACCTTGTGACCAGACTTCAGCATTGACGCGCATCAACTCAACCTGGTCGACGGTCTCGCCGTGCAGATAGTGTGTGTCGCCTGGATCAGCGATACGCACGCGGCGGAGCATTTGGCGAATGATGACTTCGATGTGTTTGTCGTCAATGTCCACGCCCTGGCTACGGTAGACCTTTTGGGCTTCCTTGACCAGGTAGTTCTGCAATACGTCGCGTCCTTGGAGCTCAAGGAGCTCTTGCGGGTGGGCAGCCCCTTCGGTCAAGAACTGACCGACATAGACATGGTCACCGCTATCGAGACCCTTGCGCAGGCGTGCAGTTGTGGCGACGGTACGTTCGGCGATTTCGTGATATGAGGCGACCACATTAATCACGCGACCAGAGACCATGGCGATACCATCTTGACGGGCACGCAGTGGTTGACCGCCGATGTCTGTGCGATTACTGCGGGCAATCACTTGGTTTTTGTGGACCTGTGCTCCATGTTCGATTTCAGCGACGTAATGATCGGGCATGATTTGCTCGTCATTGACACTGCCTTCATCATCAATGCGTAACGTGTGCTTGTTGTCGTTCTTATCCTGGGTGAGTACGCCATCTTGTTCAGCCAATGTGGCTTTGGTTTCAGCTTTGACACGTGCCTCGAAAATTTCGATGATACGTGGCAATCCTTGTGTGATATCTGCTGCCGTGGCTGAACCACCGGTGTGGAAGGTGCGCAACGTCAGCTGCGTACCGGGCTCACCGATTGATTGTGCGGCAATGATGCCGACGGCTTCGCCGATTTCGACCAATTTACCGGTGGCCAAGTTACGGCCGTAGCACTTACGACAAATACCGTATTCGGCTTGGCAGTAGAGTGGCGTACGGATGCGCACATACCGAATGTTGTTGGTGGGCAACTGGCCTGCAACATCCTCATGAATCTCTTCATTGGTATCGAGCAGGAGACTTCCGTCGAGTGCATAAATTGGTTCGGCGGTGACACGACCGATGACGCGTTGATGGAGTGGCTTCATCACTTCGTCGTCGTCGTTGCTATGGAGCAGGAGCGACTCGGTGCTGCCACAATCTTCCATCGTGACGATGTTGTCTTGGGCGACATCAATCAGACGACGCGTCAAGTAGCCGGCATCTGCAGTACGCAGCGCGGTGTCGGCGAGGCCTTTACGCCCACCGTGCGTCGACACGAAGTACTCAAGCACCGACAACCCCTCGCGGAAGTTGGATTTGATCGGCAATTCAATGACTTTGCCTGATGGGTCAGCCATCAACCCACGCATGCCCGAAAGCTGTGTCAACTGGTTGATATTACCGCGGGCCTTCGAAGTAACCATCATTGAGACCGGGTTAAAGCGTTTGACTTGGTTCGGAGTGACGGTATCCAGGCTTTCGGCATGAACCTCATTAACCGCCCGCACCTGCTTGGTCATCTTTTCACCGGCGTCACGCCAAATGTTGATGACTTTGTTGTAGCGCTCGTCTTCGGTCATCAACCCACGCATGTAGCGTCGTTGGGTAGCATCGCGCTCAGATTCTGCTTGGGCGATAATGCCGACCTTTTCGGTTGGTACTTGGATGTCACGCACGCCGACGGTCATACCGCCACGCATGGCGTAATGGAAGCCGAGGGCTTTGATTTTGTCGGCTTGTTCGGCGGTACGCTCCGAACCATAGTAGCGCGTTAATTCTTCGACGCTGAAATGGCGATTCGGATACTTGGTGCGAATCGTGTTGAGATCCGCTTCGCTCAAGTTATCGGCGTTGGTGTAGTACTTGTAGCAGTCGGCAATGATGTGCTTCAGGCTATCTTTGATGACCTCGTGATTGCGATACTGCAGTGGTGCAAGCAGTTCCTGATTGAAAATCAAGCGGCCAACTGATGTTTCAAGCAACATGCGAGATTCGCCATTAGGACCATCGGGCAATTTGCGCACGTCAGCGGGAATCTTCTTGCCATCTTTGGTGGCCTTGACGTTATCGCCTTGGAGCTTAACTCCTTGCATGCGCACAAAAATCGGCGCCTGAATGTCAACAAATCCCTTGTCGTATGCGAGCAATGCTTCTTCTATTGAGGTGAAAATCTTACCAGTACCTTTAGCGCCATCGTTCATGATGGTGAGGTAGAAGCATCCGAGCACGATGTCTTGTGACGGCGTGATAATCGGGTCACCCGTGGCTGGCGAAAGGATGTTGTACTTGGAGAGCATGCGCAGACGTGCTTCTTCTTGGGCTTTGACCGATAACGGCACGTGTACGGCCATCTGGTCACCGTCAAAGTCAGCATTAAAGGCAGTACATACGAGAGGGTGGAGTTGGATAGCCGACCCCTCGATGAGCTTGGCTTCGAATGCCTGAATTGACAAGCGGTGCAATGAAGGCGCGCGGTTGAGCAGGACTAGGTAGTCTTTGATGACTTCTTCAAGCACATCCCAGACTTCAGGCTTGACGCGTTCAACAAGCTTCTTCGCAGCCTTGATATTGCCGACAACTTTGTTCTGAACCAATCGTTGCATCACGAACGGTTTGAAGAGTTCGAGTGCCATCTTTTTGGGCAGACCACACTGATGCAGCTCAAGGCTTGGGCCGACCACGATAACTGAGCGGCCTGAGTAGTCGACGCGTTTACCCAGCAAGTTCTGACGGAAGCGGCCTTGCTTGCCTTTCAGCATGTCGCTGAGCGATTTGAGGCGGTGCTTGCCCTTACCACTGACCGCGCGCCCACGCCGACCGTTATCGATGAGGGCATCGACGGCCTCTTGGAGCATGCGTTTTTCGTTGCGGACGATGATATCGGGTGCATTGAGCTCCATCAATCGCTTGAGGCGATTGTTGCGATTGATGACGCGACGATAAAGGTCATTGAGGTCTGACGTGGCAAAACGCCCGCCATCGAGTTGTACCATTGGGCGCAGGTCGGGTGGGATGACCGGTAGCACGGTCATAATCATCCACTCGGGTTTGTTGCCGCTCTTGCGGAAGGCTTCAACCACGCGTAGACGCTTGGTCAATTTCTTGCGCTTCGGGCTATTGCTAGTGTTGTTGATTTCATCTTGGAGCACGGTTGCCAAGCCATCGAGGTCAACGGTGCGGGCGATGAGGTCGCGGATGGCACTTGCACCCATCTCGGCTTTAAAGACACCAGGAGCGATGTCGCGCAAATCGCGATAGTCTGTTTCGCTCAAGATGCGTTTCATGCGAATGGCATCGAGGGCGTCGAGCTTCTGCTTCTTCTCTTTGAGCATTTGGTCGATATCGCGGTCGCGCTTTTCGCTGATGCGGTTTTGTTCTGCACGCGCAGTTTGCTCGAGCTGTTCGCGGCTCGCGCTGCGCAAAAGATCGTTGTCCGAGATTTGTTGAGCTTGTGCATCGAACTGAGCCGTCTCACGCTCATAGAGCTCATCGAGCAGGTCGATGGTCTCTTCGCGGATGGCGCGGCCCTCTTCAACCAAGACATGGGAGCGGAAGAGCAAGTCTTCTTCGACCTTTTCACCTTCGCGATTTTCGAGTTGTTCGCGGAGTGATTCGTACTCGCTCTTCAGTGATCGGCGCTGTGCCTCGAGGTCGGCAATTTGTCGATTGGATGAGTCGGTTTTTTCGGTTTGTTGGTGACCGAAATCAACCAAATCGCTGGACAAGTCGGTGGCGATTTGCCCCTTCTTGTTGTCGGCCTCGCGCTCGAGGGTGGCGATTTTGTCGTCGTAGAATGCCTCAAGTTCGGCGCGTATCTCGGCACGCATCTCATCGTCGACGCTGGTAACGATGTACGCAGCGAAGTAGAGGACACGCTCCAAATTGCGCGGGGTGATGTCGAGCAACAAGCTGAGACGGCTTGGTGAGCCCTTGACAAACCAGATATGACTGACCGGTGTAGCCAGTTGGATGTGCCCCATGCGTTCACGGCGCACTTTTGAACGGGTCACTTCAACGCCACATTTATCACAGACGACGCCACGATAGCGGACGCGCTTGTACTTGCCACAGTAGCACTCCCAGTCGCGAGTTGGGCCGAAGATCTTCTCACAGAAGAGGCCATCGCGCTCGGGCTTCAGGGTGCGGTAGTTGATGGTCTCGGGCTTGGTGACTTCACCTTTGGACCATCCACGAATGGCCTCTGGAGAAGCCAAGCTGATGCGAATGGAACTGAAATCGTTGATTTCGAGCATGTCTCTATACTCCCTTGGGTGCTACCCCAACTATTCATCGCGTTCGCGGCCGGACATGTTGATGTCAAGATGCACGTTGTCGTTCTCAGAGTCGTCGTTGAGTTGCACTGGCTTCTCATCTTCGGAGAGGACGTCAACCGACAAGCCGAGTGATTGCAACTCTTTGATGAGCACCTTGAACGACTCAGGAACACCAGCCTCTTGGATGGGTTCACCCTTGACGATGGCTTCGTAGGTTTTGACACGACCAACCACATCGTCCGACTTGACGGTGAGCATCTCTTGCAAGATGTAGGCAGCGCCATACGCCTCAAGCGCCCACACTTCCATTTCACCGAAGCGCTGACCACCGAACTGCGCTTTACCACCCAGCGGTTGTTGGGTGACCAAGCTGTAGGGGCCAGTCGAGCGAGCATGAATCTTGTCTTCGACCAAGTGTGCCAGTTTGAGCATGTAGATGTAGCCGACGGTTACTGGGTTGTGGAACTGGTTGCCGGTTCGTCCGTCGTGCAGCATGACTTTGCCATCAAGTGGCAAGGCGGCCTGACCCAACCAATTCTGAATATCATCCTCGGTGGCACCATCGAATACCGGCGTGGCAATGCGCATACCGAGACGCTCAGCAGCCCAACCGAGATGTGTCTCGAGAATCTGGCCGAGGTTCATACGGCTTGGTACGCCGATGGGGTTGAGGATGATGTCGACGGGAGTGCCATCCTCAAGGAACGGCATATCCTCAACGGGCAGAATGCGACTGACCACACCCTTGTTGCCGTGGCGACCGGCCATCTTGTCACCAGCCGAGATTTTGCGCTTCTGACAGAGCAAAATCTGCACCTTCTGGTTGACGCCGACCGACAGATCAACATCTGGGTTCTCTTGGCGATCGAAGCGCTTGACGCCGATGACTTTGCCGCGTACGCCGTTTTGGACGCGCAGCGAGCTGTCTTTGACTTCACGTGCTTTCTCACCGAAGATGGCGCGCAAGAGGCGCTCTTCGGCAGTCAACTCGGTCTCACCCTTGGGGGTAATCTTACCGACCAAGATGTCGTTGGGGTGCACTTCGGCACCGACGTAGATGATACCGCGCTCGTCGAGGTTACGCAGGCTCTCAGGACCAACGTTGGGAATGTCGCGCGTGATTTCTTCGGGTCCGAGCTTCGTTTCGCGGGCTTCGATTTCGTAGCGCTCAATGTGAATAGAGGTGAAGACATCTTCGCGCACCAACCGCTCGCTGACAAGGATGGCGTCTTCGAAGTTGCCACCCTCCCACGGCATAAAGGCGACCAGCACGTTCTGGCCGAGTGCCAATTCACCGCGATCAGTTGATGAGCTATCAGCGATAACATCATTGCGCTTGACCGCTTGACCACGTAGGACAGAGGGACGCTGATTAATACAGGTGTCTTGATTTGAGCGCATAAACTTGCGCAGGCGATACTCGTCGGTAATGAACTTGCCGAACTCGTCGAGCACCGGGTGACCAGTAGCATCTACACGCTCGATGGAGATATTATCGCCTGTGACGCTTTTTACGACGCCGTCGTGGCGTGCCACGATGACCTGTCCGCTGTCGCGGGCAGCCAAGTGCTCGATACCGGTACCAACAATTGGGGCATCGGGACGGAGCAACGGCACCGCCTGACGTTGCATGTTCGAACCCATCAAGGCACGATTGGCGTCGTCATGCTCAAGGAAGGGGATAAGTGCGGTTGACACGCTCACCACCTGTTTGGGTGATACGTCCATATACTCGATGTTGGTGATACGCATATCTTCAAAGTCACCATGTACGCGACATGAGACGTTGGTATCAATAAAGCGCCCGTACTCATCAACACGCGCATTGGCCTGAGCGATAGTGTAGCGCTCCTCCATGTCTGCGGTGATGTACTCGACATCGTGCGAGACCATCGGGTGAATGTTGATGCGTGCGAGTGGCAACGCAGCAATCTTGCTGGCCATCTCGGCAGTGATGTCGTCACCCTCTTGACCGATGGCCTTACCACTCTTCGGGTCAACCACGTCTTCGCGCAAGCGCTGATTGGTCAAGATGGTGGTTGATACGGATTCGAGCAG
>CAYZZI010000017.1:0-55578 GCA_964482795.1 uncultured Klebsiella sp.
GCTCTGCCACCAGCGCATTGATAATCTGCGCCATTGCGGCAATGGCGTTTTGGCCCAGATGCGGTTGGGCGGTATGTGCTGCCACCCCTTGTACGCTGATAAACTGGCGCACGAGACCTTTGTGGCCATACACCGGCTGACACAGCGTCGGCTCGGCCACCACCATCGTACGTGGGCGCCAATTGCGCTGTTTGAGCCATTTGGCCAGCGCCAACGCACCCAATCCGCCCTCTTCTTCGTCAACCGTGGCGGCAATCATGATGGTGTACGGCAACGGCTTGCCGCTGGCAAGATGCTCCTCGATGACGCCGAGCGCAATTGCCAGGCTGGCCTTGGTGTCAACGGCGCCACGCCCGTACAGTTTGCCATCACGAATCTCGCCACTAAATGGATCGATGGTCATCTGCTCGACGCCGACCGTGTCCATGTGCACGTCGAGCAGACAAACCTCGGGGGATTGGCCGTACCAGATGGCGTAGACGTTGTCGCGCTTGGGCAGAACCGGGTCATACACGAGTTCATCGGCTTCGAGATCTTGAAAAACCCGTGCCACGTATGTGCCCATGGCGGCTTCGCCGGGAGTCAACGCTTTGGGGCCGGCGTGATTGGGCGTCACACTTGGAATTTGGACCAAACGTTGGAGCCATGTCAGAATATTCGATTGCATCGTTGCACCTCTCCGTTTAATTCAGAGCATCTATAGCGCGTACCATCATGGTACAGACGCGCACACTGCGCTCAAGCATCGGCATACTCACTGCGTCCACTGTATCTTGTGGCGTGCCTTGGAGTGGTACATACCCCGCATCATCCACACAGGTGATATCGAGGCATCGGCGGTGCTGACGCATCAGTGGTCGTAACAGACTTGGCTGTTTACTTGTACGCGCGTCAATTTCGATGTACGGTTGCACCTCAGCCATGATTTCGAGCATAAGTGGATCGATTGAACGCTCACGCTCATGCTGATCATGAATCACATAACTCAAGGTGCCACGACCAAGCCCACTCAACCCCACAAAAAACGTCGAGCGTGCATCAAATGGATAGCGTTGCATGAGATCGACGACACCCGTGCTACTACTCCCTGCACCCGTCGCCACCGCCCAAATCTCGGTATGCTGCAAATCATCGAGTTCATCCATGACACGCGCAAGCACGGCCAATGCTCCGGCATGGCTGATTGCGCCACGCGTCGGATATTGGCGGATACGCTGTTCGGCCATGGCCGCGCTCCCCAAGTATATGGTGACGAACAATCCCAACCATGCCACATTAAATCCAGCGAGTGGTAGCAACTGAATCAACGGGTCGGGATCAAGTGCGGCCAGAAGCACCAATCCAAATTGCACCATGCTGGCCATAAAGCGTTGGCGTGGCTGACTAAAGCGATCGTTGACTCGGTACGTATCGAGCGGGGCAATGAAGACCACACGACGACGTGGCGGCGTTTTGGTCTTGCGTATGGCGATGACATTTTGACTACTTTCGCGGCGACCTTGGACTACAGGCATGTCACGATAGACAGGCCAAAACGCAATGCCCACCCCAACCAATGCCACGAGCAAGGCCACCAGCGTATTGCTCAACGACAAGAGCGTCACCAACATGCTTACAATTGCAAGTGCTACGGTGGTAGATTGCGGTTTCGCTGGCACGACAAATGCATCGCTCCAGTGCAGGACATCAGCCATCTGCCACAACGATGCAAGATATGTCGCCGCTTTGGCTTCGCTGTGACTACCCGCAGGCCGCATACCGATATCGTTGGCAATCGCCTGCACAATATCAGGGATAAGCATGCTATGCCGACCAAATCGCAAATGTTGTGTATCTCGCACCGCTAAGAGCGCCGCAAGTAAATCGACACTATTCCCATCAACACGTTGTGACTGCGTGTATCGCCGCGGATCACGTACCATGAACTTGTCCTGTTGTATCCTCTGCCCGTTCTCTTTATTATAGTGTGAATATGTCATCCACCAAGAAGATGACAGTTTCGTGAGAAGTGATTTTTATTATGTCACCCTACGATAATCTGTCGTAATTCCATTACTCGTGTCATCGTCACGCTTCCCTAACAAAACGACACATCGTCGTAATGAATTCATCATAGAGCAACACCCATCCATGGGCATACATTTTGGCACACTAAAATCCTTCCACAGACTAGATGAAATATGTATTAATTTCAACATTTACGTCATTGATTTTCGTAAGAATTAAGCGAAGATTACAAGAATCATGAACGATGATTAACGAACGATTTCCGCAACAGTATCATGATTTCAAACAGCACATTTAGCGGCTTTTCTTTTTCAAAATTCATTACTATAATAAATCGTACGAAGACAAACGAGATGTGTGGACGGCATGAAACAAGGGATGTTTTTCATCTTGCTCATCGCCACAGTAGCGGTAGTAGGGTACACGATTTACCACTATCAGCAGGGCAGTGGCGTACAATCACTTGCCGGATCAGCGCAGGCAACCATGCAATCAACTGCATTAGCCACGCCAGCCGCCACGCTGACAGCGACTGCCACGATACAACCAACGGTACTCATTGTGTTACCAAACACACAATCAGGGCCAACGCAGTTGCCCAATACTGGGGTGATTGATGCACAACAGGTTTGGTTGGATACGCCCTTATCCACGCTCTTGTTTGGGTTACTCGTCACAGGCGCGACGTTATTCTTTTTTGGAAGGAGACGATAATGCAGAACATCCATTCAGTGTCCCATGCTATGCATCAAATCAGCGCACATTCTGACATGACGCGCGTCGTGACCATCACCCCACGTCATATTGCACTCTATCATTTGAAGCATTTTGCCAAGATGAGCATGTTGGTTGCCGCAACAATCATCGTAATTCTTTATACGATTGCCATGATCCTCGATGTGCCGACAGTTATCCGGTAGCATCCGGTACGCATGGCACGGCAATAGTCAGCTAGCGCAAGGGAATGACCAAGTGATCTTCAGGAACAAAGAAGCTCCCTTCGGTCGTTCCACTTGGGGCGATAAGGCGTAACTGGCGACCCACATCACTCCAGTTCACCGTTCCGCTGAGGCCTTGGCGGAAGAGGTGTATCACTTGTGTAATCTCAGATGCCTGCTCCTGGACAAACTCAAGACGGACATGGCGTACACCCGCAGTCAACCAGCTTGCCATGTGCTTGCTGCCTTCTTGCGCCTCACCACCGAACACCGTATTCCGACACCCAACATCTGCAATAACCGGGTGGATGCGTCCATTTCGGTCGCGCAGAGCGACTTGGTGTTGCTCACAAGGGCGCCCACAATCCTTGTAACTAGTTCCGTTCGACAAAAATCGACAAAACACGCAATGCTCGGTATGAAACACGGGCAAATGGTGATATGCAATGACTTCGATCGCATCACTCCCCAAATGACGGATCATTTCGGCTATTTGGACCGCATTACAATCATGTGTTGGCGCAAGGCGAGAGATTCCCGCGTCACGGAGCAACTGCGCAGACAGCGGATTTGCTGCATTCAAACTAAAGTCACCAATCATCTCCGTCACACCCTGCGCTTGAAGTTCTTGTAACAAACCAGCTCCACGGACCAAAATTGGACACTCAAGCTTACGCAAGAAATTTACGACACGCTCCTCGCCCGGTTTGATGACACGGGGGCTGGCCACATGCACGGCAATCCCTGCCGCGCGCACCTGCGCAACCGCATCTTTGAGACCGTATAACTCGAGATAGTCGAGCGTAATACTTGCCGGTTGAGCGGCAATCGCCGCCGCAAGTTGCCACTGCTGCCGTACCAACACATGCAGTTGTGGTGCATCATCACGCACACCCGTTGCAACGATGCGTCGTTGTGCCTGTTGCAACTGCTGCTGTGCATCATGCACTGTACGCTCAGGGGTCGCACCTTGTACCGCCTCGAGCTGAGCAACCGCGTCGCGACGGAGATGATTCAACGTCGACAGAGGTAGGCAGAGCGGTGCATCGCCATGAAACAGCACATCTTCGAGTACATACGCCGTACCACCGAGTCGCCCAAATTGTTGGACAATGATCTCGCGTGTCAGTGGTCGAGCATCATCTTGGTGCATATGCATCTGCTGTTCAACAGTTACCTGCGGGCGATGTACAAGTTGCCAGGTTACCCGAACCGGATGATCCGGTACAGTCTCAATCAGTACCCGCACCGGTTGCCGGGCCACCGGTTGATTGGCCTCGAGATATGGTTTGACCATCTTGGCCATATCGGGGTCATGCGTCCGCCACACCATGTCGCCGACACGAATGCGTTTTGGGTTAATCGCCCCACGGCCAAATGTCAGCCGCTGACGTTGTGGCGCATCCGTATGAATGGCAAAAATACGCCCGCCTTCTTCTGGCTCTTCGGGGCTCCGCCAGTCAGCCGCGTCAAATACCAGACCATCGCCAGCTTTGAGTGGCACATGATTTGGCGTAATCACAATTGCATCACCTTGAATGGCCACCACACGTCCCACCTCAACACCGCGATGGCGTGGAGCCCGACCGTTGACCACCGTCTGATGATTGGTCCCGCTTATGAACGACGGCGCTAGCCCTCGCGAGTAGACCTGTTCGATGGCGATACGCTCCTGAGGAGTAGCGGTGTGCACCTGCCCTTTCAAAGCCGCGTCAACCGCTTGTCGATAGGCCCGCGTGGTCATCGCCACATAATCAGCATCTTTGTAGCGCCCTTCTATTTTGAGCGATGCAATGCCGATATTGACAATCTCGGGTACCAAATCGAGTGCCATCAGGTCACCTGGAGACAAGAGATAGCGCGCATCTCCCAGTGGCTGATGCGCACCATCCACCAAGAGATCATACGGTAAGCGACAAGCCTGCGCACACTGCCCGCGGTTCGCACTGCGCCCACCCCAGGCTTCCGAAGAAAAGCATTGCCCGGAGTACGACACACACAGCGCGCCATGCACAAAAATCTCAAGCTCTAGGTCAGTCATCCGCTTGATGGTCCGGATTTCGTCGAGCGACAACTCGCGTGCAAGTACGACTCGATTGATGCCTAGACGGCGCGCAAATTCGACCCCAGCGGCATTCGTAATACTCATCTGCGTACTGCCGTGCACTTCAAGTTCGGGGGAGATTTGATGCGCTAATTGTGCCATACCAATATCTTGCACAATGACTGCATCCGTACCTGCCGCAGCAATCGCTGCGATGGCACGACTCGCTTCAGCGAGTTCATGACCAAATATCAAGGTATTAAAGGTGAGGTAGCCACGTACACCACGCCGATGCAGGGTTTTCATGACATCGGGGAGCTCTTCGAGGGTAAATCCAACTTTAGCCCGGGCTGTGAAGTGCGTCAGCCCAAAGTAAACGGCATCGGCACCTGCTTCTATGGCCGCCTCTAATTGTGGCCAATAGCCAGCCGGGCTCATGACTTCGGGGCGAAGTAACTGTGTCATATGCGCACTATCCATTTCATCATTCATCGTTAGCGTATCTTCTCAAGTCGAGCAAAGCTCGCAATAAGGCGTTTTTCGCCGACGACTTTGTCAGCAAAGTGCACCAACACTTCTACATCATCGTCAACCACTTTCGCAGCCATGATGATGCCCTCACCAAAGCGTTGATGACGCACCCGGTCGCCAACGGCAAATTCCACATTCGAGGCTGCGGAGGCGGCTGGAGTATGGGCAGGAGGCGCATCATTCCATCCACGGTACTGTGGCGACTGCGACGTCGGTTGCTGCGTACGTGTTGTTGTTGGCGCCACGCTACCCAGTCCAGTGGTCACCTGCAACATGCCTTTCGGGATATCCTTCAAAAATCGTGACGTCAACGTTGGTTCGTACCGCCCATACATGATACGTCGTTGGGCACGTGACAGCATCAGTCGTTTACGTGCACGCGTGATCCCCACATACAAAATTCGTCGTTCTTCGTCTATTTGCTCGGGAAAGAGGTGTGTACGGCTGTGCGGAATCAACTCATCTTCGAGTCCAACGATGAACACGTTGTCGTACTCGAGACCCTTGGCCTGGTGCATGGTAATACAGACGACGCGATTGTCGCGTTCCACAGGAGCTCCTGTGGCCAATGTATCCACATCAGCCACCAATGCCACTTCTTCGAGAAAGCGAAATAGCTGCTCGTCCACCGGCAACACAAGATACTCACCACTGACCTGACGCAATTCGTTCACATTTTCGATGCGCGCATCTGCATCGCCATCGTCGTACATCTCTGCAATGGCCTGCGTAAACTTCGTCTCACTCAATACCACATCAAATGCTTGATTTAGCGGCAATGTCCGTACCTGACCACGCATATGATGCACCTTCGCACCAAATGCAATGACGCGTTGGCGGGCGGCACCTTTGAGGGCTGGTATCGCCTGACTATCAGTTGCCACCGCCACCATTGCGCCGAATACCGACTGTGCCTGAGACCGCGCCCATTGTTGCAGATGAGTCAACGACGATTGCCCTATGCCGCTATTAGGAAAATCGAGTGCGCGTTCGAGTGATACATCATCATCAGGGTTCGCCATAAGACGCATCCATGCCAGCACATCTTTGACTTCACGACGTTCATAGAAGCGCATACCACCAACCAAGATGTACGGAATCCGCCGTCGCCCCAACGCCTCTTCAAAAGCACGGCTTTGTGCGTTCGTGCGATACATGACGGCACAATCGGCATAGCGAGCCACACCACTCTTGACCAAGCGTTCTATTGCATCACAGACCCGTTGTGACTCGTCATTTTGATCGCTACAATCGCGCCACAAGACCGGCTCACCACCAGGTATTTGCGCCTTAAGAATTTTGCGATGGGCGCGCTTCGGTGATGCATCAATTAACACTTGTGCAACATCCAAAATCGCCTGCGTGCTTCGATAGTTTTCAGGCAAAACGATGACCTGTGCACCCGGGAAGTCTATTTCAAATTGCCGAATATTCCGAATATCAGCACCACGCCACCCATAAATTGATTGATCGTCATCACCCACCACAAAGATGTTGCCAAACCCACGCGACAGCGCGCGCACAATCTCGTACTGCGCTTTGTTGGTATCTTGGTACTCATCAACCAACACATATCGAAAACGTTGTTGATAGCGATCTTGTCGCACTAGTTCGAGTCCATACATCAACAAATCATCGAAATCGAGTGCACCTGCTATCTGCAACGCCTGTTGATACTGTGCATACAATTCCGCATAAATGCGCGACTCAGGACTCCTACTTGCTTTGGCATAGGTGGCAACATCGAGTAGTTCGCTTTTGGCACTCGAGATTGCACTCAGAACGGCACGCACGGTGAAGGTTTTTTCGGGAAGGTTGCGTTCTTTGATGAGGCGCTTCATCAACCGTTGTTGATCGTCATCATCATAAATCACCCACCCATCGGCCAACTGAACGCTCCGTGCCTCACGGCGCAACCACCGAGCAGCCAAACTATGAAAGGTGCCGATGGTGACCTGTTCAGCCACACGTTCACCAATGAGGTTGGCCATACGTTCACGCATCTCACGCGCAGCTTTATTGGTAAAGGTGACCGAGACAATTGCACTCGGCGACACGCGTTTTTCGTGAATTAAATAGGCAATACGATGCGTCAGCACACGCGTCTTCCCCGAACCAGGACCTGCCAATGCCAATACAGGGCCATCAACGGTGGTTACCGCACGTTTTTGAGAATTGTTGAGGCCAGCAAGCAAATCGACGGAGTTCTCCACGATGCGCCTCTTTGTCTACAAAAAACCAAGTGGGGCATGGCCCCACTTGGTATTATCGCACGAATTGAACGCCGTGACTATGCACTACGGAAGATGAATCCAATCCGACCAAGTACTACTTGAGCGCCATCAGGAAGTTGGGTGGGCACACCAGGATCGATGCGCACACCGTTCACACGGGTATGATTGGTAGATTGCAGATCGGTAATCATCCATTGGCCATCGATGACCGTGAGGCGTACGTGACGGCGGCTGACGCCACCACTTTCGGCACCATACGGCGTCAAATCAATCTCCGGATGAACCGCACTAATCGGGTCGCTACGACCAATGATAATCTCACGTCGTCCTGCCGGTAACTGAAGCGTTGTCCCAGACTCAAGTTGCAGACGTGCCGGCGGCGCAGCAGGATTCATGACCGGACCAACTGGGCCAGCCGGGCTGGGCGGCGTAGCAGCAACCAGCGCATCACGAGGCACTTCGGGGAGCACATTCTGCGGGATTTCGACCGGGGCAACCGCATCACGCACGCGCACCGCATCATTAGTGGGCATTGCGACGGGCGGCACAATCGTGGGTACTGGTGGTGGCACTGGTATCTCTGGTGAGGCGATTGGTGCACTCGTAGCTGCCTGTGGAGTCACCTGCACGCCCAACACAACTAACTCCTTACGCAGACGCTCTTCGGTTTCGCGGGCTTCGACGATACCTTGGATAACGGCACGTGGTGTCGCTAATCCGAACGTCCGCTGGAGTTGTTCAAATTGATCAATAATCTCTAATTGACGCATGTGATCCTTGCGCAGACGCTCGATCACTTGCGGATCTACTTCAGGCGGGGTCGGCAACGCATCGAATTCAGCCTGTGCATCGCGCAATTTGTGCTCTGCCTCTTCAATGCCCATCAACACCGCTTGTGGTGTCACTTCACGGAATGCGTTACGCATTTGGTTCAGCTGTTGAATGATATCTTTTTGTCGTTTGATTTCTTCTTCAAGCACCTGTCGCTTCTGCTTTATGGCTTGCACATCAAGACCTGCCGATGGCAATGTCGCAATCACAGGAGGAAGTTCGTCCGACAGAACCTCTATCGCGTCGACACGGTCAGCTGGTTCATCAACGTCATCTCCCTCGCTACCACGATCGGCATACACATCGACTGGTGCTTCTGATACTTCTGGTTCTTCTGCAGGCTGCCAGCTTGTGGCCTGATCCGCACCCGTATCATCATGGGTTTGTTCAGCAACGACCTGAGCAGGTTCTTCGAGAACGACATCGCCATCAACAACCGGCACATCGTCTTTGGCTGACGTATTAACCGCATCATCGGTAATTTCATACTCGATGCCCGCAGATGCCGAGGTTCCCCCCTGATGGATGTCATTCATATTGCTTGACGCCCCCACAAATCCACCACTTGGCAGATCAGGGAGACGAATCTCGCCACTCACGCTCGTTGGTAAGGGTGCACTCGGTGGCGGTATGGTAGGCATCGCACCCGAATGACCGGTATGTTGTTTGAGCACATGGCCACAATTATCACAAAATGATTCGTCAAGAAGCACCACAGCACCACACTGTGAACATGTCAACGCAGAGACCACCACTGGTTGCGACTGAGACACACTAGTAGCGGCGACACCTGCGGTGGCGGGCTCTAACTTCGTGCCACAATATTCACAGTAGCGTGCATCCACCTTATTCATTTCATTGCACATTGGGCACAACATACGCACCTCACTTTGTTACCGGCCGTCAGACTCACATCGAACCAGCACTACACTGATATTATCATCACCGCCCGCTTTGTTGGCGGCATTCACCAATGACTTCACCACCGCATCCGGGTTGGTTGAGTGGCGAAACATCGTTGCGATATCATGATCACGCACTAGTTCCCACAAACCATCACTACACAGCATCAGTACATCATTGGGGCGCAAGCGCTCCACATAGATGTCAACCTCCGCCACCGAAGCAACTCCCAATGACTTCAATACACCATTACGATGTGGATGCGTATAAATCTCATCCTCGGCAATATGTTCGAGTTCGACCAGCTTCATCACTAACGAATGATCGCTCGTGATGCGTCGGAGTTGGTCGTCTCGCCAAATATAGGTACGACTATCACCGATATTTGCGATGTAGGCGACATCGCCGAGGACCAACGTCATCGTCAACGTCGTCCCCATATTGTTACCGAGACGCTGCGCTTCTTGGATGACACGCGTGTTGGCAAACTGCATCGCATCATCAATACACTGCACCACACCAGCAACATCGCTGGCAAAGTGTGGGTTACTCAAGGACGCAACGTTCCCCGCAATCAAATGCTCAAATAGCGCTTGAATTGCTGTCGCACTGGCCACCTCACCAGCGGCATGCCCACCCATACCATCCGCAACACCAAACAACCCTACTGCGTAGTTGTTGCCATCTCGCAACCAGGTTGTGCTATACATCAACACACTATCTTCGTTGCTGGTACGTTTACGCCCATTTTCGCTGACAGCAGCCACAACCATGCGCATCCAGCGGCGTGACTCGAATGGCACAAGTGCTGTTTCAACCTGTATGCAACAATCGTCAAGCGTGGTGATTATCCCAGCCCGGACATCAGCAATAATATTCAAGAGCGGATTGACATCGGCATCAGCGATATCAAATCGGCGTGTTATCCGGGGCACTTCAACAAATGAGCCAAGTACGTCTACCACGTGTTGCATCACGGCAACTTCTGAGGTGTTCACGGCGCTAAGTTGTGGGGCTGCGCGCAACGCCACGGTGCCATCAATTTGAAACACTACATCCGCCGGGTTCAAATGCCCAAGTTGATAGCCTGCACGGTACAGATCACGCGCACCACGAAACACCGCACGTGCTAACAACAACCCGTCGTGCGCCGACAACGGCGCAAATGTCGAACCGTCGATAGGCTTCGCCATTACGACAATCCCCTGTGGCGTCTCAAGTGTCTCGTACGTTTCAGGGAGTTGCAGTAGATTTCCTGCTATTTTACTATTTTTATACAATTCAAGCAACATACCGCTCTGGGCAGTCTGATGTAATTCGGCACGGTACCGTCGTGGCGTGAACCGGGCACCACATTCACCACAAAATTCATGACTTGGTTGCCCTTTGCGCGCATCACATGACCAACAACGATGCCATGGCTCATTATCTGTGACCCACAACAATGCTTCTTGTACTTCACTCAAACTAAAGCGTGCCGATGCACTTGTTTTGGTTAGTTTGTTTGCCACAACATCCTCGTCTGTGATACATGCTTTATCCTACCACATCCCCTCGGCTTCCTCTTTTTGGATTCAATTACAGTGTGCTAACAAGACAAATTTACAATTAGTTATCATTTACAAAACACTGCGTCGCACACCACCCTCACCCCATCACCGCATCTACGTTGAAAAATCGTATACCTGTGTCACACACCATCAAATGACATACATCATTCTTTGTTGATCACCGATCATCCAACTATGACGATACAGTTACCCCTCAAACGTAGTTTTACGAGTGTTTGTAGTATGAAACGATTATACCACAATGACCAACCTATCATACAGGCATCATGTATACTACAAACAACATCTGCTGACCATGACACAGGTAACCATGAGTACAATCCCCACGCAGCCCGCTCCTCGTCCTGACAGTGTGTTGTTCAAATTAATGTATCAGGCAATCCGACCGCACTGGCGACCGCTCATGGTTGCATTTGTTCTTCTTGGCATCACGGCTGCACTAAACGTGGTACCACCAGCTCTGTTACAGTGGGCGATTGACGGACCAATTACCACAGGTGATACTGCTGATTTATTGCCTATCACCATCTTATATGGTGGAACAGCGATTGGCATGTTTGTGATTCAGTATGTCTACACCTACTATTTACAACAAGCCGGACAACGGGCGCTTTCGGATATGCGTACGAATTTATTCAGTCGCATCATGACGCAGGATCAAGCGTTTTTTCATCGGAATCCGGTCGGCGACCTTGTGACTCGTTTGACCAGTGATGTCGACACCTTGAGTGCACTCCTTTCGACAAGTGCAGTCACGATTATCACCGAAGCGGCCACGCTCATCGTAGTTGTGGTGGTCATGTTTAGTATTAACTGGCGTCTAGCACTCCTCGTAGTGGCCATCTTGCCCATCCTGGTACTGGTCACACGGTACTTCAGCGGGCGCGTCCGGAGTTCATCAACTGGCGAACGCACCGCCCTAGCCCGCGTAAGTTCATACCTCAACGAGCAACTTCAAGGGGTACCGGTCATTCAAGTATTTGGCGCTCAACAAAGTAGTCAAGCACGATTTGATGATTACAATCATGGGTATCGCCGTGCATTGATTGTGTTGCGACGCCACAGTGCCGTCTTTTTGATGACCCAAGAAATTCTCGCCGCGGTCGGATTAGCCATGCTCCTCTACGGTGGTGGTCAAGGTGTCCTCTCAGGCTGGGCCTCACTCGGGATGCTCGTGGCATTCATTCAATACGCCGATCGCGCGTTCCAACCCGTCTTACGCTTATCCGAGCAGTACAACGCGGTCCAAATTGCCTTTGGTGCCGCAGATCGCATTCAGCGTACCCTTGAAGAGATGCCGACCATAACAGCCCCTGACAAGCCAGTTGCGCCACCAAATCCGCTCAAGGGGGATGTGCTCCTCGAGAATGTGCACTTCTCGTATCTTCCCGACCAACCCGTGTTACGCGGCATCAATCTACACATCCCAGCTGGTCAACGTGTCGCCATTGTGGGGCCAACTGGAGCAGGGAAATCGAGTCTCATCGGCCTGCTGGCCCGTTGGTACGATCCGCAACAAGGTCGTATTCTGCTTGATGGTGTTGACATTCGACATCTCGACCCGCTCGATTTACGCGCACTCGTCTCGGTGATTCCTCAAGACCCGGTGACGTTTGAAGGCGATGTTGCATTTAATATCAAACTCTACCGAGAAAGTGTGCCATACCAGACCATTGTCAAGGCAGCGCAGCTCGCAAATGCGGCGCAGTTCATCGACCGAATGCCACACCAATATGCGGCTGCCGTGACCCCCAACGGAGCAAATTTATCCGCAGGCGAACGTCAACTCTTGGCGCTCGCACGCGCGATTGCCCTACAACCCCATGGAATTTTGATTCTTGATGAGGCGACGAGCAGTATTGATACCACCACAGAAGTATTAGTTCAAGAGGCACTTGAGCGCCTGTTCCATGGCCGGACAAGCATCATCATTGCACATCGTCTTGCCACGGTACGAAGCGCCGATCGTATTTTGGTTGTCCAAAAAGGCCACATCGTTGAGGACGGAGACCACGATACCCTCATCGCGCAAAATGGCCTCTATGCAACGCTATATGCACATCAACTCACAGATTAATGCGGTTGTGATAACCACACACGCTGGGATTCACTGCAAGGCACACATTCATCCATTCTGGTGTGCGTGTGTTGCATTCACAGCGCAGGTGTGCTGTCCACAAAGTCGTTGCGCCAACATGCGTAATCCGATGTCTTCTCGAATACCGGCACTCATCGCACGTAGTTGCACACTGATATCGCAAACTGTAATGGACATTCACATTTGATGCTACACTAGTACTCTACAGCATCGTTAGGCAGTTGGGCGTGGTATGTTTATCGCACGGCATGATTTAATTTTTAACAATGTTGATCGATTGAGTTATGGTGTCGCAGTCTGTGACATTGATGGCGACGGTGAATTTGAGTTTGTCGTAACCGGTTACGGCTATCATAACTTGGCCCTCAAATGGAACGGTCGCGGGCTCCTCGATGCAGCAGATGCGGTCCTTGCAGATCAGCACGGGCAGGCCATTGGCGTGGCAGCCGGTGACATTGATGGTGATGGTATCGAAGAAATCTACATCCTCAACAGCGATACCTTGGCAGGTCCCAAACAACAATTCGATCGACTCTTTGCACTGCATGGCGGTCAACGCGTTGACCTATTTGCCCAACCTGAGACACAACCTCTGGCGAATCGCAGCGCAGGTCGTTCGGTGAGTGTCATCGATCGATTTGGATTCGGTCGCTATGCCTTTTTTGTGGCCAATTATGCGGCCGTGATGCGCCTCTACGAACTCGACAATAATTGGCGGCTCAATGAGACAGCACGATCAGCAGGGCTCAACTACGCCACTGGCGGACGCGCAGTCGCCGCCGCTCCACTCTTTGGTAGCGATGTTGATCTCATCGCCATCAACGAACGAGGCGCAAATTTGGTACTCGCCAACCGAGGTGATGGCACGTTTGTTGATGTGGCGAATGACTGCCAGATTGTCGATCGCCAATTCCATGGACGCGGAGTTGCACTCTTTGATGCCAACGACGATGGCTGCCTTGACATCGCATATGGGAACTGGGAGGGGCCGCATCGCCTGTGGGTACGCGCCGGTAATACGCTGCCATTCCACAATGTTGCCCCCATGGAAATGGCCACATCATCGCGCATCCGCACCGTTATTGCCGCGGATTTTGATAATGACGGTAACCCCGAACTCTTCTTCAATAACTTCGGAGAACCAAATCGCCTATTCGGTCGACGAAATGGCCAATGGATTGAACTCGACATCGGTGATGCGCGTGAAGCAGATGGGCTCGGTACCGGTGCCGCAGTGGCCGATATTGACGGCGATGGTCGCCTCGAATTATTGATTACCCACGGCGAAAGTGCCCCCCAACCGCTGAGCTATTACCAGATTCCCACAAACGGAAATCACTGGCTACGCATTCGCCCGCTCACACGGAGTGGCGCGCCTGCACGCGGGGCGCTGGTCACCATTCAACAAGGTGACCGTATCACGGCGAGTGTCATAGATGGCGGGAGTGGATATTTGTGTCAAATGGAACCAGTAGCACACTTCGGTCTTGGTCAGAATACCTCGATTGACCAAGTGAGCATTCAATGGCCGAGTGGTGCAACGACGATAATTACTCGCCCCCACGCCGATCAACTCATCGTAGTGCCACATCCGGCAGTTGATGATGACCAGATTTTGTAATTGCAAGACGAGGGATGCACCATGAACACACCTCCACACCACGCGGAATTTAGCGATACAGAACAAGCGTTGCTTGCCCCGTTTGTCACCGACATGACGTCGCCGATTTTCGGCCTGCGGAATTTGCCCGAAGTCGTCAAAGGCGCATTGTTCTCACGCTATAGCCGTAGCGATAAAAGCATCCGGCGCATTCTGCTCGATGAGTTCATTAATCTGCCTGAGTCAGGATTCACACAACTCGTCGCACAACTCGGTACCGAAAGTCGTGAACAACTCGTCGCCACCCAACAGGCCGAAGCATTCTATGACCGCGTACTTGTCGGCTACGGCGACGACTCGGTGGCCGAACTTGGTGGTGCACATGTCGCCTGTGAAGACATCAGCAACGTTGCCGCCAAAATCATTGAGGACGCCCGTATCGGCCTCAGTCCACTTGAAAAGTCTACTCGTTATGTCACGTTCAACAAAAAGGTCAATGGCCAGTATCGCTATGTGCGTGAGGCGAGCATCATGCAATCACGCTGGGCAACTGCCTACGAAGCAACGCTCGACCACTTGTTTGATACCTACGACGCCCTCCTCGAACCCACCATTGCCTGGGTGCGCAGTCGCACCCCACGTGACGCACAGACCAGTGAACGCGCCTATAACTCGGCAACACGCGCAAAGGCCTGTGATGTGTTGCGCGGCCTGCTCCCCATGGCCACCCGCACAAATGTCGGTCTATTCGGCAACGGACGTGCGTTTGAGTACCTGATTACGCGCGTTGGCTCACACCAGCTCGCAGAAATGCACCAGGTCAGCCAGGGACTCCAGCATGCACTTGACAACCTCATCCCGTCATTTGTCAAGCGTGCGGCATCACCGCGCGGAGCCGCCATGCGCGCCTACTTGGCAGGCACACGTCAGGCAAGTCAACAACACGCCAACACACTACCCAAACCAGTCCCGACCCAAGCACACGCACATACCACGCTCATCGACTATGACCGTGATGCGCTGATACGCGTAGCCAGCGCTGCGCTCTACCCGCACAGTCAATTATCGCTGCACGAAATTACAGCCTACGTGCATGACTTACCACACGCGGATCAGGTCGCAATAGTGACTGCGGCAGCTGGTGAGCGAGCCGTGCGCTTCCACAAACCAGGTCGCGCCTTTGAAGAGGCACGCTACGTCTTCGACATCGTGGCGGACATCGGCGCCTACCGCGATCTCCAACGTCATCGTGTCTTGACCCAAGAGCGCCAAACGTTTGGTCCCGATCTGGGATATATTGTGCCACCAGAGCTAGTACTGGCTGAACTCGATGCCCCCTACCGCGCAGCCATCGAACGCGCGTGTACTCTTGCGCGTGAAATTGGCGAAGAGCTACCCGAATCGGCACAATACGTGGTGCCCATGGCCTGTTTGATGCGCTGGCGCTTCACGGTTAATCTCCGTGAAGCCTACCATTTATGCGAATTGCGTTCGAGCCCCCAAGGGCATCCCACCTATCGCGCAGTGGCACAACAGATGTACCAACACATAGCGCAGGTCCACCCAGAATTAGCGGCAGCCATGAAGTTTGTGGATCTCAACGACTACGAACTCGAACGACTCGAATCCGAGAAAAAGCTCGACCGCAAACTGCAACAAGCACAACAATGAAACACAAACCCTGCGACGTCCATGCCACCACACATGCACGACGCAGGGTTGAACGACAACGAATGACTACTCGGCCACGTCGTCTTCGTGATCGTGTTCGGTATCACCATCCGCATGGTCACCGGTCGCAATGAACAGACACTCGTTGGCACGCACCACGGTGCGGTATCGACGTGCCCCCGACTGCTTATCCTCCCACGATTGTGTCATCAGGCTCCCACGCACAATGACCCGGCTACCGGTGTGCAACTTCTCATGGCACTGCTCGGCCAAGCGGTTCCATGCCTCGACCGTTGTCCATTCGGTCTCGTACTGCACACCACTCTCGCCACGACCGGCAATACGTTTAGTCGCCACATTAAACGCACATACCTGACTCTCCTTGCCGACCTTGCGGAGTTCAGGTGCGCCACCCAACCACCCGATCAATTCAACGTTGTTCAACGTACCACGTACAGTGCGCATGGTGCGCCTCCTTTGTGCTTTCACATGAACCCGCGTCCATGTGTTCGCAAGCACTACCGTATGAGCACCTCAAAAAGGTACGCGTCAGCACAACAGGCACATATCTCACGACGACGGTGTACGTTTCCGTCCCGATTGCATCCGTTGAATCAACTGATTTGCCTCACCATACGTCAGGCTTTCAATGGTTGCACGTTCACCAATTACTCTGGTAACAGCCACATCAACGTCCACATTGAGTTCGTGTGCCTTCCGCCGAATCGCCTCAATCTGACTGGCATGAGCCGGCACTGCATCGCGTTGATATTCGTCAATAGAGCGACGGAGCTGATCAATGACAAGTGATGCTTGACGACGTGATAACTTGCTCCCATCGAGGCGACGTTCTGCGAGAAAGTCAGTCAATTGTTGGGCATCCCAACCCAACACGCGTTGTAAATCGCTGATGCGCTCGAGTTGACTCGGTAAGGCGATCCGCTCGCGATCATCGCCATACGACTCACGTGCCTCAAGGATTTGGGCCTTGGCCGAGTCTTGTTGTGCCTTAAATATCCGCCAGCCGAGCTCAACGGCTTGGGCAATTTGATCATCGGTAGCATCAACATCGAGGGTTATCGTCTCTTCAATGGTCACATAATCCTCACCGATTTTGATGGCAGCGCGATACGTACGACTCACGCTCGGTTCATGCTGGGCTTTTTTGCTGGCCATGTTCCAACTCCTTTATCGTACTCAGCGCAGTGGGGCTTGATCGAGGTCAATCACTGCCCCCGAAAAGACTGCCGCCTCAGCGCTGGCATAAAACGTTATGGCATTTACGATTTCTTCGGGACGGAGCAGGCGTTTAATCGGTCGGTGTGCACTGACTTTCTCCGCCCAATCATCACCGTTGCCCAGTGATTTTTGTAGGCGATCCTCACCATCGGTGTGAGTCCAGCCAACATTAAACACATGCACACGAATCCCTTCGTGACGGTGTGCTGCTGCCAGATTGCGCGACAGCGTCATTAAGGCGCCTTTGCTCGTGGCATACGCCAACAAATTCGGTGCGCCGATGTAGGCATTCAACGATCCCACATTGAGGACCACAGCCCCAGCAGGATTGGCGCGTAAGGCGGGTAAGGCTCGTCGCATAATCAGCATAGGTGCACGCACGTTCAGTGCCATCATCGCATCAAAAAACGCTGCATCGGTGGATTCGAGCGTGCTCCGTGATACACTCGCCGCATTGTTGATGATCACATCTATCCGCCCATGCTGTGCCAGCGCCGTATCTACGAACAGCTCACACCCTGCCGGGTCACACAAATCAACATTCACATAGGTAGCCCGCCCGTGACTCAATGCCACCAGTTCAGCAGCAGCCTCATCACCAAACCCGCAAAAAACGACATAGGCCCCTTCGCGTAGAAAACGCTCGGCAGCAACACGTCCAATTCCACTGGTTGCTCCACTCACTAACACCACATGATCAGTAAATCGATGATTCATTGGTTATACTCGGTTGCTTCGACAGATTACCTGCATTATACCCCGATGCACCACAAATCCTGCTACAATGGCGGCACTTTCACGCACACCACAAGGAGCACTTCTATGCACGCATTGATGAAGTTGGCACGCGGTGTCGGCCATGTTGGCATCGGTACGATTGAGCCACCTGTGCTCATCCCCGGACACGTCATCATTGAGGTTGCGTATACGGGGATTTGTGGCACCGACTTGCACATCTATCACGATGAGTTCAAAACGACTCCTCCTGTCGTGATGGGACACGAAATTGCCGGTCGCATCGCCCAGATTGCCGACGATGTCTCAGGCTTGAGTGTTGGGATGCGTGTCACGAGCGAGACCTACTACCACACCTGTAACCGGTGTCATCACTGTCGCAACGGTCGCCCCAATTTGTGTCTCCAACGCAAATCCATTGGATCAGCAGTCAACGGCGGATTCACCAAACTTGTACGCGTCCCCGCACACAACATTCATCGCATCCCCGACGGCATCAGTGACCAAGCTGCGGCACTGACCGAACCACTCGCCTGCGTAATTAACGCCATCGACCTGAGCCGCATTCACGCCGGCGATGTGTGCGTCATTGCCGGACCAGGCGCCATCGGCATGTTGACACTCCAGGTGCTCAAAGCACATGGCGCCTATGTCATGATGCTCGGGACCAATGTAGATGCGCCTCGACTTGCGCTGGCACACACACTCGGTGCTGACCGGGTATTCGACATTTCGACCACCGACCCGGCACCACACATCGAAGATGTCACCGATGGGGTGGGCGCCGATGTAGTACTCGAGTGTGCAGGCGCCGGTCCGGCCGCACACCAACTGCTCCAACTCGTGCGCCGCGGCGGACGCTATACGCAGATAGGACTCTTTGGCAAATCAATTAGCTGGGACATGGACCAAGTCTGTTATCGCGAACTGATTGTGACTGGGAGCAATGCAAGTGTCCCGTATGCGTGGGAACGCGCATTACGCCTCATGGAACACGGATTGGTCAATACCCATGCGCTCATTAGTAACATCTATTCAATTCACGAGTGGCAGAGTGCGTTCAACGCATTTGAAGCAAAACAAGGACTCAAAATTCTCCTCACCCCCGAATAACAGCGTTGATGTGGTCGGACAACGCACTCCGGCTCAGAGCATCATGAAAAATATTTGACAATAATGATATGATTGTATCACCGTAATAATTTACAGTTAAATAGGTGGTGCTTATGTCTCATGTGTCGTGGAGTGAAAAAATCCGCTACGAGATGGATAACATCTTGGCCAAAGGAACAGTCGCGCTGATTGGCGTACTCGCCATCGCATCGCTGGCCGTCATCATCGTTGCTGCGATTATTGTGACCATTTTTCGGCTGAATCCGGAGTTCGGCTTTATTGACTTGATGTGGATGTCGCTGATGCGTACCCTTGACCCAGGCACCATGGGCGGTGACTCCGGCAGCTGGAGCTTCAAATTTATGATGCTCTCTGTGACCATCGGCGGTATTTTCATTGTGAGTACACTCATCGGTGTCCTGAGCTCAGGACTTGACGAACGCCTCGCAGAAATGCGCAAAGGTAAATCAAAAGTCGTTGAACGCAATCACACCGTCATCTTGGGGTGGGGCAGCCAAATTTATACGATTATCAGTGAACTGATTGAAGCAAATGCAAGCAACAAATACGCATGTATTGTGGTAATGGCTGACCTCGATGCCATTGAGATGCAAGAGCTCCTCAATACCCACATCCCCGAACGGCGGAGTACGCGGATTGTGATCCGCAGTGGCAATCCCGCAGATAGCAGTGCCCTCCAAATGGCCAATCTGCCTGACGCAAAATCAATCATTGTTGTGCGCCCCGAAACCAACGATCCTGACATGGCCGTCATCAAAATTCTGCTGGCGGTCATCAATGACCGGCAACGCCGTACCGCCCCATACCACATCGTGGCCGAGATCAACGACACCAAAAACATCGCAGTCGCCAAAATCATCAGCCGTGATGAAATAGAACTCATCGCGACCGGCGAATTAATTGCCCGAATAACCGCACAAACGTGCCGACAATCCGGTTTATCAATCGTCTATACAGACCTACTCGATTTTGGTGGCGATGAAATCTACTTCAAAGCGGTGCCAGCCCTCGCCGGACAGTCGTTTGCCCAAGCGATGTATGCATTTGAGACGGCAAGTGTCATCGGTATCGTGCGTCCAGATCAATCGCTCCACCTCAACCCAAAACACAGTACGATTCTTGGAGCAGACGACCAACTGATTTTTGTGGCTGCTGATGACAGTGCCATTCACCTCGCCTCGACGACGATGACACCGCTCAACAAAGAAGCAATCCTCAAGAAGTCACGTCGCCGTGTTGCTGCCGAAAAAACGATTATTCTCGGCTGGAACTGGCGAACTTCACTCGTGGTCCGCGACCTCGATAGTTATGTGGCACCCGGATCACATGTCACCATTGTGTGTGATCGTGCATTTGATGCCATTCAAGCATGGCATGAACAAGCAACCTTTGCCAATCTTACCGTGACAACACTCAATCAAGATACAACAGACCGCGAGGTCCTCGATGCACTGCAGTTGACCACGTACGATCACATCATCGTCATGGCGATGTCCGATATGCTCGACGTTGATAGTGCCGATGCCGCCACCTTGATGACTTTGCTCCATCTCCGTGACATTGCCGATCGAAGCAAGCATCACTTCACCATCGTCAGCGAAATGCTCGATGTGCGCAACCGCCGGCTCGCTGATGCCACTCGAGCCGATGACTTCATCATCAGTAATCGACTCGTTAGCTTGATCCTCGCACAAGTCGCCGAGAACAAACGCCTCAACGCGTTGTTCACCGATTTGTTCGACCCTGATGGCTCCGAGATTTATCTCAAACCGGTCACCCACTATGTCAAAGCTGGCGTCGAAGTGAATCAAGCCACGCTCATTGAGGCGGCTCAATCACGCGGTGAAATTGCCATCGGCTACCGCATTCATGCGCAATCCTTTGATAGTGGCACAAATTACGGAGTTGTGCTCAATCCCGCCAAATCACACCGCGTTACATTCGCCGATGATGACCGCATTATCGTGATTGCCGAAAGTTAACTATCGACCACCCCTCACTGTTTATGCACCGCTTTCTCATGAAAGAAGCGGTGCAATTCCTTTGCAAAATCGGTATACTGAAGATGAGGTTACCGAGAAAGGACTTCACATGGAACTGACCATTAATGGCCAGACATATACAATTGCTGACCTAGGCGATACACGGCCACTCCTCAATGTTATTCGCGATGAACTCAACCTGACTGGCACCAAAATCGGTTGTGCAATTGGCATCTGTGGCTCGTGCACCGTCCACGTGGATGGTGTGGCCACACGTGCATGCCAAACGCCTGTTAATAGCGTCATCGGTAAAGAAATCCGCACCATCGAGGGCTTGGCAGAAGCCGATGGATCATTACACCCTGTGCAACAGGCATTTCTTGAACTCCAAGTACCACAGTGTGGCTGGTGCATGAGTGGGCAAATGATGACTGCGGCCGCGCTCCTTGCCCAAAACACCACACCAACGGCTGACGAGATTGTCACCGCCATGGATAAAAATTATTGCCGCTGTGGCACCTACCACCGCATTCGCCAGGCCGTTGCTCGTGCTGCCGCCATTCAACAGGAGAGCAACGCATGAGTACGACCAAACCCAAACGTTGGCGTATCAGTCGTCGTGGATTTTTGATAGGAGCCGGCACCACCGGTGCACTCCTTGCACTTGGTTGGGTGGCCGGCCTACCCAGGTTACGACTCGCCTTATCTGATGTCGCCGAAGGCACCGAAAAAGCCTTTAGCCGTGGAGCTCCACAAGCAACTCCTACGCAGTGGTTTGTTGTGAAACCCGACAACACCGTTGAACTCTACGTCCAAAAAATCGAAATGGGACAGGGCATTCACACGGCACTTGGTCAAATCGCTGCCGATGAGCTCGACATCCCCTGGGAGAATTTGCGCGTCATCGCTGCTACCACTGGTTCGCCCGTTGACGATCCAAACGGCACCGGCAATAGCGAGAGTGTGGTCTCGCACTACCTGCCACTACGCAAAGCTGCCGCCACTCTTCGCGACATGCTCCGTACCGACGTCGCCACCATGTGGGGTGTAGCAGCCAGTGCACTCGTCATCAACAACGGCGTTATCAGCCACAACGACAAATCAATCACCTTCGGCGAAGTAGTGGCGCAACATCAAGGCGAATGGCAGGTGCCCGAAGGCGAGCCAACCCTCAAGAGCGCTGACCAGTTCCGCTATATCGGACAACCACAACCACGCATCGACTTGCCGGCCAAAATCGTCGGTCAAGCCAGTTATGGGCATGACATGCGCCTACCCAACATGCTGTGGGGCGTCGTTGCGCGACCAACCCAAATCGGCGCCACCATCGCCAGCGTGGACCCCAAAGAGGCTGCATCCATGCCAGGCGTTGTCAGCGTGATTGTCGAGGATCAGTTTGTGGCAGTAGCAGCCGAAAACAAAAGCCAAGCTGCGGCGGCGATTGGTGCCATGCAAATCACCTGGAACACGCCTCAGCCGCTTGTCCAACAAGCAGACATCGACCGTGCTACGACGGTCCAACCAGGGAGCGGTGTCGTCATTCAAACAGAGGGCGAGGTCGATTGGACAAGTGACGGTGTAATTCGCCGCGAGTTCCGCACGCCTATGGCCGTTCACGCCCACCTCGAGCCACAGGCGGCACTCGTCGATGTCCGAGCCGACGGCGTCGAGGCCTGGGTATCAACCCAGGTACCCGTTGGCCTTCATGATGCCATCGCCGGTGCGCTCGGGCGTGACAAGACACAAGTTAAGGTGCATCCGGTCTATCTCGGTGGTGGATTCGGGCGTCGGCTCGAACCAACCCTCGGTGTCGAGGCTGCACGCTTGTCGCAAGCAGCAGGCCGCCCCGTCTACGTGAGTTGGAACCGTGCTGAGGAGTTCCGCAATGGCTTTGTACGTCCGCCTACCCATCATGTGATGCAAGGCAAAGTCAGCGCTGACGGCACGATTGAGGAAATCGAGCATCATTTTGCCAGTGGCGACGTACTCTTGACCATCTTCCCACCGGCTGTGGGCACATTACTTGGATGGGACATCGGCGCCGCCCGCGGTGCCAAGTTGTACTACACCGCTACCAAGGGGAAGCGCACCATTGGCCAACGTGTGACACTGCCGATCGCTACCAGCTTCTGGCGTGGACTCGGCTTGTTAGCTAACGGCTTCGCCATCGAAAGTTTGATTGACGACATGGCGCATCAGGTCGGCATGGATCCACTGGCATTCCGCCTCAAAAATCTGCCAGACACGCGATTCGGACAACGCATGAAGCGCACACTCCAAGCAGCCGCTAACGCTGCCGGATGGGGCACTCCACTCCCAGCCGGACGGGCGCGTGGCATCGCCTGCTCAGCTGACGCCGGCACCTGTGTGGCGCAGGTTGCCGAAATCTCGATTGTGGAGAACCAGATTCGTGTGCACCACGTCTATGCGGCTGTTGATGCGGGACTGGTCATTAACCCAACCGGAGTACAAACGCAGACCGAGGGTGGTATTGTCATGGGGATTGGGTCAACCTTGATCGAACAATTAACCGTGGTTGATGGCGCATTCAGCGCCTTCAACTTCGACAAGTATCCACTCTTGCGCAATAGTCAGTCGCCCGATATCACGGTCGTCATCACGGGCGGTGAGGATGATCCTGGCGGTATGGGTGAACCTCCAATGGGCCCTGTGGCTGGAGCCGTGGCTAATGCGGTGTTTGCGTTGACTGGCCAACGCCTCACGTCTCTCCCCCTTCAGTTGCCGGCATAATTGTCAGGACAACACGTAGGCAGGTTGAAATCATTGATATGTCAACCTGCCTATTTATGTGACTGAATTAATGACCATTTTGGGCATTTAGGTCAAATGCTGTTGCATCGTGTAGTTTTTCACAGTATAATATGACCTGTTCGTGGTGTGGGTCAGTAGCTCAACGGCAGAGCACTCGCCTTTTAAGCGAAGGGTTGTAGGTTCGAATCCCACCTGACCCACCAGGTTCTTTTTTGAGTGTGTGACGTAGCAAGTGTGCTACCTAGATTGGCCCGCATGACCGCTGACTGAAATGAAACCCCAGGGGGGTAATGTATGGTTGCTTTTTTTATTGTACAATTTGTTATTAATTTCACAAAAACACTACACACGGTTTGTGTGTGTTGCGAATCTATTGCGTCACTTCAAATAACGAACATAATCCCAGCTTCAACACGCGCTCTACCACATTCAACCTCACCAACATGTTCGTCCTCTGTGTACTACGCACGGGTTCAATTGCCGTCTGCGGCGTCAGCGTATGCTCTCCAAACGGGTTTTAACGCGTTGAAAGGGCTATCGCACAACGACACAACGTGCACGAATAATAAAAGGAGGGTTGTATGGATTCCACATCGGGGAACTCCCAACACAAGCACGAGGATTTTAATGCGATCGGCACACTAGTATTTGTGTTGCTGATGCTCCTCGGCTACGTCATCTACTGGGGGTATCTGTGGTTCATCGTGGTGATTGAGCGTGGAGGGATTTCATGATTCACATTGATCGACTCGAACGTTACTGGTTGATTGCCGTCGGCATCGTCTTTGGTGGCTTTGCAGCTGCCTTGTTGGCGAGTGTATTTGTCTTCGGCGTGCGCTTGCCGAGTCCAGTTGGGCGGATTGATCCTGCCAAAATCGACCAAAGCGAATTTGCCACACCTGGGTTAACTGAAGAATTTGACGGGAGTTACACGCTCCGAATCGTTGCGAAGATGTGGTCATATGATCTCGGCAAAGACGTTACCAAAGAGGGATCTATCCCGGTCATTGCGGTCCCTGTAGGGAGCAAGATCACCATCAAAGCAACCAGCAAAGATATCACGCATGGGTTTTATCTTGAGCATCACGACGTGAATGTCATGATGTTACCTGGGCAGATATCACAAGTCGAGGTCAAATTTGATCGCCCGGGCAAATATCACATCATCTGTCATGAATACTGTGGTCCTGGGCACCAAGGCATGATTGCTACGATTAACGTGCAATAAGGTAGAGTCAACTATGCAACAAGCACAACCAGCGCGATCGAGCGCAATATCGTTCCCCAAAGTAGGGATGCTGACCAGCGAGCAGTGGTTAATCGGCGCTCACATCATTACTGCGCTCGCTGCACTTTCGATTGGAATATTTTTAGGACCGTTCCAAATCTTCCGTCGCGCGCCAATGTTGGAGTGGAAGATTCCAGTGTTCTCGTACTATTACCAAGCACTCACGGTGCATGGTGTGATGAATGCCATCTTCTTTACGACGTTTTTCATTGTTGGGTTTAGTTACTTTGTAGTGACACGCTCACTCCAACGTGACATGTGGAGCGCCAAGTTAGCCTGGACAGCATTTTGGAGCATGCTTACCGGCATTTTGTTGGTGTTGTATTCATTGGTGACAAACCAAGCCAATGTGCTGTATACATTCTATCCCTCCATGGTGGCTCATCCGACTTTCTATCTCGGGTTAGTCTTGTTGGTGGTAGGGACATGGATGGTCTTGGCCAACATTCTGTTGACGTATCGTGACTGGCGGCGTGAGCACCCAGGCGAGCGCGTGCCACTGGCGGTATACGGCACGATTGCCAACTTTGTGTTGTGGACCGTCGCAACAATTGGTGTGGCCATCGAAGTGCTGGTCATGTTGCTGCCATTGTCACTCGGTCTTATCAAATACACTGATCCACAAACCGCCCGGGCATTGTTTTGGTTCTTTGGGCACCCACTCGTCTACTTCTGGCTGTTACCTGCCTACATATCGTGGTACACGATGTTACCAAAGCATACGGGTAGCAAGATTTTGAGTGACCCATTGGCGCGTGTTGCGTTCTTGATGTTAATGGTATTCTCGATTCCGGTCGGCGTGCACCATATGTTCACCGACCCCGGCATTAGTGCCATGATGAAGGGTATTCACACGGTATTCACCTTTGTGGTGGCCGTACCGAGCTTCTTGACGGCATTTAATATCGGTGCCATGCTTGAGCGTTCGGGGCGTCAGCGCGGTGCAACCGGGATATTTGACTGGTTATGGAAGCAAGATTGGCGCGACCCGGTGATTGCCTCACAACTCGCCGGTATGATTCTCTTCATCGCTGGTGGTTTCTCGGGCATCATCAATGCATCATTGACGCTTAATATCGCCTTGCACAACACCTCATGGATCCCGGCACACTTCCACATGACACTCGCTGGCGCAGTGACCATGACCTATTTCGGCATCATGTACTGGATGTTGCCGATGATTCGTGGGCGAGCGCTGTACAGCAAAAAGGTTGCGCTTTGGCAGGTCTATACATGGTTGGCCGGTATGGCCGTCTTTGGGCATTCGTATGGACATGCAGGCATCTTGGGCGTACCGCGTCGTACAGATCTCGGCGCTGCCCCGTACGTCAACCCAGAGGCTGTGGCGTCACTCAATTACTCAGTAATTGCAGGCGTACTGCTCTTAATCAGCTCAGTCTTGTTGTTCGTCAACATCTTTGGCACGCTTTTCTTCTCCAAAGAGCCTAACACCGAGACGGCACCAATCGAGACCAAGAGTGCCTCAAATGCACCGATGTGGCTTGAGCGCTGGGGATTTTGGTTGGGGGTTGTGCTCTTGCTCACGCTCTTTGCATGGGGACCCGTGTTCGTTGAGACGATTGACCTTGTGAACGGCTTTAACACACCTGGGTATCGCCCAGAGAGCATCACACCGCTCAATCCATAAGTCTGAAGGTTATTACCGTGCAACGATGTATGTCGTTGCACGGTAATCGCGATGTGAGGTGACATATGAACGATTTTTCGCCAGTTATGTACCGCCAAATCGGCGCAGGCACGTTAATTGGGTTTGGGAGTATCTTCATCTTGATGGCGTTGGCGTACTTTCACGATCTTGCTGCTATTGCATCCACCCCAAGTCTCGTATGGCAATTTGTCTGCGGTATTCCCGTCGAAGATGGCCTAACCGGCCCACTTATGATTACCTTTGGTACAATCACCGTAGTCGCCGGCATCAGCATATGGTTTTGGCCCAACAAAAACACCACCGTTGATTGAGATAGCCGAATGCATGTGATAGACTGAATGAGTAGCGTGTGTCACGCCTGTATGGGAATCGACCAGCAGGAGTTATTATGTCGTCCTCAGATTCGCGCCCACCACAAGTCACGCATGCCATGGAGGATTACCTCAAGGCAATATACGAGCTGGCGCAAGATCACCAGCAAGTCACCACATCCGTTCTTGCAGAACGCATGGGCGTGCGACCGGCATCAGTCAGTGGAATGGTGCGTAGTCTAGCAGATCTCAACTTTGTCACTCATACCCCTTATTATGGGGTCACACTCACCGCATCCGGTACCCGCGTAGCACTCGAAGTATTGCGGCATCATCGTCTCATCGAATTATATCTGGTGGAGGCGCTCGGCTTCGGCTGGGACGAAGTGCACGAAGAGGCCGATCGCCTCGAACACGTCATCTCCGAAAAGTTCGAAGCGCGCATCGCCGACTTGCTCGGCCACCCCACACTTGACCCACACGGCGATCCTATACCTAGCCTCGATGGTGTTGTTCCGCACCACTCAAATATGAGTCTCGCAGAGGTCCCAGCTGGTACAAGCAAACCGATTGTGCGGGTACGTGGTGACAACAATACGGGCCGACTGCAATACCTCGAAAGTCTGGGCTTGATCCCTGGGAATCTGGTTACCGTCGAGAGCGTAGCCCCATTTGATGGCCCGTTAGTGGTGACCGTGGCCGGCGCATCTCATGCACTAGACCGCCGGTTGGCGCGTTTAATTTTTGTGGCCAACGAACCAGTGAGCTAGTGCGTATGTATCATGCTCCTGATGCTGAGTTTGTCGCCAGAATGCACCGCATGTACGGTAATCTTGGTAAGCAGTGGTGTGATAATCTGCCCGCACATCTCGCACAATTAGCCGAACAATGGCACGTGCACCTTGGTCCCACGTTTGATCTAAGCTTCAATTATGTGTGTGAGGCAACGCGGCGCGACAATGGTCGCATCGTTGTCATCAAAACAGGCGTCCCCACACCTGAATTCATGGGTGAGCTGACCATGCATCGTCATTATGCAGGACGGGGTGCGGTCAACTGCCTTGCTACCGACGCTGACCACTACGCTGTCCTGCTCGAGCGCGTCTACCCCGGCACACGCCTGCTTGATGCTGTCACTGATGATGAAGAAGCAACGCGCATCGTTGCACACCTGATGCGCGATAGCCTCTATCCGGCGGCCGATGATTTGCACATTCCTAGCATCTACGAGTGGGCAGATGATGCATTTGCGCATGCAGTTAGCGTGTGCACCACTCGCCACGACCTGATTGATATCAATCACATCTACCGAGCTCAAGCCATATTTGCCGAAAACCCACAAACCACGCCCTATCTCGCCTTGCACGGCGATCTCCATCACGGCAATATCCTGCGTGACGCCCACGGCTGGTGCATTATTGACCCACAAGGAGTGCGGGGCAATGCGGCATACGAGTGCACGGCGTATTTGCGCAACCCACAACCACAGCTCAGTCAATACCCTGATTGTGTGGGGGTGACCATCAAACGCATCACCATCATGAGTGAGATTATGCAGATATCAGCCCGTGAGATTGCCATGTGGAACTACGCCGCGATGGTGATGTCGGCGTGGTGGTGCTTTCTGGCAGACAAATCAATCAATCAAATGGAGTTAACGCTCGTGGATGTCTTTTATGCGGTCTGGCAACACTATCAATTACCCGAGCGGTGATGATACAAGTCCTCCGACCAATACCATCAATGCAATCATTGCCACGATCCCCACTATGACCGTCAGCATCATATTGAGCCATGAACGTTGTTTATGCCACCACACTTCATAAAGATTGAATATGGCAACAGCGATACTCACAGCACCACCAACTGTCGGCATCACCCAACTGTCTGTTATAGGATAGATGTCGCGATAGCGCACTGTCACCATAGGCAAGATGACCCATAGTGATAATGCCATTATCGATAATCCAATCGCCACAAAACCTGATATCGTACTGGGCAAGCATGCATGTCGTTGAGGCATCATGCAACTCCTAACGTATTTGATTGGCATTAACGATACTATTTCGGTCGTTGAGCCGCGTGGTATACCAATCATCACTCGTATTCGTCACAAAACCGACATCATCAAGCAAGAAATGACTGATATTTGATGCGTTTGTGGTAACCGTGAACAGGAGTGCTACATCACTCCCTTGTACACTCGTCACGTTGACATTGACGGCCACCCAACCGGTTGTCGTGCTACACAGATTTATGGTGTGCACCACGGTGCCTGCCACTGAGAGCTTGGCTGTGTCGTTCCCACAGGTATCTTGTGAGATGCTCCGATAATAAAAACGCAGATGGTTCGCAGTAACGGGCACACGCACGGTTTGCGACAGGGTGGTGGTCTCATTATTGTTGCCACCCATCCAGGCATACCAACTCCCCGACCGTGGTGCGTTGCGCACATCACTGGTAATTACACTCGTATATAACAACGAACCTTCGGCCCAATCAGTGCTATTCCCATCTTCGAAATCGCCGTTCGTAATACTTGTCATCCACAGAGGGAGCGGAGTACGCGTGAGGGTGGCAGTTGCAGATGGTGTGCGCGTTGCCGTATTGGTCGAGGTACGCGTGCTGGTACGTGTATGGGTGTGTGATGGTGAAAGCGTGCGGGTGGGCGACAATGTGCGCGTTGGCGTCCGCGAGATGGTCGGTGTGCGTGAAATAATAGCCCCATACGTAGGTGCACCAAAGGCTAGGACTTGACCGTTGCGTAACCCAACAAGGCTATTTTGATAACCGGCTGCCACACTCACCACATTGGTAATCGTCGAGGGAATGCTAGTTTGACCATTGCTATTGCGCCCCCACGCAACAACCCGTCCATCGTGCAAGATAGCCAGCGAAAAATACAATCCTGCGCTGATGGCGCGGATGTTCGACACGTTTGGCAACGAGCGCTGCCCGTAGGTGTTGCCACCCCACGAGACCACTCGCCCTTCACGCGTTAATGCCAACGAATGATCGAATCCTGCACTGATGGACGTGATATTGGCAAGATTCGCCGGCACACGCGCTTGACCCACACTGTTATCGCCCCAGGCAACGACGGTGCCGTTGCTTTTGAGTACGAGTGAGTGTGAATGACCGGCCGCCACGGCAATCACATTTGTCAGACCAGTTGGGACGTTTGTTTGGCCCATGTTATTGCCACCCCAGGCAACGACGGTGCCGTTACGTTTGAGCGCTAACACGTGGCGCATCCCAGCAGATACGGCGATGACATCACTTTGTGCAGCCAGTGGAATCGTCTGTTGATTAAAGTCGTTGCCACCCCAGACATAGACCCGCCCAGCACGGCTCAGTGCAACAGCATAATTACTCCCAACAGCCACATCGCGCATCAATACGCTGGCAAGTTGGCGCGGCAATGTTGCTTGCCCCTCACGGTTATACCCCCATGTCACCAATCCGCCGTTTTGCATGACACCAAGATGAAACAACGACCCCGATGCCATATCCGTCAACGCATGAGGTACCATGGTGGGGGTTGATGTGGCCGTGCGGGTCGGCGTGGCGGTTCGCGTAAACGATGGTGTTGCAGTTGCTATGGACGTTGACGTAGCAGTCGCTCCACCAATCGGCACATATGACTCGACCCACGGACGCAAATTGGCCACGTGCGTATAAATACCGGGATATCCGGCAGTGGCACATTCGTAACCCGAACTGACAATGCCGGTCAACTTGAATGTTCCGCTTTGATTGACAAATATCGGTCCGCCACTATCACCTTGACACGAATCAATACCGCCGGCGGCGTAATTACCAGCACAATACATGCGCGATGTAATACTGCCATACGCACTGTTGCACAACGTGGTACTCACCACAGGTACATTCACTTTTTGGAGGCGTGTTGCAGCACTCCCACCATACGATGTGTGCCCCCAGCCACTCACCGTATGCACGGTATTGGCGTTGTAGAGCGCACTGTCGGTGGTACTTGCGAGAATGATTGGTGCCACTTTGCTGTTTAATATCAGTGGTGTGTTGAGCTCAAGTAAAGCAATATCGTAGTCGAGCGTCGCATCGTTGTAGTTCGGGTGGATGATGATGCGATTGACGGAACGCCGTTGTAAATAGGGGTTTGCACCATCGCTCGAGCGATCATGGATGCCCGCGACAACTGTGCGCCACGACGGTGCGTCATCGACAACACAATGGGCAGCAGTCAAAATCCACGATTCATGAATGACCGATCCACCACACGAGGCTGACAGTCCAGAGTATGTCAAAAGAATCTGCCACGGGAACTCATTGGGTACGGCCTCGGTCCCACCGACGATTTTGGGGAATGCGACAGACGCGCGATTCGTGCCAAACGATGCCTCAGCCCACAGGGGCAAAGAACTGAGGAGAGTTACCCCAATGGCAAGCACGAGTGCCGTTACACGATATCGGAATTGACCCATACTACCACCCACACTTTAGTACAAACGCATGCATCTTATTGTACTGGAGAAACTGCATTTTTCATGCATACATAACTGATAGTTGCATGAGTATGTCAATGTAAATTGCACAAAATCATGAGATTGTGTATGCTTATAGACGTTATGTACACACCAGAGGAGTGCCGGCGTGAGCAACAATCTCGATAATCAAGACAACGAGATAACCCTACTCGTTGGATCTATTTTCACATTTACCCCTGAAGAGGACCGCGCCGCCTTTGAAGAAGAACGTGAGTGGGTATCCGAGCTTCAAGACAACCTGCGTGAATCAGGTGTTGTGGTGGATCTGCTCGCCAACCCAGGCACAGCCATCTGGGAGGGTGGTGTCAAGTCATACGGCGATCTCTATCGCTTACGTCAAGTTGCTGCATACATTGAGAATGGGCAAGATATCACGCCACTCCTCAGCACCAAAGTCACCGAGGATGAGGATGTCGATCCCCTGTTAGAGCGTATTTTCAGCGATGAACTGATGACGCAGTTCCCCCATCTCATCAAGCATCAAGGTGATAGTGGCTACTACTTGCCCGTCGATTTTGCTGAGCCTATTTGGATTGTCGGCGAAGATTACATGGATGAGTTAATTGACAAAGAATGGGACGAAGAAGAGGAGATTTTTGCGTTCGGCTCCTCACCAGCGTTGCAGCGCGAGCTTCATCAACTCTCCGTCATTCTCAATCAAATGCGCGTCCCGACGCGTCATCCAATCATGCGCTGCCTCGAATCCTTCCGCGAAGGCGTCAGTGTGAGCGTTCAAAATGACCTACCCTTAATCATCTGGTAAATCGGCAAACACCGTTGAGCTGTGCTATAATGACAATTTAGGAATATTGTGCAAGGACGAACGATTTAATGCACGACATCCCATTGATTTTGAACGAACAACCAGGTAGCTCACGTGACGACACGCCACGTGAGCGACGTTACTATGTGTGGACCGTCGGTTGTCAGATGAATATTTCGGACTCTGAGCGTCTCGAAAGCGCATTACAGAGTGTGGGATATGCGCCTGCCAACGACCCCAACGATGCGAGTTTTGTGGTACTGAACTCATGTAGCGTGCGCGCATCGGCCGAAGAGCGCATTTTGGGCAAGCTCGGCGATTTGGTACGCACCAAAAAGAACCAACCTGACACCAAAGTGGTCTTGTGGGGGTGCATGGTCGGCCCACAGAACCAATCCATCTTCAAAGAGCGTCTACCCATGGTCGATCACTTTGTGTCGCCATCTGCGGTTGACGAAGTAGTCGCGTTAGCGCCTAATCCGATTTATCAGATTGACGAGCCTGCTTTGCCGGTCTCAGACTGGTCAACACCGCCGGTATCCGTGCATGTGCCCATCCAGTACGGATGCAACATGTCGTGTGCCTTTTGTGTGATTCCATTGCGTCGTGGCAAAGAGCGCAGCCGTCCACTCGATGAAATTGTCGAGGAGGTTACGCGCATTGTGGCACGTGGCGCCAAAGAAATCACCTTGCTCGGTCAGATTGTCGATTCTTGGGGGCATGATTTGCCGGGGCGTCCTGACTTGGCCGATTTGCTCAAAGCAGTCCATGAGGTGCCAGGGTTAGTGCGCTTGCGCTTTTTGACGTCGCATCCAGCCTGGATGACCGACAAACTCATCGAGACCATGGCGCAGCTCCCCAAGTGTCCGCGCGAGATTAATTTGCCGGTACAGGCAGGGCATGATGCCATGCTCAAGCGCATGCGTCGTGGCTACACTGTCCAGCGCTATCGCGACCTGATTGACAAGATTCGTGCCACCATGCCCGACATCTCGCTGACTACCGACATCATCGTGGGGCACCCAGGCGAGAGCGACGAGGAGTTCGAGGGCACGAAGAACCTCATCAATGAGATTCACTTCGACAAAGTGCATATTGCGGCTTATTCGGCGCGTCCTGGGACACGTGCAGCAGTCATGGAGGAAGATCCAGCCATGGCAGTGCCCGAGGGGATGAAGCAACTGCGACGCATTGAACTCGAGAAGAGCCAAGAAGCGATTGCCACGGAGCGCAGTGCACGCTTGTTGCATCAGACCGTCGAAGTATTGGTTGAGGGTGAGAGCAAGGGCAAATGGCGCGGTCGTACGCCCGGCAATTTGTTGGTCTTCTTTGCGAGCCCACATGACTGGCGGGGCAAGTTGGCCACCGTGCGCATCACTCACACAAGTCCGTGGTCACTGCAGGGAGCAGTCGTCGATGACCACCAGTCTACCTAATCGCCTCCTTCATCACCTGATTGATGTGGTGGTGCTAGTGGCGCTGGTTTTGGGGATTACCACTGGGATAGCAGGTGTGTGGGCATGGATGTCGTTTGGTTCGTGGCCCACCGATCTCAAAACCAGTGATGTCGATACATGGGTTGTGGCGTTCATCGTGCTGGTACAAAATGCCGCACTGGTCGGATATGTTTGGTGGCGCGGGCGGGCGACGATTGACATTGGTTGGCAACTTCACCGCAATGCGGTGTTGTACACGGTTGTTGGCGTACCGGTACTCTTTACCGTCAACATCGTTGTAGGAGTCATCTTTGCGCTGCTTGGCATGCGACAGAACCAAGTTGCCGCGTATCCGTTGAACCCGGATGACTTGCTCGGCCAACTCCTCTTTGGAGTGGCGGCAACCGTCATCGCACCACTCGGCGAAGAAATCGTCTTTCGTGGGTATTGGCTCCAACGTCTGCACCACTGGTGGGGGACGTGGGTGGCAATCATCGTGAGTTCGTTGTTGTTTGCACTGGCACACAGCTGGTCAGCAACTGAAGGTGCGGGTATGTTGGTGGTTCAGACATTTGTCATGGGTGGCATTTTGGCCTGGTTACGCATCGCAAGTGGTAGTATTTGGCCTGCGGTGTGTGCGCATGCCGCCAATAACACCTTAGCGATATCTGTGGTATTACTCTGTGTGAATAACCCTGAGCTGGGATGTGCATTGACCGGCGAGTCGTGAGGGAAAGGAATCGACCGTGAGTAGACGTGATGATTTGGCGCTCTTGCGCCGCCGTAAGCAGGGTGAGGCAATCGCCTTTGCAAACCGAGGAGATTGGACGAACGCGGCAGAGGCCAATACGACCATCTTGTATGAGGGGTTGAACGCCACCGACATTGATTCGCTCAGCGATCCCGAGCACGAGCCAACCGTGGGTGATTTGGTTGCCAAAAGCACCGACGCCGAAACGCTGAATCGCCTGGCCAAGGCCCAGTACGAACTCGGCAACATTGAATTTGCCCGGCAAATCTATCAGCGTGTTCTCAGCGTCAACGAGAACAACCAGATAGCCAAGCGCATGCTCTCGCTCCTCGACCATACCGAGACGCGAGCAAGCAAACCGCGCACGTTTGCTGACATGCGCACCTTCGTCGTTGAAACAGGTAAATCAACCATTACCACCATGCATATCGATCAGGCTGTGGCCATTGCCTTGGTCCCCGGTGAAATCGTCGAGATGCGCATCGAAGGCCATGACCGAACCAAAGAAATCCCAATTGACGCGCATGCCATTGATATCTACGATGCCGGCAACACGCTCCTTGGGCGCCTCGAACCGCGCCTTGCGCAACGTATCATCAACTTTATGCGCCAAGGTAATCAGTATATTGCAGTCGTCTGGCGCGTCAGTGAACACTATCACATGATTGACCTGGTTATCCGAGAATCATACCGCAATCCCGATTTGACCGGGAGCGTCTCGTTCCCTGGCAAATTGAACGACGAGGAGAAGTCGGCACTCATCGACCCAATCGATGAGGACATTGATGACACCGTCGCTGATGAATCATACACGCTCGATATCGAAGAAGAAACACCGCGTATCTCGTCATACGATGATGACGACGATAGCTTCGATGCTAACGAGGATGGCGCCGATGGCGACGACGATGTGGATGACTTTGCCCCCAAAAAGAGCAAGGCCACGGGTCGATCAAGTAGCTTGATGAGCCTCGACGACGTACAACGTGACGAGACTCGTAAAAACACTGACCGCGACGCAGAAGACGAATAATCCCGCGAACGACCACGCCGCTGATGCACGTATGTGCATCAGCGGCGTGGTCGTTTAGTGATCAACAAGCCCACGTGCAACCACCTGCACCGCGATGCGTGTCATCCCGGCATCACGCAGTACCGCAATTGCTTCGTGCAGTGTTGCTCCGGTTGTACACACATCATCAACCAGCACTACCGGATCAACGACCGCATGCCCCTGCCACGCAAATGCACCACACACATTGGCATGACGTGCGACACGGTTGAGCTTTGCCTGGGTTGGTGTATTGCGGACACGCACCAGTTGATGCGACACCCACCCTCCATGACGTGCTGCTAACGCCTGTGCGAGGAGCACTGCCTGATCGTATCCACGGTGTGCGACACGTGCGGGAGCAGCGGGGACCGCCACATAACAGACCCGTTGGTGGGGGATGATAGCAGGCATGTACTGCGCAAGCAACGGCGCAATCCGACGCTTACCTGCGTATTTCAACAACAAAATCGACTGCCGAATTGCGCCAGCATAGACAAATTGTACGTGCATCGAGGTGACACCGAGATGCGGCATAGCACCGTGATACGACGGACATGTGGCCACACACGTTGGACACAACAGCGATCCAAAAGCGTGACATCCAAGGCACCGATCCGGAAAAATCGCCTGAATGATGCGTTCCCACATACATCCACCTCCTGTGACCGATACCGTCACAGAAGGGTCAAAAGATACGCATCTAATACGGGAACATGTCGGCGACGTTGATTACCTGTAATGCACCGATAGGGCAGGCACTGACACATGCCATGTCATCATGACCCACGCAAAAATCACATTTATCGGCGTAGTAGAGCGGTTTCGTCGGTGTCAGCGGAATGAGTGGTTGATGGTGGTTGAGTGGATGCGGATAGACTCTCCGCACAAGACTCCCTAGCAGGCTCTTTTCACGCGGTTGAAGTGTCATCGCATCGTATTCACATGCAGTCACACACGCTCCACACCCCGTACAACGCTCATGGTCAATGACCAATGAATGTTTATGCCATTCAATGGCATGGAAGGTACACGCCTCAATACATTGTGCGCCAATACGACATTGCCGGCAATTATCCGCAATCACGGCAGTCTCTGTATGTACACCATCCAAGCGTAAGCGTGGTGCCCCATGACGCGCAGTACAGCCACGTACGCACAAATCACATCCTGGTGGGCACCGCGATGCATCACGAACTAAGAGTTTATCGCCTCGACGCAGGCCGTGTTTGACCAGATCATCCAGCACGGCACGATTCTGCTGATTGTAGGCACGACGACTATCAAGAACCTGCTGAATCATCTCATGAATTTCGGGGTGACGATTGAGCAACGCGTAAAACGTATTACTCGGCAGCGTCAAAATAAGACAGGGGGTAACTGCACGCACATTATCCGTAAACGGCGTACGATTGATTAATGCTAATGCCCCAAAAAAATCGCCTTCGTCAAGATGACCAACGGCTTTTCCCTGATTTTCGATGACGAATTGCCCATTTTCAACCAAATGTAAGCCGTTTGGCCGATCCCCAGCACGGACCACTGTCTCACCACGTGGCACTTCACGCACGATGAGATCGTTGATGAATTGTTGCCGTTCTTCTGCATTGAGAGTGGTCAAAATGGGAATCCGCATCAGCGTATAATCAATCAGACGCTGCCGATAAATGCGTTTGAGCAGTTCGTAGAGTACGGGAATTTGGTGCTGATGTGTACGCACATGAACCAGCGGGAGTTGCAGAATTTGACATGCAGATTGGGCAATCACATTCGCACCAGCAAATCGATTCCCGAAGAGGCTCCCTTCACCAAACATAGCGCCCACTGGTAACACGCCGAGCGACACTTCGCGGCCAAGTCGGTCATGCAAATCACCGGTCACGGTACCCTGGAGCACCACATACAGATAGTCGTTAGACATGTGTTCAGTGACGATAGTCGCGCGATCAGCAAAGAGGCGTAACACCGCATGGCGACCAATCCAACGAATTTCGTTGATTGGTAAATCGGCCAACAAAGGAATCTCACGCAAAGCGGCATCACGGTGCTCATCACGCAGACGACGCATACGACGTTTTGAAGATTCGGTGCGGAGTTCCCGCGATGCCATACCATCACCTCAATCAGTCATTATCAAGGGCTCGTACTGTTTCAAAGAGGGCATGAACGCTCGCCAGATTATCAGCAGGGGCACTAAACTCTTCGGGGCAATGACTTCGTCCATTGAGTGTACGCACAAAAATCATCCCCGCAGGGGCAATCAGACCAATCATGCTGCCATCGTGACCGGCACCACTCGGCAAGCGCATCGACGACCCCGAGGCAGCCACACACGCCGCATCAATCGTTGCTACCATCGACTCAGCAAAGACGACCGGTTGTGAATCATGCAACGCCTGAATGGTATAGGTGAGTTGACGCTGTGTGCATGCCGCATCAAACGCATGATAAATTTCTTGCCAAATCGCCTCAACTTCATTCATGTCGAGGCTCCGCATTTCAACAGTAAAGCGCACCTGACCAGGAATCACATTAGATTGATTCGGCGACACATCGAGTGCGCCCACCGTAGCTACCGTTCCAGTTCGCCGAAGTGCGGCTTGTTCTGCCGTTGAAATGACCTGCGCTACTGCGGCCAAGGCATCACGACGTACATCCATGCTCGCAGTACCCGCATGATCTGGTTGTCCAATACACGTGATATCGGCACGTCGAATGCCGACAATCCCAGTAACTGCGCCAAGTGCATGACCGGCACGTTCGAGACGCGGTCCTTGTTCTATGTGAATTTCAACGTAGGCTTTGATGTCACCAGCACGGCGCAAGGGCGTCTTCACTGCCGCGGGATCGCCACCTACACGACGCAATGCATCAGCTAGTCTCCCCCAGCCAGGCACATCGCGGACGAGGTGTTCATCGCTCAGACCGGTCACCATGGCCGTACTCCCGAGTAATGAACCGAGTGGCGTTGACTCCTCAGCCATAAAATCAACCACTTCAACGGGATGTCGCAGTCGAATACCGCGCTCGTTGAGAGTTTGTGCGACTTCAAGGGCACCCAGCACCCCTAATGCGCCATCATAACTCCCACCACCCATAACCGTATCGCTGTGCGAGCCAATCATGATGGGTGGAAGCGCATCATCACTACCAGACAGACGCCCTATCAGATTGCCACCAGCATCAACAGAAACGCGCAAACCAGCGGCCGCAAAACGGTCGGCCAGCCACTGTCGCCCTTCGAGATACGCCGGAGTGAATGCGCGGCGCGTGGTACCCCGTGCTGGTGCATCTGCTTCGCGGATGGCTGCCAGTGCTGACAGGTGTTGTGATAGACGATGTGCATCAATCATGTGGAGTACCGCATCTAGACTAATAGGTCAATGGCACCAGGCACAGACGTTACGACAATTTCACGAGCAGTCGTGCTAATCACCTCACCATCAATGGCCACCGGCAAGTCGTTTGCACAGGTGAGTGTGATTTGAGGGACACGCTCCATGCGTACCTCTTTGAGCTTCGTATGTGCACCCTTTTGGATGAGCGGAATATACTGCGCTACTTTGGGAATACTCAACATATCAACCATACAAACATCAAGTTGCCCATCGTCAATATGCGCATCAGGAGTCAACCAAAAACCTGCACCCTGACAACGGCCATTTGCAACGGTGGTAAACATCATCCGTCGTTCAACCATTTCGTTACGAAAACGGATTTGCATGGGAAAAGCTTTGTAGTAAATCAGTGCGCGAATAATCGCCAAATAATAGACAATCCACCCCGTGGCCCAAGTGATTTTGAGGGCTTCGGCTGCAGCTTGTGCATCAAAACCGACGCCGACTGCATTGAGCAAATACCGTGACACCTGCCCTTTGACCTCAACCAAACCAAGATCTACCGAGCGTCGCTGCATGCGTTTGAGCCGTGCAATTCCGCCGGGAATGTCATCGGCCTCGACTGTTTCGAGCACCTTGACAAAATCACTACCAGTACCAAGGGGAATGACGGCAAACGCAGCATGACGACCACTTGCCTGATTACCCTGCATCAAGCCATTGACCGTCTCATTGAGCGTACCATCGCCACCAATGGCAACGACGACATCGGCACCACGAATGACGGCATCACGGGCCAATTCAATGGCATGGCCGCGTGCGTTGGTGACCAATAACTCATAATCGATTCCTGCCTCAGTGAGTGCGTGTTCGAGCGCAGGCCGACGTTTACCGGCTTTGCCACGCCCGGCCCATGGGTTCAGAATAATGCTAATTTTCGTCATTGAACAGCACTCCTTACGCTACATCATTGTGGGCGCCTAGCCTTCGTTCTAGGGGTCACATCATGGCAAAGATTATTGAAGCGGTGGTGATGCTCGCATTATAACCGATTCACATGCATTCATCGCAATCCTTCTCACAGTCATGCAACAATTCTGTCGCAATGATCGTTGATATATGTGGTTACACAGAAGGAGAGAGATATGCAACGTATTGAGGTTTCACAATCACCCAACATTCTGATTCGCATCATTTGGTTTGTGGCGATTGGTTTGTGGTTGAGTGGAATTTGGACAATAGCAGCGTGGGCCATTTCGTTGACGATTATCGGATTACCGATTGGCATGGCCATGCTCAACGCATTACCACAAATCACCACCTTACGGGCCCGGCAAAACAGCACCTACGTTGATGCAAACGGACAAGTCGTCATCAACTACACGAGTCAATATCCATTGATTATCCGCATATTGTGGTTTGTATTGATTGGGTGGTGGGTCAGTGCCATATGGCTCGCGATTGCCTGGGCTTGTAGTAGCGTCATCGTCGGTTTACCTATCAGCTTTTGGATGATTGATCGTGCACCAAAGGTTATGTTGTTGACGCGCAATTAACCGGCCAAATTCCATCCGCACACACGCACATCGCCCCATACCACGGCAGTGGACGGGGCGATGTGTGCTACAATGCAGGCACTCGAACACAACAGGAGCACGAATCATTATGTCACTTGATATTGCGTGGATTCGCAGTCAATTCCCTGCCTTGGCCGAGCAGGTCAACGGCAAGCCAGCGGTCTTTTTTGATGGCCCTGGTGGAACCCAAGTCCCCGAGCGCGTCATCGACAACATCAGTAACTATTTACGCCACTCCAACGCCAATACCCACGGTGCCTTCTTGACCAGTCAGCGCACCGACGCCGTAATTGGCGAGTCACGCCAGGCGATGGCGGACTTTTTGGGGTGCGCTCCTGATGAGATTATGTTCGGCGCCAACATGACGTCGCTGACCTTTGCCTTGAGTCGCTCAATTGGGCGTACGCTCAAGGCCGGTGACGAAATCGTCACCACCCGCCTCGACCACGACGCCAACGTCGCTCCATGGCACGCCCTCAAAGAGCTGGGCGTCGTCATCAAAGAAGTCGACGTCGATGTCGAAGACTGTACGCTCGATATGGCCGACTTTGCCAGCAAAATCACGCCCAAGACCAAACTCGTGGCAGTTGGCTTTGCCTCAAACGCCGTCGGCACCATCAACGACGTCAAAGCCGTGGTCAAGATGGCCCGCGCCGTCGGCGCCATGGTCTTTGTGGATGCAGTGCACTATGCCCCCCACGGGCCGATTGATGTCAAAGATCTCGACGTCGACTTCTTGGCCTGCTCACCCTACAAATTCTTTGCCCCCCACAGCGGGACGATTTATGGCAAAAAGCACCACCTCGAGCGCCTCGCGCCCTACAAAGTACGCCCCGCCGGTGAAGAGACGACCGAGCGCTGGGAGACCGGCACCAAGAACCACGAAGTCATGGCCGGCGTCACCGGCGCCATCGACTACTTGGCCGAGTTGGGCAATCGCACCGCCGGCAAGACGTTTGCCACCCGCCGCGAGGCCGTCGACTACGCCATGCATGCCATTCAGGCCTATGAGCGTGAGCTCAGCGACTACCTGATTAGTCAGTTGCTTGCCATCCCGGGGTTGACGTTCTATGGCATCACCGACAGCGACAAGTTCGGCAATCGCACCCCCACCGTCGCCATTCGCATGGCCAAGCACACGCCTGAGCAGGTGGCCATTGCGCTCGCCAACGAGGGTATCTTTGTGTGGAACGGTAACTACTACGCCATCAACTTGACTGAGCGCCTCGGCGTCGAGGACAAGGGTGGCATGGTCCGTATCGGCTTAGTCCACTACAACACCAAAGAAGAAGTCGATCGCCTGATTGCCGTGTTGCGCTCCTTGGCGTAGTCAATCGCACTCCAATGACGGGCATCACGACTGCGTGATGCCCGTTTTTGTACGCCCTAACCGTGGTACGACCAGAATCAACAACGACCCGATCGTAGTCACCACGCCCATCACCAGATAAATCGGCGCATAATCGCCAAACAGTGGCCGGGCAATCTCGACCCCGAGCGGCACCACCGCCCGCGACATGGTCAACACCAAGGCCAACACCCCACTAATTGCCCCGTACACCAGCACGCCATACCGATCGGCGAACAAAGCGGCACGAGCCGGGGTAATCGCCCCAAAACTCAAGCCAAATAAGACGACACACGCCCACACACCCCACTCACCGGGAATAATGATGAGGGCAACCAGCGCAATACTCTGCATGACACACAACACGGTGGCAATGGTGTAACGCGATATAATCGCCCCCAACGGCGTAAATACCAAGCGACTCGGCAAGGCCAATAACCCCATAATCGCCGCAAACTGCGCCGCTTGTGCCCCAGAATAGCCACGATCAATCAAGTAGGGCACAAACGTCTGCAAAATGACCACGAGCGACGACGTGGCAAACAAAAACGCGATGGTTAGTAACCAAAACCCTTGATCACGCATAATCTCAGTCACCTTGACGGCAGCAACCGATGATTGAGGGTGCGGCAATTCACTCGCCGCCCCATCGACAAACGCCCCGACATCGCTCGGCTTGTGGCGCAACCAGATGGCCAAAATGGGCGCTAGCAGTAAGAGCATGACCGCCGCAAAGACCCAGCTGGTCACTTGCCAGCCGTACTGCCGAATCAACCACTCGGTCGTTGGTGTGGCGATGATAATCGCAAAGCCGGCCACGAACGTCAGCACCGTCAAGGCCTGACTGCGCTTTTGGTGGAACCAGTTGGCCACCACCACAAACGCCGGTTCATACAACACCGTGGCCATTGAGATGCCGAGCATGACCCACACCACGATGTGTTGCCACGGCTCGGTGACAAAGCCCCACACACCAAACCAGACGGCACCCCACACCGCCCCAAACGTCATCAACCAGCGCGCGCCATGGCGATCGAGCCAGACACCCACCGGCCAGGCCAACAGTCCAGCGACGATTTGCGAGGCGGCCACAGCGCCGTTAATGGTGGCGCGCGACCAGCCAAAGTAGGCTTCGAGCGGTACCACAAAGACGCTAAACGCATAGATGAGCATGCCGTAGGCCAGGGTCTCGGTCACTGCCAACACGCCCAAAATCGACCACCCGTAGTACCAGCGTCGCATGCTTAGCGCTCCCCGCGTAAGACGGCTTGTGTGGTCTCCGCACAGCGCGCCCACGTGAATGTCGCCGCATGCACAAGTCCGCGTTGGCGCAATTCGTCGTGAAGTGCATCATCGGTATCAAGTTGATGCATGGCAGCGGCGATGGCGGTCACATCGGTGGGGTCAACGAGGAGTGCCGCATCACCGGCCACCTCGGGCAACGCCGAGGTCGTCGAGGTAATCACCGGCGTGCCACTGGCCATCGCCTCGAGCACGGGCATGCCAAAGCCCTCGTACAGCGACGGAAAGACAAACGCCCGGGCGCCGGCCATCAAGCCGTACAACTGCGCGTCCGGCACAAATCCGAGCAGGTGCACCCGATCGGCCACGCCGAGCGCATCGATACGACGTTGCAACGGCTGACTCAACCAGCCGGTACGACCACCAATCAACAGGTGGGTGTCAGGGTGGAGCGAGGCCTGGGCGAAGGCCTCAATTATGCGCATGATGTTTTTGCGCGGTTGTAACGTGCCCACATACAACATGTAGCGTGGGTACGGACTCGCCGAGGCATGGTCGGGATTAAACTCTGGCGCAACTCCGTGGTGAATCACCACCACGCGTCGCGGATCGACGCCGGTATAGCGTACAAAATCATCGGCCGTGGCCTGCGAAATGGCAATGATGCGGTGAGCAGCTATGGCAGCCCAACGCGTGGTCAGACGCAAATAAAAATTCTGAAAGCGTGTGTGCGCCTCAGGAAAGGCCAAGAACCCGAGGTCATGAATCGTGGTGACGATACGCGTGCGACGCAACAGCGGTGCATTCCACGGCACCACGTGCGACGGCACAAAAAGGGTATCGGGGGGATTAAAGAACAACTCAGCCGCGAGACGCACGTGCGTCCACAATCGGCGCATCGGCAGGTGGCGCAGGTGCATGTGTGGTGAGAGTTGTGGGAGCTGTGCAGGCACATCGCGGCAGTAGAGGCGGTAGGTATCATCGCCCGGGGATTGGGCGATGCCGGCGAGCAACTCCCAGGTGTAGCGTTCTGTGCCAGTTTTGTGGGTCGTCGCCAGCCGGCTGATGTCGATGCCAATGTTCACGGTGCGCTCCTTTTGTGGCATTGTAGCATCTTCCTCACACATCCAAACCATGTAAATATTCGGTAAATAAGTATATAATGATGATAGTCGCCCATTTCAATTCAGGTAAGGACAGCCGACATGCAGTTGTTCGACACGTTGCGTGGTCACAAAGCCCCGCTTGAGATTCCCAAAGATCGTCCGCTCACGCTCTACGTATGTGGTGTAACCCCGTATGATACGACGCACATTGGGCATGCCCACACGTTTTTAATTTTCGACATTTTCATCCGTTACATACGCTCACAAGGCGGCAACGTGTTGTACTGTCAAAACGTCACCGACGTGGACGATCCGTTGTTCGAGCGTGCCAACCGGGACAACATTGCGTGGGACGCCTTAGCAAAACGTGAAGTTGATCAGTTCATCAAAGACTGTCGTGCCATGAACTTCATCGCTCCAGACTTTTTTCCGAAGGTCTCCGAAGAGATTCTCGGCATGATTCCCATCATTGAGGGGCTCATCAAGAACGGCAAAGCCTATGTGAGCAACGGCAACGTCTTCTTTGACGTGAGCTCAGAGCCAACCTACGGTGAAATGGCGCGTCTGGGCGGCTACGCCGAGTTGTTGGCCACTGCCAACGAGCGTGGCAACAATCCGAACGATCCCAACAAGCATGATCCGCTCGACTTTGTCCTGTGGCAGGTTTCACGTCCAGGTGAGCCCGAGTGGCCGAGCCCATGGGGGCCAGGGCGCCCCGGCTGGCACATCGAGTGCACCACCATGTCAACCCGCTACTTGGGCGATCAGATTGACATCCATGGCGGCGGTCGCGACCTCGTCTTCCCGCATCATCCATCCGAGATTGTGCAGACCGAGGGCTACACCAACAAGCGCCCCTTCTCGAAGTTTTGGGTGCATGGTGGTTTGACGTGGCTCGACGGTGCCAAGATGAGCAAGTCATTGGGTAACTTGGTGTTTGTGCGCGATGCGGTGATTCAGCAGAGCCCTGACTCAATCCGTTGGTACTTGGCCTCATTCCCCTACCGCGAGGACTTTAACTACGTCCGTGCTGACGCTGCTGCGGCCGAGCGTGAGATTGACCGACTCAAGGCGGCATTGAGTGCAAACACTGGCGGTGGCAGTGCGGTTGATGTCAGTGCCGACAAGGCTGCCTTCTTTGCGGCGCTTGACGACGATTTGCAGATGCATGTGGCGCTTGTCCACCTCAAAAAGATGATTGATGCCGTGTTGGCGGGTGCTGGAACCCACGACATCACGCGCGCCCAAGCGGATATGCGTGCCTGTGCGCAGGTCATGGGCTTTAAAGCAGCCGAATAATTGCCATCAAAACGAGGATGTGGGTGATTGCCCACATCCTCGTACATCAAAGTGAGGGGTGTAATGCGTATCTGGGTACGAATTGCGGTGGCATTGGCCCTTCTTGCGACTGCGGGCATTCATGTGTGGTTGGCACTACCAACGAATTTACTTATGTTTTATGTCAACGCCGCAGGCTTCGCCACTCTGGCCATCCTCTATGTCTATCCCACATCGCTGATTACGCGTCCTCGCGTCACCCAACTGATTGTGGTATGGACGAGTGCAACCATCCTCTTTTGGTTGGCCATCGGAGAGCGCACACTCATCGCATATCTAGACAAAATCATTGAATTGGCCGTACTCGGATTGCTCTGGCTTGAACAAAAACTTGATTCGAGGTAATTACGTATGTCACTCAGTCGCTTATTACTCCAACGCATGATTCTCATCATGGGCATTCTAGTTGCACTTGAAGTGATGCTGGTTATCAGCGTGCCATTCGTGGTACCCGATATTGGTGCACGTCTGTCACGCCTGACGAATCAGGCGTTACTCCCGGCGCCACCAGCAGTACAAGGCGATCCAGCCGTCAGTTACACGCGTCCACTCTTCATCGAAGAGGACTTCTCCAGCGTGTCGCCGATTTGGGACCAATCACTGGCGCTAGTCGAAAACGACCAACTTGCCATCGATGTCCTGTTACCAAACTCTGACGTATACGCCTTGTGGTCAGGTCCTCGTGATGACACCACCGTGAGTAGTCGTGTGCAAGATTTCGACGTACGCGTGACAATGATGCAAACGCGCGGGAGTGACGAAGCAGGATACGGATGGCGATTTCGTCAAGATACCACGGACAGCTACATTATGGTCATGATCAACAGTCGAGGATACTGGCGCATTCAACGCTCGATTGATGACACCGTCAACGATTTGACGCCCTGGCAGTTTTCGCGGCACATCAATCAGGGCATTGACGTCCCCAACGAATTGCACGTGCGCGCACAGGGGAGCCGCATTCAAGTCTGGATTAATGGCGTGGACATGGGCGAGGTGACTGACTTTGCACCGGTGGCCGGTCAACTCACGCTTGCGGTCAGCACGATGACAGACGGTGACGTACAAATCACGTTTGACGATGTCCGTGGCACCATTGGCGATTATCGGCTCAACGAGACATTCAGTGATGCCACCACCGCAAGCTTCAGCCAAGGCGGCTCATACAGTCGAAACGGGGTTTATCACATGATTGCCTCACCAGGCATCAGCATGTGGCAGAACCCGCTGCCACGCGGACAAACCGAGGTCAGCGATTTTCAGATGAGCGTAGAGGCGGTCATCACCCAGGGTAATCCAGAACAAATGGCGTACGGGCTTTTGTTCGGTGATACGGGCAATTTCGACTACACGATGGTCCTGATTAGTGGCAACGGCGTTCTACAGGTTGTCCAAACGACGAATTCGGGTAACTCGGACGTCTTGATTGAACCAATCCAACTCGATGTGCTCAATCAGGGAGCAAATGTGCGCAACACGCTGGCCATAGAGGTGCAACAAAACAAGCTGACCATTGGAGCCAACGGAACCCTGTTGGGCACCGTGACACTACCACAGCCGATTCGCGGCAGTGTGGGCATGGTAATCGTCAGTGGCAATCAGCTCTCCGAGGTGCAGTTTGACAACTTTACACTCAACGAAATCCAGCAATGAGCGCGTTTCCTGTTCTTGACACGCTACAACGGGTCTCACAGTGCGTGGTACACTTACCACAACCGTTAATTGATCAGATGCATGCGGTTGGTGCATTCCGTGTCTTGATTGCCACGCTCCTGAGTTTGCGTACGCGTGACGAGACGACGGCCGTCGTAGCACCTCGCCTCTTTGCGGTAGCCGATACTGCTGCTGCCATGGCGGCGTTACCTGAACAACAGATTGCCGAGCTCATCTACCCGGTCGGTTTTTATCGCAACAAAGCTCGCGACATCAAGGCCATTTGTACAATCCTGATTACCAAGTACAATGGAGCAGTACCCACCACCATGGAGGAGTTGTTGGCACTCCCTGGCGTTGGGCGCAAAACAGCCAATTTGGTACTCGCGATTGGCCATAATATCCCGGCAATTTGTGTCGACATCCATGTCCACCGGATCTGTAATCGTTGGGGATATCTCGACACCAAAACACCCGAAGAGACGGAGATGGCGTTGCGTCGCGACCTCCCCGAATCTGCGTGGATTGACATTAACGGATTACTTGTGACGCTCGGACAGCAAATTTGTCACCCCGTCTCACCCCGCTGTTCACAATGCCCCGTAGCAGATGTGTGTGCGCGCCGTGGAGTTACTCGGCAGCGCTAGACCTTGGTGAGGAGGGAACGTATGTATATCCGTTGGATTGCCCGCCACCACAAAAACGCTGAGACAGCAAATGTGTCGTTTCATGATGCGTATTTGGTGGAAAGTTATCGTGATGACAGCGGTCAGCCGCGCCAGCGTACCATTTGTTACTTGGGGAATATTCGTCAAATCGATGGAGAATTCACGGCACTCGAACGCGAAATTTTCTTCATTCGGGCCGAGCGCATCTTGGCCGGGCTGGGCAGCATTGATGCCCAAGAGCGCCTGACCATTGGTGCTTTGCTCCGGCAAAAAGTCCCCGAACTCAGCGAACAAGAGGTCGAAATCGCCTTTCGCAACAACATGCGCTGGTTTAGGCGTTGGCGTGAACAACGCGGTCTACCGTGGGATCCAGCCCTCATCGATGACTTAATGGCACAACCGCACGACGACTACAAAGACATGTAACGACACCCGGGGGAGGTCACTGAGTGACCTCCCCCGGGTGTGTCATGCCGCACTCGAGTCCATCTAGGAGACACCCTCAAGTTTATCCTCGAGATCGGCGTAGATCTGTTGTAGTTGTGCAATCGTACTCTCGTCACTGCGCCACAACCCTCGACCATTGGCCTCGAGCAACCGTTGCACGGCAGCCTTGGCCGCGTGCGGATTGGCCGCCACAAAACGCCGATGCACATCGGCATCGAAGATGAATGTCTGCGCCATACCGTCATACACCCAGTTCTCGACCGAATCACCGACTGCTCCCCAACCCATCACGTTGGTAAACCGATTGGCAATCTCGGTGGCCCCAGCATACCCCTGCGTCAACAACGGCTCGTACCAGCGCGGATTGAGAATCTTGGTGCGAGCCTCGACATTGACCAACTGCTTGGCCGAGGTAATCGTCGTCTGCCCCGTAAACGTCTCGGCATAACTCAAATTGACCTTGCGACCACTCTCAAAACTAGCAGCGAGCTGTACTGCCCCACTATGCCCGTAGTAGTGTTGCATGTCGGTCAGACCGTACTCGACGCTGTCAATCGCCTGAAAGACGTGCTCGACCGTGCCCAACAACTGTCGGTAGGTCGCATGCGCCGCTTTGCCAGCCCGACGCCCGCCATAGGCGTAGCCACTGCGTTGCACATAGACCGAGGCCAGATCGGCCCGCTCATCCCACTGACTTTCGTCGACCACCATATCAACGCCCGTGCCGTATTCGCCTGGAGGTTGGGTGAAAATGCGCGCCGTCGCGCTTTCGAATGACTGACCAGCCTGTTGCATGGCAGCCACATGCGCCACAATCGGATTGAGCTCGGCTGGTTCACCGCTTTTGGCAGCGCGCACAAACAAATCGTCAATCAAATCAAGATGCATCTGGAAGTTGTCGCGGAAGATGCTACTAATATCGAGCACCACATCAACGCGCGCGCGCCCCAACTTGGCCAGCGGAATCAACTCATAGCGATAAATCTTGCCTTGCCCGTCGCGCACTGGTTGTGCCCCAACAAGCCCCAACAAGACACCGATGCTCTCACCCTCGCTCTTAATCGTATCGAGCGCCCACAGCGTCAACGCTACCGTCTTGGGAGCACCACCGTGCTCTTTGTAGTGTGTCCGAATCAACTGCTCGGCCATGGCTTGACCGCGCACCAAAGCCGCATCGCTGGGCAAGCGCCACGGGTCGATGCCATGAATATTGCGCCCGCTCGGCAAGGCGCCAGCGCCAGCACGAATTGGATCAGCGCCGTGCCCCGGCAAGATGTAGCCGCCGGCGAGCGCATGCATCAAGACGTCAATTTCGTCGCCACTCTCCTCGAGCCCTACCAAAATCTCGCGCCCCTGGGTGACCATCTCGCGCACATGCGCTGGTGCGGGTTGGTTGAAGTAGTTCTGCCAGAACTCATCGACGTTCATGCGCTCCATCACGACCTGCCGGACAAAATCCGTGCGTACCGCCGGAATCGACCCGGCATCCACCCCTAACTCAAACAACGTGTGATAGAGCCCAAGTGCACCACCACGCCCAATATCGAGTGCAGACTCGACCAACGCCTGACTGCGCTCACGCGAGATACGCCCACCAAGCACATGCAAACCGTCGAGAATCAGGCGTTGCTCGAGTTTGTCAATATACGTGGTCATGCGTTCGCGATACACACTCTCGCTCTCAGATGGCATCATCGGCAATTCGGGAATCAGGCTGGCGATAATATCAACTTTGCCACCTCGGCTCAACTCACTCCGTACTTGGGCAAGTTGTTTATACAGACCGGCACGTGCGTATGGCGGGATTAAGTGGCTGATAATCGCCGCACCACCGCGGCGCTTGGCAATTGCTGCCTCGGCCGGATTGTTGAGCGGATAGAGATAGAGCTGCGGGATGTCGCCCATGACGATGTCGGGCCAGCACTCACCGGTCAGGCCAAGTTGTAACCCGGGCAACCATTCAGCCGTACCGTGCATGCCGACGTGCACAATCACATCGGCTTGCCAAATGTCAATCAAATAGCGATAGAATGCCAAATACTGGTGGTGTGGTGCATATGCACGATCAAACAGCATGCGCATCGGATCGCCGGGCACACCCAGTGGTGGTTGCACACCGACAAACACATTCCCCAACGTCATCCCATCGAGCCGTATTGCATCTCGGCCACTTGGTGCAAAATTCCCTGGTGCAGCGCCCCATTTGTCGTCGACACGTCGCAACACGGCATCGCTGACGACCTCGCGCAGTTGTGCCACCGCCACATCAACACGTTCACCCTGGCCGTTCTCCATGCTCGCAAGGCGTTTGGCGAATTCATTGACGCTACCAGGCGCGTTATCGATGACGTACCCCTCTTCGCGCATGCGGGTTACGACCGCATGCAAGGTGGCCGGCACATTGAGGAGCGCAGCTGTACCCAACCGCCCGAGTCCGGGCGGGTAGTTGTACACCACCAACGCCACACGCCGCTCGTCCGCAGGTTTGCGACGCAAGCGCGCCCAACGCGCAGCAATGGTAGCAACACGTTCGATGCGATCAGGCACCGTGACGATCTTCTGGTCTTCGATGGCACCAATCACAATCGGTGCAATACTGCCATCCATCTCGGGCAGGTCGTACATGATGACCGCTTGCATCGGGGCGATGCCGTTTTGGCGCCACTCGGCCAGCGATTGCATCTGGAGCGGTTGCGCAATCATGTACGGAATATTGAGCGCCTCAAGGAGTTGATTCGACGTTTCACGATGCGCACCGGGCCGGGTTGAACCAGCTGGACCACCCACCACAGCAAAGCCCATGGTACTAATCAAAAAGTCGACCTTCTCGTGGGCCACCCACTCGCGCAGGGCCACATGCGTCTCGATGCCGCTCACAAAAATCGGCAACACGGCGAGACCTTTAGCTTCGAGCGCCCGAATCAAATCATTGGGGTAGGTCTGCGCTTGGAGCAAGTGCTTGCGAAAGACGAGCAACGCCACGGTCGGTTGACCACGCCGGTAACGGCGCGTTTTGAGCGCCCAACGCAGGTAGGCCGCTGGCGAATCAAACAATTCATCGGCGTCCGGATGAAAGCAGCCCATGCTCGGCACCATCTGTGGCGCCGCCACACTGACCTTTTGGCCCAAGCAGTCACGCAGGAGCAGGCGAATCATCTGCGTCAAATTGGCGGCATCTGGCTGATTCCAATAAATGTTGACGGTCAGCCACGTACGAAAGTCGCTGAGTTTGGCCGGCATCAGCGGCAACAACTTGACGGCCGCTTTGGTGAGCTTGGTATAGGCGTAGAGCGTGTCTTCGTCGCGACCCTTGGTAATCAGACGCAACAGCGCTTGCATCGGTTTGGGCATCGATGAGGTTTTGCTTGAATCAATGCGATAATCACCGACCTGCGTCAGACTCATCACCTCAGGCATACTCTCATAGGCAAACACGTGCTTGGCCCGCGAGCGCTTGAGCTGTGCCGCCAACCAATCGGCTTGATCGCGATCGTTTATCAGCGAAATAAAAACGATATCGGCGCGCATAATCGCCTGGCTGAGTGACTCTTCTTGAGCGGCCACATGACCATCATGAAAGCGAAAAAGGCGCACCGGCATGGCATCACGATGTAGACGTGCCTCAACATCCTGCCATACATGCGCGTTAAATCGCTCCATGCCATTAATCATGACGATGCTAAACATTCTTCACTCCAATCCAGCACTATGGCTCACATCCAACCATACGACGAATGCGTAAGAGATGTAGAGGGTTTTATTATAGAGGAGGTTGCACTCATGGCAGTCCAAATCCTTTTATTGTTGGTCACATTCGCATTCTTTTTGCCACTCGGCTACAGCGTGCTGATGACCTGGTTCAGCTGGAAGCCCAGCAGCAGCAAGCACTAAACGTCGCTTGTCTGCATCGTCGTCGGTGGGTTGCACACGCAATCCACCGATGTCTATTTTATGCTAACGCCACCGCCGTTGCTGCAATATCAGCCCCGGTTGCCTGTGGCAAATAGACATACTCACCCTGTAACAACTCCGCAAGCTTGCGCCCCTCACCCCGACTCAAATAGTTGCGTTGCGTGTCAATCACGACCGACTTAATCCCTGCCGCCACCACCGCATTGGCCAAGACCTGCACCTCTTCGGCCACGTCATGACTGCGCTGGAGCGAGACATTGCCACGCCCATCCGTCAAAAAGAGGGCTACGCATTGCATTATGCCACGACTACGGGCTTGTGCCGCCACATCGATGGTTGACAGCAAGGCCGCTGCAAGTGGGGTTGTCCCACCCGTCGGCAACACGTCGAGCGCCCGGCGAGCCAACTCAACGCTCTGCGACGGCGGCAACAACAATTCACAACTACTGCCACGGAACGCCAGGAGTGCCACCCGGTCGCGATGCACATACGCCTGCTGCAACAGGTGCTGTACCGCACCCTTGGCCTGACGCATGCGATTGAGCGCCATGCTGCCACTCGCATCCACCACAAAACAAAACAGCACGCCGGCCTTGCTCCGATACTGCTTGACGCGAATATCATCGACGCGCAACGACAAGTGACGTTCGGAGGTCGCCGCCTGTCGCAACGGTTGCCACGGGGCCGCCGAGCGCAACGTCGCCGGAATATCGATGCGCGCTCGGCGCGGATTGCCCGGCGTACTGCGAATATGGCGCCCACGCGTGCCACTCACGGCACCACGCGAACCACTGCGCCCACGCCGAATCGTGCGGAACGGCAAATCGGCCAGTTGAATCGGCACCTCGCACGTCAGCGCCTCAAGCACCTCTTCGTCGGGCACCTGCAACTCGCTCTCTACCTCGGGGGGCGTTGAGTCACCGTCGTTGTTCTCATCGGCCTGCGCCTCAGCCGGGGCAGGTGGCGGCGGCGGTGGGGGCGGCATCGGCTGCTCATCGGCCACATCACGGGTGGCTCGCGGCATAATCACCAAGCGCGCCGCCGCCTCGAGATCATCGTGGGTGACGCTGGCCCGCAAATCGAGGGCCGCCGCTGCACAGGCCGTGGCCACCGCAAACAAATCCACGCGCTGCCCCTCGACGCCGGCCCGCAACGCCAAACTAACCAGTTGTTGCTGTTGCGCCGGCGTTATCGTCACGCTGTGCAACAAGGCACGCGCCTCGGCCACCAACTCGGCCTCGAGCACATCGAGCTCGTGCCAATGCGCCAAATCAGGGCTGAGATGGTGCCGCAACACCTGCTGACGCTCATCAGTGCTCGTATGCGGCGGCATCAGGACCAATAACCCCATGCGGTCAAGCAAGTGCCGCCGTGGGAGTCCCTCTTGGGGATCGTAGGTGCCAATCACGCGAAAGGTGCTATCAATCTGCTGACTAATCCCCTCGCGCTCGAGCCGAATCACGCCACTGTCGAGCACACCGAGCAAAATATTCACTACACTGTCAGCAATCAAATTGAGGGCATCAACATAGAGCACGCCGCCATTGGCGCGTTGCAACAGGCCATGGCGAATCGTACGCCGCCCAGTGCGCAAGGTGGCCTCGATGTCAATGCCACCGAGGAGCGCCTCTTCGTCGCTGCCGAGTGGCAACTCGACAAACGGCGCCGTCGGGCCAAACAACGTCATACTCGACCGCGCCACACTACTCTTGCCCGAGCCAACGGCAGCACCGATGGCGACGCCACCGAGGCGTGGATCAACGGCGAGCAACTGCAAGGCCTCGTGTGCCGCCTGCATGCCCACCAACCCGGCCATCGGCAACGCCTGTATGCTCATGATTCACGCTCCTGTACCACCGGGCATTCGTCGTGATGGGTCATCACACCCGCCGCAAAGACGCCGGCACCACCAAACAGCGCCATGTACCAGGTGGCATCATAGGTGGGCGCAGCTGGTGGCGCCGCCCAAATCCATTGATACCAGGCGCGTGCGCCAACAATTAATACCACACTAAAGCCCGACAAGTGCCACCATTGCAGTGGCCACCAATCGAGCTGTACTCCACCATATATGCCAAGCATTAACAACACACTCATTACTACATAGCGCGCCATGGTGCACCTCCTTCAACGGTGAGGGAAAGGCTGCGTTCGGCGACACGGGGAATAGCAAGAATGTGGGCAAAATGCCTCGTGTAACTTCCCCAAATTATACCATTGACAATCTGTTTCTCCGCATTGAAATCATCTATTCACCCTACACATATCATGCACAAATGGTATACAGTCACCGATAGAGATGCAGCAATGCTGCGTCTCTATCGGTGACTCACATGTTCACATCGTGTTCACTGCAATGTTTTTGTACAACTGGTAGACTGTATATATACAAATTCGAGCAGAAAGGACGCACATCTATGCGTATCCAACGCCGAGCAATCCCCAAAGCCGCCCTCATCGGCGGTGTCATCGGCGCCGCCATCAACGTCGTGATTTGGCTGATTGCCACCAGCATTTGGGGGCCAATCGAGGTACCACCACCAAGCCCTGATATGCCAATTAACGCCAACGGCCTGACCGAGGTCATGATTATCATGCCGGCGTTTGCCACGCTGGTCGGCGCAATGGGGGCTGGTATCGCCGTGTTTGGCATTTCGTATCTCAAGGGCAATCAATACCTGATCTTTCAAGTGGTTGCATTTGTCGGATTGGCGCTATCGTTTGTGACAGTCATCAACGTCCCCGATAGCACCGACATGAACATTCTCGGGCTGATGCATATCACGGCGGCCATGCCGATCGTGGGTGCATTGACCATCATGACAGCAGAACAGAGGGCTTAACATGCAGATTCTCGCAAT
>CAYZZI010000017.1:55678-58338 GCA_964482795.1 uncultured Klebsiella sp.
CACGGAATCCCCGGCGTCCTCAAAAACGCCCTCGACTGGGCCTCACGCCCCTTCGGCAAATCGGCGCTCATCGGCAAACCCGCAGCCGTGATTGGTGGCGGCGGCATGACCGGCGGCGTCCGCGCCCAAGTACAGTTGCGCCAAGTGCTCAACGGATCAGGGATGCATGTCATGAGCCGCCCCGAGATGCTGTTGCGCTTCGGCGAGGTCTTTAAGGATGGCGTTTTGGTCGACGAAAAGGTCCACGAGAACCTACAAAAAGTGTTGAGTAGTCTGGCAGACTGGGCGCGCAAAGTCGGCTAGCCCATCTGCGCCATGCGCCCTCGTGCTCAGCTGAGCGCGGGGGCTTTTTTGTCACGTATAATGGGCGTACAACCCACCAATAGACAAGTGAGTATCGCCATGACACACTGGCATCAACATGGGCGTTGGTCAGCCAAATGGATAAGCGGCCAGCCGGCCCATCCACCCGTCGTGAGCCTGTTTTATTTGCCACTCCAGCTCAGCAGCGCCGCACACATCCCGCTCAAGGTGAGTGGCGACGAGCGGTTTGAGTTTTATGTCAATGGCGAGTGCCTGGTGCGTGGCCCCGAACGCGGCGACGGCAGCATGTGGCACTACCACGAGCTGACGCTCGAGTTACCGGCCGGCACACACCACCTGGCCGCCCTGGTCTGGAGTTTGGGCGAGGATGCCGCCTACGCCCAAATCGGCAAGCGCCACGGCCTGATTGTCGCCACCGATGCCACCTGGCAGGCCCAGATCGAGACGGGCACGGCGCCGTGGCAGTGGCAAGCACTGCGCAGCTATACGTTTAATCCCCCCAAACAAGCCTGGGGCACCGGCCACAACGTCACCTTCGACGCCCGCAATCATCCGTGGGGTTGGCAATTGGGGGTCGGTGATGGCTGGCGTCGCGATGCGGTCAGCGTCTATCACGGCGAAGATACCCTCATCGACTACGAGCTAGGCAGTCACAAACACCTACAACCGGCACCGTTGCCACCAATGCGCCACGATGCGCGCCGGCTAGGCATTGTGCGCCACATTGATGCCACACCAGCTCAGGGCAGTATGCATGTGGCGGTTACGGCAACAGCCCATCACGCCGATGCAGTGGCCGGGTGGCAAGCGCTGCTCGATCACGATCAATCGCTGACGCTGGCACCACACACCACACTGCGGGTCATCATCGACATCGACGAATACGTATGCGCCTACCCCGAGGCGGTGTTGAGTGGTGGGCGCGATGCCCAACTGCGTTGGCACTGGGAGGAGGGGTTGTCGAGCAATCCCGCCGATTTTGTGCGCGTCAAAGGCAATCGCAACGAGATTGAGGGCAAGTTTTTCAATGGCGTGGGCGACATCTTTATTGCCGATGGGCGCACCCGTGCCAGCCATCAGCCGTTGTGGTGGCAATCCGGGCGCTATATCGAGTTGTGCCTGCAAGTGGCCGACGAGCCGTTGACGATTGAGGCGTTGCGGGTGCACGAAACCGGGTATCCGTTTGCGTTTAGTGGCAGATTCGACAGCGACGATACGCGACTGACAGCGGTCGTGCCGATGATGGAGCGCGTGTTGCAGATGTGTGCCCACGAGACCTACATGGACTGCCCCTACTACGAGCAACTGATGTATGTGGGCGACACGCGCCTCGAGGCACTCACGACCTATGTGCTAACGCACGATGATCGTTTGCCGGCCAAGGCGATTAAACTCTTTCATCAGTCGCGCATCCCGAGCAGTCTGACGCAATCGCGCTACCCGAGCCGAGTGCAACAGATTATCCCGCCCTTCTCGTTGTGGTGGATCGGCATGGTGCACGACATCGCCTATTGGCGGCAACGGCCCGAGTTAGTGCGTAGCATGCTGCCGGGTATTCGCAACGTGCTCGATGCATTTATGGCACAGCCACGGCCCGATGGCTTGTACGACCCACCGGCCGGCTGGAACTTCGTCGATTGGGTGCCCGGCTGGGAGGGCGGCATGCCGCCGGGCGCCGACCGCGCGCCGTGCGCCACCATCCAGTGGCATCTGATCTACACGCTCCAACTGGTGGCCAACCTCGAGGATTACGTCGGTATGCCTGCACTCGCAAGTCACTGGCGCCAGCAAGCGACGCAGTTGCGCGACGCCCTCGATCGCACCTTGTGGGATGCGACTGCGGGTGTCTACCGCGAGGTAGCGGGTGGCACGCTGATTAGCGAACACGCCCAGTGTCTAGCGATTTTGAGCGGCGTAGCAACGCCCGAGCGAGTGACGGCCATGGCGGCGGCCTTGCGTGCGCACAGTGATATGGCGCGGACGACGATTTATTTCAGTCATTATCTCTTTGAAACGTACCGGCAGCTGGGGGCGATTGAGCTGATGCTCGAACGCATGCAGTTGTGGTTTGATTTGCCTACGCAGGGATTCAAGACCACGGTCGAAATGCCAGAGCCATCGCGGTCGGACTGCCACGCCTGGGGGGCGCATCCGCTCTACCACTATCATGCCACGCTAGTTGGTGTGCGCCCGGCCACGCCGGGATTCGGCCATGTGCGCATCACGCCGCAGCTGGGGCCACTGGTGCGAGCGAGTACGGTGACGCCACACCCACAGGGCGAGATTCATTGTGCGTTCTGGCGCGACCACGGCGTCATGCGCGGGCGCGTGCAGTT
>CAYZZI010000018.1:0-27563 GCA_964482795.1 uncultured Klebsiella sp.
AGGCGCAATGATTGCCATGGCTCGCCTTAACGTCCCTTCACTTTTTGTCTATGGAGGAACGATTCAGCCTGGGCATCTTGACGGAGAAGATTTGACCATCGTCAGTGCTTTTGAGGCTGTTGGCCAGTATAGCGCCGGCAAAATTGATGCTGCACGACTCCTTGAAGTAGAACGTAATGCTTGCCCAGGACCCGGATCATGTGGTGGCATGTACACCGCAAATACCATGTCTTCTGTCATTGAAGCAATGGGCATGAGTTTGATGGGTTCTTCGACAATGGCTGCCGTAGACGCCGAAAAAGTCGAAAATGCGTACCAATCCGGTCTCGCCGCCGTCCACGCTGTGCGCAATCAAATTCTGCCTTCAAAAATCATCACGCGAAAGGCACTGGAGAACGCCATCACACTTATTATGGCAACTGGTGGATCAACAAATGCAGTATTGCATTTGCTCGCTATTGCACATGCTGCACATGTTGAATTGTCGATTGATGATTTTGAACGCATTCGTGGCCGTGTCCCTGTGATTTGCGACCTCAAACCATCAGGACGCTATGTTGCAACCGACCTGCACAAAGTGGGTGGTACGCCACAAGTTCTCAAAATTCTCCTCACCCAGGGTCTGATTCATGGTGATGCACTCACCATCACTGGCCAAACACTTGCCGAGCAACTCAAAGATATTCCGGCAACACCATCCACCGATCAAAACGTGATTCGTCAATGGCACGAGCCACTCTACGAGCAAGGTCATTTGGCGATTTTGCGCGGTAATCTGGCTGAAGAAGGTTGTGTGGCAAAGATATCAGGTGTCAAAAAGCCCGTAATCACCGGACCTGCTCGCGTCTTTGAGTCCGAAGAAGAGTGTCTGGATGTCATCTTGAAAGGTGGAATTCAACCCGGTGATGTCATTGTCATTCGGTACGAAGGCCCCAAAGGTGGTCCAGGAATGCGTGAAATGCTCTCGCCGACTTCTGCTATCATCGGTGCTGGTCTAGGCGATTCAGTTGCCTTAATCACCGATGGACGATTTTCTGGCGGCACGTATGGCATGTGTGTTGGCCATATCGCTCCTGAAGCTGCCGTCGGCGGAACCATTGCTCTTGTTCAAGAAGGTGATTCAATTACGATTGATGCCTATCAACGACTTATTCAGCTTAATGTGAGTGATGCTGAACTCCACTCACGCCGTGCTGCTTGGAAGCCCCGCCCAGCCCGGTACCGACGTGGCGTACTTGCGAAGTTCGCCAAACTCGTTGCAAGTGCGAGTCTCGGTGCGGTTACCGACCTCGAGGATTAATCACCAACAACGAACCGCATGCCTTATTGGGGGCATGCGGTTCGTTGTTGAATGAACAAATGTACATCCTCTTGCGTCTTATCCTAAGGATGCATTGTACTGCGAGTAACCCATGAAGCCTTACATAAATGCAACTGGTCTTGTACGCATCTTTCGCAGTGAAGACATTGAGACATTTGCACTACAAGGATTAGATCTCGCTGTCACACTCGGAGAAATGATTGCATTAGTTGGCCCTTCTGGGGCCGGTAAGTCAACATTTCTGAATTTGCTGGCGGGACTTGACCGCCCTGATGCAGGCGTACTCACCGTTGGCGATTTGAACCTTGTCGATACGAATGAACGAACACGTGCAAGCTATCGGCGCAATACTGTTGGGTTTTTGTGGCAACAAAGCACACGGAATTTGGTTCCCGGACTGACGGCGCATGAGAATGTCATGCTCCCAGCCCTACTCGCCGGGCATGAACATTCGATCGTAAAACAACGCGCATACGAGCTCCTTGAAGCCGTCGAAATGACTGCTCAACGAAACCGTGATCCCCTAAGAATGTCCGGCGGACAACAACAACGCGTCGCATTGGCTGCAGCGTTAGCGTGCCAACCACAACTTCTTCTCGCAGATGAACCAACCGGTGAAGTTGATTGGGCAACCGCTGAAAAAATCTTGTTGTTGCTTCAAACATTACGTCAACAATACAAACTCACAATTGTCATGGTGACGCATGATCCACGTGTGGCAGAGACTGCCGATCGGACCGTGGCCATTCGCGATGGGCGAACCAGTAGCGAGATAGGTACCGATGACATTGAAACTGTGGTAGTAGATAGTGCTGGACGATTACAAATCCCCATTGAAATTCGACAACGCATCGGTTTGGGACAACGAGCCACGGTCACCGTCGTGGACGGAGTCATCCACATTACACCCAAGCATGCGCAAGTCAGTACGGACGCATCTATTACGCCAACAACGGAGTAACAAGCATGATTCAGGTGCGTGATGTAACCAAAGAATTTAACACTGCAGAAGGCACCGTACTGGCACTCGACCATGTAACGCTTGACATACCACGCGGAAGTGTTGTGACGTTGATGGGACCAAGTGGCAGTGGCAAAACGACGTTACTCAACATGATTAGTGGATTAGACAAACCCACCAGCGGCACAATTTCAGTCAATGCACAGGTAATAAATACATTATCGACAGACGAACTGAATGCGTTCCGTCGCAAGATTGGATTTGTTTTTCAACGGTTTGCTCTCATTCCCACCGCATCTGCCTACGAAAACATGGAATACGCATTGCGTATAAGCGATGTGCCACGACAAGAATGGGATGCACGCATTATGCAAACGTTGACGCAACTTGATATGCGAGAACACGCACATCATCGTCCCGGTGAACTTTCAGGAGGTCAACAACAACGTGTTGCCGTGGCACGCGCACTAGCAATATCTCCCCACATCATCATCGCAGATGAGCCCACAGCGAATCTTGATGCACAACGTGGCGCCGCAGTGCTTGGATTGCTCCGTGAGCTTGGCAGTCAAAATGTAACTGTGGTTATTTCAACACATGACCCAGTGGCAACAAAATACGCGACACACATTTGCAAAATGCGCGGTGGGCACATTGAATCGTTTGGAACTATAAACGACGGAGCACAGTAAGCGCTGCCGTCAATCGCAACAAGATTGAACATGCAAACAGAATTGAATAGTGGTTAAACGTCAAACCGACGTATACGAACTCGATGCCGTTTAACAACTCTGCAATGACACCACCCAACAAACCCGAAAGCACGACACCTACACCAGTCACAGCACCGTATGCTGCTAAATACGCACCCCTACCCTCGGCAGGCGCTCTCGCCATTGACATATTTGCAAACCCCTGATTGATGCCCGGCCAGAAAAGACCAGCACACAACGACGTGCCCATGAGTGGCCATAGCCACCCTGGTTCCGACAAAAGCCACCCGATTGGGAGCGGCACGACACATAATGCACTGATGATTAACACGATTCGGTCGCCGTACCGATCTTGCCATCGACCAATTAATGGGTACACAAGCATGGATGCCACACTTGTGACAATCCCCATAAACGCTAAGTCAGCAAACGACATCTGTAAAGTGTCGATACCGTACGCAACAAAGAATGGCCCGGCAATGCCCACGACGAACGCCCACGTGGCACCAGAAAATATCAAACGCCGGTAAGCACTATCTGCCATGGGCGCTGCAAACATGTGCCGCAGACTAACGCGTGGCCGTCGTTGCATTGGTGGCTCCGCCTGAATGCGCAATAAAATAATACCTATGGCAGCAAAGAACAAACCAAATGCCAAGGTGGCCGCGTACGCAATGCCTTCATTTGCGTTATTTTTGAAGTAATCGAGCATAAATCCCGAACCAAGACCGCCTACCATGGCCGCAAAACTTGCAACTGTGTTACGCACACCAAAATACCGCCCACGTCGATTTGCCGGCACCAAATCTGTCATCCAACTTGACCACGTATTTACAGCGATACCCATCAATGCAGCCGCAATCAACTGCAACACAACAAAAATCGTTAAGCTTACGGTACTCGAGAGTGTCCACAAGGGCAATAATGCCACAGGAATCCACATCGCTCTACTTAATCCCTCACTCCAGACAGAAAGTGAACGACGCTCACCATGTTGTTCCTCAAGATATGCACCGAGCAATTGGAAAAGTTGTGTGATGAACGGTAGTGCGCCAAGCACCCCAAGAACCAACGGTCCCGCACCAAGATACAGTGCCAATCCAGTTACCAAGCCATTGGCTGTTACGCTAACGAATACATTAGCCATGGCCCCTTCGACTATTGACACACGTAACGCTCGTTCTCGTTGTTGCGGGGTTAACTCAGGTAGTTGCATAGATTGACTGTCATCCTCTTCGGTAGTGTATGCGCAGATTACCACAAAAATCCCCACTGATTTGCAATCAGTGGGGTGTTCATCCGTGCAAACAGCTAGCGTTTACGGAGTTTTTGAAGATTGGCAAATAGGGCTCGTTCTTCGTCATTTAACTGTGACGGTAACGATACCTCAAGACGCAAGTAGAGGTCACCACGCTGTGTCGGATTCGTACGAAGTGGCATCCCCTGATTTGGGATACGGTGCGTGGCACCATTCTGTGATAACGGCGGTACTTTTAATGTTAATGACTTGCCTCCCATTAATGGCACACGCACTTCACCGCCCAGAATCATGTCGTATAGATCAATTGATACTTTGTCGCGTAAATCATTCCCATCACGTTCATATCGTGCGTGAGGAGATATGTTTACATGAATAATAAGGTCACCGCGACGGCCTCCGGCGTATCCCGGCCCGCCTTCGTTCGGTATTCGAATTTTGCCACCTGTCTCGATTCCCGGGGGGATTTTGACGGTTATTGTGCGTGGTTGACCGGTCGGTGTATGAAATTGAAAGCGCCGTTCGGTCCCATTAAATGCTTCTTCAAGCGTTATGGTGACTTTTTGCTCTACATCTTGTCCTGGCGCATTCCGCATCCGCGGATCGACACCACCAAACATGGATTCAAATATTGAATTAAAATCTCCGTCTTTAAACCCACCAAAACCACCATAATTGTATGAGTCGGGACCTGACCCCGGCGCTGCACCTTGTGCGGCTCCTGCACTCCCATACATGTCATATTCGGCACGTTTCTTTTTGTCACTGAGCACAGAATACGCTTCATTAATATCCTTGAAACGAGACTCAGCTTTTGGATCGTTCGGGTTGACGTCTGGATGATTTTTTCGCGCTAACGCACGATATGCTTTACGAATCTCGTCATCAGTCGCATCTCGTGCCACGCCTAAAATTTCGTAGTAGCTTCGCTGTGGCATGCACGCCTCCAATTGCACTTTCGTGGTTCCCACATGTGCTTACTTATAGGCTACGGAATCTACGCATGTACGTCAATAGCATCGTGTTAGATATTTATAAAAATTGAACAAAAAAACACCTCTACACCGATTGGCATAGAGGTGTAACTCTACTTATTTGGCGAAAGGAACCGGTTGGACATGCATCCATCCATCATTATCATATTGTGTACGCTTTTGTTGATCGCGGAGTACCGTGTACGCTTGATTGATGCTACGAATCAAATCTTCAGCATACGGATTTGTTGGATTAGTGTCTGGATGATAGCGTTTGGCTAATTCACGATACGCGTTCCGTATCTCTGTGGCGCTCGCAGTTCGATTAATCCCTAGAACGTCGTAATAATTACGACTCATCGAAATCATCATTCGTGACTCCTATGAATTTTCCACATCCCCGAAATCAGAGCGGCTACTGTTGTGATTCTTGTTACATCAAGTAGTATATGTAGATTACAATATGATAACAAAGAAGTCAAGTTTAAAATAGTTAAAATTTTGAATTTACAAATCATTTACATTTGAGAATTAATTATTAGCATGCACAAATAGCACAAACAGAATGCGTATAGTAAATCTACTATACGCATACGTAGTTTGTTAATTACACATACCCCTGTGGTGGTGGCCCATTGTAATAGTCATACATGGCACGCTTCTTTTTGTCACTCAACACACTATATGCTTCAGTCACAAGTTTAAACTGATCCGCTGCGCGCGCATCGCCTGGATTTAGGTCAGGGTGATATTTTCGGACCTTAAGTTTGTAGGCTTTACGAATTTCATCATCAGACGCCGTTCGAGATATTTCGAGGACGTCATAATAATTTTGGTGAGACATCAACCAACTCCAACATACCTGAGTGACATACATTCAGTATAAACGATAAACCAGCAATGTGTTGACATACTTGCACATGCGGCCCATCACTTTTGCGATATCCACTGCAGATCATCGCAATCGCCAACACACCACATTGAAAATCGATTCACCATGGAATCGGGTAATTGCAAAATTTGCGTCGCATCGGGCGGAAGATTATTTTCTTCGGCTCTTTCACGAATAAAAATATGTTGTTGCTGATTCACCAGCTCCTGTGAACCATCCCACACACGTACATCTGCAGTATGCAATAGATAAATGCCCACATCACTGCGACGGAGACGTTCTGGCACGTAAATTTGCACTTCTGAATGTGGGCGTTTTTGTGCAAGTGCATGGACAAAGCGCACATCGTTGGTGAGTTCTGTATCAAAACGCCGCTGCGTCTCGGGGTTTAGCTGCCACTGTTGATAATTCACCGCACTCCATGAGCCAACACACAACAAGAAGATGAACCATGAGGCAGAGACGAACCGTTTGGGCAGTGACTGAACAAGATATGCGACTCCAGTTGCACAAATAATCACGACTGGAACAATCACCTCGACGGTACGAAGTGCGTGTGGGGCATCAACACTCAAAATCCCGGAAATCAATCCGATAGCCAGCCATCCACTAATCCACCAACATCGATCACGATGATTTCGCCACAATGCAGTGAAACCGATAATGAATGCCAGTGACTCAATCAGGTTGAGTTGTGGAGCACCCAAATTAAAATGGCGCGGATTCTTGTCTCCTGAGACAAATAACATGCCGACATAGGCATGAATGTTATCCATGATAGCCACCCAAAAAGGTAGACCGCGAAGTTGTGCGTCGGACAAGATTGATGTTGAGCTAATCCGGCGCATGTAATTATCGGGTTGTTGGAGGGCATATTGCACAATAGGCGAAGCAGCCAAGAGTGATACACCTGCACACACGAACAGCGGCAACACATATTGACGCCACGAACTGCGATGTTGCCACAGCAAAAATGCACTTGTCATCAAGACAACGAGTGGCATGAGCCGTGCGGAATGATACACCATGAGCATGGAACCCGTGGCCATTCCTACGACGATAGCCCAGATTACGTTGCGCGGTGACGTAAACACGCGTATGAGCGCCGCGACTGCAATGATCGTCAAAAATGGCCCCATGGTTACAGGAAATCCGATTCGACTGACGCCAATATGCCAGAGAAAGACGGCTAACATGACACTTGACCACACGGCAATTTGGGCACCGAACCAAGCAGAAAGCATCCAATACAGGAGTACAACACTGACAGTACCAACAACCGCCGCAACGATACGTATACTCCATGCGCTCGGGTCAAACAATGCGATTGGCAACGCACTCACATAAAAGTACCCTGCAGGTAAATTCGCTAGTGGGCTGTAAACCATGCGTTCACCGGCAAGTACTCGCATAGCAAGTGCGCCGTGTCGTGCTTCATCACGAAACATACCAGATGGAAATGCATCTAACTGCCACATACGCAACAAGCCAGCTACCAAGAATGCTAGTGCTAATACCACGAATACCACGTTCGGCGAAACATGATTTGATATACTCGGTGTACTACGAGGAACTGGCTTTGATAACGCCCAAACCAAGAGAAGCACTACGACACCTGGCCAGCCATAGCCAAGTTGCCACAATGCCGCACTCAAGCCGACTCCCACTACAGCCCAATGTCCTGCGAGAAGAGAACGACGATGCGGTGCAATGCAGAGAATCGCCGATGCAAGCCAAAGATATGCAACAAGATTCCAGTAATTTGGGAGGAAGTAACTTGATATGAAGAAGGTTAACCAGCACGCTACACTAATGCCCGTGCTCATCAGAGCAACGGTCCACAAAGACCATGATCGTATCATCGCCACAGGAATTAACCAAAGCCACATCGCACAGACGAACAACCAACGCACCCCATTGATACCACTATCCTTGCCTTGGATTACATCTGAGTGCGTTACAGCAATACCCAAATCGCGACTATCCGAAACAGATGGACCGACAATTGCATATGTCATCCGCTCATAAGGAAGTAGTGATTGAGACGGCAGGTGGAGCATCGTTATTCGTCTCCAGCCTGGTTGGAGCGATGTTTGGATCGTCCATCGTTCATCGCGTATCGTCAACATCACTGATTCGGCATCAGGAGGACGCGCGGTATGGACAACCATACTGACAAATAGTGGCCCTGTTTTGGCGAAATGCGGCAAACGGATTTCACCTTGCGTCGGCACCCACCGAAAAGGACGTCCATTCTGGTTATCAGCACCTTCAAATTCAAGCTCATTTATATATGGCCACATGTGTGAGATGCGAGCATCAAGTGCAGTAAACGATTGTGTGTCTGATGGAGTAAGCCAAAAGAGAATACTTTGACTCGTGCACACGACTGCAACAACTATGAACCACAGGCGTGTCTGAGCGAAAAAGGTGAACATGCAACCTCACATACAGAACCGGCATACCGACATTATATATGGAACGTAGAGCAGACACCCTCATCACATCTGTACGGTATAATACGGCAGAAATCTCGTGAAGCAATGGAGTGCGATATGGCAAACTCAGTCCTGATTTTTGGAGCACATCCGGATGATTGCGAATTTACTGCAGCTGGTACTGCCGCACTGTGGACCGCGCGCGGCGACAGAGTCTGTTTTGTATCGGTGACAAATGGAGATGCAGGCCATCACGAGATGGGTGGTGGGCGATTGGCACAACGTAGATACCAAGAATCAATGGCCGCAGCAGCAGTCATTGGCGTTGAATATGTCATCATGGACAATCATGACGGAGCACTGCTGCCAACACTTGAGGTGCGAAATAGCATTATCGATCTGATTCGCACCTTCAAACCCGACTTAATTCTTTCGCCACGCCCAAATGATTATCACCCAGATCATCGCTATACGGCACAAGTCATTCAAGATGCTGCGTACATGGTTACCGTACCAAACGTGCGAGCTGGTGTGGCAAATCTGATGTATAACCCAATCATTGCGTATGTGAGCGACACGTTTCTAAAGCCTTATCCATTCACGCCGAGCGTGGTCGTCGACATTGATCGCAGTGTCGAGCAAAAGGTTGATATGCTAGACTGTCATGTTTCACAGGTCTACGAGTGGTTGCCGTGGAATGGTGGCTATCTACATGAAGTCCCTGCAGAACCAGTTGCGCGGCGAGAATGGCTCCGAGCGCGCTTGGATGAGCGGCTCAAGCGCGATGCAGTGCGATATCGCAACCTACTCATTGCACATTATGGGAATGAGCGCGGACAAAACGTAACATACGCCGAGGCATTTGAGGGGTGTGAATATGGAGCTCCTCTTGATGCACATGCCATACAGCGGTTTTTTAAACTCTAGAAAAGCACGCTCACTCGTTTGAGTGAGCGCGCTTCTTTATAGCGCCTGCCATTCACCCTTTAGTTGACGTTCACCCACGGCTATACGTTGTGCCAAGCGTAATGCACCGACAGCCGGATCTTCAACGAGTTGCATGGACACATGCACATTATGTCGTTCTAGCGTTGCGAATAACGCGCGTTGCAACGGTTCGCCACGAACAATCATACTGCCAGCTAATGCAAGTGGCAACGGCTTTGGCAATTCAAGCTGCCGTGCGACCGCCATGATGGCCCGAGAAAGTTCATTGCCGGCGTGTTGCACGATTTGGAGTGCAACCGCATCATGATCAGCAGCAACCTGCATAATTACGGGACCGACATCGCCGAGCAAGGGTCGTGGGTCACTAACTCCGTACAAATAGGTAATAAAATCTTCGGGCAGTTCGAGTTGCCAGTGCGCAAGTAACGCAGGCAGTAACGCAGTGCGGGGTCCACGACCATCAGCGGCACACGCTGCGGCACGGAGTGCCATGATAGCCATGTCGTGCCCACTCCCCTCATCGCCGAATAAATAGCCCCATCCACCAGCGCGACGCATCATCCCTTGTGCATCTCGCCCCACGGCGATTGAGCCAGTGCCGCAGATGACACCAACACCAATGCCGTTGGTAGTACCCGCTGCGATGACCAGCCAACCATCATTCGCGATCAACAGATCATCGGCAATACCGCGATTCCGTACCCAAGAACTGACCATCTGCTCATCTTCGGGCCGACTTACACCTGCAATGCCTGCACACATGGCAGTCACTTTTTGTCGTGCAATTCCAGCATCGACAAACGCTTGGGCAATGGCACGATCTAATTCTGCGAATGCCGCAGATGAGTCGTGCGCATAAAAATTGCTACCGCGCTGTCGACTGCGCCCTAAAATCACACCGGTATCAGCATCACCGAGCAATGCCACGGTTTTGGTTGCACCGCCATCAATCCCCAATACCAAACGTTGTTGACTATTGCTCATACATTCACACTGCCACCCGATGAGGATGACACATACTCCGAGTCTTGGTAGTTAGGCTGGTTCACTGTTGCGGTCGTATGGAATAATGTTATCCCACTCATCGCCACGTGAACGTGCCACCACGGCAATGACTTCTTCGGTATCACTGAGGTTGTACACCTCATGTGGAATGCCTGGCTCGATGAAGATGAAGTCACCAGCCTCATTATCTACGATGGTACGAAGCCCAGGGCCATATGCGTGACGAACTTTACCCTGGAGAATATAGAGCATAACTTCAAAGTCAACATGGATGTGCGCATAGGCAATCGCACCAGGAGGAACGCGCGCAACATTCATTGAAAGGTTCTTAGCACTCGTGTTTTTGCTGGACATACCCAACTTATAGCGGATACCATTCCAACCACGTTCGCCGCCACCGCCACGAATGACCGAGATGCCATCATTCCCTTCGACTTGCAGTTGCATGTCTGGTGTAACACCAGATCCTTGCATGTTTGGTGCTGACATGGTATCTCCTTCTGATTACATGCCGAATCATGGTATTAGTATACGGCAGATTAATTCAATAAACCATAATGAACGTCAATTGGACGTTGATATGCATCAACATCCCCCTGTAAAACTTCATCAAGCGTCACAGTACGACCGGCAGTGTTCGACTCAAGGATGGCATACGCAGCGGCCAAATCGCGTAATCCCTCAATTCCACTTGTTTCAGGGTCAGTTCTGTGTTCGATGGCATTTAGCCAATCATACTGAGAAATAGCTGCGGCGTCACGCAACCCATGTGGAAAGAATTGATGTCGTTCGGTGTCGGTCATACCATGCTCGAATCGCGACATCAAAGATTCGCGCGTCCCATCTGCGTGTACGAGTTGATCGCCACGTATGGCGGCTTTTGTGCCAACGAATGCCGGCGCACCGTCAATGGTTACCGCATCAGGTTGACCTGCCCATGACCACCAGAGTTGTCCCAAGGCACGATTAACAAAACGTATCGTGGCCAAGTATGTATCGTCGACATCAGCAGACACATGCATCACGCTTCCATCGGTCTTGTTATGTGTCCGTTCGGCGATGAATGTCTCGGCCATTGCCGAAACGCTGTGTACTTCACCCATGACATAGCGCATCCAGTCCATTTGATGGACACCAATGTCAATGCTACCACCACCACCACCTCGGAGCTTTTGATGGCGCCACGGTGTTTCAGCGACGATACGTGCCGGTGACCATAATCCACCCAATATGCCCATTACAGCAAATTGTGGTGTGCCAATGAGTCCATGTTTGACTGCCCAGTGCTGTGCACGCACGAGTTCCATCTGCCGTACATTTTCGAACACACCAAGAGTCAAGCCACGTTGCTTGGCCATATCCACCATCATCTGACCGGCACGCACACTGATAGCAAGTGGTTTTTGTGAGAGGAGATGCATACCAGCAGAAAGAGCCACTTTGGCAACATCGTGGTGCACGGCAAGCGTGGTGAAATCGTTGACCGCATCTACAAGTCCGCTTGCTATCATCTCACGATAATCGGTAAACACCTGAACATCACCATCATGAATGTCACTGATATAGGTATGCGGAGCTGCAAGTGGGTCCCCTGTTGCTGGATCAAGCACCGGCGGACGTGGCGCTGGCCCTTCACCACGTTTGCGGAACATCAGTGCATCATCGGGATTGCGAGCACAGAGTGCGGTAATACGAAAGGTATCCATGCCCAGTTCGCGAAGACGTAAATATCCCTGTAGATGCGCATTCAAAATGCGGCCACACCCAACGATACCAATACGAATCATGATGTCACCCCACGAACCATCGCATGCGGTGGCAAGGGTAAAGATACCGTCATATTCGTGTTTATGGAAATCAGCCCTGCCTCAAGGACTTCTTGTGCCATCAACGCAACATCACCACTACAAAGTTCCATTAGTGGGACTTGATGGCGTATGGCAGCAGCAAAATGCTCAAGTGCGAAGCGGTAGCCAGGTGCAAGCTTTGGAACACGTAACTGAACGCCCAGATCATGAGCAGCATCACTAAAATAGAGACGCCCCTGACTAGCTTTGAGTGTCCCTTTATCGCCATAAATGATGGGTTCGTACGACGTCATATGGCCAATTTGGGTCCACGAGGCAGTGGATGTCGAAATTGCATTATGGTGCTGCATAATCATGACCGCATTGTCTTCAGCCGCGAGATCCGTTTTGCGCAATCGACCAGCCACTGCAGTGACGCGTGACGGCATACCAACCAACATGCAGTCTAGCGCAGCACCGTAGCAGCAATAGTCCATGTACGCACCGGCTCCGTTCAGTGTTGGATCATACAACCAACCAACAAAATGCGGTGAACAACCAAGTTCACGTGGACCACAATGTGCCGATCGATAATTGACCGAGAACACATTTCCCACTTTACCGCGCTTCGTGAGTGTGATAGCGTATTGGACATCGGCACGCCACGCAAAAGGCCAGTTCACCATCAGAATGACCCCAGCAGATTTCGCCGCTTGATACATGGCCAGAGCACCGGCATAGGTCGACGCCAACGGCTTTTCGGTCATAATGTGTAAACCACGTTTGGCGGCATCAATTGCGGCTTCAACACCAGTAAAATTGTCACCCATGACAAGCACCGCATCAAGTGCGTGATTTGCTAGTAATGATTTGTAGTCGGTATACACATGGGCGATACCAGCCTTTTGGGCTTTTTGACGCAGCTCTTCGCTGGGGTCGGAGGCTGCGACGATTTGTAAATTCTCCACTTCATGAGCATGTGCGAGGACATCCCAGACGTGGTCGTGCGTCATTCCCAAAATTCCGAGTCGAAGTGGATTTGACATGTTATTGATGCTCCTTTGCAACAACTGATTCACTAGCATTATACCCAGATAAAACGCATTTCGAACAATTCTACGATGTATGTTTAGGCAGGCGACTAGCAACGAATACGGCAACAAGAACCATAAAGATACCTGCCATGGTGAATGAAAACGTATATCCCTGCCAGGCAACGAGTTGACCACCAATCGTGGCGCCTACAACACCACCAAGTGCGGCCACAGTATGATACATACCTGCTAATCGGCCTCGACGTTGGCGTAATCCCATTTCGGTGGCAACCAATAACGCTGGTGTTTCATAACTCGAATACGTCAACGAACGCATCATTTGTAACGGCACAATCCCCCATGTGGGCGCAATGTACTGATACAGCATGTAGATGCTTGCTTGGCCAGTCAATCCTGCCATCAACAGTGGACGGCGGCCCCAGCGATCAGCCAACAACCCGGCGATGGTCAAAGCGGGCACCTCACCAAGCGCTGCAAGCGCCCAGAGTGCACTAATAGCGCTTTGTGAGTAATCAAGAGTTTTCATGAAGGCCGGCCACTGCCATGCAACAGCTCCCATCCCATAAAACCACGAAAAAACCACAACAAAAAACGCAATAGTGGCACCACGTGAAAAATGCGCATGTGCCGGCTGTTCAATACGCGGTGATGTCGATTCGCTTATTTCAGTTTTGGGTGCGGCTTCTTGAATGCCAAATGTGGCAATACAACCGAGGCCCTGCATCATACTGGCCAACAAAATGGGGACCCATAATCCGAATGCATCCGCGATGAAGCCACCGCCAACTGCGGTTATGGCAAACGCCAATGAACCTGTGGTACGAAAAAAACCAAGAACTCGCCCACGCGAGCTTGCATCCTCGATTAAATCACCAGCAAGAGCTAGGCTCCCTGCGCTAAATCCGGCACCTGCGATGCCGAGAATGAGTTGTGCTACAACGACTATCCATACAGTTTTGGTAAGCGCAATCGTCAACAACGCAATTGACGAGAGGATCAAGGCAATAAAGATGATGGGACGTCGTCGCCCGATTTGATCCGAACGCACTCCCCACAAATACGGCGCAACCAATGATCCAAATTGCGATGCGGCAAACATCAAGCCCACAAGGGCCGGTCCCGCACCGAGTGCACCAAAGTGGTTGACCATGAGCGGTACAGTCAGTCCGTTTGCCGCAAAAAGTCCGGCCTGACTCAGCGCCAAAAAACGCAATGAGCGTTGATTGGCAAGTGACATGAGTGCCATGGTCATCCTCGTACATCCGTCAAAAAGAGCATTCACATAGTACCATAGTCCATGCTGATATTCGCTACGATGGCAGCCACAATACCTGTGAAATGTCCACACACAACACATCGCTCATTGGAACATTTTCGGCAATTAAATAGTCATATTGTTCATGTGCGTGCGGGGAAGTAATCCGACCCGACATCGAGACAACGCGCCACCACGGAAGTTGCATGTGCATGGGAATACTTGCCAATGCCCAACCAACACCTCTTGCACCACGTGGAACTGGTACAACCCGGGCAATAGCACCATATGTCGTCACACGCCCACGTGGTATTTGTGCGACAATTTCGTACACTGGTGTGTAACGGTTGGGCATAACTGAGCCTCCATGGTACAATGACAGCGGTGTTTTCACCGGTTGGAGTAGAGCAACAATGGCATCACGATCATCGCATAAATCGTATCGACGGAATCAACCAAACGAAAAGAGTGCGTATCCTTTAGCAAAAAGACGTCGTAAACAAGAAGTCAAACCATCAATCGTACCACGCCTCCTTGTGGGGTGTCTTTCCTCTTTTGTGCTGATTGGTTTTGTGGGCATTGCATTAGCGTTTGCCGCGTATACATCGCTTACTGCGTCATTGATTCCTCGCCTCGAAACAATCAAAGGGCGTACCTCATTTGAGACGAGCCGCTTGTATGACCGTAATGGCAAAGTACTCTACGAGTTCTTTGGCACTGGTCGGCGCACCAAAGTACCACTCCAACGAATTTCACCGTACCTAATCAACGGTACAATTTCCATCGAAGATAAAACGTTCTACACCAATCCTGGCGTAGACTACCTCGGCATCGCCCGTTCTGCGTTCGGCAGTCTCACAGCCGGGTCAATTGTAGGTGGTGGTTCGACTATTTCACAACAGGTCATCAAACAAGTTGTTCTGACAGAACAAGAGCGTTCATTCGACCTTGAGACACGGGTTCGCCGTAAGGTGGTTGAAGTTGTTCTCGCACAAGAAATGTCTCGTCAGTATAGCAAAGATGAAGTCCTTGAACTCTATTTGAACGAAATCTACTATGGTAATCTTGCATACGGCATCGAGGCAGCCTCAAACACGTATTTTAAGACGACTGCTGCAAATCTGACGTTGTCACAGGCAGCGTTTTTGGCCGGCATGCCACAGCTCCCCAACGTATACGACCCGTATTTACACACTGATAACAACATCATTCCAGGCATTACACTGCAAAAAGGCTGGTTAGTACCTGGATACGATCTTGGTGATGCCACAAGTCTGCCGAAGTGGCGTCAAATCGCCGTACTCCGTCAAATGGTTGATAACGGATACGTCACCGAAGCTGAAGCGGTCTCCGCGGCTCGCGAAGATTTGGTTTTTGCTGGACCCGAAGTGCCCATCAACGCACCACACTTTGTGTTTTATGTGCGTAAGTTACTTGAAGCCGAGTACGGACCACAATTTGCCACCGTCGGATACTCGATTTACACCACCATTGACCTTGAGCTACAACGCGCTACGCAGCGTTTTGCGACGGAGCGCATTGCCGAACTCCAAGAACGCAACATCAATAATGCGGCTGTGGTCGTCATGCAACCAAATACCGGTCAAATCTTGGCCATGGTGGGTAGTGTTGATTATAACCAGACCGTCAAAACCCAAAATCCAAACTTTGAGGGGAATCTGCTCGACGGGCAAGTGAATGTCACTACCAGTCTTCGCCAACCAGGATCAGCGCTCAAACCATTCACGTTTTTGTCGGCTATGGAGCGAGGATTATCCCCGGCAACTGTCTTTTGGGATATCAAACGCACGTATCCTTCGATAGACAATCAAAAGTACGAACCGAGCAACTACAACGGTAAGTACAACGGTCCACTTCGCATGCGTCAAGCCCTGGCAAATTCGCTGAATATGCCGGCGATTGAAGCACTCCGATATGCCACAATTAGTCACACAATCGGACTCTTACAACGCGTTGGTCTTTCGTCATTTCAACGAGGTGAGGGCTTTTATGGATTGGCCCTGACTCTCGGTGGTGGTGAAGTAACTCCACTCGAATTGACCGCGGCATACAACACATTGGCCAGTGAAGGACGTTATTATCCTCCCGCAGCCATTCTGAAAATCGTCGACAACCAAGGAACGGTAATCAGGGAGTTTGAACGTCCACAAGCAGCAGCCAGTGTGAATCCTGAATTAGTCAGCATTATTGTGGACATGATGAGCGATGATACGGCTCGACAAGCAATCTGGGGACTGAATAGTCCACTCAAACTCACGCGTCCAGCTGCCGTCAAAACCGGTACCTCAAACGATTGGCGCGATGCCTGGGCACTTGGCTTCACACCGTATGTCACAGTTGGCGTATGGACAGGCAACAACAACAATGAACCGACCGCCAAAGTAGAAAGCTTGACCGGTGGTGGAATCATTTGGCGCAACGTGATGGAGTACATCTTCAACGAAAAACGCCTTGAGTCATTGCTTGCAGAACCGTTCAATAATCGGCTCGTCTTAAACTTCTCACGGCCTGCTGGCGTACAAGAACAACCCATCTGTCCGCTTCCTGGTGCATTTAACAATCGCAACACCGAGTTATTCACGCGCACCATGAATAACAGCGCCGTACCTGGCCCCCCACGTGATAATGCAACATCGGTCGATTTGACGGTGCAAGCACCTGCAGAATTGAGCGAAGATCCATGTGCAGGTCTCCTACAAAAAACACAAGTGGTGAAACTCATCGACACGATACCGCTTTCAGGCGTTATCACTGATACTGCGGTAATCAGCACAAACGTCTGCTTACCAACCGAAGGGATTTCGGTTCCACAGGATCGCATTGTTGAAGGCTATACGTGGATCCTCCCACCCGATGAACCAGATATCCAGACAACCTATGCGTGGGAAGTGGTGCCAGACGTTGATAAATTACAACCACCGATTCTGCCGTTTGACGCAAAAATGATACCAGCGTGTACAGTTGAAATGCTCTCTGCGTTCGGACCTCCGGTTGAAGGTGCAATTCGCATGCCAAACTTACAAATGCTTGATGCGCAAGTTGCTGTGGAAACGCTCAAAGCACTTGGAATTGATCCGGCAATGATGTACGTCGACCTTCAAACCCGAGAACGCATCCCCGAGGTATTTGATCAATACACACCAAATCAAGTGATTAGTACGTTACCTCGCGCAGATGAATGGATTCTTCCAGGTCAATCGGTGATTATTGGCGCACGCGCACCATGATCACTCAAGTGAAAGCGCTTGGCGAAGTTCGGTAAGTAGTTGCGCATGCCGTTGTGAGTGATGACCCGCACTCACTGCTGCATGCGCAATACTTTGCCACCACGGAGTTGATGCAGAGACATGAATTGACCATCGTTGCAAGATAGCGTCTGTTGATGGGTAAGTTTCAACTAACCAGACCACTGATGTGCGCAAATCAACGATTTGTGGTGTGGCAGAATCTCGGAACAAATCATGACGAGGCATTGTATGTAGTAGTGTGTGTGCGGTTCTACCAACGATGTGGTCACGCCATTCGACACTTGACGCATCACTAACTTCGTTGAGCCAAGGTGCAAGATCAAGCGGGCCATCGAGCGACCGTTTGAGGGGAAAGTCAGACGCAAATAAGATTTTATGGGGGGCAACGAGCATTGCCAACTGCATCATTTTGTGAGTATCCGGATAGGTAAACCACGATGCAGCTGTATCGTAGAACACGTTCTGTAACACACGGCGGACATTTGGCATCTGTTCATAAAACCAAAGTCCCCCTCCCCAATGTGCCAAGATAATGGTGAGTTCGGGATAACGATCAGCAAGTTCGTAGAACGCCCACATTGGCAAATCTACTTTGCCGGGATATGCGGGGCCAACGGGCTCATTGACATGAAATAGCATGGGAATAGCGTGTCGCGCACAGTACTCTGCGCAGCGTAAGAAGTTCAAACTCCGCAAAGAAAATTGTTGGGCAACTGGATTTAATTCACCAACACCTTTCATGCCAGCGTCAATGCACCGAGCTATTTCATCGATTGCATTCGGATGATCCGGTTGCACAATCGCAAAAGCCTGTAGACGCTCAGGGTTGTACTTCATCGCATCAAGCACGAGCGAATTACGTGCAACACAATGTTCCATATGACACAGATATTCACCTTGCCAGACAATCTGATCAATGGCTGCATCATCCATGACTGCGATGAGACGTCCGACATCTGCATATCCCTGAATGCGTGATTCATGGTAGAGCGACGTCTGCCACACTTCGTTGTGCCATTGCGGCTGGTGCGGCAAATAATGCTGATGTATATCTATGACCGGGGATTTACGGGTCATGAGGAGCCACCAATGGTTTGACACGTTCATACACGTGTTCCCACGTCATGGATGATAACACTTTGTTATACCCGTGCTGTGCAAACGAATTTGCACGCTCACGATCATCGAGTAATCCGGAAATTGCCGTTGCAAGTTGAGTGGGATGATCGAAATCAACGAGTACGCCATCAACTCCATCACTGATGACATCAGGAATACCACCAGCGTGTGCACCAATAACAGGCAACATGTTAACCCAGGCCTCAAGAAATACGATCCCAAATGAATCCGTGCGAGATGGCATAACAAACAACTGTGCGGCGGCATATGCATCACGCTTTTCATCATCAGATGCATATGCAAGGACATGAATGCGCGCACGGTCATTTTCATCAAGTTGATTCAAAAACTGCGTGAAATGTTGCAGTGGAGCCCCAATCAATACCAGATGCGCGGTGTGACCAGCTCGCCAAAGTTGTTGCATAGCATGTATCGTGGTGATAGTTCCTTTATCACGGGCCATAGCACCAACTTGCAGCACGATAGGTGCTTGAATGTGATGCCGTGTGCGAAATCCGACGGCGTCACCATGTTGTACATCCGAAGGTGTAACCCCGGCGCCAACCACATGGATACGTGTGTAATCAATACCATGTTGTTGCAAAAACACTTTCTCGCGGTGAGTCATGGTAAGCACATGGCGACTATGAATCAATATGTCAAGTTGCTGTGGCATGCTGTAGTAGCGCACAAATGCGGCATCACCGATTTCTCCAAGATGAATGAAGGGTGTCATTATCAACGGAATATGATGCGAACGAGCAAGATCAACAATCGGATGAATCACCGAATCAAGCGTCACGTTAGTAACATGGATTACATCAATTGCGTCAATATTGTTGGCAACCCAGGCCTCCAAATCTGGAACGCGCGGAGTGCGTGTAGCCAACCAGCGTAGAAGCCGGAGCGGCATTCCGAATCGTGCGCCTTCGACGAGCAAACGGCGCAGAATGGGATAGACGAGTGGATGATTACTCATGCGCTTAACGGCAAAACGATGAATGTGACACCCATGATGAAATTCATACGGTTCTGCAATTTCGCGACGACCAGACTGCCAAAATGCTTCAAGATCGTAGGCGTTCGTTGTCAACACGGTCACGCGATGTCCTGCCGCAGCAAGACGTCGACCAATTTCAATAAAATACTGAACCGAACCACTTGAAACGGGATGATAGAGTTGCACGACATGAACGATGTGCATATCGTACTATTGCCCCCACGAAATCCCAGAATCAGCGTCGAAGTGTTGATCACGTGTCATCTGCACGGGATCACCATCAGGTAATCCATTGCTTAATTTTTGGGCCCACAGTTCAAAACCAGATGCACCTTCGGGAATGGCCAAAAAGACCATCCACTCTCCATCTGGAGAAATCTCGGGTGAACGTGCGCTACCAAGATTGGTAATCTTTTGTGGAGACGTCGTACCAAACTGCAACATGTAAATGTCTGTCAGCATGTCATCGCGCTTAGCGAAATACAGGCGCGAGTTATCCGGTGCAAGCGCAGGATCGTAGCTGTGGTTTGGCACACCTGTGGGTACCGTTAATGATTTTTGTGAGATGGAGTAGCGCAGGATACGTGGGTCTTCGTCGCCTGCAGGATTGAATTCAAAAATCACGTGGTCTCCATCATTTTCGAAAATCATGCGTCCGACATTTCCTGAACCATCGGTATATGCACTATTTCGTTCTGCACCAGACCGTGCGTCCATGACATACATGATGAGACGGTATTCTGATGCTGGAGAACCCTCAGGAGGACCATATTGCGACGCATAGACGATGCGACTGCCGTCAGGCGTGAATGTGGGGTAGAACGCCCACATTGAGTCGTACATGCGTTCAAAACTTTGTAGCGGATGGCGTGATCCGTTATCAGTTAACTGGATGGCTTCACCACCGGCTGACGATGTCAGCATAATGTCGCTAAAGCTCTGACCACGACGCACGAACACGATGCGCGTACCGTCACGTGAGAACGCGGGTTGCCAGGCATCACCACTGACTGTGAGCTGTTGTAAGTTCCCATTCGACCACATCACCAAATTGCCAGACTTGGCCAGCAGAAGGCGTCCTGGCAACGATGGCGTCGCAATCACAGCAGGGTCACGTGCTACCTCAACAACCGGGACTGCGGTGCCACCTTCAGCAGGTGTTGAAGGCGCTGTCGAAGCACACGCAATCAGCACGAACGCAAGTAGCACGATGAACAAACGCTTCATACACGCTCCATTTCTACAGGCACGATGTGTAATCGGCGTGCTGCAGACTTAGTGACGACAACATGCAGAGCCTTTGGGCGAACGGTAATTTCTACGGGAGTATGGCCGATGTAATCACCATCAACTTGCCATGCCATTGGTGGGCCATCGACCCGTACACGCGACACACGTCGAAGTAACGTTTTACGATCGAGCCAAGGCAGATACCGATACAAATACAAAAAGAAAAATCGCATCACACCGGTTATGTACAACTGAGTACCAAACATCATTTTGACATCTAGTAACCCATCGTTGAGGTGTGCAGATGGTGTAAAGGGAATGAACCCCGCATAGCGCTGTGTATTGCCAACGACCATCATCAGTAGTGGAACATGCATGAACTCATCATCGAGTTCGACAGCTACTTTACGACTACGAAAACTCCACATGACTGACCAAATTCGACCGATGTACGCCAGCACACCAAATTTGCGTTTGTCGGATGCGTACAGGTGACGCACTACCTCAGCATCAAACCCAATACCAGTCATGAGGAGAAATGCACGACCATTAGCCATCCCTACGTCAATGTGACCAGTGACGCCGTCAATAATCTGCTGAGCGGCAACTTTCACATCCATGGAAAACCCCGCCTCGCGGGCCCATACATTCACTGTGCCAATGGGTAGCGGCGCAAGTACAACGGAGGAACCAACAAGCGAATTGGCCACCTCATTCACCGTGCCATCACCACCTGCAGCTACCACCATATTATAGTGATTCTCAATTGATGCCTGTGCAAAGCGTGTCGCGTCACCAGGAGCGGCTAAATAAACTTCATCGACATGCCAGCCATGAGCGCGCCAAAGTGTTAGCGCTTCTTTGAATGAATCTGATTGCGATGCTGCCTGCCCTGCATGGTGATTCGCAATCACACAAACACGGTAACTCATATGTCGCTCCCGTGTGGTACCCATGAATAGTGAAGTGTGCGACGCCAATAGTCATATGCAGCCAAAGCGTCACGCCCAGGCATAATTGGCACACGTGCAAGAAGAGATATGGTATCGCGAAGAGGTAATCCTACCACATTCGTGTAACTTCCCGTTACTGCAGTAACTAACGTGCCAGCCATCCCTTGAATGCCATATGCACCTGCTTTGTCGAGAGATTCACCTGTTGCTACATACTCTGTGATTTGTTGATCAGTGAGCAACTGCATCGTAACATCACTACAACAGACATGAAAAAGTGGACGCCGACCTGCAATAAACAACGTCATCCCGGTGTACACCTGATGGGTTTGACCTGACAACAACCGAAGCATTCGATATGCATCAGATGCGTCAACTGGCTTATTGAGCACCTGTCCATTGATCACAACAATCGTATCTGCGGCAAGTATCGCCGCGTCACGACGAAGCATCGCAATCTGGTAGCCTTTGCGCCATGCACGTACCGTAGGATGATCGTGAAGTGGCACAGCAACCGGTGGAAGCAATGACATCATTGTTGTATCAGGCAGGAGCTCTGACTCCTCAGCATCACTTACTGCTACAGTAAAAGCTATAGCTAATGATGTTAACAGTTCGTGACGACGAGGAGACGCTGATGCAAGTATTAAAGGTGTTAATTGCGTGTTGTTCTGTTCCATACATCTATCATAATATCAGATTACACGAATGCACCACGCTGAGATATTTCTGATGCAACTCTTACGCACAGACTATCGTCGAATGTGGCATAATTGTAGTGCTATATGGCATTTCAATCGAAAGGATACGAAAACGATGCAAACCCAAGTTGGATCTGCTCAGTCCACACTCTTACAACGCTCCATGCAACAGGTGTATTTGTGGATGACTGCTGGTTTGTTGATTACCGGTGCGGTATCAACCGGACTAGTCGGTGATGCAAGCATCATGGCTTTGATTATGAATCCGATCGTCTTCTTCGGATTATTCATTGTCCAGCTGCTCATGGTGATTGGACTGAGTGCTCTCGTACAACGAATGAGTCCATTGACTGCAACGTTGATTTTCTTGGCGTATGCCGGATTAAATGGTGTCACTTTGACGCCGATCTTTTTGGCGTACACCGCAGAATCAATTGCATCAACGTTCTTCACAACTGCGGGCACATTTGCGGTCATGGCAGTCTACGGTGCTACCACGAAGCGCGATCTCACCAAACTTGGAAGCATGTTGATGATGGCAGTCATCGGATTAATCATTGCAACATTGATTAATTTGTTCTTCCAAAACTCCGTCTTTAACCTGATTATCAGCATCGCAGGCGTGCTAATCTTTGTTGGATTGACAGCATACGATGTACAGAAGTTGACGCGCATGTCCACGCAAATGAGCAGTGCAGATGATGCCCAACGATTTGCGATTATTGGCGCACTGACGTTGTACCTCGACTTCATCAACTTGTTCATCTACATGTTGCGGATTTTGGGTGTACGCCGCGACTAGTGTTGACACAAACGCACCGCGCTTCGTGATACGAAGCGCGGTGCGTTTTTCTGTTTTAGAACGTGGTCGTGGCAAGCGTACGAACAAGGAGTCGCTGTTCGGTACTGCGAATACGCTGGTGCAGCGATTCTTCTGAATCATTCGGCAAGACAGGCACTTCGTGGGTTGCGATTACCGGGCCACGATCAACCTCAGGTACCACGTAATGAATGGTACAACCTGTAATTGGAAGGCGTAAACGTAGCGCATCAGCAACAACATGGGCACCACGCAACGCTGGTATCACTCGACCATCTGCAAGCACATAATCATCTCCACCATCACTGGGCAGAAGGGCCGGATGTTGATTAATAATTGGTATCGCAACAGTATTCAGCGTCTCCGCACTGATGATACGCATAAATCCAGATAACAGCACTACATCCGGTGCAAATGCACGCACGACGGACAGTGCACGATGCTCCCATGCTTGGCGTTGCAATGCGGTAGCACGGGAAGGATAGGGTATGGCACATACCGGAATGCGATGTGCAATTGCACGTTGTACCCCGCCACACTCAGGACGATCGCTCAACACCAGCCCAATCCGCCATGATATTTCACCAGCTGCAATCGCATCGATCACAGCTTGCAAGTTCGAGCCACCTCCGGACACCATAATCGCCAACGTGGATTGACTCATAGTAGCTCCGTCTGGCCAATATCAAGTCGGTATTGCATTCCCTGTAGCTGGATGCAGTCAACGACTTCATAGGCAGTGCGCAATGCACTGTGCATATCAGCACCGATACCGATAGCATTCAAGACGCGCCCCCCGGCACTCATAAGTTCTCCATCAACCAGTTTTGTGCCAGCATGAAGAATATAGCCATCAGCTGGTAAGCGCTCCGTAAAAATTGAAATTTGGTCACCGCGACGTGGTTGATGCGGATATCCATTACTTCCAATCACAATACATGCAGCCGCGCGATTACTCCACTGTAACATCTCATCGGTCAAACACCCACGTGCGGCGGCATGCAGTGCAGTTACCATGTCACCATCACATAGTGGCAGCATGACTTGCGTCTCAGGATCACCAAATCGCGCATTAAACTCAATGACTTTCGGGCCATGTTCGGTTAACATTAACCCTGCATATAATGCACCAACAAACGGCATGTTATGCGCGTGGAGCACATTCAGCATAGGGGTGATCGTGCGCTGTACGAGCTCTTGTGCGGTCGCATAATTTATTGCACGCAATGGAGCGATTGTTCCCATACCACCGGTATTTGGTCCTTCATCGCCATCAAGTAGACGCTTATGGTCGCGTGCAGACGGAAGTGGCCATGCACGAGTGCCGTCACAGATGGCAATTAACGACACTTCGGGGCCAAATAATCGCTCTTCGAGGAGTATTTGTTGTCCTGCAGGGGTGTTTGATACAAGCTGAATAGCAGCGAGTGTCTCAGCCACTGTATCCGCAACTACAACACCTTTGCCAGCTGCCAAACCATCTGCTTTGACCACAAATGGCGTATTTGCCGATCGCACAAATTCTTGGGCTTGTTCGGCAGAATCAAATGCGCGGAAAGCTGCGGTAGGCACTCCAACGCGTTGCATGATTTGTTTCGCAAATGTTTTACTGCTTTCAAGCCTTGCAGCCGACTGGCTCGGTCCAAACACGGCGTATCCATCAGCACGTAACACATCTGCCCAACCCGCTGCGAGAGGCGCCTCGGGACCAATTACAATCAAATCTATACTCTGGGTGTGCACCCACGCACGGATCTGTTCGATCTCAACCAAGGGCAATAGTCCACCTAACGATGCCATCCCAGGATTGCCGGGAGCAATCGTCAACTGTGATAGACGCGGCGATGATGCGAGTGCTTTGGCCAACGCATGTTCACGGCCACCACTTCCAATGAGCAAGACATGCATACAACGGCTCCAACTACTGAGTACAAGCCTCCAAAATCATTATAGTGCAGTATCGATTCACAATTGTACTGGGGGTTTTGAACCAAGAGGTGGATACCACCGAGCTCATCTTGTGCGTTTCACCGTTGTATAAAATGTGGAGACACCAAACCGAGTAATTTCTTCAATGACGTATCGCACGCCTTTACGGTTTTGATCAATACATTGATAGTACGCAGAACGAACGGTTGACCCAGAAGCGATAATGCTTGCGCATGTAGAGACTACCTCACGTCGACCATTCGCCAGTTCACGATGCACGCGAAAGCGCCATGTGTCTTCTTCACGCGTTGTATGCCATTCAACGAGTGCACCACGAACATGTGGCGATGCACGTAGATAAGCTAATGTAATTGCAGCAGGGCGTGTACCAACTTGTATGTTTGTTGGATCGTTTAATGTGGAAGTCCGTGGATCATCCGAAGACATGGTGCCTGAATCAGATGTAACAGTTGCTTGGTTTACAATTGTTCCCGACGCAGTGTTATTAATTTTGACGTTATATGTGATGATAACAGTCGCATTAGGTTCAAGTACTCCAACATCAACGCGAATCCGCGTATCGCCATTTTTGTTTCCGGTAATGACAGTCCCATGAGTTGTACGCACACTCCCAATGACAATTCTTGTTTTGGCATCAGGGGTGTCATTCATCCGCACATTACGTGCAGTAGATGATGCGAGATTCTTTATGACGACACGATACAGAAGTGAATCTCCCACATCCGCATTCCCATTACTATTCGCATCAGTGGAAATCATGGTTTGCTTGACTACTTCTAAGCGTTGATTAGACGCAAGAAATACTATGGTCGGATCAACTAGGACAATAGTTGACGGATCATCAGTGCGAATTGTAGATGTTGTTCGCATCCGCGTTGTTCGAAATGTCAACGATGGGTGATGAGCAATCTGCTGAATTTTGGTGGTATCAAGTGTCGGTGTGATTCGTGCTTGGTAGGTAATGATGACAGGCGAAGCTCCCACTTCAAGTGTGGCAAAACGGACTAACACAGATGTATCACCACTCCGATTTCCAATCTCGACAGCACCAGATGAAGTTACGACAGAGCCAGTCTGCAACTCCGTATATCGACTAAATGTATCAGTAATACTTACATTCACTGCATCCAAATTTCCGGAATTTTGAGCTGTCACGGTGAGTAGCACTGTATCGCCTGGGGAGATACGCCCATCGCCATCAACATCGGTGAGGAGTCGCGCTTCACAATAAACTTGCACAAATGGTTCTGCTGTGATTATTGTCTGAGTCTGATCGTACGACGCAGCGGTTGATGGGTCATCAGACCAGTGCGTTACAAGATTCATCGCACTGACAGATGCCTGGACTGCAAGTGCCATAACGCGCGGTGGCAACGACTTTTTTATGACAACTCGGTAACTCACAAAAATCCGCTGAGCAGGCATGATATCTGCCAAATCGACGACGACTTGATTGTCACCTGCGAACATTCCTTGCATCACGGAACCTGACGTAGTAGTAACCGATCCAATCACAAACGTGCTGTTCTTGTCGGGAACTGCAATAAATCTTCCACCTACGACATTCATTGAACCGATATTTGTTATTGATGCGTGATAAATCAGCGTATCACCAGGGGATATCGTACCATTCGCATCTGCGTCATAAAACAGTGAATCAACCAATTCAATGTTTAGTTTTGCTTCAGGTGCAGGTGTGCCTGTTTGTGTCCGTGTGTATGTGATTGTCGCGGTAAGGGTTACTGTCGGCGTATAAGTTTTCGTTGATGTATATGATGGTGTATTTGTCACTGCCGGCGTTTGCGTTGCTGAATTAGTTGGCGTGTTCGTCGCCGTATCGGTTGCGGTGGGTGTGCTTGTTGCCGTATCGGTTGCGGTGGGTGTGCTTGTTGCCGTATCGGTTGCGGTGGGTGT
>CAYZZI010000018.1:27663-54032 GCA_964482795.1 uncultured Klebsiella sp.
GCCGTATCGGTTGCGGTGGGTGTGCTTGTTGCCGTATCGGTTGCGGTGGGTGTACTTGTTGCCGTATCGGTTGCGGTGGGTGTATTCGTCGAAGCTAAAGTAGGGGTAAATGTTGCCGAAACCACACTTCCGGAAGATAAATCTAGGAGGAAACTACCAGTACAAACAGATGTTCCAGGCAAACAATCTTTTATGTTTGAGCTCGTTGATGCAGTTGCTAATGAAACCGCAGCTAATCCAATAATTTCTATTGATGTAGAAAATGATGTGAGTGGGACAGAGGCCTCAACACTGACCGGGCTACCATTTGCACATGCCACTACATTACATGTTTGCTCTGCAGTACCAATTGTCGTGAGTGTACCAAGTGGATATTCAACTCGTGTAGTCGGAATTCCACTACTATTAAAAAGAACCCACAGTTTCGCATCAGTGACACCATTTGCGGTTCGCGAAATAAATATGCCAAAGCCATCACTCTTTATTTTATTTACGTTCGCAGTTAATGTTTGATCCCAACGTATATACAGATTATTCGAATCCGAGGTGATTGCAACCGATGTAATATCTCCAGAACCACCACCAGCGTCTGTAGGACTATCAATAAAATTACTTACTCCAGCCCAATCAGCAGTATCGCCATCAATGGTGATTGTTGCAGCTTTCACGTATGGCGGTTGAAGCATAAGCATGCCCATGGCCAAGATTACACACATTGTGACAAATGCCAGTTGTGCAACCCGTGAGAAGTTCGAGCCATGCATGTGCTTTACTCCCGAATGTATCCATAACTAGATACAAACTCTTAACAAATTATACATATTTGTTAATGTTTATGAATATTTTAGAGATTACGGTGTATTAATAATTAACGAGCAATACGATGACGGCAACATTACCCAAACACACAAATTTTTCCGTGGCCGATATGGTTATGCTACAATTTTGTGCAAGTAGAGTGGCGAGGAGCGATACATGAGTGGTTCAGAACACACAATTGATGTAGAACGATTGTTGCGCGATTTGCAACAACGCATTCATACAAATGCACAACAGAACATGCAATCGACCGAGACAACTAGTGGCGAATTACGCGCATTACACGATGCACTACACGAATTAGAATTAACACGAGTGATATCGGCACACTGGCCCATTGAGGGTAAAGGAATCATAGGGCGTATTGTGGCAGTGCTACAAAAAGTAACTCGACGCCTCTTACGCTGGTATATTAATCCGATTGTAGAGCAGCAAAATGCCTATAACGACGCAGTGTTGCGCGCATTGAGGCTTCTTGTTGACTCGTATCAAGAACAGTTACACACACAAGGACAAATACCACCCAACACGCCATCAAATGCCACACCTCAGTCAACGGTCAGTGATAGCCAGACCGCACGCACAGTGCAACAGCAAATTGCATCAGATGAAGCTCCGTTTAGTTTGTGGGAACATGACTTGCGTACCGATGAAGCAACGCGTAGACAACTCGCACAGATACACGCACATTGGCCGTTGCCAGTTCGCAATCCTCGTGATCATATGGCAAACCTCATCCACAAAGCACAACGGATGCTCTTACGCTGGTACATCAATCCTATAGTTGACCGTATGAATCAGAATAATCTAGCGATGCATCAGAGCATCGTACAGATGAGTACGTACATCATCGCGATGCGCGTATCACTCGTGATTCATCAAATTCGCCGCAATCATGAATAACTCCATCACAATTGTCAGCACATGGTATGGTCCTAACACTGCCGGAGGCGCAGAGACAGCGGCACGCAAACTAGCAATTACCCTGCATCAATCCGGGTACGTTGTGGAGGTGTGGGCAACAAATGCACGTGATTTATTTGCCCCACACGAACCATACTATGCCGTTGGTCAACAGCTTGACGAAGGCGTGCCTGTTCGTCGATTTGCGATTAGTCAGCCACTCGCACTTGGTGAATTACCTCCCTTCATCAAACAGCATGCCAGCACTCGCACCATCATCAAGCAGATTGCACCCGACGAGCGCGAGCTCACGATACTCTCAACGTTGGCGTATAGTGATGACCTACTCCGCGCAATCGCACAAGAATCGCAGCAAAGAACGTTTATTTTTGTGCCATACCCACTACCATGTAGCATTTGGGGCGTGCTTTTAGCGCCCACGCAGAGTTATGTACTACCGTGTATGCATGACGAGCCATATGCATATCATCGCATCACAAATTGGCAGATGACGCATGCAAAGGGGTTATTGGCCAACAGTGCGGCTGAACGCGACTTTTTGATACGTCAATACAAACTCCCCGCTGAGCGAGTTGTCCTTACGCGATTGGGTATTGATTTGGGGGTAACAGGCAACGGCGAACGTTTCCGCACACAATTTTCGATAACAACACCTATGCTCTTTTTTGCTGGGCGCAAAGACAGCACCAAAAACGTCCCACTCTTGATTCGATATGTGCAAGAGTACATCATGCGAAGAGGTCGCATGATAACTCTCGTCCTTTCAGGTCGCGATGAACTTGAACTCACCTCGTACCAACGAGCGTTTGTGCGCGATGTTGGCTTTTTGAGTGAACAAGAAAAAGCCGATGCGTTTGCCGCAGCCGACATCTTTGTGCATGCAGGCACGCAAGAAAGCTTTGCGTTTGTGTTGATGGAGGCGTGGTTGCAAGGTCGACCAGCCTTGGTCAATCGTGAATGCGCCGTCACTGCGAGTGCCGTGTCAGAAGCCGATGGCGGCATGGATTTCAATGATTTTGCCACGTTTGCGGCGGCACTCGACATCATGCTGAACAACCCTGGATTGACCGCACAGATGGGGCAAAACGGCAAACAGTACGTGTTAGAAAACTGTCGCTGGCCCGATGTGGCTCAGCGGGTCGCTGATGCCGTTTTGCATCGATAAGTGGAGCAACACCATATGCGCATCATCATCTGTAATGCACAAGTACCATTTGTGCGTGGTGGCGCCGAACTCCTGGTCGAGGGCCTACGGGATGCATTGCGACTTGCAGGACATACGGTCGACACCGTATCAATCCCGTACCGCTGGCAACCACATCAACATTTGCTCGATAGCATGCTAGCGTGGCGGATGATTGACCTGCGTGAGGTTGATGGCAAAGCCGTTGATTTGGTGATTGCCACCAAATTCCCTTCGTACTTTGTTCAGCATCCCAACAAAGTTGTCTGGTTGGTCCATCAGCACCGGCAAGCCTACGACTGGTACGGCACGAACTTTTCGGACTTTAGTAATACACCAGAGGATCGCTTGCTGCGCGATCAGCTGATTAGCGCCGATAGTCAGGCATTGGGCGAAGCCAAATCGGTCTATACGATTTCGCAGAATGTGGCCAAACGGCTGGCGCGCTTTAACTTCATCAACGGCACACCACTCTACCCACCAAGCAAATACAGTGGACAACTGCATAGTGCTGAATACGGTGACTACATCTTGTCGGATGCGCGTCTCGATGCCGCAAAACGCCTTGACCTGTTAATTGACGCTGCATCCTTCATGCAACAACCAATAAAAATTGTTATGACAAGTACGGGACCATTACAGACAGAACTCGTCAGTCACATCACCCGACTTGGACTGAACGATCGGATCATTATGCGTGGGTTTGTGAGCGATGATGAGTTAGTCGACTTATATGCGCATGCGCGTGCGGTCTACTATGCGCCCTTCGACGAAGATTACGGGTTTACCACGGTGCAAGCGATGCAGGCCGCGCGCCCAGTTATTACCACCCACGATGCCGGTGGCACCCTTGAGTTTGTGCGCCACCAGCATAATGGACTTGTGGTTGAGCCGACGCCGCTAGCCGTTGCGCAAGCACTTGATGCGGTTGCTGGCGATATCACCTACGCCCAAACGCTGGGACGTCGCGGACCGGCCACGGTTGCGTCAATTGGATGGGAGCAGGTGGTCCGTGCGCTGGTGAATGGAGGATGAAATAGGCGCACCACAGTGCGCCCCAATCGGTTCCTACTAAACGTGATTTATCATTCCAGAGGGGGGCACAGCTGTGCCCCCCTCTGGATACCGACCATTATGATGCGTTTATTTGATGCCCAGCATCGAAATCAAGGCTGAATCCTCGCTGGTCAACGGCAAATCAATGCGTCCGCGACTGCGGGCTGATTCATACGTGGCAAAGATGATTTCGGTGGCGCGCAACGAACGGCGACCCGCCAATTCGGGCTCGCGGCCAGTCGACAAGGCATCGACCAAATCGGCGACGCCGCGTTTAACACATTGATCACCGTGCAATCCCTCTGTATCAGGAATGACGACCCAGTCACTGTCGCCCTTGCCCTTGACACGCAGATGGGTCTGATTATCGACACCCACGTCGATGATGCCGTCAGTGCCAATCATGCGCAAACCGAAGCGTGGGCCGGCCTGATAGCCGGTGTTCATCACCAAGGTAACGCCGTTTTTGAAACGGGTCATGCCAAAGCCATGGCGCTCACACGGCACGCCGAAAATCATCTGTGGATCACGCAAATCGACTTGACCAATCACCCACTCGGCATCGGTCTCGTTGTTGAAGTAGCAGGCCATATCGATCCAGTGCGTGCCCCAGTCATACATGTTGTCACACACAGCCTCGATGCGCTCGAGCGTACCGATACGCCCCTCATCGAGGAGCTTTTTGCCGGTGCGAAACGGCGTACCAAAACGACGCTGGTGATTGAACGTCAACTGCACGCCGTTGGCCTCGGCAGCGGCGACCATGCGCTTGCTCTCACCGAACGTGGGCGCCATCGGCTTTTCGCAGTGAATAGCGCGCACCTTGGCGTTGGCGGCATCGATGACCATCGGGGCATGCAAATGTGGCCAGGTTGAAATACTCACGATGTCGAGGTTCTCTTTGGTGAGCATCTCGTTGTAGTCAGTAAAGATTTTTGCGTTAGGACCATGAATGGCGGCAAATGCTTGGGCGTTCTCGGCGACGACGTCGGCGAGCGCGACGATTTCGCACTTGCCAGTCTCGCGGTAGCCGAACGCATGTTGATGTGACATACCAAAGCCAGTGGCTCCGTCGCTCTTCCATGGGCGACCACAGCCGATAATTCCTACGCGCAGACTCATACAGTTGTCTCCTTTGACGATACTATCCGAACATTACATTCCTAGTGAACGCAGATATGCACGGCTCTGCTGTGCACTTTCGAGTGCACTTGGCAGTTGCGTGACGTCGGTTTCGACGATTAACCAACCAGTAACATTGGCCTGAGAGAGTAGCGCAAATATACGCGGAAAGTCCACCGCGCCTTGGCCAAGCTCAGTCCACACACCAATGCGTTCGGCACCACGATAATCGCTCTTTTCGGCCCGGGCTTGGGCCGCAGCAGCGGCATTGACATCTTTGAGATGCATGGTGCAAATGCGTGCGGCATAGGTTTTGACCATGTCGACCACATCGCCACCAGCCCATGCCATGTGTCCCGTATCAGGCCCCAACCAAAGCACGTCAGGGCTGGTTGACTGCATCAAACGATCGAGCTCAGCGCGCGTCTCAATGAAACTGCCAACATGATTATGAAACGCCGCTTTGATGCCGTGTGACTGCATAATCTTACCAACATCGGTGATAGTGCGAATGAACTGCGTCCACTCAGCCTCGGTCATGCCGTCGGCCTCAGTGACATGTCCGGCGGCCTGCATGCGCGTCCGGCCGTTTTGGACTTTGTTGCCGTCAACGTTGGCAGCCACATAACACGCATCAACGCCGACGTCCTTGGCGAATTTGGCGTAGGTCTCGGTCTGCGCCATGATGACATCGTAGCGTGCGGGATCCCAGAAATCGCCGGCCAAATAGCCAGGTGCCGGTTTGAGACCAAAGCGTTCCCACAGCGCAAGACGATCGGCGGTAGCCGTTGCTGGTTTGGGGAAGGCCGGCGCACCAGCATACCCTGCGGCAGCGATATCGGCAAGCACTTTCTCTTCACTGACATCGCGTGGCCACGTAATTTGACCACACCCTATGAGCCACTGCGTCATATGACCTCCTCTGTGGTCAGGACTGAGCTATTGATAGAGCGTCGCCAACTTGGCGAAGACGTAGTAGTTCTTGACAAGCCCCTCGATGTCGACCCATTCCTCGTCAGAGTGTAGGCCAGCCCCGATAGGACCACAACAGACGGCAGCGATGCCTTTGGCACTATAAAAACGCGCATCGGTGCCGAAGTGTTCTTTGTAGAACTCGGCTTCATATTCGGCAGCCTCAAGAATGACTTGTTGCAATTGGATGACCGCATGATGATCGGTGCTCGTGTTGAGTCCGATGCCAAAACCGCGCAACTCGATGGTGGCGTGTTCGGGGAAGCACTTGGTCATGCGCGACACGATACTCTCAGGCGTTTCGTTAGGCGTGCAGCGAATGTCACAATGGAGCACCAAATCCTCCATGATGCGATTCCCGGCATTGCCACCCTTGATAATTGTTGGCACACAGGTGGTCACGAACGTCGGCTCACTCGGTGTGGGGAACTGCTCTTCAAGTCGAATAAGGCCATCGCGCAAAATGTGAATCGGGTTGCGCCCCTCCCACGGCCGTGAGCCGTGTGCTGGGACTCCATGAATTGTGACAGTAACCGGTGCGCCACCTTTGTGCATGTGGCAGATATTGAGGTCAGTTGGCTCAGCAGTGATGAAGAAATCGCAGGTAAACCCTTGCTCTTCGAGCAAGTAGCGCGTGCCATGAAAGCCACCAATCTCCTCATCGGTGACGAATTGAAAGTTAACATCGGGTGGCTCAGGCAACTTGGCCAAATCTTGGGCCAAGCGAATCAACACTGCCGCTGCCCCCTTCATGTCTTGGGTACCACGACCATACATGCGATCGCCCTTGATGAATGGATCAAACTGGTCAGGGCGAGCCGGCACCACATCGAGATGGGCGTTGAGTACGAGATTGGCGTGCTTGCTCCCGCGTAGTGAGTAGACGAGCGAGGGCTTATTACCAGAGTTAAATTGATAAAACTCGCCACGCGGTACATCTTTGAGGGCATTGCGCACATACTCAATCGCAGCAACGAGTTGATCTGGGTGATCAAGAGTCGAGGGAATGCGCACCAAATCCATGGTCATCGTTACTAATGCATCACGTACGTCGGTCATCGTTGTCCTCCTCACGTTTGGTGCACAGATTACACCGTTAGTCTGCGGTATCCTCATCGTCACGGTCGTCAGCATCGTCGTCGCCGAATACCGGCATCACATCCGACCCATCCGACCCGGCAATTAACAAGACAAACTCGCCCTTAATTGAACGACTCTTCAACACCGATTTAATCTGACTGAGTGGGCCACGCCATACGGCCTCGTGGAACTTGGTCAGATCATTGGCCAACACCGCCTGACGATCACCATAGACAGCCAGCGCATCATCGACGAGGGCAGCAATGCGGTAGGGGCTTTCGTAGAATATAAGCGTATGCGGTGTATACAAATCCTGTGCCAACCAGCGCTGGCGGGCACCCGATTTGCGCGGTGGGAATCCGCGATACGTAAACGCATGCACGGCCAAACCCGACACAATCAAGGCGGGAATCAGAGCCACCGGACCAGGGATAGCCGTGAGTGGTAAGCCTTCGGCGAGGACTCGACGCACCAGGACAAACCCGGGGTCTGAGATGGCCGGTGTGCCGGCATCACTTACCAGCGCAACTGATTTGCCCTCACGCATCATGCCGATTAAGCGCTCGGTGACCTGCTTTTCGTTGTGTTCGTGGCAGGCGAGCATCGGCTTGTGGATGTCGTAGTGTTTGAGCAAAATCAGCGTTTTGCGCGTATCTTCGCTGGCAATCACATCGACCGTGCGAAGCGTTTCGAGCGCACGCATGGTGATATCGCCGAGATTCCCAATTGGTGTGGCCACTAGGTATAACATGCAGGTATCATACCATTAAATCCCAATCCCCTGTCACAAATCGCTCTCGGGTACACGGCAAAATCCCACCAACAGACGCCCCCAAATGAGCGCTACACAGGCACCAAGCAACGCCAAATGTGCCACCTCGGGTACGAGCCATAACACGAGCAGACTGAACACTACCAGAGCGCCGCCATACCACACCGCATCGCGCCAGAGTTGACGCCGAGATTGCAAACGTGACGGAATGACCAGATTTGGCCAACTCACGATGATGATAGCCGGGAGCGCGACCCCAATAAGCGCTAAGAACGAGCTATCAATCGGGTTCCACACGACGCGACCAACGAGCAGCCCAACAGTCAGCACCACGGCACTGAGCACCACACGAAACAAAAAGTGATTGAGCACGGCATTCATGCGTTGAAAAATCTGCCGCCCAACAATCACCATCTCCTGCAACACCGCAATCCGATCATCGAGCAAGACCACGTCGGCCACTTGACGCACCGCAGCGCTCCCCGATTGCATGGCTACCGCCACATCGGCCTGTTTGAGCGCCAACAAATCATTCACCCCATCACCGACCATGGCTACGCGTTGTCCTGCACGGTGTAAGGCGGCGATAATCCGTTGTTTGTGATCGGGCGTCACCCGACCAAACACACGCGCATGGCGCACAGTATCCGCGAGCGCTGTATCATCGAGCACATCAATCTGATGACCATGCACAACCAATGGGCTCACAATTCCAGCCCGTTTGGCAATCTCTGCCACTGCCACCGGATCATCGCCCGAGAGCACATAGATATTGACACCTGCGTCAGCAAATTGCGCAATCACCGTCTTTACATCCGCACGCATCTCATCGACCAATACCACTACGCCATATGGCACACACCCATCTGGTAGTTGTGGGTTATCGGCGAACGTCGATATATCAACTGCATCACGTGACGCCCATGCCAACAGTACCACTCGTGCCCCGTTGGCAATGGCGTCTGAGGCAAGTGGGATTTGCCATGAATCTACTAGGTGTGGCTGTATGATATCGGGTGCGCCAAGCACCCACACTCCACTCGGGGTCACACGCATACTCCACTTGCGCACCGAATCAAACGGCACACTCGCCAACTCTGACTCGGGTGGTGCAGAGACCACCGTCGCAATTGCCTGCGCAGTCCGATTGGCCGCCCCATCGGCTGCCACGTAGCGCCCGAGCGCATCAGAGAATTCAGTCGTAGACACGGCGAGCGGGCGTAATTCGACCACGGTCAATCGATTGGCTGTCAGCGTGCCAGTTTTGTCGAAACACACTGCATCAACGTGCGACAACGACTCGACCGCAGCCAGCTGTTGCACCAAGCCACCGTGACGCGTCATGGCCACTGCGCCCAGCGCATAACTAATGGTGAGCATTAACACGAGCGCATTAGGGATAAGCCCGGCCATCACCGTCAACTGCGGCACAAGCACGGCGAACGGCACGGCCAGCCACCACGCCCGGAGCATCACCACGGCCATTAACAGCAGCGCAATCACCACAATGATGCGCACAACGCGTTGTACCTCATCGATGAGCGGTGTACGAATCTGGCGCATCTGTTGCGCCTGCTGGGTGAGTCGGGTCAGCACACCATCAGTCGTGGTCACCTGATACCAGGCGGCGCCGGCCACACAGGTAGACCCCGCGGTCAGCTGTTCACCGGTGTGACGACGCACCGGTTCGCTTTCGCCGGTTAGCAACGCCTCGTCCATGGCACACACATCGGCGACGAGGATTACCCCGTCGGCCACAATCACGTCGCCCGGACGAACCAAAACGACGTCATCCATCACCACCTGCGCCGGATCGACTGTCACGAGGTGTTGGTCGCGCCAGACAGTCACCGGCACCAGATTGGCCGCGCGGATGCGATCAAGTACAATCCGCGCTCGAATCGCCTGCACCGTGCTAACGCACACATTGAGGATAACGACCAAACTCGTCGCAAACGCATCGCGCAGATTCCCGAGTGACCACAGCGTCACTGCCAACCCCAAAATCACCACGTTGAGTGTGGTCACGAGGTTGGCAACGACGAGCGCTGTATAGGTTGCGACGTTCCGCCACAACTTCTTTATGGGTGATTCACGCAGTTGGCGGGAGTGTGCCTCAACCTGCGAAAGCCCAGCAATGGGCGGAGTAGGTGGGAGCATGGGTGCATCGTCTCACAAAACATCATGGTCGCAGAGGCGATCCTCTACGACCATGATAGCGGAGTTTGATTAACTTTTGTCTAAACTGCTAGCGCAACACGATTTGATCCCACTCGGCTACCCACGCATCGCGATTGCTGGCGATGGTCGCAGCATCGAGTTGGTTGGTGACCGTCGGGATTGGCGCATGGGTGGTGAACAGCTCGGGAATCGTGCCCTTTTCGCTGGCCGGATAGACGAACATCTGCAACGGAATGTCGTTTTGGAACGGCGCATCGACCATGAAATCAATGAACTTCTGCGCCAACTCTGGTTGCGCAGCACCCTTGAGCACACCAGCATACTCGACCTGGCGGAACGCGCCGAACGCCACGTTGCCGGTCGGTGGCTCAGTCAATGCGCCTTCGCTAAAGTAGAGCTCGGCAGCTGGGCTCGTTGAATACGACACTACCAATGGTCGGGGCCCTTTGCCACTCGACCCACTGAAATGCGTGTAATAGGCAGTTGACCAGTCGTCGGCAACCAACACGTCGTTGGCACGCAAGCCACGCCAGTACTCCTGCCAGCCATCGGCACCAAACTCAGCGACCGTGGCCAAGAAGAAGGCCAAACCAGGCGATGAAGTGGCCGGATTCTCCACAACCAACTTGCTCTTCCACTCTGGTTTGAGCAAATCAGCCAAACTCTGTGGTGGCTCGAGTCCAGCCGCCGCTAAGGCGGCTTTGTCGTAGTTAATCAGCACATAGCCGAAGTCAATCGGCACGAGTGGCCCACTGTTGTCGGCAGTGGCCTCGGCGCGGAATGTGGCACTTGGTGCGTACGCCGCAAAAATATCCGCCTCGATGGCCCGACTCAAAAAGGTGTTATCGACGCCGAACAGCACATCAGCCTGTGGCGCATCCTTGGTCAAAATCGCCTTGTTGAGGGTTGACCCGGCATCACCCGCATTGACAATCACTACATCGACGTTGTTGGCCTGCTCAAACTGGACAATCACCTCTTCGCTGATTGCAAAGCTGTCATGCGTCATCACAGTCAACGTGGTCGCGCCACCTGGTGCAGGGGCTTCTGCAGCTGGCACCACAGTCGGTTCAGCGGGTTTTTGGGCACCACAGGCCATCAGAACGAGACTCAACACCGTCATCCACACAACGCGCACAAAAAGTCGAGACGACATAGAAACTCCTTCGTGATGTGCTAGAGCAAACAAGAACGCATCGCTTGCAGAGGTCTGCGTGCGATGCGTCGTTTATACGCTTGCTTTCCTCCGCCGGTATTAACCGGATCAGGTTCAAAGGGTCAGCGACATTTGGGTCGCATCTCAGCCAAGCTCTCTTGGCGCCCCTAGCACATATTCAATTCCAACACTCTCATATTACCAGTGCCTGAACAATGTGTCAAAACACCGCCCTACACGCTGATATCGCATCAAAATTCCATGTGATAAGATACAACAAGAGACATCAACACAAAGGAACCAATCCCATGCCCAAACAAGGAAGTGCTCTTATTGCCCAGATGAACGCCCTGCACGTGCCTGCCGGCAGTGTGGCCTTGTGGTGGCTGGGGCAAATGGGCGTCGCCGTCAAAGGCCCCGATCAGCAGATTGTCTACATCGACCCCTGCTTGACCGACATCATTAATCTCAAGTGGCCCGACCCGACGCGCGGCCCAACCCGTGCGATAGAGACGCCGCTCCAGCCCGACGAAGTGACCAACGCCAGTCTTGTGCTCTGCTCGCATGAGCATATCGATCACACCGATTGTTTTACGCTGGCCGGTATTGCGAAAGCTTCGCCCAGGGCCCGTTTTGTGGCGACGGGCTGGGCTCAAGGTGAACTCGACGAGGCGGGGATTGCCCACGAACGCCGCATCATCCCCACGGTCGGCCGGGCGATTGACGCCGGCGTGCTCAACATCAACGCCATTCCGGCCGCCCATTACACGCGCGAATACGATGCCACCAAGGGCGAGCGCTGGCTGAGCCTGCATCTCGACTGGGGCTCGGTGACGTTCTTCCATGGCGGTGATACGATTTTGTTCGATGGGTATGTCGAGTCAATCAAGGCCCTGCCCCAAATCGACTTCGGCGTGCTTGCCAGCAACGGGCGCGATGCTATGCGCGACGCCAACGACATCGTCGGCAACCTCTACCCGAGTGAATCAGCGTGGCTCGCCCAGACACTCGGCTGGCAGACACTGATTATCGGCCACAACGATTTGTTCGCCGGCAACCGATTGCCAGCCGGTGAGATCTACAGCCAAGTCGAGCGCGTTGCGCCACAATTGGCTGCCCACATCCTCAAACCGGGTGAATTGTTTATCTTCAGCCGCTAACCGTGTATAACATCTGCTTGTCATACTGATGTATGGCAAGCAGATCTACTCATCATGCATCGTGCCACGTTTGGAGCTCAACCCCATTCCCCTCAGGATCAGTCACGTAGCACCACGACACGCGGCGTGAGCCAGCCTGCGTCGTGACAATCTCGCCGACTGCACTCCCACCAGCTGCAAGCACCTGTTGGCGCACCACCACGATGTCATCGACCGCAAAAGCAATATGACCAAATCCACTCCGGCGCACATTGGCCGGCACGTCAATCAGCGGCTGATACTCGTAAATCTCGAGGGTTGGCCCTGTATCGCCGTAGCCGGGTAAGCGCAGGTGGACGCCTTGCAGCGCTGCGCCTGCCACACCGAGCCCGGCCTCAATAGTCGGCCCCGACAGGTTGCGCTCGGGCTGAAGCAGTTCACATCCAAAGACCTCGACATAGAATGCGACGAGTCGCCGCCAATCGCGGGCAACGATATTGACATGGCCAAAACGCATGCGGTGGCTCTCCTTTTTGGGCAAAAAAATGTGCACCTGCATGGTATACCACAACCACACAGGTGCACAGACGACAGGAGTTAATTTTTGGGTGACAAACGGGCTAACTCGTCTGCAACCACGGCATCATCGAGTTTGCGGAAGAGCGGGCCGATGTCGCGCAACGCCGTACCCGGCTGAATTGCACTCAACTGCCAGCCACTCACCGCATAATCTCCGGTGACAACTGGTCGCACTAGCCCATCAGGATCCTGCTCTTGCTCAAGGTATGGTTGCGGCGCAATCACATCGTCAAAGCCGAGCATGTGGTGCAGGCGCTGACAGGCGTGGGGCATAATCGGCGCCATCAGGCGATTGAGTGTGTCGACAGCTTGGATTGCCACAAACATGATGGTGGCGGCGCGCTCGGCATCGACCTTGACCACCTTCCACGGCTCTTGTTCGCTGAGGTACTGGTTGGCTGTCTGGGCCAGAAGCATGATTTCTTGTAGCGCACTGCGCAACTTGACACCCTCGTACAAACCTTCGACGCGACCGAAGCCCTCCTGAATGCTCTGCAACAACGCCTTGTCCGCGTCGGTGTAGGCTCCAGGAGTCGGCACGCCGCCGAAGTTTTTCTGCGAAAGGGTCAGCACACGATTGACCAGATTGCCCCACGTGGCCACCAATTCGCTGTTGATGCGTTGGACGAATTCGGCCCAACTCCAGTTGCTGTCTTTACCCTCAGGCGCCGCAGCGGTCAGGTAGTACCTCAACAAATCGGGCTCGTAGCGGCTGAGCAGATCGGGCATCCACAAGGCCCAATTCTGGCTGGTGCTCATCTTCTCGCCCTCAAGATTGAGGAACTCGTTGGCCGGCACGTCATAAGGCAATGCGCGATCGCCGTAGCCCAGAAGCATGGCCGGCCAGATGATGGTGTGGAACGGAATGTTGTCTTTGCCGATGAAGTAGTAGCCGCGCTGGTCGCCTTGGGGATCCCACCACTTACGCCACGCATCCGGCTGACCGGTGCGCTTGGCCCATTCGAGCGACGCCGAGTAGTAGCCGATGACGGCATCAAACCAGACGTAGATGCGCTTGTCTTTGAAAGCCGGGTCGTTGCCGGGCACTGGTACGCCCCACTCGAGATCGCGGGTGATGGCGCGGCCACGCAAGCCCTCGCGGAGCCAGTTTTGGGTAAAGACCAGCGTATTTGTACGCCAGTAGCCACGGTCTTGTGAGTCAAGCCAGGCGCGCAGTTTGGGCTCGAGTTTGGCCAGGTCAATGTAGTAGTGCTCAGTATCGCGGAACGTGACCGGCGCACCGTCGAGCGTCGAACGCGGGTTGCCCAACTCTTGGGGATCGCGGAGTTGGCCACATTTGTCACACTGGTCACCACGCGCTTTCTCGTACTTACAATTCGGACACGTGCCCTGCACAAAGCGATCGGGCAAAAAGCGCCCAAGCGACTCTGAGTATGAGCCAATTGCCACCTCGCGGTATATGTAGCCGTTACGCTGAAGCGTCACGAAGATGTCAGTTGTGGCGGCGTAGTGGTTCTCGGTGTAGGTCTGGGTGAACAAATCGAAGGTAATGCCCAGCGCTACCAACGAGTCCACAAAGCTATGGTGATAGCGGTTGATGATGGTTTGTGGCGTCACGCCTTCTTTTTCGGCAGCCAGGGTAATCGGCGTGCCGTGACAATCCGAACCCGAGACCATCAAGACGTTACGGCCGCGCAAACGATTATAGCGAGCATAGATATCGGCTGGCAGATAGGCGCCGGCGATATGCCCGACATGGAATGGGCCGTTGGCGTATGGCCAAGCAACCGAGACCAACACATGTTCACTCATCATATCCTCCCATGATTGCAACACAAAAAAACCGCAGGTACTACAAGTACCCGCGGTGCATCGGTCGTATGACTACGCCGTACACGCGGGACAAGGCATCTGCATCATGCTGGTTGCAAAAAGCTTGTGCACAAAAACTCCCCTAAACAATGCATTCATCATACCAAGCACCGATGTATCTGTCAAAAAACACGTTATGTCAATTTCAGGGAGTGGAAAGGACCCGAGCTGATACTCGGGCCCCTCCCACTCTCCAGGCTAATACGGATGGAGCACGACTTTCTCGGGTTGATGCGATGTGACTGATCGGTACGCTGCCTCAACCAACTCGACGGTGCGCAAGCCGTCGACACCGCTAATCGGCGCTGGTTTGCCGTGGCGCACGGCGTCAAGCCAATCGCTAATCATCAGGTGATCGAGGTTGATACCTTGACCGACCCAGTGCCCTCGCCCGCTGCGATTACTATACAGCTCGATACGCGGGCCAAATGCATCGAGATTGACGATGCCGTTCGTCGCCGTCACCTCCATCGTAACATCGCCCCAAGTTGGGAACGACGGCGACGGCCGTGACCAACTCGGATCAAGACTGATGGCAAGGCCGTTCTGCAGCGTAAACAAGAGCATGCCACAATCGTCGACCTTGATGTCGTACATCATGGTGCCACCCTCGGCATAGACGTCGTTGAACTCTTGTTGCCAAATCCAACGCACCAAATCAGCCACGTGCACGGTGTGATCCATGATGGCGCCACCACCGGCCAAGTCAGGATCGCCGAACCAGCCACCTGGGTAGGTACCACGATTGGTGGCGCGCACCAACAACGTCTCGCCGAGCGAACCCGATTGGATGGTCTGGCGTAGGCGTTGGACAGCTGGGCTATAGCGCACGGGGAACGCAGTACCGAGTTGCACGCCGGCCTTGGCAAAGGCCTCAATCATCTCGCACGCCTGTGCCACACTGGGAGCAAGTGGCTTTTCACACAGGGTGGGAATCCGGCGTGCGGCGGCAGCTAGTGCCACCGGATGGTGCATCGCGTTCTCGCCGGCGATGACAAGCGTATCGATGTTCGACAAGAGCTCATCGAGCGTCTCAAAGGCCCGGGTATCGTAGGTTTGGGCGGCGTGCTGGGCCCGGGCAGGTTGATCGTCCCAGACTCCAACAAACTCGGCACCGGCGATTTTTTTGCTCTCGATAATATAGCCAGGGGCATGGACGTGTGCGACGCCCGCCACTCCAACGCGCAATGGTGAGTTAGTCATCGTCAAGCTCCTACAATGTGATTGGTTTGCCAGTTTGGGCGGATTCATAGGCGGCCAGACTCATACGCAAGGCTTCGTAGCCGTCCTCAGCAACACAGCGCGGCGCCGGGCCACCGGCACACCAGGTCGCAAAATCGCGCAACTGGTGCAAGTAGGCATCCTCGAGACCGCTATCGGGCGCGAGGGTGGCGCCACTACCAGCAGCGGCGTTGAGCGTAATGTCACGTACTGCCCCGTCAGCATGGTTGATGAGACCGCCGCTACCAGCGAACTCAAACGCGGCGTTCCAGCCGCTCGGATAGGCCCAACTTGCTTCGGCATGGGCAATCACGCCACTCGCAAAGCGCACAATGGTCAACATGGCGTCTTTGCCGTCGATACCGGCATGTTTCATTGATTTGGCATAGACGCGCTCAGCTGGACCAAAAACCCAGCGCAACCAGTCGTAGTCGTGCACGAGCAAGTCGAGCGCCACACCGCCACTCCGGGCGATATCGCCGTACCAATGGCGGCCGCCACCCGGGACTGCGCCATTGCGCACTGTGCGCGCCACAGCAGGAGTACCAATCTCGCCAGCAATGACCAAATCACGGGCTGAGGCGTATTCACGGAAGTAGCGTACCACCTGGCCGGGCATCAATTTGCGCTGATAACGGGCGGCGGCCTCAATCATCTCAGCGGCATCGGCAAGATTTCGGGCAATCGGTTTTTCGACAAAAACATGCTTGCCAGCATGCAATGCGGCAATCGTCATCGCTTTGTGGGTATCGGTCGGCGTGGCAATCACGACGGCATCAATATCGGCGCGGGCAAAGACCTCATCAGCCGTGGCATAACACGGAGCATCAACTTTGGCGGCCACATCACGGGCGAACTGGCTATATTCGGGCGAGCCACACGCGACAAGCGTTGCACCGGGGATGCGCGTAATATTGAGCGCATGATAGCCGGCCATTCCGCCACCACCAATCACACCAAATCGCATGGTTGTACCTCTTTGTAACAGTGATGTATATGACAACGCCTTTATTGTACATGAGGATGATATGTATTCGGTCAACGCAGACATCCACAACTGATGATTTCGTCGTGTATACTATTTTGTATCACCACACAGCGTAATGGGGGAACATGTGACGAACGTACAGCGTTGGAACCCAGTTATTGTCATGACGATGATTGTGGCAATTTTTGTCTTTTTTGGCATAAGTATTGGTACAACTGGTGTCCTTTGGGCAGAAATTCTGCCAGTTTTACGCATGGACGACGCGTTGTTTGGTACGTTGTCGTTGATCTCTCCCATGGTGTCAATATTCATCCTACTCTTCGCGGGCAATTTCATTGAAAGAATTGGCAAGCGTACAAGCGTATCAGTTGGACTGGTGTTGCTTGCTCTGGCACCATACAGTCTATCAGTTGCAGGGTCGCCGTTCCACTTTGCGTTGGTAAATGTTCTCTACGGGCTGGGTTATGGCATCGTTGAGTTGGGCATCAACAGTGTGACACTCGATTGGGAGCGCGAGCGCCAAAAGAGCGTGATGAACTACGTACATGCCGCATTTTGTGCAGGCGCAATCGTCGCCGGTCTCGGAGTTGGCCAACTGCTTGCAGCCGCTTGGGAGTACACGACCATCCTGTCGACCGTCGCATTGATCGCCATGGGTGCTGCGGTAATCAACGCACTAATTGCGTATCCACCAACACAGCACGACGAATCTGCTGATTCTGCTAGCGCAGGAGCCGCCATTCGCCTATTAATTAATAATCCGATTGTACTCACTCTTGGTATTGTAAGTTTTTGTGCTACATTCGGCGAAAGTGTGGCAATAACTTGGTCGGTTTTGCATTTACGCGACCTCGGCGCAAGTGCATTCATCGGCGGCGCAGGATTTGCGCTGTTCAACACGATTATGTTTATTGGGCGGATGACAAATAATAGTGTGGTAGAGCGGTTTGGCGTCGTAGTGTCATTCACCATATCGGCAGTTGCAATTACCGTGGCCGGCATCATGTTGGTCACCCTGAACAATTTATGGGCAGCAGTGATCGCATTTGCAATACTTGGATTCGGCGTTGCTGGTGGCGTTCCAACTGCACTGACCGCAGGAGCACGCTTTGTTCCTGGCCAGAACAGTGCATTATCTGGCGCATTGATGTCGGTGAATTATCTATCATTCATCATCAGTCCACCATTAATTGGTGTATTGGCGACAAACACGACACGTCAATCTGCATTATTTGTTGTTGTTTTGATTGGTTTGATGATGATTGTGTTTACACGAAGATTAGCATATGTCACACAAAAAACTAACGCACAATAATCGTCCTCAACGACGCACCACACCATTCATGGGAATAGTGTGGTGCGTCATCGTCGGTAGCGTAAGCCTGGTTTTGTCTGCATGTTTGACGCAACCGTTATCTGAACAAGTACCCTCTCCTCAGCCGACTACCCGTGCGTCTGCAACGCTACAACCGAGTCAGACTACGATACCGACCGAAACAGCACTCCCGACGCCAACGCTCGGCGTGCTGAATATTGCTCCATCACCGACCTTAATCGCATTGAGCGTTGACCAACGCATATCGATGTTCGATGACGTTTGGACATATGTGAACGATCGCTACGTCTACCCAGATTATCGTGGAGTCAACTGGTCGGGTATTTATGACGAATACCGCAGTCGCATAACTGGCACCACTGATACAGACGAATTTTATGCCACCATCAAGGAGATGATTGAACTCCTCAACGACGATCACACGCGATTCGATACCCCCCAAGAAGCTGCAATGGATGCCGCATTCTTCAGTGGCGAGGCAGGGTATGCGGGTATCGGGATTATCATTCGCAACGTCGATGAGGGGCTATTAATTATGCGGTTAGCCCAATCGGGTCCTGCTGAAATGGCCGGCGTACGTCCATTTGATATTATTACCAAAGTTGATGGTGTCTCGATTGCCGAGATTGTGCAGAGCGATGAAGAATACACGCGTCGTATCCGCGGACCGATTGGCAGTCGAATCACTTTAGAAATTCTGCGGGATTCGCAACGCTTTGACGTGCAAATCACGCGTAATGCAATTTCGAGTGATGCATTCCCTGAAGCATTCACGCAACTCTTACCAGAATCGGACGTTGTCTATTTGACGATTGACAGCTTCAATCGACAAAACTTAGATGTACTGGTCAAAAATGCTCTCCTGATGCCATTTATCACGCAGACACCTCGCGCACTCATAATCGACATCCGCGAAAACTACGGTGGGAGTATTGGGTCGATGCTCGATGTCATGGCGTTGTTCCACTCCGGTGGAGTCATGGGTGAACAAGTTGGGCGTAGTGCCACCTACAAACTCGAAGTACCAGAAGGTCGCGTAATCCCAGAGTTTGCGACCATTCCAATTATCATTTTGACCAGTGGTGAAACAGCAAGTGCCGCAGAAATGTTCGCCTCAGGAATGCGTAGCCTACGCGATGCACGCATCATCGGTGAAGTCACAGCAGGAAACACCGAAAATCTCTATCCATACGACCTCGAGGATGGTTCTACGTTGTGGCTTGCTGAGCTGCTCTTCCGCCAAATCGACGGCACATATATCGACGATATCGGCGTCCAACCGGATACCATCATCGTCACCGAATGGGGCACATTCAAGCCGGAGAATGACCCATTCGTCATCCAAGCGCTAGCAGAATTAGCTGAATAACGAAACAGACGAAGCACACCTCCAACGGGGGGTGTGCTTCGTCTGTTTCGTACTACTTCGATTCTATTACGGACGGCGGTTATGCCAATCGGTGACACGCTGGTATGCATCTGCAGCCCGGAGTAACTCAGCCTCCGCAAATGCAGGTGCCACAAGTTGCAGGCCCACTGGCAGGTTATGATCAAAGCCACATGGAATTGATATTCCGGGCAATCCGGCCAAACTAACCGGCAACGTACAGACATCTTGCAGATACATGGCCACTGGATCGGCGCTGTTCTCGCCGAACTTGAAGGCCACATTGGGCGATGTGGGCGATGCAATCAGGTCAACCTCCGCAAAAGCCTTGGCGAAATCTTGGCGTATCAACGTGCGCACTTGCTGAGCACGTTTATAGTAGGCATCATAATACCCAGCTGACAGCGCATACGTACCAAGCATGATCCGACGACGCACCTCAGGTCCAAACAAATCGCCTCGCGTCTGGTCAAGCGCATCGCGATAGCTATCGCCGTCACTGCGCACGCCGTAGCGCACGCCGTCGAAGCGCGCCAAGTTCGATGATGCCTCGGCAGTCGCTACGATGTAGTAGACGGGCAAGGCGTATGGGCTGTGAGGCAATGAGATTTCTTTGACAGTGGCGCCAAGTGACTCAAGCACACGAATCGCCTCACGCACGGCTTGTTCGGTGCCCTTTTGCATGCCGTCAACGAACAACTCTTTGGGGATACCGATGCGCACGCCCTTCAGGTTACCGCCGAGGGCTGCCACATAATCGGGTACTGGGAGTTGCGCCGACGTCGCATCGTGATCATCATGACCTGCAATTGCATTGAGCATCATGGCACAATCGCGGGCGCTCCATGCCATTGGCCCGATTTGATCGAGTGACGATGCAAAAGCGACCAATCCATAACGCGACACACGACCATAAGTCGGCTTGAGGCCGGTAATTCCACACAGCGACGCGGGTTGACGGATACTGCCGCCGGTGTCAGTACCAAGTGTACCTGCGGCCATTCCTGCGGCCACGGCCGCAGCTGAGCCGCCACTCGAACCACCGGGCACACGTGCCGTGTCCCACGGATTGCGAGTTAGCTGATAGGCGCTATTTTCGGTTGATGAACCCATGGCAAATTCGTCCATGTTGAGTTTGCCAAGGAGAACCGCACCTGCCTTTTTGAGGCGGGCGACAACGGTTGCATCGTATGGTGGACGATACCCTTCGAGGACTTTTGATGCACAGGTGGTTGGCAACCCCTTGGTAGACAAGACGTCCTTAATGCCCAACGGAATCCCGAGCATTCCACCGCGCTCGCCTGCATTGAGGCGCGCATCGGCCTCTGCTGCTTGCGCGCGGGCACCATCTACATCGACGTGCAAATAGGCTCCAATGGTGGCATCGTTCGCCGCAATTCGTCCAAGCATTGCGTCGGTTAGTTGCATCGCAGTGACATCACCGGCATCGAGGCGGGTGCGCATTTCGGCAAGACTCAGATGATACAATTCGTTCATAGAAATTCCCATTAATATCCTTTATTGCGGCCTGTCACAATATCGACGAATGTCTTGATACATATCTTGATATCAAAGAGCAGCGACCAATTCTCTACATAGTATAAATCGTAACGGGTGCGGTCTTCAATACTCGTATCGCCACGCAACCCATTTGCTTGGGCCCATCCAGTTACACCAGCCTTTTGCTTGTGGCGACGCATGTAGTATGGAATTTGCTGACTAAAGCGTTCCACCCACACCTCTTGTTCGGGGCGCGGGCCAACGACACTCATCTCGCCACGAATGACATTAATAAAGTTGGGCAATTCATCGAGCGATGTCTTTCGCAAAAATGCACCAATCTTAGTTTTACGGGGGTCATCTTGCGTCGTCCAATTGGCAAGATTTGGTGCATCGACGCGCATCGTGCGGAACTTGATTGTAGGAAATGGTTTGCCATCAATGCCAACGCGCGGTTGAATGAAAAACGCAGGACCCTTTGATTCAAGTTTTATGAGTAACGCAATGAGCAGCATGAGCGGTGAGAGCAAAATCAACACCGCAGCAGCAAATGCCAGATCAAATAAGCGTTTCAAAAATTGATTCAGTGGGTTTGCCAAGGCACCGTTACGCACATTCAACAGCGGTAGGCCGGCAACATCATTATCTGAGATCACGTTGTTGGTGATGAGAGTGAACGCATCCGGATACAACTTCACCTCGACATGTTCGTCTTCGGCAGACATGATGATGTCAAACAATTCATGCGAGGCACGCCCCGAAAGCGCCACGATTACGAGGTCGATACCATGTTTTCGAATGGTCGTACCAATGCCAGCAAAATTGCAGAGCACTTCGGAATTTGCCACAGTCGCACCTTCGGGAATGGCGTCAGAGGCAAATCCCATCACACGATAACCGAGACTTGCATCGCGTGAAATCGAACGATACACAAGCTGGCCCGGATCAAGCGCGCCAATAATTAAAATCCGCCGTTGATCAAACCCGCGCCTGCGCAAATGAGAGAGCGTAGTGCGATAGACGATGCGAAAGAACACAGCCACACTGATGAGCGTGAATAAGCCACCGAGTAACAACACGCTATCGAGTGGCACATCAATCCAGCCAAATTGGGGAGCCAACAAATTGATGATGTAGGTTAAAAGCACCCCGATTGTCACGCTAAAGAGGATTTTAAAACTTTCGTCAATGCGTGATACGCCACGTGGCAACGCATAGAGGCCCGTGGTGACGAACGTGACGAACATGACACCGTTCAAGATGGCCAAAAACATCCAGATTGCTGAAATGGGCGTGTTATCGAATTGGGCTTGCCCTTCGATGTTAAGTGGACGAACCCAGATGTAGGTCATGTACAACGCGCTGTTGATCGCAAGCGCATCGGTCAGCACCGCCATGGCCGTAACCACGATTCGATTGAGCCATAAACGCCAGTACATCTGTTTACCTGGCGCTGTGTGATTTGTGGGTGGGACGGAAGTGATTGCGGACAAGTTCAGTGCGCTCCTTTAGCGTGATGCCCGTCTCTATGAACCAACGAAGTGGCGCAGGGGTTTTGTCAGCATAATACCGTCGAAAGAAAATACGCATTGCATCATAAAAGTTCGCAATGCTCTGCACCGGACGCTGGCGACTCGATGCCCGTTTGATGTGGTGCACAACGGCATCTGCAACATAGACAATTCGCCAACCGTACATCTTGATTCGATAGCACCAATCAAGATCTTCACCGTACATGAAATACGTCTCATCGAGCAGACCGACTTCGCGGATGACGGATGTGGGCATGAGCATACACGCACCAACCAGTGCATCCACATCAATGGTCTCAGCAGGATCGACATAGGTCATATTATACCGCCCAAATCGACGACTGTGTGGGAATAGACGTGATAGCCCGGTCATGCGCCAGAACGACACTTCAGGGGTGGGGAATGACCGTCTGCATGCAAGGTCGAGCGAACCATCCGGCAAAAGCAACCGCGGACCAACTGCACCTACATCGGGATGTTGTTGCAAGTAGTCGACGAGCACATCAAACGCTCGTGGTTCGACGACGGTATCAGGGTTGAGGATCATCACGTACTCAGGGGCATCTGAATGAGCCAAAATTGATCGGATGGCTAGGTTATTGGCATACGAGAATCCACCGTTATAGTCGCTCTCAATGAGATGAACCGCAGGAAACTCGGAGGTAACCATGGTCGATGACTGGTCGCGTGATCCGTTGTCCACAACCCACACGTCAAGCTGCGCTCGCTCGGCTGCGTGTGCCAATGACTGCAAACACATGCGAAGTAAATCACGCGTATTGTAGTTGACAATGACAACAGCGATTCGAAACACGACGCGCATCCTTTTGCTTAGACTATGGGTATTCTACCATTGATATGCCACGATGTGCGTCATTACCCACATAACACATGGCAACGATGCCGTACGAGTGTGCTATGCTATGAACAATTGCTGTATAGAACACGAGGTCATTATGCGTCAAAACATAAACACCAATACTCCCTGGGAAGCGATTGCCGGGTACTCACGCGCCGTGCGCATCGGCAACGTCGTCGCGGTCTCTGGGACTACCGCATCAAACGAACAGGGCGAAGTGCAACACCCTGGTAACGCGGGTGAACAGGCCACCTATATTCTGCGCAAAATTGAAAAGGCATTGAACCACGCTGGTGCTCAACTCACCGATGTGATTCGTACACGCATTTTTGTAGCAAATATTAATGACTGGGAAGCGGTAGCACGCGCGCATGGTGCAATATTTGGTGACATCCGCCCTGCCAACACGTTAGTTCGTGCCGAGATGGTTGACCCACGTATGCTGGTTGAAATTGAAGCTGATGCGTTGATTCAAGACAAATCATGACACACCCACCAGAATTTCCTTTACGCCACGAGGCTATGGCTCCACGCATCGCCACCGATGCACAGCCCCCGCTGATCATCATGCTCCACGGCTACGGAAGTAACGAGGAGGATTTGCTTCAACTTGCGCCGTATTTGCCGGATGCGTGTCAAATTGTCTCGTTTAGAGCACCGTTCATGTTACGTCCCGGTAGCAACTGCTGGTTTGAGATTGCCTTTACTCCTGAGGGAATGTGGCGTGATCTGACACAAGCAGAACAGGCCTACACCGTCCTTGACGAGAGTATTCGCGCTGCAGTAATTGCGTACAACACCGACCCAACGCGCACATTTGTGGTTGGGTTCAGTCAGGGCGGTGGCATGGCCGGTATATGCGGATTACGACGTACCGACATCAAGGGCACGGCAATTCTCAGTGGTATAAATCCATGGGACCTCGGCACATTTGACACCCCACCGAAGGGTGACTTTTTGGTGGTACACGGCACATACGACGAAGTGGTGCAGGTCGCTACAGGACACGAGACGCGACAACGACTCACCGCGGTACACGCAAATGTGCAGTATGCAGAGTTCCCAATTGGGCACACCATAGATTTGCGCGTCATCGCCGAACTCACTCGGTTTATTGGAGCGCGATTATGATTGGTGGCAATTCATCAACATTTTTGGAGGCGTTCGTGGCGATTGAGGAACACCTCGAACACCTCCTTCGTGGCAATCGGGGTATGGCGTTCAGCCAATTGGTTGATATTCTGCGCCAACAAAACTCGACGATACGACTCTACGCAGAAGACTTAAAAGCCTTTGCCCGCCTGCGCAACGTGATTGTACATGAGCGTGGTGGTGGCAAAATTTTGGCCGAACCAAATGAATGGGCTGTCACGCAGATTTGCAAGATTCGCGATATCCTTCTCACACCCCCCACCGTTTCACTTTTCACACAAAAACGCGTTACCAGTGTCATTGCAACTGACAGTCTAGCTCATGCCACACAAATCATGCATGAACGCCATTATTCGCAGCTCCCCGTCTTTGATGACAACAATTATGTCGGTCTACTGACAACGCGGATGATTACCTATTGGCTCGGCGCACAACGACGTGCCACGTTTGATCTCGCAACCGTCACGGTCAGCGATGTACTCACGAGTGCCGAACCCGGCGATAGCGCCTTGTTCATCCCTAACGACACACACCTGACAAATGCTCTTGAGTTGTTTGATTATAAAACGCGTCGACAACGATACGTGGACGCGCTGTTAATCACCCTCGACGGCACTGCACAAGCACCATTGCTGGGAATAATCGCAGTTGGCGACATCCCGCGTATCTACGACGCCCTGAACCATCACACCGCACAGACATGATGCGATAGCGCATTGTATAATGAGACCATATTCGTCGGGCAGAGGAGCCATATTCATGAGTAACATGCTACATCTGAACATCGTGATTATTCTGTGGATAGGCACTGCTGCACTGGCATCCGCAATTATTTACCGTAAAGGACATAAGCTGCCTGGTGCAGTTGCAATAGGGTTATTACTAGGGCCACTGTCACTAATGATCGCCTTACTTATTCCGTATCGCAACAATCCACCTCAGCAGTAACGTCAAACGCACATCATTCGAATTACACGAGGTGCGAAGGAGAGAGTGCATGACCAATAACGCAGACCCACGCGCAATTGTTGCCCAAGGATACGATCAAATTGCCGATCGTCATCGTGAGTGGGCGTTACAAGTACGCGTCGACGAGCGCAACCGGTATTTGCAAGTACTCATCGATCATGCACAACGCGGCATGCACCTGCTCGACTTGGGATGTGGCACTGGCATTCCTACCACGAAGCGACTGTCAGAGCGGTATCGCGTCACCGGTGTTGACATCTCATTAAATAATGCGAAACAGGCGGCCATCAATGTCCCACGCGCGCAAATCATCTGCGGCGACATGAGTAACTTGCATTTTCCGCCCGAATCATTCGATGCCATTAGTGCGTTTTATTCGTTGATTCATCTACCCCGCAACGAAATGCCGCAGTTTCTTGGGCGAATGACGCGTTGGCTCCGGCCCAACGGGTTGTTTGTGGGCTGTTTTACTGCGTACGATCTCCCCGAAGAATACTCTCCAGATTGGTTAGGCGTACCGATGTACTGGAGCGGGTATGACAGCGAGACAAACCGAGAATTATTGCGTGAATCCGGATTAACCGTGCATTCTGCAGTTGAAGAGAGTGC
>CAYZZI010000019.1:0-53035 GCA_964482795.1 uncultured Klebsiella sp.
TCCGCGAGGGTGGCCGCACCGTCGGCGCTGGTGTCGTTTCGAAGATCACTGATTAAGGCGTAAGCAATTTCTGCGCCACCGCGTCGACGGGGCAGGTTACACTGCCCGTCGACGTGGTGTGTAGGATGTGGAGTAGATGATGGCAACAGGAAAGCAGAAAGTGCGCATTCGCCTCAAGGCGTTTGACCACAAGATTTTGGATCAGTCAGCGCGACAAATCGTTGAAGCTGCTGAGCGCTCAGGTGCGTTGGTCGCTGGCCCAGTGCCATTGCCGACGCGCATTGAGAAGTATAGTGTCATCCGCTCGTCCTTCATCGACAAGGACTCGCAGGAGCAGTTTGAGGTGCGTACGCACAAGCGCTTGATTGATGTGTTGGATCCAAGCCAGCAGACGATTAATGCCTTGATGAAGTTGACGCTGCCGGCCGGTGTCGATATCGAGATTAAGCTCTAAATTGTAGAAAGAGGCAGCCGCTACGATTGGCACGGTGCCAATGGGAATGCTGCGGAGGTGCGATTGTGATCGAAGGTTTGTTGGGTCGCAAAATCGGCATGACTCAGATTTTTGATGAAACAGGTGCGGTGGTACCGGTAACGGTTATCGAAGTCGGACCATGTGTCGTCACGCAAATCCGGGTTCGCGAACGCGACGGTTACGAGGCTGTGCAGATTGGTTTTGGTGAGGTTAAGCCCAAGAGTCTGAACAAGCCACAACGCGGGCATCTTGCAGGTGCTGGCAAGCTAGTGCGCCATCTGCGCGAGTTCTCGGCTGATAACCCGAGTGACTACAAGGTCGGCGATGTACTCGGTCCCGATTTGTTTGCCACAGGGCAGATGGTCGATGTGACTGGTACCTCAAAAGGTAAAGGTTTCCAAGGTGTGGTCCGACGCCACGGATTCAATGGTGGTCCACGCACACACGGTCAAAGCGATCGTTTGCGTGCACCTGGTTCGATTGGTGCCGGTACTGATCCTGGTCATGTATTCAAGAATACTCGCATGGCGGGGCAAATGGGCAACCGTCGTGTCACAGTGATGAATCTCACGGTCGTCGAAGTAATCAGTGACCGCAATCTTCTGCTCGTACGGGGTTCGGTACCAGGCGCCAAGAATGGCTTGGTAATGATCCGCCGTGCAGCGAAGGGCAATTAGAGGTAGTGTGATGGAAGCAAAACTCTTTAGCCAGACAGGCGCTGAGGTCGGCACGATTCAACTCGACGACTATATATTTGGGATTACCCCCAATGTGCCGGTGATGCACCAGGCCATGGTGCGTCAGCAAGCCAATGCACGTCTCGGGTTACACAACACCCGTGGACGTGGTGAGGTAGACGGTAGCACGCGCAAGTTATTCCGCCAGAAGGGCACCGGTCGTGCCCGTGCAGGTTCTATTCGAGCCTCACATCGCAAGGGTGGTGGTGTCGCCCACGGTCCACACCCGCGTTCGTACTATCAGTCAATGCCACGCAAGATGCGTCGCTTGGCCGTCCGCAGTGCGTTGTCTGCCAAGATTGCAGACAAGGCAGTGGTATTTGTTGACGCATTGACCGTCGAGAAGCCACGCACCAAGGATATGATTGCATGCTTAGCCAATTTGAAGGCAAGTGGCAAGACGTTGATTGTGGTTGCTGTCCGAGATGACATGTTAACCAAGTCAATCAACAACATTCCTGGGGTCAAGACGTTGCCGGCACACTACTTGAACGTCGTTGATTTGTTGACACATGACAACGTCATCGTGACGCAGTCTGCGGTCGCAGTAATTGACAGTTACTTAGGACAGGCCGTCAATGTGGTCGGGGAGGATGCGTAATGAACGCACATCAGATTATCATTCGACCGCTCATCACCGAGAAGAACACCAACCTCATGTCACTGAACAAGTACAGCTTTGAGGTTGACAAGAACGCAAGCAAGCCACAAATCAGTGCGGCTATCAGCGAGATTTTCAACGTGACGGTAACCGACGTGGCCACCATGAACGTGCGTGGCAAGTTGCGTCGCCGAGGGATGCGGTATGGGTATACGAGCAGCTGGAAGAAGGCAATTGTCACTCTTGCAGCTGGTGATACGATCGACGTGTTTCAGGACATGTAGAGCGCGGCTACCAAGTCGTGATGGAGTAAGTAATGGGCGTTCGACGCTACAAACCAACCTCGGCGGGCCGCAAGAATATGTCGGGCTATACGTTCGAGGAGATTACCAAAAAGTCGCCTGAGAAGTCTTTGCTCGAGCCAATGCGCAAGAGTGGTGGTCGTAACAACTATGGTCGCGTTACGACGCGCCATCGTGGTGGCGGTACCCGTCGCGCATATCGCGTAATTGATTTCAAGCGCAATAAGATTGACGTGCCAGCAGTGGTTGCCTCGATTGAGTACGATCCAAATCGGTCGGCACGCATCGCGTTATTGCATTATACTGATGGTGATAAGCGCTACATCTTGGCCCCAGTGGGTCTGAAGGTGGGCGACAAAGTCATGAGTGGTCCGAACGCTGAAGTGCGTGTCGGTTCAGCTCTGCCATTGAAGGTTATTCCACTGGGTACCGAGGTGCACAACATTGAGTTGCAAATCGGTCGTGGTGGTGTGATGGTGCGCAGTGCTGGCGCATCGGCACAATTGATGGCCAAAGAAGGTGATTATGCCACGTTGCGCATGCCTTCGGGCGAGATGCGCATGGTGCATATCAACTGTATGGCCACCATTGGGCAGGTTGGGAACGTGGAGCACCAGAACGTACGACTCGGCAAAGCTGGTCGTAGCCGTTGGTTGGGTCGTCGACCCGAGGTGCGTGGTTCAGCAATGAATCCACGAGACCATCCTCACGGTGGTGGTGAAGGGCGTGCGCCGCGTGGTATGCCGCCCAAGACGAAGTGGGGTAAGCCGGCACGTGGTGTCAAGACACGCCACAATCCGCGCACCGATCGCTTTATTGTGCGCCGCCGTACGAAGTAGTAGCAGATCTTGCATGGCTCCTGGAGCACAGGCCGGAGTGATGCGGTGAGCAAATTACGAAAGGACCGAGAATGTCACGGTCATCGAAGAAGGGACCATTTGTCGATTTGCGACTTCTGGGCCGTATCGAAGACATGAACAAGACGAACGACAAGCATGTGCTCCGAACATGGTCACGCGCCTCGACGATCTTTCCACAAATGGTGGGTCACACCATCGCCGTATATGATGGACGCCGACATGTGCCGGTATATGTTACCGAGAACATGGTTGGTCACAAGTTGGGTGAATTTGCGCCGACACGCACCTTCCGCAGTCATGGCGGTAAGAAGGCTGATAAGCGCGGTAAGATGAAGTAATTGCTGGGCGTGGAGCGCAAGCTCCATGCACCATGCATCGCGGAGTAAGCTAACGATGCAAGCGAAAGCTGTAACGAAGTATGTGCGCATCTCACCATTGAAGGTTCGACCTGTCATGGATGTGGTGCGTGGTATGAAGGTTGAGCGAGCGCTCTCCACTTTGCAGTACATGCCACAAAAGGCAGCCCGTGAAGTGGCCCGCACAATCATGTCTGCAGCCGCCAATGCCGAAAATAACTTCGACATGGAGCGTGCTGCCTTGGTCGTTCACACTATTTATGCCGACGAAGGGCCTGCCTTCAAACGCTTTATGCCACGTGCGCGTGGCCGAGCAGACCGGATTCGTAAGCGCACCACCCACATCACTGTGGTTGTGGATGATGGCGCCACCAACTAGCCGACTGTGAGGACGTATGGGACGTAAGGTACATCCACTGGGGTTTCGCCTCGGTTACATCAAGGACTGGCAGTCGCGCTGGTTTTCGGAGCGAAATTACACTGACCAGTTGCACGAGGATCTGAAACTGCGCCGCTTGGTTGCCAAGCGTTTTGAAGGCGCAGGTGTGGCCCGTGTTGAGATTGAGCGTTCGGCCAATCGCATCGAAATCACCATTCACACCTCGAAAGTCGGTGTAGTGGTTGGTAAAGGTGGCGAGAAAGTAGATGAGTTCCGCAAGATTCTTGAGCGTAGCCTCGGCAAAAAGCTCAAAATCTCGGTGCTCGAGATTCACCAGCCAGAACTCGAGTCACAGTTGGTTGCTGAAAGCATTGCTGAGCAAATCAACAAGCGTGTCTCGTATAAGCGTGCCATGAAGCAAGCGGTCCAACGCGCCATGCGCCTCGGTGCACAGGGCGTGAAGGTCAAATGCTCAGGTCGCTTGGGTGGTGCAGAGATTGCCCGCGTGGCGACAGAGCGTGAAGGTCGCGTGCCATTGCACACGTTGCGTGCAGATATCGATTATGCACAAGTCCATGCCCACACGACGTTCGGTCGTATCGGCGTCAAAGTGTGGATTTACAAGGGCGACGTTTTCTTTGATGCAGCCGGCAATGTCCAACCAACCACACCAGCCGTGAATACACGCGCCCAAGGTGGTGAGGATGAGGATCGCCGTGGTGGTCGTGGTGGTCGCGGTGGTCGTGGTGGCCAGGGTGGTCAAGGCGGCCAGGGCGGTCAAGGCGGTCGCGGAGGACGTGGTCAAGGTGGCCAGGGTGGTCAAGGCGGTCAAGGTGGTCGCGGCAATCGCACGCCTCGAGCCTAAGGGACGAATGTAAGGAGCGACGACTATGTTGATGCCTAAGCGCGTCAAATATCGCAAGATGCACCGTGGCAACAATCGCGGGATGTCTCATCGCGGCAGCACAGTTGCCTTCGGCGACTTTGGTTTGCTTGCGGTCGAGCCAGCCTGGATTACCAGCCGTCAAATTGAGGCTGCCCGACGTGCCATCTCGCACCATGTGAAGCGCGGTGGTAAGGTGTGGATTCGCATCTTCCCCGATAAGCCGATTACCCAGAAACCAGCTGAAACCCGCATGGGTAGCGGTAAGGGATCGGTTGAATACTATGTGGCCGTGGTCAAACCAGGTCGCGTCATGTTTGAAATTGGTGGGGTCCGCCCCGAAATTGCGCAAGAGGCCTTGCACTTGGCAGCCGCAAAGTTGCCGATCGCCTGCAAAATCATCTCGCGTGAAGAGGAGGCTAGTGAATAATGAAAGCCGATAAGCTGCGTGAGCTCGATACCGCAACGCTCAAAGAACAAGTTGATGGCTACTACAAAGAGTTGTTCAACTTGCGCTTTCAGTCGGTGACCGGTAAGTTGACCGCAACAGGTCGTCAGCGCATCGTGCGTCGTGAAATCGCACGCATCAAGACGATCCTCCATGAGCGTGAGCAGGCGTAGTACCTGCGGGAGAAAGATACGATGACCGAAGGACGACGACAATACAAGGTCGGCCGTGTGGTGAGCAACAAGATGAACAAGACTGTCGTTGTGGCAGTCGATTATCTGCGCCCACATCCGCTGTACCGCAAGATTATGCGTACAACCAAAAAGTTCCATGCCCATGACGAACAAAACAGCTGTCGTGTGGGTGATGTGGTACGAATTGGTGAGACCAAACCAATCAGCAAAACCAAATGCTGGGAAGTGGTCGAAGTAGTGACACAGAGCCAGGAGGACTAGGCGATGATTCAGCAACAAAGTCGCCTCAAGGTTGCCGACAACACCGGTGCCAAAGAAATCATGTGTATCCGCGTGATGGGTGGCTCACGGGTTCGTTATGGCCACGTTGGCGATATCATCATTGCGTCAGTCAAAGACGCAAATCCCGGTGGTACCGTCAAGAAGGGCGAAGTCGTTCGTGCCGTTGTGGTGCGCACGTCAAAAGAGTATGGTCGCCCCGATGGTTCGCACATCCGCTTCGATGATAATGCAGCCGTGATTATCAACAAAGAAGACAATCCGCGTGGCACGCGTATCTTCGGTCCGGTTGCCCGTGAACTGCGCGAGCGCGGGTTTATGCGTATCGTCTCACTTGCGCCGGAGGTGCTGTAATGCACGTCAAAAAAGGTGATGAAGTCCTCGTAATCGCCGGCAAAGAAAAGGGCAAGAAGGGCAAGATTTCGATTGCCATTCCTGCCAAAGATCGTGTCGTCGTTGAGGGTCTAAACAAAATCAAGCGTCACATGCGCCCACGCGCCATTGGCCAAATGGGTGGTATTGTTGAGCAAGATGCCCCAATCCACATCTCAAATGTGATGTTGGTCTGCCCAAAGTGTGGTCGTGCATCACGCACTGGTAATCGTTTGATTGCTGCTGCCGATAGCAAGGGTCGTGCTCGCAAGGTGCGCTTTTGCAAGTCGTGTGATGCCAATATCGATGAATAATAGCGCGGCTTTGGCCGCATGATTCAAGGTCGGAACGTCAGTTCGGGAGACGTTCCAATCCCTTGAGGAGCAACGAATGACACCGCGATTAAAGCAAAAGTACCTCACCGAGGTCGTGCCCGCTCTCATGCAAGAGTTCAAATATGGCTCAGTCATGCAGGTGCCACGTGTGAACAAGGTGGTGGTCAATGTTGGTTTGGGCGAAGCGCTCTCCAACTCAAAGGCATTGGAGGCTGTTACCGAACAGCTGACTATGATTACGGCCCAGAAGCCAGTAACGACCAAGGCCAAGAAGTCAATTGCAAACTTCAAATTACGCGAAGGTCAGCCAATTGGTGTGATGGTAACATTGCGCGGCGACCGCATGTTTGACTTTTTGGACCGGTTGATCAATCTGGCACTGCCACGTTTGCGCGACTTCCGCGGTATTGGTCGAAGCGCATTCGATGGCCGCGGGAACTACAGCTTGGGCTTGCGCGAGCAAATTGTGTTCCCGGAAATTGAGATTGACAAAATCGACAAGATCCGTGGTATGGAGATTTCAATCAATACCTCGGCGGTTGATGATGCATCTGGCTATGCGTTGCTGAAGCGCATGGGTATGCCATTTCGTGACTGATCTGAGCCAGGAGTCGAATGACTCACCAGCTCAGATGGAAGAAAGGAAACAAAGCGTTGGCTAAGAAGTCCATGATTGCCAAAGCCCTACGGGCTCCGAAGCACAAGACACAGGCCTACAACCGCTGCAAAGTGTGCGGTCGCTCACGCGCCTACATCCGCAAGTTCGGTATGTGTCGTATCTGCTTCCGCGAAAATGCGCTCAAGGGGCTCATCCCCGGCGTAACCAAGTCAAGCTGGTAGTAGACATGCCTAGGCGATAGGCATCGCCTGAAGAAGCAAATTTGGTCACCTAGGAGGAACGTCTCGTGAGTGTGAATGATCCGATTGCCGATATGTTGACGCGCATCCGCAATGCTGGCATGGCCCGCCAGTCAGAAGTGTCGATGCCTTCGTCAAAGATGAAAGTGGCAATCGCGCAAATCTTGAAGCGCGAAGGCTTTGTGGCCGACGTCCAAGTGCGCGATGAAAAGCCATGCCCAGTGCTCGTACTGCACTTGAAGTACACCGCTGACAAGCGGCCGGTCATCACCGGCCTCAAGCGTGTCAGCAAGCCTGGTCTGCGTATTTATGCAGGCGTTACCGACATCCCACAAGTGCGTGGTGGTCTCGGAATTAGTATTCTTTCGACACCAAGCGGCGTGTTGGCCGGCTACGAAGCCTGGCAAAAACGCGTCGGTGGTGAAGTACTTTGCTACGTTTGGTAACCGAAGGGGAGTAGAACGATGTCGCGAATTGGTAAGAAGCCCATCACCGTCCCCAAAGGTGTTGATGTCCAGGTAGCAGAGGGGAACGTCGTGACGGTTAAGGGTCCAAAAGGGACCTTGTCGCAGGCTTTGCCAGCCAGTATTATCATCAGCCGTGAGAGTGATCAGCTGATGGTGACACGCCCAAGCGATGAGAAAGAGCACCGCGCCTTGCACGGTTTGACTCGCTCGTTGTTGGCAAATATGGTCGAGGGTGTAACCACCGGTTATACTCGTGTCCTCGAAGTTCTCGGTGTCGGTTATCGTGCCGCCCGTGAAGGCAAGAATCTCGTCTTTTTTGTTGGGTACTCACACCCGATTCGTGTGACCCCACCAGAAGGAATCAGCTTCGAAATCATCGAACGCCGTGCTGCCAGTGAACCACAACAAGTGATTGTCCGTGGCATTGACAAACAGCAGGTTGGTGAGCAAGCATCAAAGATTCGTGCACTGCGACCACCCGAGCCATACAAAGGCTACGGAATCAAGTATCAGGGTGAGCGTGTGCGCCGTAAGGCGGGTAAGGCCGGTAAGGCGAAGTAATGACGGTGACGGGGAGTATGCATTGATGACTCCCCTATTACTGGTGAGGAGATTGACATGGCAGTACGCAAAGCTCGTGAGCTTCGTCTGCGCCGACATAACCGGGTACGTCGCAAAGTGGCAGGGACGGCGAGCCGTCCACGCTTGAGCGTGTTCCGCAGTAGTGCGCATATCTATGCCCAAATCATTGACGATGTGGCCGGGCACACATTAATCGCTGAATCAACGAAATCAGCAGAGGGCGTGACCGGAACAAAGACAGAACAAGCGAAGGCAATCGGCACATTAATCGCCGCCAAAGCGAAGAAAGCCGGGATCACCGCAGTCGTCTTTGATCGCGGTGGGTTTAAGTACCATGGTCGCATCCAAGCTTTGGCAGACGGCGCTCGTGAGGGTGGCCTCGAGTTCTAAGCAACGAATAGGTATGTGTGTGCAGAAGCACACGAACAAAACGGTGGAGGAACTGTGGCAGAGAAACATATTAACGCAGAGGGCTTAGAGCTCGAAGAGCGTATCGTACAAATCAACCGCGTGTCAAAGGTGGTGAAGGGCGGTCGCCGCTTCAGCTTTAGCACGATGGTGGTCGTTGGTGATGGGAACGGTCATGTCGGCATCGGCATGGGCAAGGCTGCTGAAGTTCCTGATGCAATCCGCAAAGGGGTAGAGGCTGCCAAGAAGAACCTCATTCGGGTACCGTTGGCACGTACAACCGTGACCCACGAGAGCGAAGCGGAGTTTTCTGCTACCAAAGTGCGCTTGATTCCCGCTGCACCTGGTACTGGCGTTATCGCTGGTCGTGGTGTCCGCCCTGTGGTCGAGGCAGCAGGCATCAAAGACTTGTTGTCGAAGCGATATGGTAGCAATAATCCAGTGAATGTGGTCAAGGCAACCTTCGAGGCATTGCGCCAGATGAAGTCAGTTGATCAGACCGCCAAAGAGCGTGGCCTGACCCGCCACGAGTTGCGCCAACGCCGAATGGTGAAGAGCGCCGTGAAGCAGGAGTCGTAGGTCATGGCAAAATTGCGAATAACCTATACCAAGAGCGCAATCGGTTGCAGTGTCGACCAAAAAGAGACCATCAAGTCGATTGGCTTGCGTAAACTGAACAGCAGCGTCGTGCGTGATGATACGCCGACCGTGCGTGGCATGATCTTCAAGGTGCGTCACTTGGTGACCGTCCAAGAAGTCACGGAAGGTGAGGCTCGATAATGAAGTTGAATGATCTTCGCCCAGCTGCTGGGTCACACCACACCTCAAAGCGTGTTGGTCGTGGTTACGGTTCAGGCAAGGGTAAGACGGCAGGTAAAGGTATGATGGGTCAAAAGGCCCGTTCAGGCCCAAATCCATACCGTACATTTGAAGGTGGTCAGAATCGTTTGACCAAGCGCATGCCATACCTCCGCGGTTTCAAGAACCGCTGGCGCGTGGCATACCAGGTGTTGAATGTAGCTGACTTGTCTGAGTTGTCAGCAAATAGCAATGTAACCGTTGCTGATTTGATTGCCACCGGCGAGTATGATGCAAAGACCCCAATCAAATTGCTGGGTGATGGTGAAATTACCGTTGCCATCAATGTAGAAGTGCACAAAGCAAGCGCGAGTGCCAAACAAAAGATTGAAGCTGCTGGTGGTCGTGTGACCGAACTAGGCTGGGAGTCTGTTCGACCGACTCGTAGCCGTGGTGTGCACTCGGCTTCACGTCACGCTGAGTAATGACGGTTGCGGTGGTGGAGGTGTTGTGCCTCCACTACACCTGACTTGAGGAGATTGTTGAATGCTGAAGTCAGTGATACAAGCACTGCAAGTGCCAGAGTTGCGCCGTCGCGTGTTGTTTACGCTGGCGATGATGCTGGTGTTCCGGTTTATTGCGCACATCCCAGTGCCAAATCTGGACCCAAATGCACTCGCAAGCCTGCGTGAAGCGTTGCAGGGCAACCAGCTTGCACAATTGCTAAATATCTTTGCCGGTGGTGCCCTGCAGAACCTCTCAGTGGCATCTATGGGCGTCTACCCGTACATCACGGCACAGATTATCGTGCAGTTGTTGCAACCGCTCATCCCGGCGCTGAATGATCTGCGCAAAGAGGGCGAACAAGGTCGTATCAAGATCAATCAGATTACGTTTGTGGCAACAGTGCCGATGGCCTTGTTGTCAGCATACGGTCAAACGTTGACACTTGATCGAAGCCTCGGCGCAGGCCAAACGCTCTTCCGCACACCATTTGATATTGTGAATAACTTCTTGCCGACATTCACTATTTTGGTAGCGATGCTGGCAGGAACGATGTTTTTGATTTGGTTGGGTGAGCAAATTCAGTCATACGGTATCGGGAACGGTATTTCGGTGATTATTTTTGCCGGTATCATCTCCGGTTTGCCCAGCTTGATTATTCAGGGCTTTACGACGGTCGAGACGGGTGGTGTCGATCAAATCATCGGTATTATTGCCTTCTTAGTGATTGCGTTGGCAACAATTTTGGTGATTATCATGATGCACGAAGGGCAGCGCCGTATTCCGGTGCAATACGCCAAACGTGTACGTGGTAACCGCCAGTATGGCGGTCAAACTAGCCATATTCCGTTGAAGGTCAACATGGCCGGTATGATTCCGTTGATTTTTGCTCAGAGCATAATCATCTTCCCCGGTACGATTGCATCGTATGGATGTCCTGAAGTAACGGCACCAGCAGACGCATCAATTTTGAAGCAGATCTCGTGTTTCACCTATCAAACATTTAGTCCACAGTTTGGTAGTGGCACCTGGGTGTATTCGCTTGCCTTGTTTGTGCTGGTCTTTTTCTTCACGTATTTCTATACGAAGGTTATCTTTGAACAACAAGATATTCCGAACACGTTGCAACGCAACGGTGGGTTCATCTTGGGTGTACGACCAGGTAAGAATACTGAGACATATCTCGACCAAATCGTGACACGCTTGACGCGTACGGGTGCGTTATTCTTGGGGTTAATTGCAACATTACCGTTCTTAACGCAAGCAATTACTGGCATCCCGATTGGGTTGGGCGCGACAGCATTATTGATTGTGGTCGGTGTTGCGGTAGACACGTTGCGCCAACTTGAGGCGCAAATGGTCATGCGTAACTATGAGGGATTTTTGGGTAAACGCTAGCGTATACCTGCCGTTCAATGACGAACCGCAGAGGGGGACATGATGGACGTCATCTTGCTAGGGGCACCTGGTGCCGGTAAAGGCACTCAAGCCAAAGTGCTAGAAGAGCATTCGGGATTGGTCCACGTAGCAAGTGGTGATTTGTTCCGAGCGGCACTCCGACAAGGAACTGAGCTCGGTATGCTAGCGAAATCGTACATGGATCGTGGCGAACTGGTCCCTGATGAAGTGGTCATTCGCATGATTATGGAGCGCATTGGCCAGGAAGATTGTGCTCGAGGGGTTATCTTTGATGGCTTCCCGCGTACTATCGAGCAGGCGATTGCACTCACCGTTGAATTAGAGCGACAGGGACGCAGATTACACCATGTGTTGTACTTGAGCGTCCCTACCGAAATGCTCTTGCGCAGAATTGCTGGTCGTCAGACTTGTAAAACTTGCGGTTCGACGTATAATATATATTACTTTCCATCAAAACGTCCTGACGTTTGTGATGAATGTGGTGGCCGTTTGTATCAACGCAACGATGACACGTTGGAGACAGCGCGATATCGGTTGGATGTGTACTTTGCACAAACAATGCCGTTGATTGAACACTACCGAAAACAGGGCTTGCTGCGTGAGATCGATGGCCAGCGCGAAATAACGCAGGTCACTCGAACCATGTTGCAATTAATGGAGCGTGATGGCAGTCACATGCAAGAGCCAGCGTGAACTCGCAGCAATGCGACGAGCTGGGGCAATTGTTGGATTGGCGCATCGAATGTTGCGCACATGGGTCAAGCCGGGCATCACCACGCGCGAGCTTGATACATTGGTGCATCAGGTCATAACGAAGCATGGTGGGTACCCCTCGTTTCTGGGGTATGGTGGACCGCCACCGTATCCGGCAGCGACGTGCATATCGGTCAATGAGGAGTTAGTTCACGGGATTCCAAGCAAGCGTCGCTTGCAAGTGGGAGACATAGTGAGCATTGACATTGGTGTGCAGATTGATGGATATCATGCTGATTCAGCATGGAGCTATGCAGTCGGGGATGTCTCAGAGGAAGCAGCAGGTCTGCTGCGTGTTACCGAAGAGACGCTCTATCATGCACTGTCAGTTGTGCGGACAGGGGCACGATTGTCAGATATATCGTGGGCTATCCAGAGCTATGCGGAGGCACGCGGCTATGGCGTGATTCGCAATTACATTAGCCATGGTATAGGCCGGTCCTTGCATGAGGATCCACAAATCCTCAACTACGGACCACCGGGTCGGGGGCTCGTACTACAACCAGGCATGACATTTGCGATTGAGCCGATGATTGTGTGTGGCGACCCGAGTACAAGGGAACTGCGTGACGGGTGGACGGTGGTGACGACCGATGGTCGTCTCGCGGCACACTATGAACACACGGTAGCGGTGACCGATGGAGAACCGGAGATCCTGACGAGTCAGGAAACGAGTGATGAGGTGCTATGACAAAGAAAAAAGACGTGATCGAGATGGAAGGCACGGTCTTAGAACCGTTGCCGAACGCTATGTTCCGAGTACAACTCGAAAACGGCCCTGAGGTACTTGCCCATATTTCGGGACGCATGCGGATGAACTATATTCGCATCCTTAAGGGCGATCGCGTTTTGGTAGAACTCTCACCGTACGACTTGACTCGTGGTCGTATTACGTATCGGTATAAATAACCGTTTAAGGGGGCTTATTGTGAAGGTTCAGGCTTCGGTCAAACCACGCTGCGAATACTGCCGCGTGATCAAGCGCAAGGGCATCATCCGGGTGATTTGTAGTCGCCAGCCCAAACACAAGCAGCGTCAGGGATAAGGTTCGAGAGACGAGGATAAGTCGTGGTCGCACACAGTTGTTGTGTACGACACTGATGGTAAAGAGGCTAGCATGGCTCGTATTGCTGGGATCGACATCCCACGGAATAAGCGAATTGATATCGCAATTACCTACGTGTTCGGAATTGGGCGCACCAATGGCGCCGTCATCTTGGAGCGGGCAAACGTGAATCCTGCCACGCGCGTACGCGACCTGACCGAAGAGGAATTGGTCCGTATCCGCGAAATCGTTGAGCGTGAATATCGTGTCGAAGGTGACCTTCGCCGTGAAATTCAGATGAATATCAAGCGCTTGATGGATATTGCCTGCTATCGTGGCTTGCGCCATCGCCGTGGGTTGCCAGTGCGTGGTCAGCGCACACGAACAAACTCACGTACGCGACGTGGGCGCAAGGGATCAGCCATCGGCATCAAGAAGAAGACGGTCAAGAAGTAATCATTGCAGTGTGCGCGAGCGTCGTAATCAACGATACGTCGCCGCATGTGTGGAGGAATCATGGCAAAGGCACAGAAGGCTGGAAGCGCAGCGCCGAAGCGCCAGCGTGGCAAGCGTCGCGAACGGAAGAATGTCCCACGTGGGCAAGCACACGTGCAGAGCACGTTTAACAACACCATTGTGACCATCACCGATCCAATGGGTAATGTGGTGTGCTGGTCGAGCGCTGGGCATAATGGCTTTAAAGGGTCACGCAAAAGTACCCCATACGCAGCCCAGATTGCCGCAGAAATTGCAGCACGCAAGGCCATCGAAAACGGTATGCGTACGATTGAAGTGTTTGTGAAAGGTCCTGGTGCTGGACGTGAAGCTGCAGTGCGCTCGCTTCAGTCAGCTGGGCTGCAAGTCAGCTCGATTACCGATGTGACCCCGATTCCACATAACGGTTGCCGACCGCCGAAGCGTCGGCGCGTCTAAGTTTGAGGAGACTGCAGTAAATGGCTCGCTACCGTGGACCAATCGCCAAAATCAGCCGCCGGCTGAATATTGCATTGACCGATAAGGCGCAAAAGGTATTGTCAAAGCGCCCATTCCCGCCAGGGCAACATGGCCCTGCGGCTCGTCGTCGCCAACAATCAGAGTATGGTGTGCAATTGCAGGAGAAGCAAAAGGCACGACATATGTATGGCGTCCTCGAGAAGCAATTTCGTAACTTGTATGCACGTGCACAGCGCGTTCCCGGTGAGACCGGCGCCGCCTTGTTCATGTTGCTCGAACGCCGCCTCGATAATGTGGTCTACCGCATGGGTCTCGCCAGCACGCGCCAACAAGCGCGACAATTGGTGACGCATGGGCATATCACTGTCAACGGCCGCAAGACGAATATCCCGTCATTTACGGTACGTATTGGTGAAAAAATCGCCGTACGCGCAGAAAGCCGTAAACGCACCTACTTCAAGAACTTGCTTGATTCGAAAGAACTCCTGCATCGTTCACCAGAGTGGATGCGCGTGACGCATGCAGACCTGACCGCAGAGATTCTGGCACTCCCGCGCCGTGAGGATGCGGAGCAGGGTATCAATGAGCAGCTGATTGTTGAGTACTACAGCCGGTAATGAGATGCTGTTGATTGGTCGAATGCAGTGACGATGGAAGGAGGCGGCCGATGTTAGACATCGCCAAGCCGAAAATTGAAGTGATTGCGGCAGAAGAAAACTACGGCCGCTTTAAGATTGAACCACTTGAGCCAGGGTATGGACATACACTGGGCAATTCGTTGCGCCGTGTGTTGCTTTCATCAATCCCGGGTGCTGCGATTACCAAAGTGAAGATCGAAGGCGTCTACCATGAGTTCTCGACGATTCCTGGCGTCCGCGAGGATGTCACCGAAATTGTCTTGAATATCAAAGGAATTCGCTTGCGCTCATTTGCGACGCGCAGAATTCGTGTGACGTTGATGCATCAGGGCGCTGGACCAGTCTATGCCAAGCATATCGATATGCCAAGTAATGTCGAACTGGTGAATCCTGATCACTACATCTGTACGCTCGACAGTAACGATGCTCGCATCGAAATGGAGTTTACGGTTGAAGTCGGCCGTGGCTACATCCCTGCAGAAATGAACGAAGTTGCCGCAATTGGTGAAATTCCGATTGATGCAATTTTTACCCCAATTCCAAAGGTGAATTACTTCGTCGAGAATACGCGCGTTCAACAAGCAACGAACTTTGACCGATTGGTCATCGAAATCTTCACCGACGGGACCATCAAACCCGGCGATGCATTGATCCATGCTGCACAAGTGCTGGTTGAATACAACCAGATTATTGCCTCGTTTAGCCGTGAGAAAATTGACGTGGAAGTCACAATGGACTCACCGGATCGACTAAAACAAGGTGATAGTACGAACGCAATACCGCAACAAATCATGGACATGCCGGTTGATGCTCTTGAGTTGTCTACTCGAACGCATAACTGTTTGCGACGTGCCGATATCGCGACCATTGGGCAAATTTTGCAGATGGACGAGAAGCAACTCAAAGCAGTGCGTAATTTGGGCGACAAATCACTCGAAGAAATCAAGGACCGCGTCCGCGAAAAGTGCGCGCGCCATGGGTATGATTTGGGTGGTAAGTGGGCGGCAAGCGATGCCACACGGGTCGATACGACTGAAGTGGAATAGTACGCCATCTATATCAAGGGAAACGAGAACGATTCGTGTGATTAGACACGGTTCGTGCGCAGTATGAGGGATTAAGATGCGACATCGTCGTGATGGGTACAAGTTGGGTCGTGACAAAGAGCAACGCGTAGCGCTCTATCGCGGATTGATGATTTCAATCATTGAACACCGCAAAATAAAGACGACCATTACCAAAGCAAAGGCTATTCAGCCTGAAATTGAGAGCCTGATTTCACTCGGTCGTGTGGATACTCCACATAACCGCCGTATTGCCTTGTCTCGTCTCGCAAGCAAAGATGCCATGCGTGCACTCTTTGCCTTTGCACCAGAGCAGTTCAAGGATCGCTCGAGTGGCTACACCCGCATCACCAAGTTGGGACCACGTGTCGGTGATGGCGCTGAGATGGCAATTATCGAGTTGTTGTAGTCAACGGTGATGCTGGTGCGCAATATTGCGTTCCAAGTCGCCTATGATGGGACGTTGTTGGCCGGTTCGCAGTTGCAATCGAACCAACGGACAGTCCAGGGTGAGTTAGAGGCAGTCTGGTATCGGCTCAATCGAGAGGTTGTGCGTGTTACCCTTGCGGGACGAACTGATGCGGGAGTGCATGCACTTGGCCAAGTCGGGAATGTCGTGAGTGCCACCGAGCGGAGTGTATCAACGCTGCTCGCTGCACTCAACGCAAATCTGCCGAATGATATCGCCATCATGCAGGTATGGGAGCCCCCCCGTGACTTCCATGCACGCTTTTGGGCAGAGCGACGTACGTATGAGTATGTGATTGATGATCAGGTGGTGAAATCGCCGTTATTGCGCCAACACGCGTGGGCAATGGGTCGATGCCTGAATGTTGATGGCATGCATGCAGCAGGTCAAGTGCTCGTTGGAGAACATGATTTTGCCGCGTTTACGATAGGAGCTCCAGCCGGTTCAACGGTGCGTCGTTGCTATGCAGTAACCTGCGAACGCACCATTCGTAGCCACCAACCAGTGGTCGTGGTGCGCGTTACCGCAAATGGTTTTTTGCGCAATATGATGCGCATTGTGGCGGGTACCTTGCTCCTCGTCGGCCAAGGGCGCCTTTCCACAGAGGGAGTCCACGCGATTCTGCTCGGTCGAACGAGACAGCATGCTGGGCAACTAGCCGTGGCACACGGCTTGACACTGATGGCGGTTGAGTATCCTGCGTCGGCGCTCCGACCAGCACCGCCTCTCATGGAATGACGATTTGAGGTAAGGAATAACGGGAATGAAGACCTACTCGCAAAAAGCATCAGAAGTATCACGGCAGTGGTATGTGATTGATGCAAACGGTCACCATGTGGGCCGTCTCGCAACCCAGATTGCCACGTTATTGCGCGGCAAGCATAAGCCAACGTTCAGTCCCAACATTGATGGTGGCGACTTTGTGGTAATCATCAATGCAGAAAAGATCCTGCTCAAGGGTAAGAAGCAAGATCAAAAGATGTACTACCGCCACTCAAACTATCCAGGCGGCTTTAAGGCTGTGCCATATCGCCGCATGTTGGCAACGCATCCAGAGCGTGTATTGCGCTTCGCGGTCAAAGGCATGTTGCCCAAGACGCGCTTGGGTCGCCAGCAGTTGACCAAGTTGCGTATCTACGCAGGTAGCTCACATCCACATACGGCACAGCAACCAGCGGTCTTTGCACCGGCGGTTCGCGGTTAGTTCTACGACGAGAGGGATAACATGGCTGAGAAGAACTACTACCAAGGTACTGGCCGACGCAAGACAGCAGTTGCGCGTGTGCGCCTCTACCGCGGCAATGGTGAGATTGTGGTAAATGGCAAGGCTCCACGCGATTACTTCGGTCATCGTGCCTTGTTCGCCACCGAACTTGAGCGCCCGTTTGTGGTGTCAGGGAACGTCGGCTCGTTCAACGTGATGGCAAAGGTGATGGGTGGCGGTGTGTCTGGTCAAGTCAGCGCAATTCGCCACGGCATTGCACGCGCTCTCCTTGATCTCGATGAGACGTTGCGTCCAACCCTCAAGGGAGCTGGGCTCTTAACCCGCGATCCACGTATGAAAGAGCGCAAGAAAGCCGGTCTTAAGCGTGCTCGTAAGCGCCCACAATACACCAAGCGTTAATCACACAGCGACGAAAACAACGAGATGCCCCAGTGATTTCATCACTGGGGCATCTATCGTATGATCACGGATGCATAGGCTGAATCATTGATAGCATGAACGATGATGCGTGTGCAGGCGCTACGACCATGGTGGGTGTTTTATGTTCCGGTGACAAATAATCACTCACGTTTATTCGGGTACCGTTGAGATCCCAGATGTCGCCACCTGCTGCGTACAACAATGCCATGGCTGGCGCTAAGTCCCACACTTTACAACTACCAACTAACGCTCCTTTTGCCATACCAGCAGCCACATAGCACAACGACATAATGGTTGCACCGGTGGTCCGAATGCGTCCCCGATACGAGATGTGGTACTTACGATGGACATCGGATGGCATCGCTACCCAGTTGTCAAGTACGGTTGACTGCGGAGTCGCGCAGGTGATTGGGCGATTGTTGCGTAACGCTTGACCATCGGGAGTTGCCACGAAGAGTTCGTCGTTCATCGGCGCATAGACGATACCTGCATGCGGTTTGCCGTCCTTGAGTAATCCGACGCCGATGCACCATCCGGGTAGTTGGCCTGCGAATGCGGATGTGCCATCAATCGGGTCAATTACCCAGGTGTATGCGCTCTGTGACGCAAGATTGTATACAGTACCCTCCTCGCCGATGATGGCATGGTCGGGGTATGTACTGCGTAGATATGATACGAGTCGTTGCTCAATAGCCTCGTCAACGTGCGTTACAAGTGATCCATCTGGTTTGCGCATAAGGGTGAGATTATTTCGTTCAATACGCGCAAAATCGCCACAATCTGACACTTGCTGGATGAGGTCTTGCATGGCAATGGGTACCATTCGGGTATCCTATCATTAGTAGAAAACTCCATGGTATTATACGTGGTAGTAGTCTTATTGTCATGTTGAGGTCGCATGGAGGTCCTTGTCTTTGATCTGGATGATACGCTGTACACGCTCAATCGCCATCGTGACTACCACCTTCGTCGTGCATGGAGTCCGTGGTTGCACACAATCACAGCACAACAACAGCACGCGGTAATCGCCACAGCGGTGAATGAACGTATTTTCTTTCGCGATATGCCAGATTTTTTGCGTCGTCAGAGTGTTCCTGATGATCTCAATCAACATCTGTGTCAACGCAGTCGTGATACATGGTTCGAAGACCTGACCTTTGATGATGGTGTCGAAGTGCTACTGAATCGACTACGGCAACGCTATCGATTGGGGTTGATTACAAATGGACCGAGCTGGACACAACGCGCCAAAATCGATCGCCTGGAGTTGCACCGATGGTTTGACTGCATGATTGTGTCAGGAGAATTTGGGGTTGACAAACCAGATCCACACATCTTTAGGCATCTCCTTGGGCAATTCGATGTGGATGCCCATGCGGCAGTCATGATTGGTGATAATCCGGACGCCGATATTCGAGGTGCACATGCGGTAGGGATGCAAGCGATATGGATTAAACATCAGCATCTCTCGTATCCGACGGACTTAGCGCCGGCGTGGCGTAGTGTGGCGCATGTGACGGAGATTGCAACCATCTTAGAGGTGTAATGAATATTCCCTCGCTGGCCTCAATGATGGAATCACTCTCAATGAGCGACCGAGCGGCAATGGCCGTGGCGCATCAAATTGATGAGCGAGACATCGAGAATCTTGTGTACAACAGAACCCTGTGGTCGCATAGTGTGGCGCGTATGCTACGACCGGTACAGGCCGTGATTGCACGCATGCGCCGTAGTGCGGGCGTATTGCCAGCAACATTAGTTGAAGCAATTGCTGGTCCGTTACGCACCAGTCTTGAGAGTATTTCACCGCGCGCATTCCTGACAATTCATCATCCACTGACGCCACTGGAACAGTTGTTTGTCAGTGGTGTGGTGTGGCCACACACCACAAGCAGTGGGCGGTACTGGGTCATCCCCAAAGAAATCGAAGAATCATTGGGTGATGTACCAGCCCTATTTGACGCTGAACAGCCACAGCCAGCATGTACACCTGCGCTGCCACCATCACTTGATGATGTGCTCGTGGCGGCAACAATGCTCGCACTCGATGGACGTCTGCCTCTGCAACATCATGGGCGCATATCACAAGTCGTACTGAATCGTTTAGGACAGGACGGCATATCACTCACAATGCTACAGTGGATGACTAGTTGTTGGTTATCGGCAGGTGTCTTTCGCGTGGACACCCAGGGATTAGCGCCCACTCCGCGCCTGATGGAGTGGTTGTCCATGGCGCCGCACGAACGCACACAGGAGATGGCGCGTGCGTGGCTCCAGGCTGCGTGGAATGAATGGGAGATGGCTCATCTCAAAAAGCGTCCACCAGCAGTAGATGTACGCTATGCCCGACGTATGGTGGCACATGCGTTGTTGTCACACCTGCCCGAAGAGTGGTGTGCGTGGGATGCAATACACACGTCACTGCGGAGTGGATGGCCTGACATGGTGCGCCCGACAAATCAGCAGGGCAAATGGCAAACACCGGCTGGATGGCCGCATACGTGGCTGGAAGAAGATGGCCGACTCATCGAATGCATGCTACGCGGGCCAGCGTGTTGGCTCGGTATCGTGGTATGGGATGAACTCGGTGTCTATGTACGACGTACAGCACTTGGTGGGTGGCTTGCAGGTGTCAATCCTACGCCAACGTCTCCCAGTCCACAACCTGCTCGCCTCGAGGCTGATGGAAGTGTTGTGCTTGTCGATACGACCAATTACTATGCACGGGTGCAGTTGTATCGAATCGCTGATTGGCGTGACACGTTGACCGCCCAGATAACTCCCAACCGTGTACGTCAGGCCATAGCCGGTGGCATGAGTAGTGCGACCTATCTGGATATCCTGCAATCAGTGATTGATGAGCCAATCCCCACTGCGTTTGCATCAATGATTCGTGCATGGGCCGATGATGTATCACATGTGTCCGTAGAATCGATGGTGCTCATAAAGGCAAATAGTGCAGACGTGACGATGGACATCATCCATGATCGACAGGTTGCACTTACCACCTATCAACGGGTGAATGATACAACACTTGCAATCGCACCAAATGTGGCAGCAACGATTATCCGGCGATTGCGTCAGGCTGGGTATGTGGTCGATGTGCTCGGTATAAAGGTGCCACAGTTTGACGATGTCGAACTTGCGGTGCTTGAGCAGATGCTTCGTACGCTCCATAATCCAGATGAACAGGTGCGACAAATACAAGCAAAAATTGCCCAAATTCGACGTAAGGGGCAAACGAATGGGTGAGCGACTCTATCGCAGTCAGGGCATCATCATCAAGCGCGTTGATGTGGGTGAGGCAGATCGAATCGTCACCATATTGACGCCACAAGGGAAGATCGAGGCTACTGCGCGAGGTGTGCGGAAGACTACCAGCAAACTCGCTGGTCATCTGGAATTGTTGAGTGTCTGTCAACTACAACTTGCCCGTGGTCGGTCACGTGACGTAATCACCCAAAGCGTTGCCGTGGAACGCTTTGGGCGGCTCCAAGTATCACTGCTGCGCATGGCAGCTGGCTATTATGTGGCAGAACTCACTGATGTCCTAGTAGGCGATGAAGATGCTGCCTCACCGGCCTTCGCAGCACTGTCTGAAACACTGCATGCATTGAGTAGTGCAGAACAGATTGATATGATCGTACACTGGTATACGCTGGCCTTGTGTGATGCCGTAGGATATCGTCCACAGTTGGTGGAATGTGCGGTGTGTAATACGTTGTTGGATACATCGGCTGAGCGGTGGAGCCATGCACAAGGTGGTATGCTGTGCCCTGATTGTCATCGAAGTGACCCGCAAGCACAACATATCTCATTACCCGTATTTAAATTGCTCCGCTTCGTGCAACGTGAACCGCTTGCGCATCTAGGAGATGTGGTACAACCGGCCGTGGTGCATGCACAGGTGTATCAGTTAATGCGTCAGTGGATTCGGCGTGTCCATGATCGGCCGTTGCGTGCGGCGGACTTTTTTGATGATGTACGCCGACAGCGTCAATAACCGCAGTGTGGAGTCGTACTATCGTAATTGTAAGGGATGCAGTATAATTCACAGCATATGTATAAAACAATGAGTTTGTACGCTGACGGACAAGGAGTGACCAATGATAGCACTATACGATATGATTGATGACGATGAGATCGTATATGGGACCTATCGGGTGCATGTCATTTTCTTGATAGGGCAACTTATCAGTGAATTCGTCTTGTTGGCGCTGACCATTCTGGCGATGTCGCTGGCTGGTGAGCTCCTCGGCACAAACAATGGGCAACAGACTGCGTTATTCGTGATAAACATGATTCTGATCGTGGTCGCATTGATACTGGTTGGTAGCGCCATCATTGACGTACTGCGTTGGTACACAAAAATCATCATTGTGACGAATCGTCGACTAATTCGTCGTGAAGGGTTCGTTCAGCGGAGTATTGTTGACATCACATTGCATCGATTGAGTCAGGTTGACTTTACACAGTCATTAATTGGCCGATTCTTGAACTACGGCAACCTGACGATTTCAGGTGGTGCAGATATGCCACCCCAAGAATTGCGTAACATTGCGCGACCGATTGAGTTTCGCAATACCATCGAAGATGCGCGTGTCGGTGAACCGCCTCCGGCACGGATAACACACCGGCATGTTCACGACACTGTTGAATATATGGAAAACGATGTAGTGGTTGCTCCTGCAGTCGATAGCGAAAAGAATTTGCAAATCTGGGCACAGCTCGAAGATTTGCATCAACGCGGACTGTTGGATGATGATGAACTTGAACAGAAGCGTCGCTTAGTGTTTGGTGAAGGATCCGGTCGCCCCAAGACGCAACAGATAGATGGGAACGATGATGACAACGATGATGGGACATCAACAAGAGCACATTCTCCGCGCAGTGGAGACGGTGCGTAAGTATACCGGTATTACGCCGCGTGTTGGCGTGATTCTTGGGTCTGGTCTGGGCGCTTTGGCCGATGAAATGACCGACGCTGTCGTTATTCGATACGAAGATATTCCCGGGTTCCCACGTTCAACAGTGCATGGCCATCGCGGGGAGCTTGCCATCGGGTATCTGTCAGGGACGCCGGTTGTGGTAATGCGTGGTCGTTTTCATTTTTATGAAGGCTATGACATGCATCAAGTCACGTTCCCGGTACGTGTCATGCATGCACTGGGGTGTCAGGTGCTCATTGCCACGAATGCAGCTGGTGGATTGCGTGCTGATTGGCCGGTGGGTGAGCTGATGTGCATCAACGATCATATCTTCATGCCAGGATTAGCTGGACATAATCCGTTGCGAGGTGCGAATGACGATCGACTTGGTGTGCGCTTTCCTCCCATGCTGCATGCCTATACCCCTGCATTGCGTCAACTCGCCCACGAAGTCGCCAATGCACAAGGCACATCACTCCAGGATGGTGTGTACGTGATGGTGGCTGGACCATCTTTTGAGACGGGTGCCGAGTTACGTATGTGTCGACTCATCGGTGCTGATGTGGTTGGCATGTCAACCGCCCCTGAAGTCATCGTGGCAGCTCATGCGGGGATGCGCGTATTGGCCATTTCGTTGGTGACAAATCAAGCATTACCCGATGGTAGTCCGGCAAATCATGAAGAGGTCATCGAGGCTGGTAATGCTGCACGGCCACGTTTTGGGTCGCTGCTCAAAGGTATCTTGGCGCAATTATAAGGTTTGAGTCTATCTGTGCGATAAATGGCGCCACTCGATGCCTCGAGTGGCGCCTTCTTTTGCGTGATTCAATGCATCAACCTACATCGATTATGGCGTCAAGGTGAGTTTTTCTTGACTCATCTCTTCTACACGCCGTCGATCCCAAGGCATCGGGTGATACTCGGTATTCAACCATGGTTTGATAAAATCTGCATAGTGTTGACTCAGAAAGTGGCCGGATTGCCCGACGGGGTGGATGCTCCGACACTGTTCCCAATCAGAAGGATCGCAGATGATGCGCAACGAGGCGGTCGAGTAGGATGTCACCCCATCTGGTGAGGTCGTGATACCACAGACGTTGACTGTGTCACCATTCCCTCCAAAAGGATATGGTCCGCGGCTGAATAGTTTGCCAATAACCGGGATCGCACCGAGCGGATGTGTGAATTGGAGCGTATGCCAGTTGCCATAACGCCATTTCACAGGATCATCACCAAGTTTCTTGCGAATCGTTGTGAGTGTCGCGGGCCATGCGAGCGCAAGAATTTGATCCCATGTACGTCCATCGTCAAACCATTCATTGTTATTGCTGGTTAACGCCGCCAAAATGTGCGGGAGCGATCGTGCCATGTAATCTTGGCCAGGACGACTTGCAAATGCACCGAATCCAACGACGAGTTGCATCGTGTGCATTACCGGAGCAAACACGGCCAGTTTTATTTCTTCAAAGAGTTGCACGGCAATCGTGGCCGCAATGCTGTCAACATGGAGTTCGCCATCCCATCCCGACAAAATAGCCCGCGCCTGGTTGGCCAGTGCATCCCCATCAGGGAGGCGACCTGCCACAGTGACCAACTCAAGTCCTGAGAGACTCCGTTGATCCGCATGAATGCGGGCAAATGTGGCGTTGTCGTGTAGCGGGTATTGGTTGATGAGCTGACGAATGCGTGCGGCTCGCCACCCATTCGACCATTCACCGCGTACAGGTGGTACCACATCGTCAGCCACAATCTGGTTGTTGGCCGTCACGATGAAGCCTTCACGTGGATTGTATTGGGTTGGTAGCTGTGCAAATGGAATAAAGCCCTGCCATTCATAATCGCCACTCCAACCAGGCACTGGGAGTTTGCCATCGCCTTGTGCGCGGATTGGAATATTCCCAGCAAGTTGATAGCCGATATTCCCTGCCACATCTGCGTAGACAAAATTCTGCGGGGGGACATCCCACAGGTGAAGCGCACCACGGAACGACTCCCAATCATGAGCACGATTCAACGCCAATATGGAATCAACTAGGGTACTCCGGTCCAGCGCCGTCCAGCGGAGTGCGAGTGGGTTGTTTTCACGGCTTCCATCAGATCGAGTCAGCGGGGTAATGATGGGACCATGATGGGTAACGCGGACCGGTTCAATGACTGGTGCGCCGCCCTTGACGTTAATTGTTTCGTATAATAATTCAGCTTGGTGCCATTGTCCCTGATATTCATAGCGCAGTCCGGCTGCGTCGCTCAAATCAAATCGTTCCATGTACAAATCTTGGAGGTCGGTCATACTGTTGGTGACACCCCATGCAATATGATTATTATGCCCGATGATGACGCCAGGCACTCCCGCAAAACTTGCACCGGCCACTTGGTATTCTGGGGCATGCAGGTGAACTTCGTACCAAATGGATGGCACCGTTAATCCGAGATGTGGGTCGTTGGCCAAGAGGGGCTGACCGCTTTTGGTGCGTGCCCCACTGACCACCCAGTTGTTGCTGCCTCGATCGTTACTTTCATTGAGCCACGGTTGAGCATCTTGTGCCAGATTGAGCGCACTTTGGCCGATATCAGGTGCATACGTCGTATCAGGCGGCACAATGAATGGCATATCAGCGCGCGAGGTGCGTTGATACTGTGCAGATTGTGTGGTGCCAATCTGTGATACCATCTGTGCGCGCAATACCTCTTGTGGCCAGTTGCCAGAGAGGCTTAAGGCCATGACTTTGCCCCACACTAATACATCAACCACGTGCCACGCTTCGGGAGTATGGCGCAACAACATAAACTCTGGTGGTAGTTTGGTACGGTGTTGCTGAATGAACGCATTTATGCCACTCACGTATGCTTCAATGGTTGCTCGTGCTTCATCACTCAAATGACTCACATCGCGTTGCGCTGCACGCCCTAACCCGAGAATTCGCATGTAGCGATCCGTGTTAATGGCTCGCTTGCCTACGAGCTCAGATAGTCGCCCAAATCCGAGGCGTCGTTGACTCTCCATTTGCCAAAGTCGATCTTGTGCATGGACAAAACCTTGTGCCACAAATAAATCGTGGGTGTTTTGGGCATAGATGTGGGGTACTCCCCAACGGTCACGGAAGACCTCAACTGGATGGTGTAAGCTACCGAGTGAGAGTGTGCCACGCGTTTGTGCCAGCGACTTGCGGAGTGTGGCTACGGTGGCCACACCAATTGTGCCGATAATCGCACCGAGAATACCGAGATTTCGTTTATTGCTCATATGTGGTTCCTTGTGCTGATGTCTGATGCAAAAGTAGTCGGCGCGTGCGCAAAATCAGGTCAGATAACATAAGTGCAGTAGCTCCCCAAACACGATGTGTATGGATGGGATAGTACGGTACCACAAACGTCTCCTCGTGTACCTGCCGAGTTTCGTACTGAATGGCATGAGGATGTAGGAGTGAGTCGATATCTGCCAAAAAGAATTCAGCGACTTCTGCGGTGTTGGGAGTTATCGGTGGTAAATGGTCGCACCACGCCACAACCGGGGTGACTAGGTGATTACTTCGTGGCACATAAATAGTGCGGAGCGTCCCCAGTACATTGACTGCTGAAGCAGGTATGGCGAGCTCTTCATGTGCCTCGCGCAAAGCCGTGTCGACACTTGTCTCGCCCGCTTCTTGACGCCCCCCTGGGAATGCGATTTCACCGCTGTGTTCGCGCAGTCCACCACCACGACGTGTCAACAACAGTTCTACACCATTACCGTGAGGATGGATGACAACCAACACTGCGGCCAAGCGTGGTATTACCCCATCAGCGGGATGGTGGATGCGCGCTGCTCGCCCATCAGCATGGCGAACAATTGGCAAATCATCGAGGGTAATGCCTTGATCGTGTTGACTAATTTGTTGCACAATCGAAAACCATGCATGAGTCATATACATCTCATTATTTATGGTGTAACGCACATAAACTGATTGAGTACCCTGTTGGTATTACGTGCACGTATCTCAATACGATGTATTCCGGATGATTCGTCACCAATTAACAGTGGAATGGCGTATCCCCCAGATGCATAGCTTATACCTCCGCCAACGACTCTGTCATCAAAACGCAGTAGGAGTAGCGTATATGGGGTAGTCGTACCACTAATAATCAGACGCCCCTGTCGTGGGCATGCTATGTCGGATGATGTCGTATCAGTGATGCGTATCGTACTGTCACGCACGACGGTTTCTGTACGTGTGCGTGGCATCGGTGTGCGTAGCAAGGTTGGAGTGATGGTCGGTGTGGTTGCTTGCATGAGTGGTGTGGGTAACGCAGTTGGGGTCATCGTCGGCAACACCGTATCGGTTGGGTCAGTTAACTGCGTGGGAATTTGTGTGAGCAAATCATCGTCCATCATGCCATTGACATAGGTCGGCGACGGCGTAACGGGCGTTGCCGTCCAATCTGGTACTTCACAGTCAAACAGATAGTACGGATGATCCTCGGTACAGGTTGAACCAGTTACGGCTACCGGTGATAATGCTAGTCGGATAACAATCATCCCACAAAGCATCATGACTATGATTGGAGGGAGGTGCCGCGTGTGCATAATCTGATTCCGTTGCCATCCGTACATCATGCAAAGAAACGTGCATAGTTCATCCTACCACGAGCATGCGTAGTGCGAACTCGTAGGATGATTATAGATGGCTGATACCGCCCGTACTCGGTGGGTGATGCTACGGTTGTAATGATTCGATGATGGTAACCAGGTCGGCATAACTCCGACCGCCGATAATCCGTGTTTCGTTGATATCAAACACTGGCCGTGATTGGATGCCATCGTTTTTTGCGCGCGCAAACCCCTCGTACAATTGTTGTTCGTGTCTATTGCTGCTCATACAGGTATCGAACGTTGCACGATCAATGGATAGTTGACTGGTCAACTCACTCAACGCCACATCAATGTCGGGAGCCGTATAGAGCATGCCGATGTTCGCATAGACTACCGAACGCATGGCAAAGTAGTGCTGTTGCTCACCAGCACACGCTGTTGCATGCGCTGCACGTAGACTATTTGGGCCAGATTGCAACAGTGGTCGCGAAATAATGCGTAATGTCCCTGTGCGCACATAGGCGTCAATTAACTGAGGTTCGACTTCCAACACGTGGAAGGCACAGACACTTCAGAAGAAATCCGAGTAATCGGTCATGGTAATCGGCGCATCCGGATTACCAATTTGATAATAGCCCTCACTGGTTTGACTTGCGAGTGCATCAACTGGTTCAGTCGTTACTACCGCTACATCATTGCTGGGTACACGACTTGGCGTCAATGTGGCGATGGGTGTGGTCGTTTGAACGACCGGCGAGGCCTCGCGTTGGGTGGTGGCAGTGGGTAGTGCAGTTGACGGTGATTGTGCTGCCGGCGTACAGGCGCTGAGGAAGCCAAGGCAACAACATCCCCAAATGATGTATTTGTACATGTGATTGATGTTCTCGAACGTCTATAATGTATGTATACTATTTGCTAGTATACTACAATATGTGGTGTATATGCAGTGTAACTCGTGTATTCTATACATCTGCATGTGGTAGGGATTGGGAGCGATGCGATGACGAATCAAAAACGGGTTTCACTGGTTTGCACGGTTCGTGATGAAGAAGATAATATTGCCCAACTCATCGAATCAATGATTGGTCAGAGTGTTGCACCCGACGAAATCGTCATCAACGACTGTAACAGTCAGGATGCGACCACCGCTATTGTGCAACAGTACATTGACATGGGCTTTCCTATTCGATTGGTGTTCGGTGGATATAACATTCCGTCGGGTCGGAATAATGCAATATTTCATGCATCAGGGGATATTGTTGCCTGTACCGATGCTGGGTTGATTTTGGATCGGCATTGGTTGAAGCGGCTCATTGCACCACTCATGGCCGATGAAGCAGACGTGGTCGGAGGGTTTTTTCGACCGTTGCCTCGGAGTGTCTTTGAGCTTGCGGTTGGTTGTACGAACTATCGTGAAGCCACGGAGATTATTCCTGATCAATTCATGCCTTTCGGCAAGTCAGTGGCGTTCCGCAAAGCAGTGTGGGATCAGGTTGACGGCTATCCAGAGTGGGCCAGTCATTGTGAAGACTTGCTCTTTGATTTTGCGCTCCGCAACGCCGGTGTGCGCTTTGTCTTTGTGCCCGATGCACTCGTGCATTTCCGGCCACGTGGTACGGTCAAGCAGTTCTATCGACAGTACTTCCTCTATGCACGAGGTGATGCAATCGGTGGACTGTGGTACAAACGTCATCTTATGCGGTATGCCGTCTATCTTTTCGGATTGTTGCTGTTGCTAGCCGGAGGTTTTGGTGTTGGCATCTTGGCGAGCGGAGTTATTGCCTACTGTGTTCAACCGTGGCAACGACTCTGGTTACGCCACAAAGAAGGCGTCAATGGTTGGCAAGTCGTGCTCGCATCAGCATTAGTGCCGTGGATTCGGCTCATCGGTGATGTCGCCAAAATGATTGGATATCCGGTAGGGTGGTGGACGCTCTGGCAAAAGCCGATGCTACGCACTGAGCGCAATCAGTGGCGCGCCAAGTACCTTGCCCCTGTTCCACCTAGTCCTGTTGTGGAATAGATCTAATCAACAAGAAGACCGGGAATCGGTGTAATTACGAGGCGTTTGTTGGTCACATCAAGATGACTGACAAACGCCTTGACCATGGGTACAAGTGCATCTGGTTTGCCAACTCGAGTAATGATGATTACATCGCTTGCGCCGGTGTTGATGACCTCGCGTACGGTGCCAATCACGTTGTTGTCGCGATCAACGACGGTCAGATTGACCAAGTCATGAATGAAGTATTCATCGTCGGCAAGTGGTTCAATATCGTCGTGCCGGATGTACAACTCGGTTCCACGCATCGCCTCTGCCAGATCACGCGTGGCAATGCCACCGAGCGTTGCTGTGTAGAGGTCATTTTTGTAGTGGACAAGTCGTCGCAAGCGAAATGTGCGCTTGCCGTCAGCACTGTACAGCATTGGCTTGGTCTCAGCCAAAAATACCGGTTGTGTTGAGATAAGGCGGAGTCGTACATCACCACGGAGACCGACCACATTCACGACTTCGCCCACTAATAATAGTTCTTCGGGGCGTACTGGTTGTATATCACTCATTGGTGTCACCACTGTAGTAGGCGATACATGATGATACATCAGACCGCCGGAAAAGTAGACAAAAAACACACAACCGTACGTGATACGCCCGCACCGGGCGCATCACGCATGGTATCTGGCAAAGGAGGGAGTTCCTTGGCTTACTCAATATCAATATGGACGCGTTTGCCTTGGCGGGCGGCTGCCACAGCCATCAAATCACGAATCGACTTGGCCACGCGACCATTGCGACCGATGATTTTGCCGGCTTCTTGAGAGCCTACACTCAAGCGAAAGGTGACAGCATATGGCGTCGACCGTTCGCGGATTTGCACGGCCTCAGGGTGATCAACCAAATTACGCACCATGTACTCGAGTAATTTACGCATGAGCCTCTCGATTAGCTTGCAACAGGCGTTGGTTTACCACTCTCGTCAAGGACGTTGACACGCTTAAGCAAGCGCACAACCGTATCTGAAGGCTTGGCGCCAACACTCATCCAATGACGGACGCGGTCAGCCTTGATTTCGAGCTCTTGTGGTTGGCGCACTGGGTTATAGAAGCCGATGATTTCGATGAACTTCCCATCGCGTGGTGAGCGTGAATCAGCGACAACAACACGATAGCTCGGCTGTTTTTTCTTGCCGGTGCGGCGCAAACGAATAGTGACCATGTTCCGAACTTCCTCCTACATGTATACAAATTGTGGATTAACGGAGCCGACGCATGATATCACGCGGGTCGGGCATCCGCCCTTTGCCATTACCACCAAACTGCTTCATCACCCGTTGCATCTGTTGGAAGTTTTTGAGGAGTGCCGATACCTGTTGGACCGACGTTCCACTTCCTTTGGCGATGCGCTCGCGGCGACTCCCCTTGATTATATCCGGATTGCGTCGTTCGCCGGGCGTCATCGCAAGGATGATAGCCTCGACACGACGTAATTCCTTCTCGTTTACCAGCTCTCCAGCCTTGGCCATCTGCCCCATTCCAGGTAACATCCCCAGAATCTGATTGATGGGACCAAGCTTCCGCATTTGCTTCATCGATGACAAAAAGTCTTCGAGATCAAATGACCCCTTGGCGAGCTTCTTTTGCATGCGCGCAGCTTCGTCTTTGTCGATTGATTGCTCAGCACGCTCAATCAACGAAAGAACGTCACCCATGCCCAAAATACGCGATACCAAACGCTCTGGATGGAAGACCTCGAGCGTGCCGGATTCGATTTTTTCACCGGTGCCCAAGAACTTGATTGGTACGCCGGTGACCGATCGCACTGACAACGCAGCACCACCACGCGCATCACCGTCGACTTTGGTGAAAATAATCCCACTCAGCGCGACGCGCTTGTTGAATTCGTCAGCAACGCGCACTGCCTCTTGACCAATCATGGCGTCAACCACGAGTAACCGCTCGTCAGGATTGGCTACCTCGACGATTTGACTGAGTTCGTTCATCAAGAGCTCGTCAATCTGCAGACGACCAGCCGTGTCAATGATGACGACATTACAGTGCTCTTGCCGTGCATGGTGAATACCGTTGCGCACAATGTCGGTCGGTTTTGCGGCACTCCCCTCGCTGTAGACGGGAATGTTGATCTGCTTGCCTAACGACTCCAACTGCGTGATAGCGGCTGGCCGATAGACGTCAGCAGCAATCATGAGTGGGCGTTTGCCCTTTTTGCGCAGTTGTAATGCGAGTTTGGCCGCGTGAGTGGTTTTGCCGGCTCCTTGCAGACCTACCAGCATGATGACGGTCGGCGGGAGTTTGGCATCCGCAAGCGGGACTTCAGCATCTCCAAGCAGTGCGATGAGTTCGTCGCGCACAATCTTGATGACCTGCTGTGATGGAGTGAGACTCCGTGAGACCTCCTCACCGACGGCGCGCTCAGTGACCTTGGCCACAAATTCACGCACGACTTGCAGGTTGACGTCTGCCTCGAGCAGGGCAAGTCGCACCTGCTTCATCGCTTCGCGCACGTCTTCTTCGCTCAAACGACCCTTGCCGCCGAGCTTCTGAAATACCGCTTGTAAACGATCCGAAAGGCTTTCGAACATCATGACTCCTGTGCGGGCACACCAACGCCCTGCGGAATAAATCCGTCTAGGTATTGTAGCGTGTAGAATGAGGTGAGTCAAATCGGATTTTGATGCGTCAGAAGCATACGAACAATCCGCGTTGTTGCACGCATGTGCAATCTCCCTGTAGCCATCGAGTGCAAAGGTGATGACTACTCTGTACGGTGCCTAGTTTCCCGCAAAAGGCGTACCCACGATGCCTACGGCGAGCTCAAGCCACACCACCACGATCACAACACTCATACCAATCACCATCCATAATCGTTGTGATGATGTGAGAAGTCTGGCGCGGATACCTTCATATGCGAGTCCGGCGCCGAACAATAATCCTCCTGCCATGACAAAATCAAACGGACTCCAGCGAATATCGGTGTTAATTTGCATTCCAATCAGAGGAATCATGAGTATCAACAATACAATGAGTGCGTGGCGAATAATGCGCGTGGCGGCCATGTACGTACTCCTTCATGTGTGGTGTATGATTGTCTACAAAACCACACCACCTCACACGGTGCGTGTGAGGTGGTGTGGTAACTACGTGGCGGGGATGACGGGATTCGAACCCGCGGTCTCGACCTTGACAGGGTCGCATGTTAGGCCTCTACACCACATCCCCATGTGGCTTGTGTCGGTAAGAAACTTGGTGACCCCAGAGGGATTCGAACCCTCGATCTTCACCTTGAGAGGGTGACGTCCTAGGCCGCTAGACGATGGGGCCGCTCCTCACCGCTTTTGCCGTCGCGCTAGGCGCCTCGACAACGAATTGAATGATACCACACAATTTTGTGTGATGCAAATGAATTTTATGGCGAATTTGTATTGGATTGACTGGCTCCATGCCACATGAGGGCAAAGCCCCATAACAGAGGATGCACAGAAATTTAATTACGAAGTATAATAGTAATGTACGTTATATGTTTGAGTAAGGCTGTGTGCTCATGACCGCACATATCACTGATGCAGTGGCGCATTTTCGTCAACCATACGGGGCAGAGATTGTTGTCCATACCCAACATAATCCTGCATCAGCTGGCCAACGAATCACGCACTTAGCTGTTGATCCTGTGCTCTCACATGCCTGGATTAACCTGACCGGTGAGCCGTTTCGCCCGCATCATGCTGCAACATTGATGGCCATGCGGCGGCAAGAGCATGTGGCTATTGTCTCGGCCAGTCCGCGCCGTACATTAAGCCTGATTTGTATGATCATCAATGTGCTCATCGAATCACCCACGCAACGTGCCATGCTACTGGTTCATGACGAGGCCGCGGCCATGGCCTTGTACCGTGAAATTATTGCCTTTGTCGAAAAGTTTTCGCACGATACGGCCATTATGCCGGTCATTGTCACCGAGACGACCGGTCCTATGGTGGCCGAACGACTATTAATTGTGACATATGATGCACTCCATCGCAGAATACTCGGTCATCATGATCGCGCATGGCGTGGATTGTGGCAATCGCTGGCAATCTGTGGGCTGGTCGACGCCCATCTGGTTGCGGGTATCGGCATGTATCACTTGGCCGCACTGGTGAAGCGCGTTCAGCGCGTAGTGCAACACTATCGTGCATCAACACAAGTTCAATATATGGCGACGCTGGTACCAGTCACCGATTTGGATGCGACACTCGAGGACTTATCCATCGGCACATGGCGCATTGTACAAGCGAACGATTACGCACACGAACCATCTGTGGTCGAAGTGTGGTACCGACCGGATGATTATCTGCAAGTGGCACAATCGCTGGCACAATCACTCAGTGAGCAGGGCTACGCAGCGCATATGTGGGTGCGCGATACCCTACAGCCGTTGCTAGATCCTATCGACGTCAATAGTAATATCACGAGCGCCTCGCGTCTTTGGCATGCTCAGGTGCTCATTATGGTCGGGATTGCTGATGACCGCTGGCGCATTGCAGAGGCGCTGCAGTCGGGGTATACCGCGGTCGTGGTTGTACTTGGTAGTCATCCAATTGACCAGTGGTACGCCGCCAATCCCGCTCAGCTTCTTGATCCTACACCGCCGATGTGGCCATCGGCAACGCTTAATGCTTACGTGTTGACGCAACATCTGCGCACAGCTGCATGCGAGATTCCACTCACGGATGGCGAGATTCGGCAGTGGTATGCTGGTGAGCTTCGTGATCGTTTGGTAGAGCGTGGCCAGTTGATGGTCCTGCCCGATCAACGTTGGAGCATTGCAGGTGATGATAGTCCCTACGATGATTTTCATATGCTCTCGGCCATTGGTCTGCCAGTTTTGATGCAAATCGGCGAGATGACCATCGACACGCCGTTTGATCCGACTGGGTTTGAACGGTGGTTATCCAAGGGTTCGGCAGTGCCACCGTGGTACGGAGGTCTGCGGGTTGTGCAACGTCACGACGATGATGCAATTGTCACGTTGCAACACGATATACCACAGCGGCGTACCATGCCATTACGTACGAGCACAGTGTCGATTCGTGATAGCAAAGAGACAAGTATGTTGGCGCGCGGGATTGTAGCCACATATGGTCGTGTATTGGTGACAGAATCGGTCGTCGGCGTGCGCGAAGTGCGTGATGAAGCAGTCAAAGATCACCTGTTTGCTCATGCCCTTGAGAGTCGTTGGAGCGCGCATGCGTGGTGGATTGATATTCCCACCTATGTCAACACTGACGCCCAAACGATTGGGTGGAGTGTAGTGTTGGCGTTGCCAGTATTGAGCATGTTTACTACGGCGGCAGCAGTGCCATGTGCGGATGTGCAGTTTGGCCGGTTATATGTGATTGATGCGCAACCAGGTGGTAATGGTGCTAGTGAGTGGATGTTCCGTCATATTGATGTGCTCCTCCAAACGGCACTGCGGATTGCGCGAGTGTTGCAACACGACACGTTGTACGCTCAGAGTGCAACAAACGATGTGGCATGGCTTGAATTAGTTGCACCACCACCACCGCGCCACACCGCAGCACAACCGATTGTTGCACCGGTACCCGTGGTATCTCAGTCAGACACTGATGGTGGAGTCAAGGAGTCAGACACGACTGCGTCGTTCCCAGTGGTTATTCCGGGGCTTGTGCCAGCAGCCGAACATGACGTAACGGCGGCACAACCTGTGATATCCTCGACACCATCAGCACCAACGGATCGACGAAATTGGCAACAGCGAACGCGCCGTGATCGTCCATTAATACCCGAAGTACCCACACCGGTGGTGCCACGACAGGTGCCGGCAAATCGTGCCGCCAATCCTGTGCCTAAACCAGCAACCCCACCAGCGACTCCGTCGACAGGAGTGTCACGAAGCGCGGCGTCGCGTGCATCGAGTGCACCTCGACAACAAGAGACACCACCGACACCTCCGTCGTCAAGCGCACCACCTCGGGCAGCAGCGTCGCGGGGGAGTCGTGATGTGCCACCCCCACAGAAGGCACCTGAGGCGCCGGCAGAGAGTGGCGTCCCGAATGTCAATCGGATTATGGCAAATTTGCGCAAGCAAATTCAACAGAAACTGCCGAATGTGGCGACCCCGTCATCCTCCGCGTCAACATCGCGCCCACGCGATGAAATCCACCGATTTTATTCTGGGCAGCGTATTTTTTGTTTGCCATATGGGGACGGTGAAGTCGTAGATAGCTTTTTTGTTGACGGTCGCGAGTATATTCGTGTCGATTTCCCAAATTACGGCGAACTCAAAATTGACCCGTCGCTGAGTTTGGTCAAGGTGGTGTCGGATACCGATACGTCCGACTCAAAATCAGATATCGAATAAATATGCTTGACAATTAGAACAAATATGCTACAATCGTACGTACTGTGATGGTCACATCATCGCAAATACGAGTATTAACGCAGAAGCACGAGAGGAGCTGACCATGTCCAAGGATTTAAACAAAGTGATGATTACTGGTCGTTTAGGGGCTGACCCGGAGATGCGCTTTACGCCACAGGGTAGTCCCGTAACGACGTTTAGCGTGGCGAGCGGTCGTACGTGGCGTTCCGCAGATGGCACGCAGCACGACGATACCGAGTGGTTTCGCGTGGTTGCGTGGGACAAGTTGGCAGAAATCTGCAATCAGTACCTGACCAAAGGGACGCGCGTCTATGTTGAAGGACGTTTACAAACGCGCAAATATCAAGATCGTGACGGTGTCAATCGCCAGTCAACCGAAGTTATTGCAACCGATATGATTATTTTGAGTAGTCGTCGAGATGATGAAGTTGGCGGCTATCAGAACGCACCATTTGATGACCTCGGTGCTGCGCCACCGCGTACTGCTGCGCCGGCGCCAACGTCAGCACCATCGCGGCCTGCCAATGCGCCACGGAGCAATGCGCCACAGCCAATCAGCGATGATGAGTTTGATGCGCCACCACCAGCTGCGCGGCCGGCGCGTCCAGCAAGTAACTCACGAGCCAAGACACCTCCACCACCGGCTGATGATGATGCTGAGGATTTACCGTTCTAAGCGTCTAATCTATTGCGCAACACGCAACACAAAGCGGGGATGATTACCACGGTAATCATCCCCGCTTCGACGTCGTGGGTGTTATTCAACGAGATCGTCGTACTCGGCGAGCAGATCGTGCCATTCGCCAACGAGCTCATCACGTCGAGCTGCGTAGTAAATGTGGTCGACACCTTCTTCATCGCGGTAGACCAAATCAACTTGGCGACGCATCGGACGTAAATAACCGATATTCCCCCACCAGCGAATATGGTCTTCGTTGATGGTTTGATCGGCCAGGTGCATGCGCGCCGCATACTGACGAATGCTGCCTTCTTCAATGTCATTCATGCGCCACGGATGTGGACTAACCTCGTCGTTGCGCAAATTACGGAAGATAAAGCGCTTATCCCCTTGTTCGTCGAGTACTGTTTCAACCACTTCGATGCCGGTGCGTGGCTTCTTTACTTGGACCAAGTCAAGCCATGCTTGATTCAGTTGATCGCGGGTAACTCCGTGATATTCTTGAATCTCGAATGCATCCTCGCCGGCACCGTCACGCTTGTTTTTGAGCAAGAGGTCGAAACGCGGCTTCTGCTCATCGTCACGCCAAATGCGCGTGATGGCGCCACGCCCACGCCACCGCGGCCGACGATCACCTTGAAAGTTCGGGAAGGTCTGCGGCATCGGCATTGCGGCCGGGAGTGTCGCGGTGTGCGAGGTAGGTGTTGTGGATGGTGCACTCTGTGCTTGGTCTTCATCAAACGTGACTGTGTCGACGGCAAGTTGTGGTGCGTAGGTATTGATGAGGTGTTGCCACTGTGCCCCTAATCCCCAATCAGAGACACCATAGAAGATATGGTCAATGACTCCGTGACTGTCGCGGTGGACGAGGTCGTATTTGGGGCGCCCACCTTGGATATACGACCGCCAGAGCCCTAGTTGTCCTTGCCATTTGATATCTTCGAGGTTCGCTTTGCCATCACGCAAATCTTCGTGTCGTTCAATGGCATAGTCCCAAAGGCCCTGGGCGCGATCGCGCGTCACGCCTGCGGTGGTGCGTAAATCACGCACCTCATAGTGCCATGTACCACCACGTCGCTGGGCAGACACAATCGAGACACCGCTCCGTGGTAAGTCGAGATCTGCACCGTTATTTTGGTTGGGCAGACACAATCGACGCAGTTCATCAGGAGTTGCAAGAGATGTCTGTGCATCCCGACGAATCATGATTCGCCCATCATGAAGCATGTACGGTGGGTTATCACCGCGCACTTCAATGCGGGCAACGTGATTGCCATCCAAGGTGATGACTTCACCAGACACGTGTGGTTGGGGAACAATTTGTTCGGCTGTTTTGAGCGCCATGGCCAAGAGTTTGTCTTTTTGTTTGATGCCGATTACGTTGCCATCCTCGCAGCCGATGAGGAGCACGCCACTCCCAGCATTGGCGAGTGCACCAACGTGAACGACGATATCGCTTGCCTTGCCATCTGCGATTTGGACGATATGATTGTCGTTGGTTGCTTGGATGAGTTGATGAATCGCCCAGCGTCGTACTGGTGTGTTGATGAAGTTTGTCGCTTCTACATGTCGACCAAATACCACATTGCGCATCATTTCAAAACTCGGTGTTGATAACTTGATTTCGCTGAATCCTGCACCGATTTCGTCTAATGTTGTGGCACGTGATCCCCCTAACACGCAGACATCGGTAATGTCTTCAATGGCATGTGAGAGCGCATGTAATTGATTACTTGCAATCAGTTGCTTGATGAGTGTAATTGCTGTAGGTGATTCTGCATATGCAATAGCAATGCCATTTGCTGCATGGACAAGCGCACAAATTGCATTCGCTGGTGTATTTGTTTGACCAGTGGCGTGATCAGCACTCAGGTGGTGCAGAATGGTCTCGATGTTGCTAATCGCTGCATCAGCTGCAAAGATGGCGTTGATGGTGACTCCATCGGCACTGATGACTTCAAACCCGGGCAGAATGGTCGTGCGTGTGCGTAAATCGTGATGTAATCCTAAACGCTGTTGATCATCTTGGTTAAGAATGCCGGCTTTTTCAAGTAACACCAATTTGTCATAGTCTCTTTGGATTGATTCGTAACTTTTAATGTTGCCGATACCCGTCAGTGCGACCATGTCTAATGATGCATGAGTGATTGCGCGCAAGAGATCGATGTGATTACTCCCGTGTGCGACCACATAGCGCACATGTGGATCAATCCGCACAACTGCGGTGCCGGGAACAGCACTAACCGACATGCTCATAAGTACTCCGATTGTTCAGATTTTGACTTTTGCGAATATAACGTTAACATTTACCGTTATCTAATGATTGGTGCAGATGGTACGCACGGATATAAGTCACCGCATCGTGTTTTCTGCCTACTACACTCATGTACTGCGTAAATTTACGATAATACAATAGTCAATAATATACTGTAAAATTTATCATTGTGCAATATGAATCTTATAATTTCAAAAGAAATTTTGTTGTAACATACCACGCATATGTGTGGATGACTATTACGTAAGTATGGTTGCCGATGACTCTGCATAAATATCGACTGGGCTGTGCTGAACCCATCCACCGTTTACGCATGCGACGATGATGCGACATACACACGATATCCTTTACTGACTGTGTGCGAGTTTTTGACGCATTGTGCACTTGAGTGATGTCATGCATTTTATGATGTGTGTTGATTGTGGCACCCATCAGTGCTCTGTCGATGGAGGAATGGTATAGTGAACGGTGTGAATAATGCGTGTAAGGAGTCATATGAGCACGGAAGATGCGCGTTTCGAAAAAATCGGCGACCTCGAATTTGTGCGGGATGACGCCTACCCATATCCCTTTCAAGTAGAGATTGCACCGCATTTCTGGATGACCGAGCAAACTGGTCGTCTTGCAGATGCCGTCGAAAGCTACTTTCAAGGCATTGATCCAACGCCGATCCAACGGACTGCCCTGCAGACGTATCTGACTCAATACATTGCACGAGCGCTGCTTCTGCCTGGTCAACCACGCCACCTCTATCTGCAAAAAGTCGCTCAACTACGCTCCCAGCGTGATTTTGAACGCTTTGCTGATGATCTTGCAGACGTTGGCATTGAACCGTTTTGATTCGTGTATCACTGTTGTTGTACGTGGTGTGCCCCCCCGCTCCGCTATTTGACAGCAGACGTTGCAGTAGCGTATGATTAAGTCGTTGTCACTCTCGGGGCGTAGCGCAGCCTGGTAGCGCACATGAATGGGGTTCATGAGGTCGGAGGTTCAAATCCTCTCGCCCCGACCAGACAACTGCTCCCTGTGAGCCCCATCGTCGACCCGTCGTCGGCGTTTTTTTATATCGTATGAGAATGCGAGGTATTATGGTACGACGTATTGTAGTAATACTATTCAGTGTAAGTATGATGCTAGGAGTTATGCCTAGCCAGGTAGGTGCGCAGACCACCGGAGAGATGTGCTTTCCTGAAACAGGGTATTGCATCAGTGGTCGTATTCGTGAATATTGGGAGGCCCAAGGTGGGTTGCGCGTTTTCGGATACCCGATTGGTCCACAGACGCAGGCGACCATTGAGGGCAAGACATTAACATTACAGAATTTTGAGCGGAACCGACTCGAGCTCCACCCACAAAATGCGCGGCCATACGATGTGTTGTTAGGGCGACTGGGTGCGGATCGGATTGCCCAGAGCGGGCGTGATTGGTTTGCCTTTCCGAAGTCCGCAGGAGCCGAGGGGTGCAGGTCATTTACGGAGACGGGGCATGCCGTATGTGGGCGGTTTTGGCAGGTATGGCGCACATACGGACTAGAGATGGACGGACGCGCTGGATTCAGTGAAAGTGAGAGCTTGGCGTTGTTTGGGTTGCCGTTATCAGGCGTGATTACTGAGCGGCTCAGCGATGGTAACGAATACCAAGTTCAGTGGTTTGAGCGTGCACGCTTCGAGTACCATCCACAAAATTCTGCACCGTATGATGTGTTATTGGGGTTATTGGGCAACGAAGTACGCGATCATGTACCTGCAAAAGCCCCAAATGATGCACCGATTTTGGGTGCGCCAAGTGGTACTGTGGCAGAGGCAGTACGCGTCCTTGCACCCAGAGCCGCGACAAACGGATACTCCTACGACGATGTGGTTAGCATCGTACAGGCATATGAGCGCATCGGCAATAGTGTGGGCGTTGACTGGTTCTTGGCAATTGCACAGATGGCCCACGAGACGGGGTTCATGACGAGCTTTTGGTCAGCTCGACCACAACGCAATCCAGCCGGTCTCGGCGTTGATGGGAGCAAATCAAGTACCAATCCAAATGTGCCAGGGTGGGTTTTTAATTCACAACGGAACCAGTGGGAGAAAGGGTTGAGCTTCGCCTCGTGGGAGGATGAGGCCATTCCGGCACATATCGGACGCATGCTGGCCTATGCTATCACCGATCAACAAGCCACTCCCGCACAGAAGACGCTGATTGACAAGGCCTTGTCGTATCGCCCACTCCCCGCACACCTCCGCGGGGTTGCACCAACCATCGTTGGAATGAATGGCAAATGGGCAGTCCCCGGCACCACGTACGGCCAACGTATCCTTGATGTGATGATGAAGCTCCGTGCTGTCCCCTGATGCACCTGCGCAGTACGCCCCTCGACATTGCGTGTCGAGGGGCTTTTTGGTGTTGTGTCGGTGTATGAGGTGTGTGCATTTGACAAAATAATTACAAGTCGTAGTAAAACTATTGCATTAAATGACAAATCATGTTATTATCTCAATCAGATGTAATCAAATTGTAATTTACTACATACCACAGTAATCTCAATCAAGGGCTGAGTGGAGTAAGGAGCCAGCGATGGGTGAGATGAGTCTAAGTGCAGCATACGAGCTGATGCGTCATGCGGTACGCGAGGGGGAGCAGGTCAAGGTGGCGAGTATGGCCCGTCACGTGCTGCAGTATTTTCCGCACAACATCAAGGCTAAGTTGTACTTAGGCGAGGCGTTGGTGGCAGCTGGCTTGCACAGCGAAGCGCGTACGATCTTTTTGTCGGTGTGTGAGAGTGATCCAGAGAACTTCGTTGCGTTAGTCGGATTAAGTGCGATTGCGGAGCAAACGGACCAACTTGCTGATGCGATCTACTATCTTGAGCGTGCGATTGAGATGCGACCGGACATGAGCGATATTCGGACGCGTCTTGCAAGCATGTATCAGCGCACCGCCAAAGATGACCAATACTTACAGATGACACGTGTCGGACTCGGTCGTTTATTTGTGCGTGGTCGTATGTATGAACAGGCAATTGATGAATTTCAAAAATTGCGTGCTATTCATCCTGAGCGACTCGACATTCTGGTGGCGCTTGCAGAATCGTTGTGGCGGAACGGTGATGAGCGTACGGCGCACGATGTATGTATGCAGGGTGTAGAGCAGGCTCCACAGTTATTAAAAGCCAACTTTATCATTGGTCGGTATCAAGCACAACGAGATGCACAGTTGAGTGCGCATTACTGGCAACAGGCGCAGCTTTATGACCCGATGCTTGAGACTGCCAAAGAGTTGTTTGGTGATGAAGCATTGCCGCCTGTTGCTGACTGGAAGTTGCCGGAGTGGGATGCACAGTCATGGCAACAGGATGCATTTGTCAAGTCGTTCAATCAGGCACAAGTTAAGTACATCAGTACGGAGGTGGTGCCCACCATCCGCGATAGCGATGTGCAATCTGTGTTGGAGCAAATGGGACAAATGGGCTACGAACCGGCTCATGACCATGAGGCAGATTGTGCGTGTTTGGAGGCACACGAAGTCAGTCATGAGAGTACCGGTATGTTGGTTCAGCGTACGTTGGAGCGACATGCATCCATGCAGACTGATGACACGCGTACTTTGAGTGTGCAAGCAGATGCCATGTCAGTGCAAATCACTGAGCTCTCGCCGGTAGTAACGGCGGCCACCCTGGTCAATGCGATGAATGCCACGCCAGCAGCCCATCAAGATCAGCGTTCAACGACGCCTGTCGTGCCTGATGTAGATGAGGTGATTACTGAACCAGTCTCAATGAAAACCCCTGAACCGGTCTATGACAACGTGCCATTCACGATTCCTGATGAAATGACCGATGATGATCGATTTTTGATGAGTGTGTTGCACAAGCAACAACTTCAACCGGAGCACGCATCGGCACATGGATTGCCGATTGAGCGCTTCCACAACGGTAAGTTGCGCATTCACACCGATCAAATTCGTACGATTAACTCAAGCGATGATCTATATGGAATGCTGGCAAGACTCGAGATCGCGCATCAACCAGCGCCTACCGAGGATTTGCGCGAAGTGATTGCGCGTACCCTTGGTGCCGGGTTAATCGATCGTCCGCGCGTATTACCGCCACGTGACTTGTTTATTCCTAAGCCGGCGACGCCACCCGTTGCAGCACCTGCATCAGTACCTGCACCTGTGTCATTACAACCCAAAACAGGTCAGGCGACGGAGTCAGACGATGGGGTGGCGCGCAGTGATGATTTGTTGGTGAGTTTATTGTCACAACCGCATAGTGGATTGACAGAGGGGATGCGTGGTTTGTCGGGTGCACTACCACGAGCCGAGCGCAGCCATGATGACGATGCGTTGCACAGCTTGTTGGCGGCGCAGTCGGGAACACCAGCAACACCTGCGGTACCCCCTGTATCAGCGACACACGATGACACGTTGTTGTCGTTGCTTGAACATCCCGAGGAAGTGATGCGTGCCAAAGCAACGGCACGTGCGTTTGATGGGATTGCAGTGAGCCGTGGAATGCGATTGCACGATTTCGGTGAGCAACTCAACGATGCAGCGGTGGACGTGACCGATATGCTACGCGAAATTGGTCTGACAACAGGTGAAATATCGAGTGCTCAGATTAACCAAGCCGTCATCAACACGGGCCCGCTGGCCCCATCAGCGATTGCGCGGAACGCACCGCAGATTCCGGCTAAATCAATTGCAGTGAGCGATCCAGTGCGACCGAGCGATGCAAACACGCCGCCGCGCAACTTCCAAGAGGTGTCACCATCGGGCAACGAGGCTATTGATAGTTATTTGCGCGCGCTTAAATCTGATCCAGAAAATGTGGTATTGCGCTTGTCTGTGGCGCGTGTTGCCGTGCAGTGTAGTATGTTTGATACGGCCATGTCTCAGTATCGTGCGTTGGTACATAACAGTGCGTTGCTCGATGACGTGGTTGTCGATTTGCGCGATTTGTTGCATACCCTCGAAGAGTCGTATTTGCGTCGTGAATGTCATCGCATACTTGGTACGGCGTATTCACGTCAGGGCAAAATGGCAGAGGCTGTAGCTGCCTTTCGTATGACCAAAAGTAGTGGTGCACCACCCGTTCTTTAGGTATGTGTGCATGTTGAGTGACACAGGCAGGGAGCACCGTGCTCCCTGCCTGTGTTGTGTCGTCATGACTTGCTCATCACACAACCGTGAATGAATGGTATGATACGTAGTGGTATAGCAATAGCACATATGCTAAAGGAGTTTGTTCGTGGAGCGTTCATTAATCATTCTCAAACCAGATGCCGTACAGCGTGGATTGGTCAGCACCATCTTGGGTCGTCTTGAGCAGCGTGGGTTGCGTTTTGCTGGCCTCAAAATGATGCATGTCACCCAAGAGTTGGCGCGCAAGCACTATGCTGAGCACGAGGGCAAGCCCTTCTTTGCTGGCCTCATTGAGTACATCACCTCAGGGCCAGTGGTCGTGATTGTAGTGACCGGCAAGAACGTCATCGAGACGGTGCGCACGATGGTTGGTGCTACCAACCCGGTCAAGGCTGCACCTGGCACGATTCGTGGTGACTTCGGCCTCGAGATTGGGCGTAATTTGATTCATGCCTCAGACTCGCCAGAGAGTGGTGAGCGCGAGACATCAATCTTCTTCGCCAGCAACGAGTTGGTCACGATGGAGCGCAGCGTCGATCGCTGGATTTACGAGTAAGCGTGCATGAAAATTGCGATTATTGGTCTGGCCAATAGCGGCAAGACGACCGTATTTAATGCGTTAACACGCGGTACGGCTGAGACTGCTGCCTTTAGTTCGGGGCAACTCGAACCAAATATTGCGACCGTCAAGGTGCCTGATGCGCGTCTTGACGAGTTAGCACGGATCTTCAAGCCACGCAAAATCACCGCCACCGACGTGCAGTACGTCGATGTGGCCGGGATGAGTGGTGGCGGTAACCGTAGTGGATTACCGCCGGCGGTGCTCAACTACATCAGTGGTGCTGATGCGCTGTTGCATGTGGTGCGTGCGTTCGAGGACAACACAGTGCCACATCCCGATGGGAGCGTGGACTTCCGTCGCGATATTGAGTCGGTCGATCTCGAACTCATTTTCTCTGACCTGGCAATTATCGAGAAGCGACTTGTACGCCTCAACGGCGAAATCGGCAAGATGGCGGGCCGTGAGCGTGAGCTCCGCACCATTGAGCGTGATGCGTTGGTGCGCCTACAGGCCGCTCTTGAGGCTGGTCAACATGTGCGTGATATCGACCTGAACGAAGAAGAGTCACGACTGTTGCGTGGCTACCAGTTCTTGACAGCGAAGCCGATTTTGCAAGTCATCAACGTGGGCGATGATGCCGTTAATCAACAAATTGCGATTGAATACAATCATCGTATGAGTGGAGTTGCAGTCATTGCTGGCAAGATTGAGGCCGAGTTGGCGCAGATGAACGACGAAGATGCCACCATGTTCATGGATGATCTTGGTATCACCGAGCCTGCGCGCAACCGCGTTATTCAAGTGTCGTACGAGTTGCTCGGTTTGATGAGCTTCTTGACTGCCGGTGAAGACGAAGTACGCGCTTGGACGATTCGGCGGAACACGCCTGCCGTCGAGGCTGCTGGCGCCATTCACTCAGACATTCAACGTGGCTTTATTCGTGCTGAAGTGGTGGCATTTGTTGATCTCGTCAAGGCCGGCGGCCTCGTCGAGGCCAAAAAAGCTGGCACGGTGCGCCTCGAAGGGAAGCAGTACATCGTCAAAGACGGCGATATCTGCCACTTCTTGTTCAACGTCTAGTTGGTCATCGTAATGGGTGAAAACCCACCTGTGGTGCGTTGCCCATGGGTGGGTTTTTGCATGCTACACTGACAAAAGAGAACTCTCACGTGGCAAGAGAGTGAGGAATGCATGATTCGCTATATTCGCAGATTTATTCGACTCGATGAGGTCCTCCTTCTGATTCTTGTCTTCATGCTCTTTGCAGTCGGATATATTCAGTTGGTCTTGAGTACGAATAGTGCCGAATTGGTGCCTACTGCGCGTAGTATGCTACAGACGCTGTGGCCATCATCACTTCCATTACTCTGTTTCATTGTGATGTCGGTACTACTGCATCGATTTCAGCCCAATACCGATCAACTATTGCTCCCACTAACGGCGTTTTTTAGTGGCATGGGCTTGCTATTTACTGCACGTCTTGCGCCGAGCTTGGCCGTCTTGTACCCCGATACCTACCCTGATGTTGATTCACGCCAAGCAATGTGGATTACCCTCGGATTGGTCGTATTTGGGCTGATTGTCTTGGTTCCATGGGATGATATTTTGTTGAAGCGGACGCGCATGTCACTGATTGACCACATGGCGCATTTTCGGTATGCGTGGTTGTCAATTGGCATGCTCTTGATTGTGGCAACGCTGTTTTTTGGTGTCGATCCCAATCAAAGTGGCGTGCGTGCGTGGTTGACGGTTGGGCCTATTACATTTCAACCATCAGAGCTTCTCAAAATAGTATTGGTGATTTTTTTGGCATCGTACCTCGATGAACGGCGCGGCCAACTCGTGAGTGGCATGGAATGGTTTGGCATCAAACTTCCGTCGTTGGCGGCTATGCTCCCGTTGTTGTTGATGTGGGGCATCGCCATGGTGCTGATTGTGATTCAGCGCGATCTGGGTGCCGCCTTGATGTTGTTTAGCGTTTTTTTGGCGATGATCTACGTGGCGACGGGTCGTGGCTTGTATGCTGGTGGCGGACTTGTGGCCTTTTTGATCGGCGCATATACGCTGCATCACTTTTTGCCGATTGTTCAACTCCGTGTAGCGCTTTGGCTGGATCCGTGGATGCAAGAACGCGGATATCAGTCGGTGCAGGCGATGTACGCACTTGCATCGGGTGGTATTTGGGGGAGCGGTATTGGCCGCGGTATGCCGGCGATTGTACCGGCGTCGCATACTGACTATATCTTTACCAGTATCGGCGAAGAGTTGGGCATGCTTGGTGCGGTGAGCGTATTATTGGCGTATCTTTTGTTTGCGGTGCGCGGGTATAGTATCGCGATGCGTTTGACTGGCACCTATTCGACGTTCGAGCAGTTACTTGTTGTAGGATTCACTACCATTTTAGTGATTCAAGCATTTATCATCATCGGTGGAAATTTGCGGCTAATCCCGCTGACGGGTATCACCATGCCGTTTGTATCATATGGCGGCTCGGCCGTGTTGATGAATTTTGTGGTGATGGGATTACTTGCACGTCTCTCGACAAAACAACAACCGTTGAATGCATTAAAACCGAGTAACCGTGAGTAATCGAGTCTGTGCTCATATCATTGGTATGATTTGTCCCCGCCGGTGAGCGGTTTTGGTATGATAATCAAAGCAAGAGTTGAGAGGAGTAGATGCATGACGACTTTGTTGTTGATCCGTCATGGTGCCAACGATTGGGTCCATGGACGGTTAGCCGGTCGAATTCCCGGAATACATCTCAACGAAGAAGGTCGTCAACAAGCACAGGCGGTGGCACAACGTCTGGCCGATATCCCATTGGCGGCGGTTTATGCGAGTCCGCTCGATCGTACGATTGAGACGGCAGAGGCAATCATTGCTGGGCGTGAGTTGTCGATTGTACACGTCCCCGATGTGCGCGAGGTTGATTATGGCGAATGGCAGGGTGCCGAACTCAAAGAGTTGTACAAGCACGACTTGTGGCCAGTGGTGCAGCACTACCCGAGTGGCATGCGCTTCCCCGGTGGTGAATCCTTGGGCGAGGCGCAAATGCGCATGGTGCGTGCACTCGATACACTGTGTGTGCAACACGGTGAGCACGATGTGATTGCGGTGGTCTCCCATGCGGATCTCATCAAGCTTGCCTGCGCCTACTACATGGGCATGCACATGGACCTGTTTCAACGCCTCGAAATAGGGACGTGTTCGGTGACTGCTTTTCGTTTTACCAAAATGGGACCACGATTGATTGCGTACAACGATCTCGGCTCGTTGGCGCATCTCAAACCCAAACCACCGGAACCACCGGTACAAGAGGCAGCGCAGGTATGAAATACACGTACGATTTTGATCCGGCATCACACTTTACGGTGGGCACCGTGGGCAAACCTGGACAACGCACCTTCTACTTGCAGGCGCGTGAGGGGCGGACTATCTTGACCATTCTTGCCGAAAAGGAGCAGGCACGAGCGCTGGCCCAGGCGCTTGATCGCTTGGGTGAGGAAATTCTTGCCAATAACCCACTCCTCTCAAGCAACGAAGATGAAGTGTTGATTCGCGACATGTCTTTGGTCGAACCAATTGAACCTGCGTTTCGTGTGGTGCAAATGGGGCTCGGGTATGATGCCGAACGCGACTATTGCGTGATGATTTTGCAGGGCATGGATGACGACGATGAAGACCAAGCACCAAATGCCCGAATCTGTATTCCGCGGGCGCACATGCGTGCCCTGAGCCAGCACATCCTCAAAATCGTGGCTGGTGGACGGCGCGTCTGTGGGAACTGTGGCCGCCCCATGGACCCTGAAGGACACTTCTGCCCACAAATGAACTAGCACGTGGACAGAGATATCACCATCAAAGGCTGTTGATGAGCGACGAACGACCTGCACTGACAATCAACCAAATGCTTGGCCTGTTGACGTATGCGGAACTGACTCCACAAACGTCAATGCCGTGGAGTAGCAATGCGACCATCTTGTGTATTGCCGCCCACGAAGGACAGCAGGCCCTGGTTATTTATAAACCACAACGTGGTGAACGACCGTTGTGGGACTTCCCCCGTGGGACATTGTGTAAACGCGAGACGGCTGCGTTTGTGATTAGCCATGACCTTGAATGGAACTTGGTGCCACCGACCGTTCTTCGCGATGGCCCGTACGGTCTTGGTTCGGTACAACTCTACATCGATAACGACGAAGAATCGCATCTTTTTACCATGCAAAAAGAGGGCGGCTTTGAGTCATACTTGCCTCGTCTTGCCGCATTCGATGTTATTATCAACAACGCAGACCGCAAAAGTGGCCACTGCTTGAAGGGGAACGATGGACGTTTGTGGGCCATCGATCACGGCATTGCCTTTCACGATGAACCCAAACTGCGTACCGTGTTGTGGGACTTTGCTGGTGAACCCCTGCCGGCCGATATTGTGACCGATTTGGAGCATCTGCGCGTGCGCGTGCATGGTCGCGATGGTGCGCTCAAATTGCTTGATACATTGCTCAGTCCAGAGGAAACAAAGGCCTTGCAACGACGCATTGACCGGCTACTCTCAAAGGGAACGTATCCGGAACCGACCTCTGAGCGAAATTATCCTTGGCCGCCCGTCTGAGGATTCGTCGTCGTTGTTGTGAGGAATTGGAGGCATTGTCTATGACGATTGCAAATGAACAGCGCCCATTGTGGGTGGCTGTGATTGGTGCTGGACCAGCCGGCTTTTATGCGATTGAGGCATTGCTCAAAGGCGACGCCCATGTGCGTGTCGACATCATTGAGCGCTTGCCCAATCCGTTCGGTTTGGTGCGCTCGGGTGTGGCCCCCGATCATCAGTCAATCAAGGGTGTGACGCGTATCTACGACAAACTCATGGCCGACCCACGCGTGCGCTTTTTTGGCAATGTGACCGTCGGTCAAGACATTACGCACGATGAGTTGTTGGCACACTACGATCAGATTATTTACGCCGTCGGCGCCCAATCTGACCGCAAAATGGGCATCCCTGGCGAAGAACTCGTCGGCAGTGCCCCAGCCACATCGTTCGTCGGTTGGTACAACGGCCATCCCGATTATCGCGATGTGCAATTTAATCTCGACCATGAGCGCGTGGTCGTGATTGGTAACGGTAACGTCGCAATGGACGTAACGCGTATTTTGATGGCACCAATTGCCGAACTCGCAACTACCGATATGGCCGATCACGCAATCGATGCCTTGCGTCAATCACAGGTCAGGCAGGTGGTCATGCTTGGTCGCCGTGGCCCGGTGCAGGCGGCCTTTACCACGCCCGAGCTCAAAGAGTTCGGCGAATTGCACGGGGTCGATGTCTACCTCGATGCCGAAGACTTTGTGCTTGACACTGCCAGCGAGGCACAACTCGCCAACGACAAAGTCGCTACCCGCAACATGGACGTGATGCGCCAGTATCTTGAGCGTGCGCCCGAGGGTCTCGAGCGGTCGATTCATATGCGTTTTTTGTGGTCACCTGTGCAGATTTTGGGCGAAAACGGTCGTGTCACTGGCGTGGTTGTTGAGCGCAATCGCTTGATTGACGACGGCAACGGCAGTGTGCGGGCTGAGGGAACTGGCGACCGCCAAACCATTGCCTGTGGCATGGTATTGCGCTCAGTTGGGTATCGCAGTGTGGCATTGGCTGGGGTACCGTTCGACGATCGCCGCGGCCTCTTCCCCAATATCGATGGGCGTATGACCGACGGCCCTGGTGGCACGGTGTTGCCCCGTACCTACGTGGTCGGCTGGGCCAAGCGTGGCCCGTCAGGCATCATTGGCACCAACAAGCCTGATTCAGTTGCTACCGTCAACAGCATGAAGGCCGATTGGGCGGGGTTGAGTGATTTGGCCTCTATCCAACGCGATGGTGCCGCAGTGGCGGCGTTGATTGCACGTCGCACCGCCCACGTCGTCGATTATGCCGGTTGGCAGGCAATTGATGCCCACGAAATCGCCACCGGTGCCCCGCAAGAGCGCCCGCGAGTGAAGTTGACGCGTGTGGCCGATATGCTTGATGTGGCCAAACGTCGCTAACATGACATAATAAATCCCCCCAGCATGTGATTGCATGCTGGGGGGATTTTTGTGTGGATTATGCGTTGATGTGATAGGTTGCTACAACGGGGTAATGGTCACTGGGGAAGCGCCCATCAGCACCCCGACGCGTCACGATGGCCGCATGCTGCACGCGAATACGTTGGGTGGGATCGCGCAAGACAATCCAGTCAATCCGGTTATCGTCGCGCTCGCCCGAAAGCGCCGGCCACTCAACACCCTTGAATCCGTGGAACGACATGACGCCGGCGCCATCGGCATGCCCGGCTGCTGTCCAACTATCCTCGAAGCCGTAGCCGCACAAGGCCGCATGCACATCGCTATCTGGGGCGATGTTGAAGTCGCCAGTGATGAAGGTGGGTAGATGGGCGAACTGCTGGAGCTGCCGGGCAATCACGTGGATGGCCTGCCGGCGCGACTCCTCGCCACGGTGGTCGAGATGCGTGTTGCACAAACAGAGTTGCATCTGACTGGGGATGTGGGTGACATGCATCCAGGTGGCCACGCGCATCCACGAGGTATCCCACGAGCGCGATGGCCGATCGGGCGTTTCGCTGAGATGAAATCCGCCGTGTTGATGGACGGTGAAGAGCGTGCTGCGCCAGGCGATGGCGGCGTATTCGTGTGGGGCGTGATTGCCGTACGGCAACCCTGGGGTGATGGTATGACTCGGGAACGACTGCGTCAGCCAATCGACTTGGATCTGCATTGCCTCTTGCACGCCGATGACATCGGCATTGAGTTCATTGAGTGTGTGGACAAGCAGGTGATGCCGATGCGGCCATGAGTCGTTGCCGTCATCGGCGTTGGCGTTGCGCAGATTGGCGCTACAAATCGTCAGTTCCATGCGTTTACACTCCTAATCTACGCAAGAATTCGCGGTTGCGTGCGGCGCTTTCGCGGGGGGCGCCCATGCCGGGCAAGACATCTTGTTCGACCACTATCCAGCCGTCGTAGCTCAGCGCTTTCAATGTTGCTAATACATCAGCAAACGGCACTGCACCGTGGCCGAGCTCACAAAAAATCCCCGCCTTGAGGGCAGCAAAATAATCAAGTGCACTATGGCGCGTCTGGTCGGCTACTTGCGCACTACAATCCTTGAAATGCACAAGGCGCAGACGAGGCGCGAGTTCGGTCAGGGCGTCAACCAGATTGGTCGTGTTGCTACCAGATCCAAACAAGTAGTGCCCGGTGTCGAAGACCAGACCAAGGAGGGTTGGATCGGTGTGGTGCATGAAGCGACGAATTTCGTCACTAGTCTCAACTACGCCGGCACAGTGATGATGGAAGGCGGTGCGTAGTCCGCTATGCGCGTGTACGGCGTGAGCAGCCCGATTGGCGACGGTCGCTGCTTGGTGCATCAGTGTATCACTGGTGGGCGTGGTGATGCGGCCGGCATGGGAGGTGCGATAGGCATCGCTCCCGTTTTCGTCGGCCAAGATGAGTAGGGGCTGGTGCGTTTGGCCCAGGAGTTGCGCAGTGTGAGCTAATAACTCAGCGGTGCGTTGGGCATGGGCGATGGCTGGCGCAATGGTGGCATCGGTGCCAGCAAGAGGGACGGGCACATAGGCGCCAATCAATGTGAGCTGGCGACGCTTGAGTTCGGCGGCGAGTCCGGCTGGTGTCGTCGGCATAAAACCCCAATCGCCGAGTTCGGTGCCGGTATAACCGGTGGCAACGAGTTCGTCGAGCATTTGGGTGTATTCAATGCGCTCACCGCTGAGCCCTTCGAATTCGAGTGTCCCCCACGAACATGGTGCATTGGCAATGTGGAATGGTGACATGACGTTATCACTCCTCTGATTGGTTGCGTTAGCTCTATCATAATCGGGCTTATCGACCTGTGCAAACGATTGCACACTGCATAAGAAGCGGTGTATATGCTTGTGCAGCGTCGTGTACTAGCGGGTGACGATATCATAGCGAGGGTGGTAGCGGTGATATGGCAAATGAATGAATAGGATGGCAATCTATTTGCAAAGCGCCCATGAATCTTGTATACTTACTTTCGATGTGAAGGCGGGTAGCTCAATTAGGCAGAGCAGCGGCCTCCAAATCCGCAGGTTGCAGGTTCGATTCCTGTCCCGCCTGCCAACACATCACCACCACAACAACCGGAGAGATGGCGGAGTGGTCGATCGCGCTCGTCTTGAAAACGAGAGAACTAACGTTCCGAGGGTTCGAATCCCTCTCTCTCCTCCACTCTCACCATCATGACGCACGGGGAGGTCGCATAGTCGGCCTAGTGCGGCGGTTTGCTAAACCGCTAGGGAAGCAATTCCCTCGAGAGTTCGAATCTCTCCCTCCCCGCCAATTGCCCCCGACAGGTATACACCTGTCGGGGGATTGCTTTTATAATGGGCATACTCTACAAGGAGTGATGATATGCGTAGACCCCATATCACGATGACGCTTGCGATGAGTCTTGATGGCTACATTGCGCGGCGAGATGGCTCGTTTGATTGGATTGCCGGGGATGGTGCCCATCTCGCTGACACACCACAGCACTGGGAGTTTGCGCCGTTTTTGGCGGGCATTGATATTGTGGTGATGGGGCGTAACTCATACGCCCAAGGCTTTCATCAGGAGTACGCCGACA
>CAYZZI010000020.1:0-52401 GCA_964482795.1 uncultured Klebsiella sp.
AAACACGACACCCCATGCAACTGCATGGGGTGTCGTGTTTTGCTATGCTGATGTGCACCGGATGAATGAACTGTGTGATGAACTCTCGATGCCGTGTAGAATGAGTGTAATTGGCAATGATTAGGATGATATGTACACATTAGAATTAACAACATGGCCTGGCATCCTTCCGGCATTATGTGATGAACTTGATGCAGCACAAATTGCGTATGAGGTTGACTCCAGACGACACAGTGTGTGCATACAACAGCGTGCGTTGTGGCCGCTTCGGGTGCCGGTGTACTGTGCACAATCGGCGTTTGTGGTATTGGATTTTGCGATTCCACGCCCCAAAGCGTTGCTGGGTCAGCAGTACTTTGATGAGATTATCCGCACCGCGCAGGCAATCATGCACGAGCATCGATTTACGACACTCCAGCTTGATGCAGCCGGATCGGACTCGACGGTGATGCAACGGATAGTTACCGAGTTGGCGCAACGCTTGAATTTACAGGTTGTGTCGACAGAAGGCGAATTTGTGGTACGGATTCGTCCGTCGGCACTCGGCTGGCAAGTGTTACTTCGGTTGACACCGCGGCCGCTCGGTACGCGTTCGTGGCGAGTTTGCAACATGCCTGGCGCATTGAATGCCGTAGTGGCAGCTGCAATGGTGCGCTGGGCTGGTCTCTATGATGATGATCGGATATTGAATGTGGGTGCTGGGTCTGCGACGCTATTAATCGAAAGAGCGTTGATGGGGCCGGCCTCGATGTTGGTGGGATGCGATGTGTCTGCTGATGCACGTGCGTGTGCGCAACGGAATATTGCAGCAGCACAATTTCAGGATCGTATCGCTATGCACGATTGGGATGCAACAGCGCTTCCGCTTGCAGATACATCGGTTGATTTGATTCTGGCAGATTTGCCGTTTGGGCAGTTGATTGGTACACATAACAGCAATACGCAGCTCTATCCGGCCGTGATTCATGAAGCACGACGTGTATTATCGTCACGTGGGCGGATGGTGTTGATTAGCCATGAAATACGCTTATTGCATCAGACGTTGACGTCTATGACTTCAGTTCGAATCGCTGATGAACTGCAAGTTGAGGTGGGTGGCATGCATCCAGTGATGTATTTGGTGCAGCCTGCATAAACTAGAGCGGCTAGCGACATCTGTCGATGCGGTTGATAGTGTTTGAGCAGCTTGGAATGATGAGATTGATTTCACACTGACGTAAAAATGACAATTATGCTAGTATGATGGTGTAGGTATAGTGCATCAACAAAGGAGCATCCGAATGTCAGTATCAAATTCAGTATCGAACGACAACCTGGTCGTCACTGAGCGTATAGCTGGAGCCCAAAGCGTGGTTGAAATAATCGAATACACGCAAATTGCGGGTAGCGACAATCTTGACGTTGCGGCCAAGTTGTTTTTTGCGAACCAGGTCGGTATGCGGCTCAAGCAGGTGCGTGTGATGCTTCAGAATGGGACAACACAGCTCGAGTCGGGTGTGATGCAGTTCATGAAGGGTAACATTGAGGCAGATACGACAGTAGGTGGCCTTGGTGGGCTCGCAAAGAAGATGTTGACGAATGCGCTGACGCAAGAGGCGACCTTTAGGCCGCGCTATCGTGGCACAGGTGAAATCTACTGTGAGCCGACATTTGGGCATTTTATGCTGATTGCGCTCGATAATGAAGAAGCCGTGCTCGATAAAGGCATGTTTTATGCGAGCGAGGGAACAGTCGATGTTGGCGTGGCGATGCAGACCAACCTTTCGTCAATGATGCTCGGCGGTGAAGGATTTTTTCAGACGCGTATTTCGGGGCGTGGTTGGGCTGTCATGAATGTGCCAGTACCGGCTAGTGAGGTGATTCGGTATACGCTGAATAACGAAAAATTGAGTGTCGATGGTACGATTGCCTTGTTGCGCAAAGGGAAAATCGAGTATCGAGTTGAGAAGTCAAACAAATCGTTGTTGGGGAGTGCGATAAGCGGTGATGGTCTGCTCCAAACCTTTACGGGGACTGGCGAAGTTTGGGTTGCGCCGACGCAGTCATTCTATAATCGGTTGCGTTATGAGTCTTTGCAAAACTTGGTGCGCACAACAGGAACGTCGCATAATAAGTAGATATGCATGCTATCGAGATATCATGGTATACCTGCCACGTGGATTATCCACGTGGCAGGTTATTTTGTTTTTCAATAGCCAAGATCAACACGGAGATGTCAGCTGGTGTGATACCTGCAAGGCGTGACGCTTGACCGATAGTGGCCGGCCTGAAGCGTGAAAGCACTTGTTTTGCTTCGTTGCGTAAGCCGCTAATTGCCAGTACGTCAAGTGTGGTTGGGATAAGGTGCCGTTCCATGCGTGCCGCTCGATCGACCTGCCGTTGCTGTTTCACCAGATACCCGCCGTACTTGATCTCGATTTCGAGCGTTTCAACAATCGATGCTGGGAGTGTGTCGAGGCCTAGTGCGTGCTGTAGTTGCTCGTAGCGCGCCTCGGGTCGAGCCAATAACTCGGCGGCAGTGCTCTCGCGCGAGAGCGCTTGCATGCCAGCGGTGGTCAGTGCAAGGTTTGTTACGGCCGATGGAAAGACGCGTTTGTTGCGTAGCGTATCAGCATGATGCGTAATCAGCGCTTGACGCGTAGTAACGGCCTGCAATCGCCGCTCATTGACTAAGCCATACTCGTGTGCAATGGGTGTTAGTCGAATATCAGCATTGTCGCCGCGCAGGAGTAAGCGGTGCTCGGCGCGCGAAGTAAACATGCGATACGGCTCTTTGATGTCGCGCGTGACGAGGTCGTCAATCAGCACACCAATATAGGCTTGATCGCGTTGCAGAATGAGCGGTTGTCGTCCGAGGACGGCAGATGCGGCGTTTATGCCTGCCATAATTCCTTGGGCGGCAGCCTCCTCGTACCCAGTGGTGCCATTGATTTGACCGGCCAAAAAGAGGCGCTGAAGACGCTTAGTCTCAAGTGTTGCAATGACTTCACCACTTGCAACGGCATCATACTCGATAGCATAGCCGATGCGCATCAGTTCGGCATTGGCGAGGGCGGGTATACTGCGGATCATCTGCCACTGCACATCTTCGGGGAGCGACGTGTTGCACCCTTGCAAGTACATCTCGTTGCTCTGCCACCCTTCTGGTTCGAGGTAGAGTTGATGGCGCTCTTTGTCGGCAAAGCGCACGATTTTGTCTTCGATTGAAGGGCAGTAGCGCGGTCCGGTACCCTCAATGACGCCGCTGAACATCGGCGCGCGGTCAAGATTATCGCGGATGATTTGGTGGAACTGTGGCGTTGTGTGGATTTGGTAGCACGGGAGCTGTGGTCGCCATGTACTTGGCGTGACATCCGGATACATGGGCGCAGGACGACCATGTATCCAGCGGTGCGCATCGGGGTGTGGTGCTGGCAAGTGGCCATCGTCGTCGGGTAACCAGCCAACCTGATCTTGGTAGTAATGACCAAACCACACTGGCGTGAGACTGCCGTGTTGTGGATCAGTAATGGTGAAGTTGACACTGCGGGCGTCGATACGTGGTGGCGTGCCAGTTTTGAGTCGTACTGTCGGGAATCCAAGGTGAGCGAGATCATCTGCCAAGGCGATGGCCGGCGCTTCACCGGCACGCCCGGCTTGCCAGATTGCCTCACCCGTAATGGCACGACCGCGCAAAAATGTTCCACTTGTGAGGACCACAGCACGAGCACCGATGACACTCCCCGTGTGTGTGTAGATGTGGAAGCGCGGAGCAGTTGGGTCGGACTGCGGAGTGAGTGGCACGATGCGCTCAATCATCGCTTGACGTAAATCGAGATTCGTTTGTGCCTCAAGATACTCTTTCATGACCTGTGCGTAGAGTCGTTTATCAGCTTGGGCACGCGTTGCTTGGACTGCTGGACCCTTACTTTCGTTGAGTAGGCGCATTTGGATGAAGGTACGGTCGGTGATACGACCAATAAGTCCACCTAGCGCATCAATCTCGCGAACGAGATGTCCTTTGGCTGGCCCTCCAATCGATGGATTACACGAGAGGTGGCCGATTTTGTCAAGGTCTATGGTAAATAGAACAGTACGACAGCCCATTCGTGCGGATGCTGCGGCAGCTTCGCAGCCCGCATGACCGGCACCGATGATTGCAACGTCATATATAGTTGGGGAGAGAAACGGTGTCATAATGTGTGTATCGGTATAATACTAAGTAGCGGTAAGGACCCGACAGTATACGTCACAATCCGCTAGTATTGTACCATCGTGGTGAGTTTACATGGTAAGATAATGCTATGAATGTTGTAATGCGTATTATTCTGGTGCTCTTCTTGGGCATGTTCCTTGTAGCCTGTGCTGATTCAGACCAAAGTGTCTTGGTTGCTGATGAGAGCGCTGCGAATGGTGGCGGTCCCAGCCCTGAAGTTACCGTAGAAAATTTCTTGAGTGATCTCAATAAAGCACTCAAAGACCCAAATTTGAACCGTGCCGACGTCAGAGCCGAGTGGTCCGATGTGTTGGCGAATTATTTTGCTCCCGTTGAGCGAACAACGCAACGTGTGGCTATTCGTACGTCGCTCGACAAATTGTCAACTGGTATTGCACAGCTGAATTCAGATGAAATTGTCTCATTTGATCTGCAGTTTGAACCGGCACGGCGCGTTCGTGAACGCGACGAGGTTGTCTTCATTGAAGTGCCTAATGCCGTTATTTCCATGTTGATTAGTCGGAATTCAAACCGTGGTAACGTGACAATCTGGAAGCAAACGGAGACGCTCGGGTACCTGATTGGTAGTAACGAAAACGTGTTTCCTGTACTCCGTGTGGGGAATCGTTGGTTTTTGACTGAAAACTAAAGTGCATGAGGAGGGGAGATGACTGGGCCTTCGAACGCCAAACTACATCAGCTATTAGCACGATTGCGTACGCTTGTCATGAACGTCGTGCGTCGGCATCGTCGTCCTACCTTTGGCGATACCTCGTTGATTATTCACGATGTTGAACCAGTTCAGCAGTTGCCTAAATCGCAACTTGTCATGGCGTTAGAAGAACCACATCTCGTGTCACCGCATGTCACAACGAGCGAAGATGCGCCATCGACCGATCCACTCCCCGCTGTTCCCGTAGCGCCATCCATACCAACCGTGCCCAGCGAGTCAGTGCCGACACCACGTGGCGCATCGTTGAACCGCGTTGTCTCGACTTTTTCGGGTCTACGCCTGTCCATTCCGTTGGTGCTTGATTGGTGGGTCATCGGTTTCTGGTTGAGTATTCTGTTGGTTCTGCTACTGCGCTTTTATCGTATTGATTCCATTCAAAGTGAAATGTACGGCGACATTGAAATTGTCCAGACATATGTGAAGAATGTCATTGAAGGGAAATGGCCGTGGTATTTTAATTTAAGTTCAGGACCGCTCTATCATTACTTGATTGCACCGGTATTACTGTGGCTTGGCACTGGCTACGACCAAATAAAAGTCGCGTCAATTCTTGTCAGTTTGTTGATTTTGGGCATGACGTATGTGGTGGCGCGACGGCTCGGTGGGCGCGAACTAGCCATGATTGCCTTAATGGTTGCTGGGACTGGCTCGTGGCTGTTACTCTTCAGTCGTCTCGGTAATTCGCAAATTTTTGTTCCGCTGGTGACTGTCGGATCGTTGCTGGCAATGCTCTACTACTTACAAACAGAACGCATAGGCTGGCTCTATGCATCAGCCGTGATAGCTGCAATGGGGCTGTATTCGTACCCGCAATCGTTCGTCGTTGCACCGGTCATGTGGTTGACGATGGTAGTACTGTGGCGGACCGGTGTGGTCAAACACCGCAGTGATTTGTTTATTTTTGCAACAGCAGCGTTGGTGAGCGCCTTGCCATTTGCCTGGATGTACATTGACAATCCAGAACTTGCGGCGGGGAGCTACGTCACAGAAAAAATCGAAGACGTGGACAACATCGCTGGTCGGCTCTTTGAGGTAATCTGGCGTGGTGCTTTGGCATACTTTGTGACTGGTGATATTGTCTTCCGCAATAATCCTACAGGTGTGCCGCACATCGACATGGTGAGTAGTGTGTTCTTTGTGATTGGCGCCATCGTGTGGGTACGCGATCCGAAGTTGCGTCCGTGGTCACCTCTGCTGATTGTGCCTTTTTTGTTGTTACATGTTCCATCGCTGTTGGTGTTGCGTTACCCTGATCAAGTACCTTCTGCATCACGCAGTATCGGTGCAGCGCCGTATGTGTACATCTTTATTGCATATGGTCTCTATACGAGCTATCAGTGGTTGTCACAACGCACGCGTGGTATTGCTGGCGTCTTGTTGGCAGTGATACTAGCGGTATCTGTGCAGCAGAACATTGATCGCTACTTTGTGCGCTATGTTGATGGTCTGCCATATCGAGATGTGCCGATTGGGCGCGAGATTGTCCGTTTTGCAGAAATGCTCTCGCCACAGACTACCGTGTATGTGGTTGGGTGTTGTTGGCGTGACGGCACACCAGAGCCGTTTTTCTCGCAAATTCAGATGCATCAACCAGAACGACTGAAACGATTTGATCCCATCGAAACATTAACCTGTGAAGCGTTACAAAATGTACCACGTCCGGCTGTGCTAATTTGGTCCCTTGATAGCGCGTTGCCGAATACGCAAGTCGAGTCGTGTGCCGAAGAATTCCGGCCGGTGTTACATGCGAATCGCGATGGTGTGCCGTTGTTCTATAGTTCGGCATTAACCGGGTACGAAACACCCTCTGATATGGTGTTTACACCGGAGGTTGAGGTAGTAGAGCCGACCACGAACGAAGAACCAGCGGTGGTCGTTGAGGCACAACCAACTGCGACTCCAGTACTTGACCCAGTCGGTGAATCAGTGATGATCGCTGGCGTGAACACAGATGTGTTGATATCACCCATTGATTCGGGAAGCATTGCAGATATGTTCGACAACAGCTTTGACACGTTGTTGCGCGGAGCTAACCAGAACCCGATGGTTGTTTCAATGACCATGGCAGAGCCGTTGTCGTTGTCACAGATGGTGATGCAACTTGCCGGCATGCGTAGCTTCCGCGTTGATGTGGAGTTGACCACGCAAGATGGTCCGGTCACACTGACAGAAGAGTTTATCAATTCAGAAGCTGATCCAATCGTGCGTTTTGACTTGCCCACCTCACAAGCGATATCGGCGATGAAAATAATCATCACCGAACTCGATGTACCGAGTGATGTTTCAGTGTTTATTCACATTCGTGAGATTAGTCTGTTGAACTAACATCCACGACGGTACGCCCATGGTGCGTGCCATTCATGAGTGTGTGAGCGTGCTTTTCTACATCGCGTAATGCGATTGTCTCAACCATGTGATGCAAGCGTCGAGTATTCCATGCGTGGGCGGCATCGAGCCATGCACGCTCAACCGTGTGTTGAGCCGGGTTCACAGAATCAATGCCAATCAGTTGGATACCCCGCAAGATGAATGGGAACACCGTCAGTTCGAGCGTGGTGCCGGCTGCGTTGCCACACATTGCCACGACGCCACCGTATGCGGTACTTCGCACCGCAGCACTGACAATACTGCCACCAACTGTATCAACCACCGCTGACCATTGTTCTCGTTCGAGTGGTTTGGGGCCTGCCACCGCATCACGCCCAATGACTTCGTGCGCGCCACATTCACGGAGGAGATCGGCCAGATGTGGTCGTCCAGTGACTGCGGTCACCTGGAATCCGAGTTGATGTAACATGTTGATGGCGTGCATACCGACACCACCGGTTGCGCCAGTTACGAGCACTGGTCGCTGACTGGGTTGTACGTTGTGTTGACGTAATGCGCTCACGCACAATGCCGCAGTAATCCCAGCGGTGCCGATTGCCATGGCATCGTGCAGATTAATCTCAGCAGGCAGTCGAGTCAAAAGTTCACCGGGTTGTGTACTTCGACTTGCATACCCTCCTGACCGTCGCTCACCGATGCCGCGACCAGCAATAACAACGTTGTCACCAACTCGCCAGTGAGGATCTGTTGATTCGACAACGATGCCGGCCAAATCAATGCCCGGAACAATTGGATAGGTGCGTAATACTGGGGCAGTATTGGTGATGGCGAGCGCATCTTTGTAGTTTATGGCTGAATATTTCACATCAATGGTCACCGACCCGTCACTATCGGGGAGTTGTTGACTATAGGTGAGTGCTGGATGGGTACTTGTGTCAGTCCGATGCATAATTAATGCGTGTGGCATTGTTGTACCTCCTGAAACTATATGGCCCCTTTTATTGTAGACGAAAGACGAGTGCGCCGATTGGTCCATTGGACCAATCGGCGCACAAGATGATCACCAAATCGCTTAGCGCACCTCAGGAAGAAGTGTGTAGTCGGGGAAATTCCCATGGAGGCGTTCGCCTGGTTGCCCGACGGTTACCGAATAAACAAGGTACTTACCGCCAACAAAGCAGCCCTTCCAGGATTGACCGATGCCACCAAAGGCCTCGTCGCGATCGCCACGTGAACGCACTTTGTTGATGCCGACCTTAAATGATCGCAAATCACTGGCTACTTCGCGACTAAGTTGGTCATCATCGCAGGCGAGCGACGAAATCAACGAACCGTTCGAGATGTTCATTTCTGCAATTAGCTCTTCGACTCGATCGACAATAACTACGGTATCGAGTGGTCCAAACGGTTCATTGTGGTGTAAACGCGCGTTACGTGGCACGTTCAAGACGGATGTTGGCGCGTAGTAGGCCGACATGTCTTGTCCGGGCAGAAAGAGCGACTCATCGAAGCCACCCTCGTAGAGCCCAATGGCGCCGAGCGCAACGGCCTCGGTTTGCATGACACGCAACTCCTCAACCTTACGACTATTGATGAGTGGACCAAAGTCGAGGCTTGGGAGCGGATCATTTGGGTTATCAACGAGCGTCGGATTACCATATTTGAGTGATTTGAGCACTGGGATATACATGTCAAGGAATTTGGGGAAAAGTTGTCGCTGTACGGCGAAACGGACATAGGCGGTACAACGCTGTTTGCCGTAGTCGTACCCCTTTTTGAGTTGTTGCGCCAAATTTGTCCAGTCGGAGAACTCCCAAATGCCGTAGACGTTGACACCCTCCATTTCGAGCATGTAGCGCTTGTCACGGTCATACAAGCTTGCCGCAATGTCACGGCCGTTGCTTTTGCCACCGACAAAGGCCAAACAATCGACATCGGCATTGCGTACGAGAGCTTCGCTGAGTTGACCACCCGAACCGCTGACGAGCGATACGGGCAATCCACAGCGACGCGCTAACGCTAATGACACGGTGAGTGCATACAACCCGCCATCAGTGGGTGTTTTGGCAATGACTGCGTTGCCTGCAAGCACTTGCACAAGCATTGAGTGCACGAGTACGGAGAGCGGATAGTTCCACGAAGCAATATTTGAGATGACGCCGAGCGGTGTGCGCCCTGCCATCATACTGTCTATTTGGTCGACATACCATTCAACGCCACTAATGGCCCGGTCAACGTCAGTCATTGCGGTGGTGTAAGGTTTGCCAATTTCCCAAATCAGCAGGCGACCAATCAATTCTCGGTGTTGCTTCAGTAAGGCGAGTGTGTCAACGACACGTTGCTTGCGCTGATCAAGTGATACTTTTGACCATGTTTGAAACTCTTGCGCGCAGTAGCGTACGGCACGCTTTGCATCGTCAAGCCCTAGCATCGGCAGACTACCCATGTTGGTACCATCTACTGCCGAAATATAGGTCTTGCCGTTGCCGGGATGACCCCATTCACCTTCAATCAAGTTGAGGACACGCCCATCACTACTGAATGCCTCTGGTACGAGTGCTTTGGTCTGTGCCAACAGCCCGTTCCACTCAACTCCTGGCGAAATCATCTTGGCCACAATCCAATTCCTTTCAATACCACCGGTATGCAATTCTTACGCAAAAGGTGGATTGTTGGATGTACGAACGAGGCATGCAATTGCATGCCTCGTTTCGTTACGTGCCCACAATTCGGAGTAGGTTGATTACTTGAGCAAACTTGCCATCTGCTTTTGGATGAAGTTGGCCGCGCCTTCAGGCATGATGCGTGATAACCAGTACATCAGTTTGGCGTCAGAACCGACGAATGAGTGGAACGGATTGCCAATGAACGCTTCGACGATTAGTTTGCCGGCCACATCAGCAGGTGTGGTTTTGATGGTACTGGTGCTTTGCTTTTGCATGGCCTCCACCTCAGCTGCGGTAGCTGCCCCCGAGTTCACCGAGATGTTGGTGGCAATAGCTCCGGGGAAGAGGACATTCACACCAACGTTAGTGCCGGCAAGTTCGGCGCGCAAGCCCTCGGTGAAGAGTTTGACTGCTGCCTTGGATGCGCAGTAAATGGTTTGGCCAGGAACGGGCAAGTAGCCTCCCATGCTAGCAACATTAAGGATTTGTGCAGCAGGGCGTTGCAACAAGTGAGGCAAAAACTCCTTGACCATGTGGACCGTACCAAAGTAGTTGACGTTCATGACCCGATGAATTTCGTCGTAGCTCAAATCATTGACTCTGCGAAACTTGTGTATGATGCCGGCTACATTGATGAGCCCATCAACGGTGCCATGGGCAGCGATGACCGTTGCCGGTAAGGCTTTGACTTGGTCGAGATTGGTAATGTCAACCACGTGCATACTGATGCGATTGGCACCGGCATTGGCGAGCGTGACCGTCTCATTCAGGGCGCTTTGGCTGATGTCAACCGCAGCAACAGTGGCGCCGCGGCGCAGCAATTCAAGGGTCGTCTCACGCCCTATGCCGTTGCCGGCTCCTGTCACAACAATGACTTTCTGATCGACGTTCATGGCTTTGCCTTTCTGGAGGAATCCCAATGGTACCGCATCGGGGCAAGTACTTGTTAATCGTGTAATGTGTGCTTGCGTCCTCATCATACCGTATTTTGGCGAACAGAGAATTCTGGCCCAAGAAAACCCGTGCAGCACATGTCTGCACGGGTCAATAAATCACACAAAGGGCTTATTTTTTGCGAGACTCGAGCCAGCTAGGCATAAACTCTGCCACGTAACGCGTGTGCATGAACCCGTGCTGAAAGACGTCGTCGTCAAGTAATCCGAGTTGAAAGGGTATGGTCGTTTTTACTCCCTCGATGACCGTTTCGTTGAGGGCACGTTTCATGCGTACAATCGCCTCTTCACGATTTGGCGCATGTACCAACAACTTGGCCAATAATGAGTCGTAGTTGCCCGGCACCAAGTAGCCGGGATAAAGGTGTGAATCGACGCGTACGCCAGGGCCACCTGAAGGCAGGTAGTGACGAATCTCGCCGACCGACGGCATAAAATCACGTTCGGGATCTTCGGCATTGAGGCGGCATTGAATCGCATGACCGGTTAACTGAATGTCGCTCTGTTGCAGTGTGAGGTGTTCGCCTGAGGCAATACGCAACTGCCAACGCACCAAATCGACTCCAGTGACGAGCTCTGTGACGGGGTGCTCAACCTGGATGCGGGTGTTCATCTCGATAAAGTAGAAGTTGCCATCGGGGTCGAGCAAGAACTCCATGGTGCCGGCATTGTGGTAGCCGATGGCACGTACACCCTTGAGGGCGGCTTCGCCCATGCGGGCACGCAACTCGGGACTGACAGCCGGTGATGGTGCCTCCTCGATGATTTTCTGGTGGCGTCGCTGCGACGAGCAGTCACGCTCACCGAGGTGAATGGCATGACCGTGTTCATCGGCGAGCACTTGGATTTCGACGTGACGCACCTTCGGAAGATACTTTTCGAGGAGTAATGCGCCGTTGCCGAAGGCTGATTCAGCTTCACTTTTGGCGGTGGCGAAATAACGAATTAACTCGGCTTCGTCGTTGGCCACGCGCATACCACGCCCGCCACCACCACCGGCCGGCTTGAGCAGGATCGGGTAGCCAATGTCGCGCGCTAATTCGACTGCTTCTTCGAGCGAGCGCAATTCACCCTCGGATCCAGGCACGATGGGGACCCCAGCGGTGCGCATGGTGTTGCGCCCTTCGGCTTTGTCACCCATCAGACGGATAGCCTCTGGGGTGGGACCAATGAACTTGATGCCGTACTGTGCACAAATCTCGGCAAAGTAGGCATTCTCCGACAAAAATCCGTATCCGGGGTGTATGGCGTCACATCCAGTGATGCGCGCTGCGCTGATAAGAGCTGATTGATTCAAATATGAACGTGGTGATGGAGCTGGACCAATACAGACTGCTTCATCCGCGATACGCACTGCTAGTGAATAACGATCAGCTTCACTATAGGCAACTACAGCTCTGATGCCAAGTTCGTGACACGCACGTACGATGCGAACAGCGATTTCTCCACGATTAGCGATTAAGATTTTGGTGAACATAGGCCTCTGTCTTTACACATCCGTCTGCCCAAAAGTATACCACATCACCGCTCAACCTCTTCGGGCGTCTCGTACCATCGTACGCGATCGCCGACGGCTGCGCGCATCTTGAATCCCATCGTTTTGGGCGATTGATCAAGGAATGTCGTTAATGCGGTAACTTGTTGGGTTACAGATGTGGCCAACGCAGCGTCTTGAGATTGAGCATATGCGACGCAGCGCGCTAAGTTGAGCGTCAAAGTCCGCCACATGCCCCAGTCGTGGCCACATATGCGCCCAATCTGTTGCCGAGTTGCCTGGTGGTCAGGGTGTGTGCCGAGTTGCAACTCGTGGAGAAGCGCACAGCCGTCGTAGGCGTCTTTGGCATTCAGTTCGATAATTTGCAGTTTGGTGAGTAAAAGCTCGGCCACCGCCACCGTATACGGATGAGCATCAAACGTTAACGGCAAGCGGTGGCACATGGCAAATTCACCCACAAACACATCAATCTGGATGTGACTATCGCGGAACAAAAGACGACTGTCACCATTCAATAGATTGAACTCACGATTTGCTGTGTACCCACGTGATTCTAGCACCTCAGTGAGTGCGGCTTGACTCTTGGCGGGTATCGCCAAGTCAATATCGCGGTAACTGCGACCCGGATTGCGGCTCAACGGGCATTGAATTGCCACACCGATGCCACCGAGCAAACGCATGCGTACACCACGCTGGGTTCCTGCATCAATGAGTTCAATGGCTGATTGAATGATGCTCATGACGCCATCCTATTCGACTGGAATCTCGCGGTAGAGTACATCAAGATTGATGCCCTCTTTTTGCTTGCGATAGAGACGCATACCGACATAAATCAGCAATGCGACACCATACAACGCGCCCATGAAGTAGAGCGACGTGGTGTTCTTGATGCCATCTGGGTTGATGCTATATCCGATTCCATACATCGCTGATGGGTCGAATATCCACTGGTACAACAGAAAACCCAAGAATGCCGTGCTGACTGCTCCACATACCGTGATTAACGGAATTCCAACTACGGTGAACTTCGCAATGGGTGACGATTGGTAGAGCTCTTTTTTGGTATAAGGCAAAATCGTCGCCGCAATCGTCGTACCGAAGAACGTCATGCCGATAACTAATGTGGCTGCCAGTGTTAATGAGGTGAATCCAATCACGTTGTAGCAGTAAAGGTACGATACAAGCGCGCCGGGAACTACCATCAACGCGAGTGCCCACACCGGTGTGCGGGTTTTTTCGTCAATGCTTGCAACTGCTTCAGGCAAGAGGCGATCAAATGCTGCTGCAAAAATCACGCGTGTTGATGATAAGAACATCGTGCCAGCCCAGCCAAAGAACCACATACTCATTGCTACGATGACGAGGAGTTGGACAATCAAGTTGTTGCTCATGAACGCGGCCAACAAGGCGGGATACGGCCAAATTGGGAATGGTGAGGCAACATCGGTGTAGCCCCAGGCTGCATTCCAATAGGCACCATTGGCCTGCATGTAGAACTCCCAGGTGATGGCATGATCGATGGCGAAGAATAACACTACCAATAATAGTACGGTCATGCCCACTGCAGCTGCCATCCCGGCGAAATTACGCTTGAAATCATCAGCGCCCTTGACCTCGCCGTACAACGTGGCACCCCAGTTTGGATAGAGCAAAAAGAAGGCAATCCAGGGCAGTAAGAGTGCAATGCTCCCCCAATCACCGCCCATCATCACGTTGACCGCCCCAGCGTCAGTGCCTGCTGTGACTGTAGCATCATAGATGCCCGGCGCAGTGCCAAACAAGGCTGCACTCTGACTCTCGAATGCGGCTTTGAAACTTTCGTGACTACCGGAGAACAATAAGATGATGACCATAAGGAGGCCGGCGTTGCCAATCCAGAAAGACCACTTTTGGAAGGTGGCATAGCGCTTCATGCCAACGACGATAATCGCAGTGACGAATGCGAGCGTCGCCAGCGACGCAATGAAAAATGCAGTGCTGTCACCGTTGATCCATAATGCGGCATCGCGTTGTCCGAGGAGTGCGAGCAATGGTACGACTATCATCTTGCGCAACATGTCGCCGTAGAGTGGTGTCCATAACCAAAGGATGAACCACCATCCTGTGACGGCTAACAAGAATCCGACACCGCCGCCCAAAATGCGACTTTGCCAGACATAATCACCGCCGGCCCGTGGCATCACCGCAATCAACCCAGCGTATACGACTACCATAGCCAGAATCATGACACCGAATGTGAGCAGGCCATTGAGCATGCCACCCGAAAAGAAATACATCTGACTGATGGAGTAGAGTCCCAGTGTGACCAAGTTGATGGAAAAAAACGCATAGATGAACGCATCAAACACGGACCATGAGCGAACCAAGCCGGTGGCCTTGCGTAAAAACAAGGCAGCATCGTTGTTCTGTTGCGGACTACTCTTCATTGAATACTTCTCCCTGTTACGTGCGAATTGCTCTATGACTATGCCGATTTGAAATCGACAGAAGTGCCATTTAGCCCGTGGTCAACGTATAACTCTTTATCATACTCGGTGTTCCACCAAACCACCCCTTTTTGGGGTTGGCGTTGAGTTCGATGAGCGCACCTTGCAGTACTCCCTGTTCGTAGAGACTCCCCGGATTGATCGCTAGCGTTTGACCGATGCGACTCGTTCCTTTGCCTTCGTGGATGTGACCGTGGAGCGAAATGAGCGGCTGATGCTCCTCAATGAGTCGCCGAACAGCAGTACTGCCCGCTGGTACCAGTGAATTGCCGGCATTGATGAGATTGAGGTCGGCATCAAGCTCAGCGACATCGTCAAGATTTGAGCCATACGGTGGACAATGAAAGTTAAAGATAGTGCGTGCACAATCGTGTCCCGTCGGGATCATCGTGGCGAGATATTCGTATAATCGGTCTTCGGGTAACTCACGATCGGTATGCCACGGCGTTACGTTGGCCCAGCCCGATGATATCAGTGAGAATCCCTCGCCCAAATCAATGCATCGCCCTTCGGCAAGTGTGATGTGCGGCGATGTGCGCAAGAGCTCATCAATATGAAAAGGATCGTCATTACCCGGTGATACATAACACTGCACACCACTGCCAGCGAGTTTTTCGTTGGCCAACATGAGCCATTGTTCGAGTGACGCTAACATCTGCTGATGAAACATGCGATCAATCAGGGTGGGGTCGTTTCGGAAGTCTTCAAGTTGTTGTGGTGTCACGCGGAACGGGTAGTACCCTCGACTTGATACTTTGCGCTCCATGTCGCGTACCGCTGCGTCATCATCAAGCACATACTCTTGTTGGAGCAGTGTTGCTTGGTACGTACCATCAGGGCGTTGCGCAATCGGCACGAGCGCTTTGCCGGTCATGTCGCCACCGAGAATCAGATGGGTGACATCATAGAATTTGGCTGCGTTTAGAAACTTCTTCCAACAGACATCCGATCCATGTATGTCGGTGGCGAAAAAAAGCCGCATGAAATAAACCCTTGTCTTAACCTAATCTTGACTAGGAATTAACCAAAAATATACCGTAATTATGCCTGTGGGTCAATTATGCCAGAATGCTGCCAGTTTCGTTTGGCGTTTTGTGGTTGTCTTAGGTGTATCTGTTCAAATAATGTTGCATGTTGACGTTTTATAATAGCAAAAGAATCAGTACTAGAAAGAAACCTCATGACGTTGCAACATTTTCATCTTGATGACATACACTGGCAGGCCGAACGACCGGGGAACACGCCCATCTTTTTGAGTAATCGCCACGGCTATCTGGTAGCCGGCATTGATGGTCACATTCATCCGTATGGTGATGCACATCTCGTGGGGCGCATGGGAGGCCTGTGGCTCCACCCGGTGCGCGTGATGCATGGCTGGCAATTACAGGTCGATGCCCGCCCGCTGACGGCGGCCGTTTGTCATGTCTATCCTGATGCAGTTGAGCGGATCTATCACATCGATGATGCCACGCTTACCACCCGCGAGCAGATGTCCGCTGATGCACCCGGGTTGGAGTTGACCGTGTCAGTGACGGGTGAGACGACCGCCCATCATTTGGCACTTACGTTTGCCGTCGATGTGCGTGGGTGTTGGTTCGGCGGAGTGGCAGATCTAGGCGCAGATGTGCGCATTGATGGGGCGACTGTCCTCCTTGATCCGCGTAATCCCGATCTGGGGGCAACGATTGCTGTGACAGCCCGTGGCGCATGGCAGTGGCAGTATGATGCGCAACATCTGCAACTCGTCGGCGCATTGACCGCTGGTGAGTATGGTTGTAGCGTGCGCGTGCATCATCAACGAACAACGACGGTCGCTTCAATTTTGCTTGATGCTGATGCGCACCCGCTGTTGCAGACGCCTGATGCCCAACTTAATGCGTACTGGCAGATAGCACGACATAACATGCAACAATTAATTGCCGATTATCCCGATATTCGGCCCTACTTTTTGGCAGGTATACCCGAGTACCCGCAATTGTTCGGCTGCGATACGACGTACTCCATCCCCGGCTTGATGGGTGCCGGGTACCACACAATGAGTCGTAGCGCGTTGTTGGCGTTGGCTGAGTATGCCCAGCGAGCCTGTGGGCGGGTGCCACATGAAATCACAACGAATGGGCGCGTCTTTCATCCGGGTAACGCCCAAGAGACGCCCCAATTTGCTGTGGCGTGTGGCGAGTATCTGGCCTGGAGCGGCGATATCGAGACAATCCGGCAACTTTACCCCATCTGTGTCGAGGGCATGGCACATGTTGAGGGTGTTCTCAGCGGGCAACACTGGCCGTATGGCGACGGTATGGTTGAGCGCCACGGTATGGGACCGTTTAAGTTGGATAGCGTCGCCTATCTGTATCATGCGCTCCAATCCATGATGATTATGGCTGATGTGCTCGGTGATAGCACGGCGCATGCGCACTGGAGTGATGCTGCGACGCAACTTGCAGCACGCTTTGAGCAAGAGTGGTGGATTGAGTCTGAGTCGTTGTACGCTGATTCACTCCAGCGTGACGGCACCCCGCAACTCGATGGCCACTGGACGGCGATTGTGCCGGGGCACACAGGGCTAGCCGATCCCGATCGGCGCGAACGTGCCTACCAGCGCATCACACGCGACTTCGTCAACCAATGGGGGCTCGTGCATACCCGTGGGCGTGAGGAGCTGGTGTGGACTCTCCCGACTGGGCTCTTAGCGCTCGAAGCATTTGCGCAGAGCGACGTCGAGACTGGACTCGCACTGCTGCGGAATATCGGTGTGACCAGCGAGCATGGATCGCTTGGTCTCCTCAAGGAGCTGATTCCACAGGGTATCTGCTTCGTGCAACTCTGGTCAACCGGATTGTTTGTGCAAGGCGTGACGCAAGGACTCTTTGGTATATCACCTGATGCCCCCACGCGTCATTTGGCCATTGATCCACAATTACCCGCAGATTGGCCAGAGATGTCCTTGCGCGACGTGGCGTGTGGCGATGCCCGCTTTGCCATTCATGTCACGCATACCGAAGTAACCGTGGAGTATATGGCAGGTACGACACCGTGGCTAGTGACCGTGAATTTCGACGATGTTATGCTCCAACAAACCGTTGTGCCTGGTACATCGTGTGTGGTTGCTCGGTAGGTGTGTGCGTTGCTGATGCCGTTGGTGGTGGTGCCAATCGTGTCAGTGTGTATCGTGTAGCGCAGCCCGTTTTTTGAAAGCGTAACGCGCGCACGCATTGACCGGATCATGGCACAAAACGCCGAGTGGCAACGTCTTGCTGACAGTGAGGTTGTGCTCAAGGATGAAGGCGATGATGTGGCGTTGGGTAATCGTGGTGCTGACGGGTTTGGTGGTCATGGCTGGGGTGATGCCGGTACAGGCAGCAACGCCGCGTACGCGCTGTTTTGCTGAGACAGGCTATTGTGTCAGTGACCCGATTTTGGCATACTGGGAGCGCAACGGCGGCCTAGCGGTCTTCGGCTATCCGATTGGTGCCGCCATTCCCAACGAAGTGGTCGAGGGGACGTGGGTCGGCACAACGCAGTGGTTTGAGCGCGATCGGCTCGAGGATCACGGAGCGCTCGGCGTGATGGCCGGGCGCATGGGCGCCTTGATGCTCGAGCGGCAGTGGCGCCCGTGGCAGTATGGCCCGGGTTGGCCGGGCAACGCCGATTGTCGCTACTTTGTTGAGACCGGGTATACGGCATGTGGTGTCTTTTTGCGCTATTGGGAGCAAAACGGTGGTCTCGAGCGCTTTGGCTATCCAATCACGACCGAGTTGACCGAGACGATTGGTGCGTGGACCGGCACGGTGCAGTATTTTGAGCGCCGGCGCATGGAGCATCACACGGAGCTCGCGGGCACGCGTTATGAGGTATTATTGGGGCGTTTGGCGGCTGACGTGTATGCCATGACGCCGCCGGTGTTATGTACGCCGAAGATGACGACTGATGCTGATATCGCCAAACTGGCGGCTGATGTGCCGTTTCGTGAGCGTTTAGGGTGCCCTACGGAGACGATTCTGGTGCAGGCGGCGGTACAGACCTTTGCCAATGGCCGCATGATTTGGCTCAATACCAAAGCAGTTGGTGAGCCGAGCGACCGCATCATTGTGTCGTATACATCGTCGGTCGAGCCTGGCCAACCAACAGTCTACGCCAATTACATCGATGATTGGCAGGCGGGTGTTGATCCCGAGGTATATGTCGAAGGCAACATGCAAGTGGTGCCGTACATGTATCCAGTCAAGCGTGGATTCGGCAAGATCTGGTACCGCCAGTTCCGTCGTGGGCCGATTCAACTCACTCCAGCGCTGAGTCCCGAGTTGAGCCAGTTGGCCCTAGTGCAGCGCTACAGCAGTGGATCACAGATTATCTTGTTGCAGAGTGACCGGATTGTGTATGCATTTGGACCTGACCGCACAGATGTGGCCGGATATTTGCCGGGGCGATAACTAATAATTGTGGAGTAATCAATAAAACGAATCCATATCAGGTAAAATATTGAGTGGGCATCTATCAAGGAGCAGTATACAGCTATGTGGCGCTGGTTGATTGTAATCGCCGGGATTATCGTGTTTTTGCAGGGTGCAGCGCCGGCACAGGCCCAACGCACCAAATGTTTTGAGATGACCGGGCATTGTGTCAGTGATCCGATTTTGGCGTACTGGGAGAACAACGGTGGCTTATCCGTATTCGGCTACCCCATCAGCCCATTGCGTACCGAGACGATTGAGGGTACGTGGACCGGCCCGACGCAGTGGTTTGAGCGTGACCGCCTCGAGGATCACGGTGCCGAGGGCGTGCTTGCCGGGCGCCTTGGTGCGCTCGTCCTTGCGAACCAAGGGCGACCCTGGCAACAGGGCAGTGAAGCACCGGCCGCCGGGTGTGAGTATTTTGCTGTGACCGGGTATCGTGTCTGTGAGCCGTTTTTGTCGTATTGGCGCAAAAACGGCGGCCTCGCGCGCTTTGGTTACCCGATTACGCCGCGCATCATCGAGGCGCACGAGGGGTGGAGTGGCGAAGTGCAATATTTTGAGCGCCGGCGTATGGAGTGGCACAAAGAAAACGCTGCGACGCCGTACGAAGTCTTGTTGGGCCGATTAGGGGCGGCCACTATGGAGAGCACTCCAGTGGTGTGTCAATCATTACCCAAAAGTATGCAAGGCCTTGAACGCGTTGTGCCGTTTGCGCTTGGATGTGCAACCACCGTTGAACGCATCATGTTGACATACCAGTACTTCCGCAACGGGGTAGCGTTTTATTTGCCCAACATCCAAGAAGTCATCTACACCACAACGAATTCGTTTAAGCGCATTGTTGATACGTGGAACTGGTCAGAAATCGAAGTTTACATTGATGGTGCCATCCAAATCACCAAACAAATCGGCAAGGCCATCATGCAGACGTGGGGTATGCGCGACCAACTTGGAGAGGTGATTTCTGCAGCTGCTACGGCACCTGCCACAGTGGTGCGCTTCAGTAATGGAGCCATGGCCATTCAAATTGAAGGGCAAGACACGATTTATGTTTTGGGCGGGTCGTCGGATCAATTTATTACGATTGAAACCGGCCCATAATCAGCGTGCTTGTCGTAATACAGACGCCCCGGAGTTGCATGCAACTCCGGGGCGTAGTTCATGCGAATTACTGTTTGTCACGGTCTTTTTCAGCTTGTTGGCGCAAATAACGACTCGCTAGCATGAAGACTAACGCAAGCACCAATAATCCCCATGCCATAGGGCCAACCCCTTGAGTGGACTGAACAAGCATCGAACCGGCTACACAAACCAACCCGCCGATATTCAAGTAAATGCGCTTTTTACGATTATCCATTCATCAAGCTCCTAAGCGGTGAAGGAAACGAATACATGAGCGGATGGCCGCATAGTAGTAAGGCAAGTGAAACTTCTCGTTAGGTGCGTGTACATTATCATCGGGTAAGCCGAATCCCAACATGACACATGGTGCCTTGAGGTGCTTGTCGAACAACGCCGCCACTGGGATTGATCCGCCGCCACGCACATACTCAACCGGGTGGCTAAACTCTGCACCATACGCCTCAGCAGCGATTTTGAGCACAGGGGCATCAAACGGCAACAATAGTGGCTCACCACCGTTGAGCAAGACGACGTCCATCTCGACGCCCTCGGGTGCTAACGCCTTGACGCGCGCTCTAAGTAGGTCGTAGACCTTCATCGAGTCTTGGCCGGGGGCGAGACGCAAGCTGACTTTGGCCTTGGCCTCAGCGGGAATGACGGTTTTGCCGCCTTCGCCGATGAATCCGCCGACGATGCCGTGTACCTCGAGGGTTGGACGTGAGGTCATACGTTCCATTGGGCTGTATTGCTTTTCACCGGGGAAGCTTTTGAGACCAGCGGCGGCCATCATAGCCGGGCCACGCTCGTCGGACTGACGTTGCAAAATCGCCCGCTCCTCGTCGCTCAGTGGGCGTAGCATCTCGTACAAACCGGGCAGGTTGATATGACCGTCGCGCCCCTTGAGGTCGCTGAGCACCCACGCAAGGGCCTGAATCGGATTGGGAGCGATACCGCCGTAGCCACCCGAGTGCAGGTCGCCCTTGGCGCCTTTGGCGGTGATCTCGGTGTAGGTCATGCCGCGCAACGAGTGCGTGATGGTAGGAATGTCTTTGTCGATCATGCCGGTGTCAAGAATCAAGACGTAGTCGCAGGCCAATTCAGCGGCCTTTTCGGCGACGTAGGCGCTGATTGACTCGCTGCCTGATTCTTCTTCACCTTCGAGTAGGATTTTGATGTTGACGGCGAGATGATTGGTGGCGAGCAACGACTCAACTGCCTTGAGGGCGGCGAGGGTTGGTCCCTTGTCATCAACGGCCCCGCGGGCGTAGAGGCTTTCGCCAACCAGAGTAGGCTCGAAGGGTGGCGTTTTCCACAGGTCAATCGGGTCAATGGGTTGCACGTCGAAGTGGCCGTAGACCAGGACGGTCGGTTTGCTACTGTCGATGATGCGCTCGGCGTAGACCAGTGGCAACGCCACACCCTCGACGACCCGTGCATTGTCGATGCCGATGGTGGTGCGGATGTGTGCGGCCAGCCACTCGGCGGCACGGCGAACCTCGGGGTGATAATCCGACATGCCACTAATGCTCGGGATGCGGATGAGCGCCTTGAGATCTTCGAGATGGGTGTCGCGTTTGCTCTCGGCGTATGAAAGTGCGGCCTGTGACATGAGTCCTGTTCCTTTCACAACTGTGGGGAATGTCAATCCACTTGTATTATACCGATTCAGTACCGCGGTGTGGCTAACGAGACCCCGTCGTTGAGTTCTTTGAGGGCGAATCCGGCAGTGGCTCGATACCCTTCAGTCACCTGCAAAATTTCATCGGGCGTGATGACGTCATCAATTGACATAAATCCGTTGGGCGCCCGCTCCTCGACGAGTTTCATCGGCATCTCGGGCCCAAAGCCGCGATTGGCCAGCACAATGCGTGCCGTAGCCGGTCGGCGCACCTCGTCGTAGCGCACAAGTGCCTGCATTGCATCATTCGGGTACGACTGCAAACACCCGACTAACACGCGTGCATCGAGGATGGCCTGTGAGGCGCCGTTTGATCCGATGGGGTACATTGGGTGAGCAGCGTCGCCGAGTAGCGTGGTGCGCCCGAACGTCCAGCGTGGCAGTGGGTCACGATCGACCATAGGGAAGCGGTAGGTGCCCGGGGCTGATCTGATGAGTGCCGGCACATCGAGCCAGTCAAAACGCCAATCCTCGAAGCGGTCAATGAAATCGCTGAGGACGCCCGGCTGATTCCAGTCTTCGCGTTCGGCCAATTCTAGGTCGTCAGTGCGGAACTCGGCGATGAAGTTGAAGAGTTGTTTGCCGTTGGGCAAATCGCGAATCGGGTAGCCGACGAATTTGTGGTCGGGGTGCCCCGCCCAAAGCATGGTGCGTCCATCGAAGAGGGGGTCAATCTCAGCGGTACCGCGCCAGAGCAAGGCGCCGTTCCAGCGTGGCATGCCCTCGTCGGGGTAACGCAACGCCCGCGCCACCGAGTGGATGCCGTCGGCGGCAATCACCATGCTCCCGTGCACGCTGGCGAGATGCGGACCGCGTCGCCCCGCACAAAACGTAGCAGTGGCGCTGCGTTCATCGCTCACCAGGTTGCTCAAATGATAGCCAGTATGAATATGCTGGGCGCCGATGCGCTCGCGTGTGATGTCAAGTAGAGTCTGTTGCAGGACTCCACGATGAATCGAGAGTTGGGGCCAACGGTAGCCAGCAGCTTGTCCACGCGCTTCGCTCCAAATGGATTGGCCGCGCCGGGTGAAGTAGCGCAAGGTCGTCGGTTGTACCGACACATCAATCAAACGCTCGAGTATCCCCAACTCGTCAAGTTCACGGGCGGCGTGGGGTAACAGGTTGATGCCGACCCCGAGTGCTTTGATTTCGCTGACGGATTCGTAGATGGCGCATTCATAGCCGGCAGCATGCAGACTCAAGGCAGTGACCAGTCCGCCGATGCCGGCGCCAATGATGATGACTGGCAGTTGAGACATGCCCCTGCTCCTAGACGATGCGACCGAATTGGCGGGCAAATTGGTCAAGACGCATGCTAATCACTGTCGGTCGGCCGTGTGGGCAGGTGCGTGGTCCTTGGCATTGGGCGAGTTGTGTGAGGAGTGCTTGTTGCTCAGCCAACGACAGGATTTGTCCGGCACGGATTGAGGTATGACACGATAGGGTGACCAACATCTTCTCCTGCCAGTCGTGAGGCGTACTACCTCCGCCGTCACGCAGATAGCCTGCGATTTGTAATAAAGCGCTCTCGACGCGACTCGGGTGTACTGTGGCAGGTATGGTATGCACCACGACGCTCTGCGCCTGCTCACTAATCACAAAGCCCCATTCTTTGAGGATGTCCACGTGCTCGGCGAGGATGATGACGTCGTTCGGACTAAAGTCACACTGTTGCGGGATGAGCATCGGTTGTGTTTCGATTTTGCCACGCTGGCGTTGATTCATCAGGCGCTCGTAGTTGATGCGCTCGTGGGCGGCGTGTTGATCGATGACATACAGGTCGTGTGCTTCGTCTTCTGCCAACATGTAGAGCCCGGCGAGTTGCCCAATGATGCGCAACGCCGGGAGTGGCCCATGGAGTTGTGCTCGTTGTTGAGTCAGGGCTGCTGCCACCGCAGCGCCGGCTACCTGTGCCGATTCGTTGGTCATGCTGGGTAAGCGTGGTTGGGTGGGGGCTGGTGCTGCCGGCGCTGGAAAGAGGTCTTGTTCGTGGGCACGTTCACGTAGCGGTGGACGCGTTGGTGTGGAACGACCAGCCGTTGATGGCGGCGTGCTTCCCCGTCGGTCGAGGTTGCTCAGGTAGTCGAGTCGGCGCTCGCTTGCACTTCGTTCGGGTGCCGTGGCTGCAGGTGGTGGCGCTATCGTGGGTTCGGGCAGGTTCCATTCGGGTACCACGGCTGTACCCTGGATGAGTGGGCGCATAGCGCTGACCAAATTATGCCGTACGTACTCTGGGTCACGGAACTTGACTTCGCTTTTGGTCGGGTGAATGTTCACATCCACCGCACCCGGATCTATGTGAATGCCGACAATCACATATGGGAATCGTCCTTTCATCAATAAGGTGTGATAGGTGTCATCGAAGATCCCTGCAATCTGATTCCGAGGGGCGACAGCTCGACCATTGACGCTAATGTGCATGGCTTCACGGTTGCCTCGGCTGATGGTCGGATTCGATATGTATCCACCTATGCTGATGTGGTACAAACCATCACCCTGTGACATGTTCACCGGTACGAGGTTTTTGACTACATCGACGCCATATACCGAAAGGAGAACGTCGTGCAAATCGCCACTCCCACTCGTTTGTAGTCGTGGTTTGCCGTCAATCGTCAGCACAAAACGAATTGTTGGATAGGCCAGCGCATAGTGCGTTATGACGGCGGTTACTGCCGCACTTTCGACACCTGGAGTGCGCAAAAACTCACGCCGTACTGGCAGATTGTAGAATAAGTTGCGGATAACGAAAGTGGTGCCGACCGGTGCGCCAACCATGCGTTTATCTTGGATTTCACTGCCGGCGATGCGTAATTCAACGGCGCTTTGTGCATCACGCGTACGACTCGTGCAACTGACTTGGGCGACAGCGGCGATTGATGGTAATGCCTCGCCGCGGAATCCCAACGTACGTATTGCAAATAAATCTTCGGCGGCGTTTAGCTTAGATGTGGCGTGCCGTGCAAATGCTGTCTCAATTTGATCGCTTGGAATGCCATGACCATCGTCGCGGATGATCATCTCCTTGACACCACCACCACTAATTTCGACAGAAATCGTCTGTGCTCCAGCATCTATTGAATTCTCAATGAGCTCTTTGATGACTGATGCTGGACGTTCAACGACCTCGCCTGCGGCGATTTGGGCGGCAATGGCCGGTGGCAAAATGCGAATCATGGCGGCCTCGTGCATGTATGTATACCTCAATTATACCAAGGAGCGTATGCATGTGAAACAGACAATCATCGTGTGGTACAATTGCGGCGGAATGAAATTTAGTCTCTATCACACAGGAGTGTCACATGGCACCATTGAAAGTTGCCGTTGTCGGCGTTGGTGGCATTGCGCATACGCATATGCCTGGTTGGCAAGCCTCTCCAGATGCTGAGGTCGTTGCCGGTGCAGATATTAGTGCGAAAGCACTTGAGGCATGGAGTCAAAAGTACGGCGTCAGCCATACAACCACTGACTACAAAGAACTTTTGGCCAATCCTGACATTGATATCATCGATATCTGTACACCAAACATGCATCATGCCCCTATCGCCATCGCCGCACTCGAGGCAGGTAAGCATGTCATTTGTGAAAAGCCACTCGCTCCCACGCCTGGTGAAATTCGCAAGATGATTGCCGCCCGCGACAAGTCTGGTAAGAAGTTGATGACCGCCCAGCACTTTCGCTTCGCCGGTGTGTCACAGGCAATGAAGAAGGAGATAGAAGCCGGTGCCCTTGGTGAGGTCTACCATGCGCGCAGTTGGATGTTGCGGCGCAACGCATTCATCCCCACTGCAGGCTTCATCAAGAAGGAGCTGAGCGGTGGTGGGCCATGTATTGACATCGGCGTCCATGTGCTCGATTTAACACTCTGGTTGATGGGGCACCCCAAGCCAGTCTCCGTCACGGGCGTTGCACGAAACGAACTCATGAAGAAGCCCGGCTCTTTCTCAGTCTGGCACCCCGGTACTGTGCCCGCAGAGATGGACGTCGAGGATTTCGCCTCAGGGTTTGTCCGTTTCGAAAATGGTGCGACCTTGGTCATCGAAGTCAGTTGGGCTCTTCACCACGACACCATGGGCGAGGACATGCAGGTTTGGTTGTACGGTCAAGACGGTGGTGCAAACTGGCCAAAGGCGGAGTTTTTGTCAACAAACTACGACACACGCCAGCTCTACAACCGCCAACTCAAAGTTACCCGCGATCAACTCGAGCCACACGCCCAAGAGTGTGTTGAATTTGCCAAGGCGGTTGCCAACAACCTGCCGTCGCCGGTGCCTGCTGAGCAGTCGCTCTACGTGATGGCGATTCTCGACGGCATCTACCGTAGCCAACGCGAAGGACGCGAGGTTAAGGTCGATCTGTAGTCTCCCAAAAACGGGCGCAGGAGTAGCCTCCTGCGCCCATCTCGATCGCGTTTATTGATATTCTTGCATGACCCCACACAGGCGTTCGACGCCGATCCCCGCACCGCAGCCAATCACGGCTACCACCCTCCCCCGCAAAAATCCTCCCAATTTAGTCGTGGCGGCAAGTGCTACTCCGGCTGCTCCTTCAATGAGATGATGGTGTCGATTAATGTAGTCGCGCATTGATGTCACAATCTCACGTTCGCTGACAAGTACGGTCATATCAACATACCGTTTATAGTGCGCAAAAGTCACTGAATCGAGTTCTATCCCTCCGGCAGTGCCATCCGAAATAGTATCATCGCTGGGAATGTCGAGGATGTGGCCAGCACGAAGCGACTCAACCATGACGGCCGAGTTCTGCGGTTGTGCGCCAATAATGAGCATCTGCGGATTGTGCGCTTTGAGCACTGGCGCCATTCCACCAATGAGTCCACCGCCACCCACGGCGATGATGACCGTGTTGAGCATGGGAATTTGTTTGATAATCTCGAGCGCGAGCGTTCCTTGTCCAGCCATGATGATATCATCGTTGTACGGTGAGATGTATGGAAGATGGTGAGTCGTAGCATGGTTGCGGGCGGCCGCCTCGCTGATTACACTGTCATTGCCCACAAGTCGTACTTCAGCGCCAAGTTCACGCATGGCCGCTACTTTGACGGGCGCGGCATGCTCTGGCACAAATATCGTCGCACGACAGCCTGCGATTTGGCTTGCATAGGCTACTGCAGCGCCGTGGTTGCCTGATGACGCAGCGACGACTCCGTGCGCGCGCTGACGTGCATCAAGAGACAAAACGGCATTAAGTGCCCCACGTAGTTTGAATGATCCCGTGTGTTGGAGATATTCTTGTTTCATCCAAACATCAGCATGACACTCCTGACCGATGTGGCGCATGCGTTGTACGGGCGTTGTGATGATGTGCGGTGCAATGCGCATAATGGCTGTCTGAGAAGCTTCTATTTGCTGTGGCATAGGTGTCCTTGTGTGGGTAATGGTGTGTATGATGTTCATTATCGCAGATGTTTTCATTGAGTGGCGCGTACAAGGAGGGGGTTTATGCGCATTCTTGTGGCTGGTGCAAGTGGTGGTGTTGGTCAAGCCGTAGTGGATGTGGCACATGTGTATGGATATGAAGTGTACGCCGTATCACGTAGTCCAATCCGTCAAAACGTATGGCAGAAAATTCAGGTTGACATCTTTAATACTGCGGCGGTGATGATGGCAATGGAGAGCGGGATTGACGCAGTTATCTCGTGTGTTGGCATGCAGCGACGGAATCCGGCAAATCCCTGGTCTGCATCGCTTTCGCCTATTAATTTGACGTCTCAAGCGGCTGCCGTGTTGTGTGGGAGTATGCAACGCTTCGGGGTTCCGCGGATTATCGCTGTCAGTGCGGCTGGCGTAGCAGAGAGCGCTGCCCAATTGAATCTGGTGATGAAAGTGATGCTTGCAACAACCATGATTGGTACTGCCTACGCCGATTTGGCACGGATGGAGCACGTACTTGCGCGTAGTGGGCGTGATTGGTTAGCACCTCGACCTACGCGCTTGATTGACGGTCCGCCGACGTGTCGTGTGCGTGTTACTGATCGGTTTGCCACTAATGATGCAATTCGCCGTCGCGATGTGGCGTGGTGGATGGTCGATGCACTTAGTGCGCCCACGTGGCCACTCTCGTCTTGGGGGAGTCGTACTCCACAGATTACCGCAGCCGCAGTTGATGGTAGATGATGAATTACAAAGAAGAACCCCTGCTGGTTATCGCCGTGTGGCCAGCAGGGGGGTGAGGTATATGAGGATGAAGAGGATTCAGAGGTTCGGCGCTGAGGGATGAGTAAACTCATCTGTATGTTTTTAGTATGCAGGTGTTTAATGAACGATAGATGAGTAGAGGCTTATGAATCGTGTAGAATGCACAACGCCCTCCGGAGCGTGATGGCTCCGGAGGGCGTTGTAACACCATGATCAATGATTCGCGGGAGCGGGCTTCGCATGCCCATGACCATGCTTGCCCTTGAGTTGTGCTTCAAGTTCAGGAATGCGGTGGTCGTGCTTGGGTAGGATGGGCAACTGGCGCAAGTGCCGCAGGAACATATAAATCCATGCACCACCGACACCTGCAAAGGCCGTTAAGTGCGTCCAGTGAATGCTGAAGCCATCATGGTTGAAGGCCGGATTAATTAGCCAGAAGACATAGACCAACTCAATGGCAACGAGGTACATCGAGATGCGTGCCACGACACCGAAGTTGCGCTTGGTGTGGCGTGAGAGCAACAAGAAGAACGGCAGGAAGAAGTGACCGAAGACCAAGGCGATTGCCAGGTACTGCCAGCCACCCAACGTGCGATAGTGGAACCACGGAGTGAATTCAGCCACGTTACCTGACCAGATAATCAGATATTGTGAGAAGTTCAGATAGGTCCAGAGTACAGTAAATGCGAATGCGAATTTACCGAGGTCATGCAAGCGATCAACCGGTACGTCGTAGCCAAGCAAATTGTTCTTGCTCAACAACCAGAGTACGATGATCCACAATGCAAAGTTGGTCAAAATTTGACCAGCCATCCAGGCAACTGGGTACATCGATGATGCCCAGAGTGGCTCGAGTGACATACCCCAGTCGGTTGCTGCAAACGTCCACAACATGACGTGAGCAAGAACGCTAGGGCCACCTGTTTGGGCCATCTTGTCGCGCCATGTCATTGATTCACTCATTGGCGCATTCTCTTGGGCAATCGAAAACTTGCGCATGCGATAGACCAACCAGCCCCAGATGGCGAAGTAGAAGACGGTGCGTGCCAAGAAGAATGGCACGTTGAGATACGGCGCTTTGCGTTCGATGATGTAGTCGGCTGCAACTACTGCAGGATTTGACCATGGGTACAAATCCTCAAGTTGCAGGATGATGCCAATTGCAATCGGGATGAACAAAAGTCCCATCCACGGGATAATCATCGCACTTGCTTCAACAAAGCGACGGATGATCAATCCCCAGACGCCACTCGTCACTGCCTGCAAGTTCAATAAGAACATGCTCCCGGCAGAGAGTCCGAAGAAGAAAAGGAACGCAAATAGGTACGATTGCAGTACCTGACTCGTTGAGCTTAGTGCGATACCCGCAAACGTGATTACGAGGGCTCCACCGCCAACGATACCCGCCAACCGCTGAAGATTACTCAGGGTGGAGTTAAGTTTTTCAGTCTGTTCTGCCACGGTTATTTCCTTACCGTTGGCGTAGCAGAGTTACGGACTCTGCTACGCGCTCACACTTACTTCTCTGGTGGATTCTTCTGCATCTCGCGGATATACGCAATAATTGCCCAGCGATCGTTCACATCTTGGATGCGATGATTGTATGGACCCATCGTATATCGTGGATTGTCTGGTGTTGGTGGCTTGTTGGGGTCATAGTTTGGATTAGCGACACCTTGGCTAATGACCTTGAACCAATAACCATCCGGTGCGCTAGCCAAGTCAAACGATTCGCCGCGCACTGGCTTGCCCTTGATCTCGTCTACGTAGAACAAGCTGGGCACGACCAATCCAAGCGGACCCTTGCTGATTGGGCCGGCTGCAATACCCTTACCGTTGCCCTTTTCACCGTGACATGACGCACAGTAAATTTTGTAACGAGCCTGTCCGCGTGCTACCAATGCCTCGCCAAGCTCGACACCGGTCTGCTCGATGCTGACATACTCGCCAGCTGGATCACCGCCAACACGTCCGGTCGTGCGCTCGTCAATCTTGAGACCGTTGCGCGACACCGTGCCGTCGACCAGGCGGCGGGCCGATGCACCATCAGCAAAGAAGTCGCTTGCCTGGAGTGGCTTGTACTTGGGCTGATCGTACATGTCGAGGTGACAAGCCGAAAAGACCAAGGCCAAGATGCCGAGCAGAATGACGCGTATGCTGGTGCGTCGGAGTGAAGTTACCTTCAGTTGCATCTGTCCCTCACTCACTGAACTCGTGCACTGCTTTGGCACCGAGTCCCTGCAAAAGGCTCTTTGCGTTGGCAGCGTTGTACTGCGGATCTTTGGCCTCGATGCACAAGAAGAACCCATCAACGGATGCACGCTCAAATCCTGGTGCATTGAAGACCGGGTGATATGGCATTGGGAGACCACATATAAAGATGAGACCAAAGACAGCTGCAAACGCTGAGAACAGCACCATGCCTTCAAACGTGATTGGAATGAAGGCTGGCCAACTGAACAATGGGCGACCACCGATATTCATCGGGTAGTCGACAACGTTGACCCATGTCATGAAGGCAAAGAGCCCTGATGAACCGGTCAAACCACCAGCAAGAACGAGCCACGGCAAGCGTGAAGGCTTGTGACCGAGTGCCTCGTCAAGGCCGTGCACCGGAATTGGTGTGTATGCCTCAACGTTGGTATACCCGGCTTCACGCACTTTTTCGGCAGCGTGAATAATCTCGTCTGTGTCACTAAACTCCGCCATGATGCCGTACGTGGCTGGTGCGGCGGGTGCGGCTGTGGCCGCTTCTGACTTGCGTTTGAACATGCAAACCTCTCATTGACCGTTGGATGAGTGTCTCATCCAACCGCTACGCACCTGCGTGCTAGTGCCCCTTTTGGTCGTGTGCCTTGTGTGCCGTCTTGTGCACCAAATCGCGTACTTCGAAGATCGTAATCATCGGCAGCAAACGAATGAACAAGAAGAAGAGCACGAAGAACAGACCGAATGAACCGATGAACGTGGCCCAGTCGTAGAACGATGGGTTGTACACATCCCACGATGATGGCAAAAAGTCGCGGTGCAAGCTGAGTACGATGATGACCCAACGCTCAAACCACATGCCGATGTTGATGGCCACAGAAATGACTAACAAGATTGGCAAATTGGTGCGGAAGCGCTTGAACCACAATAGCTGCGGAATCAACACGTTGAAAATAATCAACGCCCAGTATGACCATGCGTATGGACCAACCGTGCGGTTGACAATCAAGAAGTACTCGTAAATGCTCGCAGAATACCAGGCGTAGAAAATCTCGCCGAAATACCCGTACGTTACAATTAATCCCGATGCCAACATCACTTTGCTCATAACGTCAAAGTGCTTCAAGGTGATGAGACCCTCTAAGCCGAAGAGCTTACGAATGGGGATCATCAACAAGATAACCATGGCGAAACCACAGTACACCGCACCTGCCACGAAGTATGGTGGGAAGACGGTGACGTGCCAGCCTGGCAACTGTGACACGGCGAAGTCGAACGAGATGATGGAGTGCACTGACAACACCAATGGCGTTGACAAGCCGGCCAAAATCAACGATGCCACCTCGTAACGCTGCCAGTGCTTGGCTGCACCGCGCCACCCGAGTGATAACGCACCGTAGAAGAACTTGGCAACGGGATGTTGTGCACGGTCACGCAACGTCGCCAAGTCGGGAATCAACCCGACGAACCAGAACAACACGGATACCGTGGCGTAGGTCGAGATGGCGAATACGTCCCATTCAAGTGGGCTACGGAACTGCGGCCACATGCCGAGCGTACTCGGGTATGGCAAGAACCAGTAGTCCAACCATGGGCGACCAGTGTGTACCAGTGGGTAAATACCGGCACATGCCACGGCGAAGATGGTCATCGCCTCAGCCGCACGGTTAATCGAGGTACGCCAGTCTTGACGGAACAACAACAAGATGGCTGAAATCAATGTGCCGGCGTGACCGATACCAATCCACCACACGAAGTTGATGATGTCAAAACCCCAGGCCACTGGTACGTTGATACCCCAAATACCGATACCAACGGTGAACAACGTGGCTAATGAGTAGAGATACAGCATCAGCAAGAGTCCGGCTATCGCGATGCCACCAATCCACCCCCATGGGGTCTTGAGCACCGGGTATAGCACGATATCGCCGATTTTGGCGCTGACTGAGGCATACGTCTGCCCCGGGGCCAGCAGTTCGTCGTGTGTTTCAACGACGGGTTGGTTGATCTTTTGCGATGTTTGCATCATGCGTCTCCGTGTGTGCCGCCGAGCTCGGGATTCGGATTGGTCAGCTTGGCCAAGTAACTGGTGCGTGGCTTGGTGTTAAGTGGGTCAAGCATCGTGTAGCTGGTCTTCTCGAGCGCTTTGAGCTGGACAACCTTCGATGACGGATCATTGATGTTGCCGAATACGATTGCCTGGGTCGGACATGCCTGCTGACATGCGGTTACAACCTCACCGTCCTTGATCTCGCGACCCTGGGTGCGAGCATCAATACGGGCTTCGTTGATACGCTGCTGACAGTAGTTGCACTTCTCCATTACACCACGGGTACGGACCGTCACGTCTGGGTTGCGCTGCAACTTGAGTGATGGCGTCTCCATGTCGCTGTATTGGAAGAAGTTGAAGCGACGCACCTTGTATGGACAGTTGTTTGAACAGTACTTGGTGCCCACACAGCGGTTGTATACCATGTTGTTAAGACCCTCTGCATCGTGCACGGTGGCGGCGACTGGGCAGACAATCTCACATGGGGCGTGCTCACACTGCATACAGGCAACAGGCTGCTGATAAATTTCAGGATGCTCAGCATCACCGGAGAAGTACGTGTCAATGCGGATCCAGTGCATCTCACGACCCATCCACACCTGCTCCTTGCCGACGACTGGAATGTTGTTCTCAGCCTGACAGGCAACCACACATGCGTTACAGCCGTTACAGACGTTCAGGTCGATTGACATGCCCCATTGGTAACCCTTCGAGTAGTCCCACTCTGGGAAGAGTGAAATAATCTCGTGGTGTGCATGCTTTTCTTCGTGTGGGTTGATGAGCTCGTCGAGCGTCTTGGCACGATAAATGTCATAATCGCGACCCTCGAGGTCGGTGTGCATCTGCGTGCTGGCCAGCTTGTAATCCTCGCCGACCTTGGCAATCTCGACGCCAGCGCTATGCCACAAACTGGTGCTTGGGCGAATTGCGTATGCATTGAAGCCGACGCCACTGCCCACACGACCTGCTTTGGAGCGACCGTAGCCGAGGTGAACTACGACGGTGTCATCTGATTGTCCTGGTACCACGAAGACCGGTGCATCTACGGAACGACCCTCGAGGGTCAGCTTCACAATGTCACCGCGCTTGAGACCTAACGCTTCGGCCGTCTTTGGACTGAGCTGTGCCGTGTTGTCCCATGTCATCTTGGTGACTGGCTTGGGAACTTCTTGCAACCAGCCATTGTTGGCCGCAGACCCGTCGCGCACGGATGGATCAGCACGGAAGACGATTTCGAGGCCGTCATTTGCTGCCGCCGGTGCGGTGAAGCTCGTCGCCAATGTCGGTAGCGCGTCTGCGCTCGCCGTATTTGGCACGATGCCATCGTGGAGTGCAATTTGCCAGTTCTTGTCGAACGCATATCCGTCAGTACCGGTCACCCCTTGCCAGAAGTTTTTGACAAGGTCGTGCGCTGACGTAGAGTTGCCAGCCATTGCTGCCACTACATCAATCAACGTTTTGCCATCGTACAACGGTGCAATCAATGGTTGCTGTACGGAGACGGTACCATCAAATGCGCGTAAGTCACCCCAGCTCTCAAGGTAGTGTGCTGCGTTGATGTGCCACTGCGCTAACTCGGACGTTTCGTCCTGGTAAAGACCGAAGTGGACAACCGTTGGTACCTTCTTGATGATTTCGGCGATGTTGAAATCAGCTGGTGCGTTGTAGACCAAATTTGTATCGGCAATCACCAACATGCTCACTGCGCCTGCGTTGATTTCGCTGACGAGTGCAGCCAATGAGTTGATGCCGGTATTCATGGTGCCAACTGGATCAATGTAACGAACCGTGCTACCCACATTCTTCAGTGCAGCGTTGATAGCGTGTACCAAGGCATGCACGGCGGCAGGTTGGGTCTCGCCAGCGATGACCGCTGACTTACCCGCGTTGGCCTGCAAATCCTTGACGGCCGTGGCAACCCACTTGCTCTCGCTTTCGCTCAAGCTTGGAGCGGTGACACCCGCAACACCTACTGCCGCAGCAATGGCTTGGGCCAGCCCGCCAACCGCACTCGCTTTGACTGCCAAACGATGGTCAGCAAGCGTGCCGGTTGAAGTTGGGGTTGGCTCGGCCATGTAGAGCCGATTCATCTTAGGTTTGGCACTGTGCGCACGCCGCTTGCTGGCAAAATCGCGGGCATAACGCAACGCGGTTGGGCCCGTCGTGGTGAAATCGCTGTCGAGCGCAACAACAACATCAGCCTTGTCAAAGGCGTACACGGTGTTGGCGCTGCCGACTGCGTTCATGGTGCCGGTGTTGGTGTTATCCGCACTGAGTGGATCGTATTGATACCAAGTGCTCCCGGCAGGCAACGACGCGACGAGCGCAGCTAATGTTGGCGAAGTGTTTGGTTCACTGATGATGCGAATGCCACTCCCTGCGGCAGCAGCAGCAGTTGCCAATGCGGCACTTGCCTCGGCCCAGGTTGATGGTTGACCATCCTTGATGATTTGCTGTGAACGATCAGGGTCGTACATGGTCAAGATTGATGCCTGAATCCATGCATCACTTGACCCGTTGCTTGCTGGATGGTCAGGATTGCCCTCTACTTTGGTAGGGCGACCTTCGTGACTCTCGGCTAACAGACCGATGCCGTACCCGTGTACTGCCATGGTCGTGGCGAAGTACAAGGCGCGACCGGGAATGACTTGCTCCGGTTGGCGCACATACGGGACAATCTTCTCTTGGGGTTGCTTGATGGCAAACTGACATCCGGCCAAACTTGAGAGCGCCATTGAGGCCCCCATCAATTTGAGGAACGAACGTCGGCTCACTGGATCGCGCAACTCAGCTGCTTCCTGCGGGAATTCTCGTGCCAAACGCTCTTGGAACTCCGACGACTGTACCAAATCGTCGAGACTGCGCCAGTAGCTACGCCCACTGTTCTGCTGAATGTCGTGTGTTTCTTTGCTCATGGTCTACTTTGTCTCGCTCTATCGGTGACAGATCGAACAGTTGGTAAGCTGCAACGAGTCACGAATGCCGTACTCTTCTTTCAACTTGAGACCCTTCTCAATTTGATCTGCTGGCGGGGTCCACGTCGTGTTGAAAATCTCGGACTGTGGTCGGAGGAATTGCTCAGGTGCACGGTGACAATCCAAACACCAGCTCATATAGAGCGCCTGCGTCTTGTATACGACAGGCATGCTGGCGATGTTGCCATGACATGACGAACATCCAACACCCTTGGCAACGTGGATGCTGTGATTGAAGTACACAAACTTCGGCACATCGTGTACTTTGTTCCATTGAATGGGCTCTTCGTTGACGTAACTGTTACGTACGAATTCGAGCTTCGGACTCTCATGCAACACTTGTGAGTGACAACTCATACACGTCTCGGTTGATGGAATGTTTGCACTCGACGAAACTTCGACCGAGTTATGACAGTATCGACAATCCATCTTGAGACCACCGACGTGAAGTTGGTGGCTAAACCCGCCTCCGGGCTGTACCACCGCATGTGCCGGCCCTACGTCGCGTACCCAGTCGGAGCGCGTATAGTACCACCATACTGAAATCAGTATTAAAAGCACTACCGGCACACCAACGAAGATACTCAACCTGGCGATTGTGTTTGCTCGCCGATTAAATACCTGAGCCATTTGGTACCTTTCTACAGTCTGAATCTGACATCACTCGCCTACACACATCAAACACCTGCTCATTTGATGTGTGCCTTGCGGAGTAATGCCCTATGCCTCTCATACGCATCCGGCATATGAGTTAGATGTATTCCGCATCAAACATCCGCATTTTTGCCGATAAATGCGAAAAAAGATACACAATGACATCATGCTCAATACGTCTTTGTTTATTTTATCACAACTAACTTATCTGCAACAAGAGAATTTTGTGGTGATTTGTGATGCAAATCATATCCAGCGCTCTCCGCAACAGAGAGCGCTAGTGTCGTATTTGTTAGAAGGTTGTACGCAGTTGCTGGGTTTGACCGCTCTCTGCGGCGCGTAAGCCTGCTTCGATGATTTCGATGACGTGTCGGGCATGCTCGGCGGTCCCTGTTGCCGGGGTGCCGTCACGAATCCAGTCAACGAGTTGCATGATATCTGCGAACACATGATGCTCATCAATCTCTCGATGTTGCTCGCTCACGTGAGGCAATATCCATTGATTACCTGCCCACCGTCCATGCGGATGCCGATCAGCTTCGTCGCTCCGTGGGTAATCGAATGGCTGCCCGTTGAGCTTGAGACCAACGATTTGCCCCTTGGTGCCGAAGTAGCTCCCGCTAAACCCCTCGCTGATGCTTCCTGCAGGGGTCCCATATGCCATGGCATAGACGTTGTTTCCAAAGTCAATCAAGATGAGCGTGTTGTCGTCTGCATCGCACGGCACCATCTCACCCTTGAATTCGCGGAATGGCAAGCGGACACCTGACATGGCGGTGACACGTTTGGCAGGCCCCAAGATGCCGGTCAGACCGTGGAGTGCATACACCGTCATATCGTATAAAGGTCCGCCGCCCGGTTTGCGGTAATACCATGATGGGTCAACGTTGGTGAGTGGATCATTGCCGGTGCGGTAGATTTCATTTTCGTGGTAGCGTCCAAAAGATGCTCCACAGACCGCCCAACACAGATCACCGATGACACCGTCGGCTAACATTTTTTTGATGGCCTGATTGTGAGGGCGATTCATCTCCCCGGGTGAAGCGACGAGTTTGAGCCCACGGCTTGCGGCCAGCTCAATGAGCTCGCTCGCCTCGGCAGCCGTTGTGGTCATACTTTTGTTGAAATGCACATGTTTGCCTGCAAGAATAGCTGCTTTGCCTTGCTGGTAGTGCATGCCAATTGGCGTGGCGAGTGTGATAAGGTCGACGTCAGACTCCGCCAAAAAGGTCGCGTAGTCAGTATAAAACGTCGGTACGTTGTATTTGGCTGCAGCTGCTTCGGCACGACCTGGCGCCGGGTCACACACCGCACGGATGACAACTTTGTCTGATACATCAGGGAGACTCAAGTGCGGCAAAATCCCGCGTTGTGACACACTCCCTGCCCCTACAATGCCAATTTTGAGTGGTGGCATGACAAACTCCTTCACTATTTGTACCGCTCGAATGGTCGCAAAAACTCTCATCGAGAACGAGTGATGACCGATGAGATTCGATGGAACCATATACCGGATACCGTGATTATAAGGTACAATTTATCTATCTTGCGCTTGATTCTAACCGTGGGAGTGTAAGCCTCATGAGTGCAGTTCGGCGAAGTCGCACGCGCATACGCACAATGTCACAACAAATACCACGGATTCAAACTGAATCCATCGCAAGGCCGTTTTTGCTGGGCTGGATAACCGTGACGGGGTTCGCCTGGATAGGGCTACTCGTTGCCGTATTCGGGTTGTCGTGGCCTACTGGTGATACCGGCCAACAACTGTTGTTAATCGTTGGAGTGTCAGTGGTTGCAGCAGTGACATACGTGCCAGTCGAATACTACCTGGCGGCACGAGGTGTCGCGGTGCGTGGTATGTGTGGGAGCGTTCTGCTCTTTGTGGTGCTCCTGTATGTGCCAGTACCGACGCGTTCAATACTGTCGTTATTTGACGTGCCAGTGTACTTGTTGATTTCGATGGCGTTGTATTGGTCGATTTCGAGTTTCATGCTGCCCATAATGTACGGAATCGGGCAACTCGTGTTTAGTGGCCGTTCGCGCCGATACGATGTGCGTCGTGCCTACCGTCAAGCATCCCTGGTTGGTCTTGTTGCAGTCGGTGTCATTTTGTTGGTTGGGTTACGTGCGATGACGCCTTTTTTCTTCGGGTTATGGGTCTTACTGTTGATTAGTCTTGAATTGCTCTTTTTGTGGTATGTGGAACCACCAACCACGCGCTAGATTTGCATGGTTCGACAATGGAGGTAGCACTGTGATTCGTATTGCAATCATTGGATTGGGTCTTATTGGCACCAGTCTCGGAATATCGTTGCGATCCGCCGATAGCAAAAAGGACCCGATGGGGAACATCGAAGTCGTCGGCTTTGACCGTTCGAACGACCATGCAAAAGAAGCCCGAGTTCGGTTGGCCATCGACAAAATCGCTACTACCCTTGTTGAGGCGCTCAAAGGTACCCATCTCATCGTCTTGGCAGTGCCTGCACGCGCACTCCCGAGCGTGATGCAAGAGATTTCACCGTTGTTGGAGCCAGGGGCGGTAGTCACCGATGTAACCAGCACCAAAACTGACGTCATGCAATGGGCGGCGCAATATTTACCCAATAACACATTTATTGGTGGTCATCCCATGGCGGGGCGTGAACAAAGTGGTCCAAAGGCTGCAGTACACGATCTTTTCAAAGATGCTATTTACTGCCTCTGCATGGCCGCAAATACCCCACCGGAGGCAGTGGCATTATGCGAAGCAGTTGTTGAACGTATCGGCGCAAAGAGCTATTTTATTGACCCCGTGGAACACGATGCCTACGTAGCTGGTATCTCGCATCTGCCGTTTGTGATGGCATCGAGTATCGTAAATGCTACGACTGGCACCTCGTCATGGCGTGAAATGGCGGCACTTGCTGCTACCGGCTATCGTGATACCACGCGCTTGGCCTCGGGCGATGTGACCATGCATCGCGATATCTCGTTGACGAATGCAGTGGCACTTTCACGCTGGATTGACGCCTCCATTGATCAACTGCAACACCTCAAAACGGCGCTTGCTGCAGGCGATGAAGCAGCAGTGACCGATTTCTTTGCACGTGCGCAACTTGCACGGAATGAATGGCTCAAACAGAAGCCCGGAATGCGTCCCGGTGAAGCAGAGTATGAAGATCTTGGCGTCGGAATGGTTGAAAGACCGTCGTTTTTTGGCCGTCGGCCTGGAAAGCGCTAGCCCATGACTCACACATCAGCATCAATTCGCGTGTTAATCGCTAAACCTGGTCTTGATGGTCACGACCGTGGTGCCAAGGTGATCGCGCGTGCGCTACGCGATGCCGGCATGGACGTCATCTACACTGGTCTTGGACTTACTCCACATATGATTGTCGAAGCAGCTCTCCAAGAAGACGTTGATGTGGTTGGTCTGTCAATTTTGTCAGGTGCACATATGACACTCCTACCCAAGGTAACGCGTCAACTCGATGAAGCCGGATTGGCTGATTGTGTCGTCATCGCCGGTGGTATCATCCCCAAAGAAGATGCTGACATCTTGACGCAACAACACGGTGTTGATGCCATTTTTGGCCCAGGTACAACGACCGATGAAATTGTCACCTTCATCCGCTCTGCTGTTGCAGTACGCCGAGGTTTACGTGACTAGCATAGCTGCACTCGCATCTGCAATAGAGACGGGTGATCGACGTGCACTCGCTCGTGCACTCACCTTGGTAGAACGCGGTGGTCCTGATGTACGCACCCTCCGCCATGCCTTACGGCACACCCACTCTGGTCATGTCGTTGGGATTACTGGTGCACCCGGTGCAGGCAAATCAACGCTGACTACTGCACTTGCCCAGGCACTCCGTGCCGCACAGCTGACCGTGGGTATTATTGCCATTGATCCATCATCGCCGTTGAGTGGAGGATCGTTGCTCGGTGACCGTATTCGCATGTACGACCTCGCCGGTGATCAAGGTGTTTTCATACGAAGCATGGCTAATCGTGGTCGATTAGGCGGCCTCGCAGCGGCAACCACTGACGCATCATTCCTGATGGGTGCAGCTGGCTTTGATATTGTTTTGCTCGAGACGGTTGGCGCAGGTCAAAGCGATGTAGCAGTCGCGGATGTCGCTGATACCGTGTTGTTGGTTGAGGCGCCTGGGATGGGTGATGAAGTCCAATCCATCAAAGCCGGTATCCTTGAAGTGGCTGACGTCATCGTAGTCAACAAAAGCGATCGTCCGGATGCTCAAGCCACGTTGCATCAGTTACAGGCGCTCGTCCGGATGAACCATGCGGCGGACGATCTGTGGCAAGTGCCAGTGCTTGGCGTCTCTGCACTCGTACAAATCGGCATCACAGAACTACGAGATGCGCTCCTCCGTCACCGCGAATGGCTCAAAGTGCATCCGAACACTCCACGTCAGTATCTGCGGCGCCGGCAAGCATTGCAACGGACCATTGAGATACGCGTCATGGAGTCCATCCAATGCGGCGATGTGTGGGATGACACCATAAATCAGTTGCGCCACACATCAGTTGATGTTGATGCGTTGGCTACCAATCTCTTAAACACGTGGCAAAAAAGTCATCCAACATTTGATTAATTGTTCAAACACCGATGGAGGTCACCATGTACGATGTTGTAATTGTTGGTGCAGGTGTTGCCGGCCTAGCGGCTGCTCGCTATTTGCACGATGCCGGTTTGTCTGTGCTGATTCTTGAAGCACGTCCTCGCCTCGGTGGACGGGTGTGGAGTAATCATGACGATACCTCATTCCCGCGAGAATTTGGTGCAGAGTTCATCCACGGCGATAACGTTGCCACATGGGAGTTGGTGCGTAAACTCTCGTTATCAACCACCGTTGCAAGTCTTTGGTCGGGCCGTCGTGTATGGTACGACAATGCGGTACGGCGTGCCGATGATCTTACCACGTTACATCCGCAAATCGCGGTACTCGCCACGCTCGAAAACGACATCATGGCATATGATGGTCCGGACATCTCGTTTTCAGAGTGGTTATCACACCGCAATGTAACCGATCTTGTGCGTCATATAGCCGATATACGGTATATTCATAGTGCTGCCATGACTCCTGAACGCGCAAGTATGCATGCATTACGTGATGATATGCGCGCAACGGTCGCATTGGGCGGCCAGGATCATCACATTGATTCAGGGTATGCTCCAATCATCACCGCACTTGCAGAACACCTCAACATTCACCTTGAAACGGTAGTGCGGGCCATTCATGACCATGATACGCATTGCACGGTGGTATGTGACCATGCCGAATTGAAGGCACGGCGCGTGTTAGTCACCATTCCATTGGCGCTTCTCAAAGCCCGCACCATCGAATTTCATCCAGAATTACCAACAGACAAACTCCATGCCATTGACAACCTCGATATGTTGGGTGGTGCAAAAGTTATTTTGAAGTTTACTGAACGCTTTTGGCCACAGGATATGACGTTCTTGAGTCTTGAGGATCCGGCTCCTGTCTGGTGGACCATCGCGCAAGATGCACCATATCTCTTTGGATTCTTCACCGGGTTGCGTGCGGATCGACTAGTAAGTCATCCCGAACCCATCGAGATGTGTCTTGGTGTGCTCTGCCGAGCATTCGGCGATGCACCGCGCGAATACCTCCAGCATAGTCACATAGTTGATTGGAGTAACGATCCTTGGAGCCGTGGCGCGTACAGCTCCGTTCCAGTTGGTCAGCAAGGGCTACGTACATACTTGGCTGCCCCACATGGGAGTGTGCATTTTGCTGGTGAAGCAACGGCACTTGATGGCCAGTCTGCAAGTGTGCATGGAGCGTTAGTCAGTGGTATTCGTGCTGCCAAAGAAATTGAGGCACGTCATGAAATATGAGCCGGTACATCCGCACGAAATTGATCTGCTCGACCCAGTTTGGATACCAATGTCTGATGGTACACGTCTGGCTGCCCGCATCTATATCCCCAAATCATCCCATGTTACCCCTGTGCCGGCAGTACTTGAGTACTTACCATACCGGCGCAATGACGGCACGGTGCGGCGTGACGCCGTGCGGCACCCGTATTTAGCAGCTCACGGAATAGCCGCAGTTCGTGTCGATATGCGTGGCAGTGGAGATTCCGATGGGATTCTCTACGACGAATACCTGCCCCAAGAACAACTTGATGCCTGCGAGGTCATTGCTTGGTTGGCGGCGCAACCCTGGTGTAACGGCAACGTCGGCATGTTTGGCATTTCGTGGGGGGGATTTAATGCACTCCAAGTCGCAGCACGTCGCCCTCCTGCGCTCAAAGCCATTATCACCGTCTGTTCGACGGATGACCGCTATGCCGATGATGTGCATTATATGGGTGGATGCCTGCTCGCTGTCGACATGTTACCGTGGGCCTCGGTGATGTTGGCGTACAACAGTCGACCACCTGATCCAACCATTGTTGGTCCACAATGGCGCGAAGAATGGTTGGGTCGTATCAGTGAATCACCACGCTACAGTGAAACCTGGTTATCGCATCAACGGCGAGACGCATATTGGCAACAAGGGTCAGTGTGCGAGGATTTTGGTCAAATTACTTGTGCCGTCTATGCTGTGGGTGGCTGGGCTGACGGCTACACCAATGCAGTGATGCGCTTACTCAATGGACTTTCGGCTCCGCGCAAAGGTTTAATTGGTCCGTGGGCACACAAATACCCGGAGGCAGGTTCGCCTGGTCCGGCAATCGGATTTCAAGCGGAGGCGATTCGTTGGTGGAAGTATTGGCTCAATGGCGAGCAAAACGGTGTCATGGATGGTCCCATGCTCACCAGCTATCTGCAAACGTATATGACTCCAGCAACCTGGTACCCTGAACGTGCCGGGCGTTGGGTTGCGGATGCACACTGGCCATCACAATCGGTGACAATGCAACGCAGTGCGTTCACAGCGAATCCTGCGCACACTCCCGTGCTGATTGGTACCACGTTACGGAGTGGATCGGATAGTGGGATGTGGTGTTCATACGCTATACCGGGCGACTATCCCCCTGATCAACGTGCAGAAGATGGGCGGAGCTGGTGCGTTGATGGGCCGATCATTGAGCAGGCTGTGGATCTCCTCGGATTTCCACAGGTTACACTTCGCATTGCTAGCAATAAACCGCATGCCATGGTCGTCGTGCGTTTGTGTGATGTTGCACCGGATGGTGCATCGTTGTTGATAAGTCGCGGCTTGCTGAACCTGACACATCGTCATGGTCACGACCGCGTCACCCCGATGACTCCTGCGCTTTACGAAGATGTCACTGTCACCTTAAATGCGGTGGGACATTGCTTAGCTCCCGGACATCGTTGGCGCATCGCCATTGCACCGGCATATTGGCCGCATGCGTGGCCGTCACCTGAACTCACAACGCTGACACTTGATGCGGGTGCATCGGCGGTGTATTTACCAATACGTGAGCCGCAAATGTCTGATGACGGTGCAGGTGATTTTGCGGCACCGGCAGGCACAGATCCATCCCACATCGTTGAAGTGCGGCCTGACCAGCGGGCGCGATATGAACGCTTTGACCAGGTGACACAGATGTGGGAACTCCATGATGAGAATGATCATGGGGCTTTTCAACTGCCAGATGGTCTCACCTACGACCACATATCTGCTGATCGTTACTTCATCCGTGAAGGTGATCCACTGAGTGCGCGTAGTGTGTGTGAACACCGCATTGCAATTGGGCGCGGTACGTGGCAGACGCATGTGGTGACACACAGCGAATTGTGGTGTGACCGTGCGCATTTTTATCTTTCCAATCGTATACAGGCCTTTGAGGGGGATGTGTGTGTGCATGATGCTACGCATACATCGACGCATCGACGAGATGGTGTGTAGTCAGATACAATAAGACTAGCGACTTGTGAGGAGTACAAGATGGTTATTCAGTCAGCTACCGTGCATGATATTCGTTTTCCGACTTCGCTTCATCTCGATGGTTCCGATGCCATGAATCGCGATCCTGACTATTCAGCGGCGTATGTCATATTGTCGACGGATACAGCGCTGTCAGGTCACGGCTTGACGTTCACCATTGGTCGTGGCAATGATTTGTGCGTGCATGCGGCACAAACATTGGCCAATCGCCTAGTTGGACGTCATTTGTCCGAAATTACGGCCGATTTAGGCGCATTTTGGTACGAGATGGTGGCTGATAGTCAGCTACGCTGGGTTGGCCCCGAAAAGGGTGTAGTGCATCTTGCGGTGGCAGCAGTTGTCAACGCAGTGTGGGATCTGTATGCCAAATCAGAGGGTAAACCACTCTGGCGACTCTTGGCTGACATGACACCAGATGAAGTTGTACGTTGTATTCCTTTTCGTTATATCACTGACGCAATAACACCGGATGAAGCGCGACAACTATTAGAGGCGTCTGCTCCGCACAAAGCTGCCCGTATTGCCACCATGGAGGCGCACGGCTATCCTGCATATACCACATCTGCGGGCTGGATTGGCTATAGCGATGACAAAGTGCGTCAATTGTGTCATGAGGCAATTGCATCTGGCTTTACCCACATCAAAATGAAAGTTGGGATTAGTGTTGATGCGGATGTGCGCCGTGCAGCACTCATTCGTGAGGTCATCGGACCTGATCGCTTCTTGATGGTTGATGCAAATCAAGTATGGGATGTTGCACAAGCGGTGGAATGGATGGAACATCTCCGCCCATATAATCCGTTATGGATAGAAGAACCGACAAGTCCCGATGACGTGTTAGGACACGCAGCAATCGCCCGTGCAGTTGCACCGATAGGTGTTGCTACTGGCGAACATGTGCAAAATCGCATTATTTTCAAACAACTCCTGCAGGCCAACGCCATTTCGTTTTGTCAAATAGACGCCTGCCGTGTGGGTGGTGTCAACGAAGTGCTTGCAATCATGCTCATGGCGGCAAAGTTTGGTGTGCCAGTCTGTCCCCATGCAGGAGGGGTTGGTTTGTGTGAATATGTTCAACATCTCTCTCTTTTCGATTACATCGCACTTACCGGTACGACTAACGGGCGCGTGATTGAGTATGTCGATCATCTACACGAACATTTTGTCGACCCGTGTGTCATTCGAAATGGTCATTATATGCCGCCACAACTCCCCGGATATAGCATCGAAATGAAGCATGCTTCACGCAGTGAATACGCATATCCAGATGGGCCCGTGTGGCAGGCTATTGCACAAGGGCGTATGTAAATGGTGGTGTGGCGCTGGATCACACTTATTCTGGTAGGACTCTTTCTGCTTGGTGCCTTCGTTGCCCCACTCATGCTGATTTTTTGGCGTGGACTGGCACCATTAGCGCCTCAATCGGTTGCACTTATCATCGATGTCGTGTCTGCGACACTCTGGCAAGCAGTGGTATCCGCGACCCTTGCTGCGTGTGTAGCACTCAGCGTAACATGGACGATTGTGCGTCGTCCTGGATGGCTTGCCAACGCAGCGTGGTTGGCTGTCATTGTTCCGTTCATCGTACCGACGCCAGTGGCTGCGACCATGGCAACAGCGGCGTGTGCGAGCGATAGCTGGTGTGCCGATCTGCTCGGATTAGAGGTGCCACAGGGGTTCGCACTCATTATTGCGGTACACGTGTGGTTTAACACAGGCGTGCTTGTACGACTCTTGAGTGATGCGTGGTTGCATGCGGAGCAACGGATGTATCAGGCAGCTGCCACACTTGGAGCATCACCGTGGCGTCAGTTTTGTACGATTACGTGGCCCGTATTGACTCCGGCACTTGGTGCCGGTTTTGTGTTGGTACTACTCTACTGTATCGGTAGTTTTGGGGTCATTCTATTACTTGGTGGTGGTCGGGTTATCTCGCTTGAAGTTGAAATATGGCGCCAAACCGCGCAGTTTTTGCGTCTCGATATTGCTACTGCACTGGCAGTTGTGCAGCTGAGTATGAGCCTTGGGTTGCTGTTTATTGCTGAACGCTGGCAAAAACGATTAATCACTGAACGCACCATGGTGCGCGCACCACAGCAGGTTGGGATTGGATCAACGCTTGCGCTGTGCCTCCAAATCGCGACACTGAGCTTCTTTGTTGCTCCATTTGCATATTTGGTTGCTCGGAGCGTGCTCACTACCGACACATGGTGGCAAGCGTTTGGTGCACTCAATGTGCCCGTGCGCGGGAGTGGCATCTTTTTGACGCCACTCGATACGTTATGGCGTTCGCTGTGGATTGCCAGCATAGTTGCGATTGTCACATTAGTCGTTGCGTGGACGATTAGCGCGCCAGGGTGGTGGCGCGTGTTTGCTACGCTGCCCATCGGTGTAAGTGCGGTTACACTCGGATTAGGGTATTTATTGTGGTTTGGACCACTGCGTTTGCTCCAGAGCCCGTTTGTACTCTTGATGGCTCATGTGGTACTTGCTCTACCATTGGTGGGCCGCCAATTAATGCTTGCACGCGATCAACTTTCGCCGGCGTATCAGGCTGCTGCAGCTACGCTAGGATCGGGGCCGTGGCGACAGTTTTGGAGCGTTACAATGCCCTTAATCCGTCGCTCATTTGTGATTGCCACATTGATCGGATTTACCATTTCGTTGGGTGATTTTGCTGCTGGGCTTCTGCTCACCCAACCAGATACGGCCACGGCACCAATCATGATAGGCCGCCTGCTTGGCAGACCAGGTGCACTCCAGTATGCCATGGCGGCCGCGTTAAGCTGCTGTTTGGTAGTGGTGTGTGTCGGGGTAATGCTCATCGTACAACGCCTAGAACGACCTGTTCATGTGCGTGTAGCAGACAATCGCTGATAGATGGACTCTAAGTGTGGGCCAATATGTGCGATGCTGTGGTTTGCGATGGCTAGCATACGATTACGTTCGCCAACGGCACGTGCATGTTCTGGCTGCTGGAGGGTCTCGATGATACGTGTTGCCAGACTGTCACGACTCCCGTATGTCGCATAAATTCCATTTTCGCCGAGGTATTGTCGACTGACTGCTGAATCAAAGGTAATGACCGGTAGTCCAAGTGACATGTATTGCGGGATTTTGCCACTTCCCTCACTGAGACTCATTTTTGGTGCAACCGCAACATCGCCTAAACCCAGATAATGCTGTGAATCACGATAGCGAATGCGTCCGGGTAGCGTGACGTATTCGCCAACGCCCAAACTATGTGCGTAGCGCAGGTAACTATCTGGATCGGGATATCCCATTATCAAGAAATGTGCGTCTGGCACTGCCTTGATAATTGTAGGTATCGCCTCAATCAGCATGTTCGTGCCCTGGTAGGGTGCGAGTAAGCCGAGATAGACCACGATTTTTTTATTTGATGGTATGCCAAGTGACTTGAGTAATTCATCATTGCGTGCTTGTGGGACAAAAAAGTTGGTATCTATGCCATCAGCAATGGTGGTAACGTGAGCAGCTGGCTGCCCGAAGTCTGTCTGTAACAACTGCGACGCATTGTCACTCGACGTGATAATCATGTCTGCTTGACGATTAATCCATGACTCGAGGTGGTAGAGCGGTTTGTAGAGCGGTGATTGACGACTCGCCAAAAACTTGTGGTCAATCATTTCAGCCGTCATACTCCCCTGGAAGTCGAATACCAGTGGGCGGTTGATGATGCGCTTAAGTACGGCACCTATCAATCCACCTTCGTGAAGATGCGCATGAATGATGTCTGGTTTGTAGCGTAGTGCGGTACGCAAGCTGCGCCATGAGAGGGCGGCATCGAGGTAGAGTTTGTGGCGCGATGAACCGACCAAGGTACGCTTGATCCACGGTACATCCCACGAACGTACGGTATGCAACCCATCCACTTCGTCACCATTGTGATAAGTGGCGATAAGTACATCGTGACCGCGCGATTGGAGTTCGTGAGCCTCTTGGGCAATCCGAATGTGGCAGCCATAATCCGAAAAGAAGCTGGTCGGGGCAATCATCAGCACCCGATAATGCCGATCGGTCATCGCTCCATCCCACCATAGGCCATATCAAGTACTTCGGCGATATGCAGAACGCGCATCTGGGAGCCGCGTTGTTGCAATCCACCAGCGAGTTGCAAATGACAGCCAGGATTCGCCGTCACCACGACCTGGGCCTTGGTGCGCTCCGCGTTGTCCAACTTACGATTGCCGAGTTGTGCGGCCATCTCTGGTTGTGTCACGTTATAGATGCCGGCCGACCCACAACACAACGATGACTCTGCCATCTCGATTAATTGTAAGCCAGGGATTTGTTTGAGCACGGCACGCGGTTGGGCAGTGATGCGCTGAGCATGGGCCAAGTGACACGGTTCTTGGTAGGTAACCGTCATGTTGACCGGTTTGAGTTGTGCGGTGTTGAGTTTGAGTGCTGCCAGGTATTCGCTGATGTCTTTGACTTTGGCACTAAATGCGGTGGCACGGTCAACCCATGCGCGGTCATCGTGCAGCAAATGACCGTATTCCTTGAGCGTGGAGCCACATCCGGCTGCATTGACGATGATGGCGTCATAGTCAGTGCCAAAGGCGACGATGTTTTGTTTGGCCAAGGCGCGCGCGCCGTCGAGTTCACCGCCGTGTGCGTGCAGTGCGCCACAACACCCTTGGGCAATCGGGACTGTCACAGTAACGCCATTGTGCTGGAGCACACGAATGGTGGCATCGTGCACATGACTAAATGCAGTCGACATAATGCATCCACTCAATAGGGCGACACGTGCGCGTTCTGTGCCAATTGCAGGGTAGACTTGCCCTTGGGGAGTGGTGAATGTATTGTTGATGGCCGGTAAAATTGCTTCGGCGTCTGCGAGGCCGAGTGCCTTGATAATGCCCAACTTACGCGCAAGCCACTGTATGCCACTTTTTTGGTAGAGCCAGAGCATTCGAGAAAAGCCGCGAAACAAGCGCATGTCGTTGAATAATTTCCCAAACACCAGTGATCGTACCACTTTGACGCTCACGGGATATGGCGCCAGCGTCCCTTGTTCTTTGGCGGCATGAATCTGCGTTCGTGAGGCTTCAAGGATTTGTCCATATTGCACACCACTTGGGCATACTGCCTCACATGCACGACAGTTGAGACATGCACTCATCTGCTCTTGAAAGGTGTCGCTTTCCATGCCGAGGCGGCCATCAGCAACTGCCTTCATCAAATAAATGCGCCCACGCGGTGAGAACTGTTCTAGTCCCGTCTCACGGTAGGTCGGGCATGATGAAAGACAAAGTCCGCAATGTACACAGGTATTAATGACGCCATCATCGGGAGTGTCATTGCCCGAGAATGGGATGATCTTGATAGTGGTCATCGGTGGACCTCTACTGCAAAAACGATTGAATTTAGTATAGCAGATAGCAACGCCCTCTTGTGCAATCATCGTATACCATGACGCAGTTTATGCGTTCGTATCATGGTCGATGTTGATGATGCGTTGTTGCAGTGACTGTGATGGAGCATCTACTATTCTGGCACACGAGTATGTACGTTGTGCATGGTTGATTTGTGTTGATGTTTGCAGTTGGTCTATTTTCTTGGTACAATACCTGAAGTTTTTGAATGCAGTAGAGGATGCACCATGGCCAGCAAAAAGGGCAACCGCATTATCATCAAGCTCCGCAGCACTGAGAGCGCACATACCTACACCACAATGAAGAACCGCAAGAACGACACGGGTCGTCTCGAATTGCGCCGTTATGACCCAACCTTGCGCAAGCATGTGTTGTATCGCGAGACCAAGTAGTCCCATTACATATCCCATACAGAGGCGGAACGTGTACAACACGCGTTCCGCCTTTTTGTATCATCTATGCTGATTACTATACGCCGACAACTGATTGTTGCAACATTGATTGGCCTCTGTGCGGGAGGTGCGAGTGCGCTTTTTTTGGTGGTGCTGACGTATGTAAGTACCTGGTATTTGCACACATCAGCTCTCCTCTTTCTCCTGCCATTTGCAGGTCTCAGTATCACGTATCTGTATCAACGCTTCGGTCCTGCGCTTGGAGCAGGGAATAACCTCATCATTGATGCGTATCACCAACCACGGTCACGCTACATTCCTTTTCGCATGGTGCCGTTGATTTTTGTGACCACGATTGTGACTCATCTGTGTGGCGGGTCTGCAGGTCGCGAAGGGACAGCGGTGCAGATGGGTGGGAGCATTGCGGCGACTATTGCTCGGTATCTCAAGCTCAATGCCCACGAGACGAGCATGGTCATATTGATGGGCATCAGTGCCGGATTCGGCAGTGTCTTCGGTACGCCGTTCGCTGGTGCCGTATTCGCCTGTGAAGTTGTGGTACGTGGAAACATCCGTGCTTCAGCATTACCATTCGCAATCTGTGCTGCGGTCGTTGGCGATCACACTGTGCGGATGCTGCGCGTCTCACACGTCCATTACTCTGTCGCTACACTACCACCGTTCACGCTGGAGTTGGTAGGCGCGCTCATACTTGCTGGACTGCTTTTTGCTGCAATCACTCTGGTATTTGTACTCGGATTGTGGGTAGTTGAATGGTGGTGCAAAACGAACATTGTAAATCCGTACATTCGAGTTTTTATTGGTGGAGTACTTGTAATTGGCATGACGTATGTACTTGGCACACATGACTACAATGGGTTAAGTTTGCCGTTACTTGCTGATGCATTCGTGGGAGGTGTTCCGCCATGGGCATTTGCATGTAAAGTGCTGTTCACCATAGTGACGCTCGGATTTGGCTTCAAAGGGGGTGAAGTTACACCGCTTTTTGTGATTGGTGCGACCGCAGGTGCGAGTATGGGATACCTGTTCGGTATCGAGCCCTCATACATGGCAGCAATTGGCTTGGTGGCTGTGTTTGCTGCTGCCACAAAGACCCCACTGGCGTCTTTGGTGCTTGGTTTTGAATTATTCGGCGGTGCCATACTTTTGCCAATGATGATTGTGGTCGGCGTTGCGTATGGGTGCTCAGGGTTTGTTGGGATTTATGGCGCTCAGCGAAATCGTGGTCGGCGCACACGGCGGATGCAGGAATTGTTGGTGGTGCAACTGCGCCGAGCACGACGTTGGCTTAATCGTGTACGAAATAAACCTCCCTTTGGTGTTTAGCACCAAAGAGAGGTTTAACACGTGCATGTATTTTATTGGGCAAACTGTGCGATGACCAAAAATGCACCATCGCCGGCTACATTCTCAACAACACCAATGATGAAGCGTTCGGTGCCTTTTTGCCAGCCAAAGTAGCTCAATGTATCACCTTCGATGACGACGTCAGGGTCTGGTTGCCAGCCGCTCCCGATGAGCATGTCAGAGTAGTGCTGTTTGACAGTTTCGTAGGTAGTGTCGTCAGGAATGCGATATAACATGGCACTCGATTGTGCTTGTGCACTGACGTATCGTTTTATACCATCGTAGATTTCGGCAGCTAATGCGGCTTCGGTTGGTTGGGCAGGGCGTGTGCCAGGAAAGAGGGGAATGTCACTGAGGGCAGATCCCCCACCGCACGCTGCAAGGGCTGCGGCACTTATCATACTCAACAAAAACACACGACGGTTCATTGCTCGTCCTTCTAGATGAGTTGCTAATGATATATCGTGTGTACGGGCAAACTGGATGTATTGCCCGCAGCTGTTCGTGACTGCGGGCAATGACAGAGTGCTTACTTTTCTGCGTCAGCGGCAAAGGATGCAACGCGCCAACCAGCATCAGTGGCTTTGAGAGTAACGACGATTTTTTGCACGCCATTTGCGTAGTCGAGTTGTACATTGACCTGCATCGTCTTGTCGTCATTGTACGGTGCGGCGTTCGTAATGGTTGCATTCGTGTAGGTCGGGTCAATTCCAGCGACGACGCGCACGGTTTTGCCACCATTCACAAGTTCCGTCAAGCCGGCGTCAAGATACTGCGCAGCGGCAGCGCCGTCATTTTCGCCTTGGTATGCGGCCAAAAATGACGTGGTCACAGCACTTGCATCACTTATTGCCACAGTTGCTGGATCTGGAGTTGCCGCAGGGGCGACTGCAGCCTCGCCTTCGGTAGTAGCTTCGCCTTCAGTGGTAGCTTCACCCTCGGTAGTGGTTTCACCTGTAGCAGGTGCTTCACCGTCCGTACTTACCTCGGCAGTGGCAACTGGCGTTTCTTCGCTAGCACCACTTGCACATGCGGTCAACAACAGTGCAAGGGCCATGGCTGTGAGCAATTTGTGAAACATGAGTGTCTCTCCTTTAAGAGTTTCCATAACATTATTATACTACGCTAAACTCGACTGCCGCGTGCGCATGAATGCGCGTGGTGTCAAACACTGGTACGGAGGTGTCAGTGG
>CAYZZI010000021.1:0-47804 GCA_964482795.1 uncultured Klebsiella sp.
GTAGTCGTGACATAGAGAACCCCCAGCGCGGCATCAGCAGTGGCGGTAGGAGGCGGAGGTTCTGCACCGTAATTTACAACGATGGCCGTGTTGGTTGCGGTTGGTACGCTCGTATCGGATCGTGGACGAATGACCCGCTGTGCGCGTGTATTGACAGCGCGTGCTATTGCGATGGTACGTGACTGCGTGGTTGGTGTCATGGTATGTATGGGGAGTCGCGTCAAGGTACGTGTTGTTGCAACACGTCGGCTGTCTTGGCGCTGTAACGCGTGTGTCAATGCGGTATGATGAATATGCGGTGTCGGTGTGACGTGTGGGATGGGCTGAGCTGCATATACTGGAAGCATCATGCCGTGAGATGATACCAGCAGTTGCCAAAAGATAATCACGCAACCGACAATTCGGGCCTGCACTGATAATGCACGCATACCGTTTTCCTAAGTGTTGAACTGCTTTGCATTTGTTAACAATATTGTAAAAAACGTCATCACTTAGTGCTAATATTTATGATTACAAATCAATGAAATATTCATTATAAATAATTTATAAATAAGCAAAATATTGCATCACAAAGAAAAAAGTAATCAAAATAGAATCGATAATTTTATTTTGATTACAAAGAAAAATGTATGTCATCAATTTGTTAATTAAATCGTTTTTGCGTAGATATCAAATTGACCGTATGATTATAGGGAGAGTGGTTTATGTAATTATTGAGGCAACATATGGCAGGCAGTTCATTCGGCAACATCTTTCGTGTGACGACATTTGGCGAGTCACACGGCACCGCAGTTGGGTGTATATTGGATGGCTGTCCCGCTGGTATTGCACTCGATGAGAGTGATATTCAGCGCGAGCTCGATCGACGTCGTGTCGGACAGAGCAAAGTCTCTTCGCAACGCAAAGAACCTGATCAGGTGCAAATTTTGTCTGGCGTCTTTGAGGGTAACACGACCGGCACGCCGATTGCGATGGTTGTGTTTAATCAAGATGCCAAATCACAACACTACAGCAATATCAAAGATCTCTATCGTCCTGGGCATGCCGACTATACTTGGGATGCCAAATTCGGCTTTCGTGATCATCGTGGTGGTGGTCGGTCTAGCGCTCGAGAGACAATTGGTCGTGTGGCAGCAGGCGCGGTGGCTAAGCAGTTGTTGGCACACTACGGCGTTACGGTCATCGCATGGGTCCAACAATGCGCGCATTTGATTGCCCAATCGCATGATGAATCAGTAATCGAACAAAACATCATGCGCTGCCCTGACCCGGTGATTGCCGAGCAGATGATAGCCCTGGTTGACGAAGCGCGCAAAAACCTCGACTCGCTTGGTGGTATCGTCGAAATCCGTGCGCGTGGTGTACCAGCCGGTCTCGGTGAGCCCGTATTCGACAAAATGCAAGCCGATTTGGCCAAGGCACTCTTCAGTATTCCGGCCATCAAAGGACTTGAGTTTGGTGCTGGATTTGATGTGGCGACGATGCGCGCCTCCGACCACAACGATCCTTTCGTGCGTAATGCTGATGGGAGCATTGGTACGTCGACAAACCACCATGGTGGCATTTTGGGAGGGATTACTACCGGCCAAGAGATTACCATGCGCATTGCGGCCAAACCCCCTGCATCAATTGCACGCCCACAACAAACGGTCGATCGCGATGGGAATCCGAGCGAAATCGAGATTATCGGTCGGCATGATCCAACAGTGTTGCCTCGCCTTGTGCCGATTGCTGAGGCCATGGTGGCGCTCGTACTCGCCGATCACCTCCTCCGTCAACGCACTGCTCGTCTTGAATGGGACGAGGATGAGGTGGAGTAATGCCCGAACTCCCCGAAGTAGAACATGCTGCTCGCACCCTCGGCGAACAGGTCATCGGCGCCACATTTGATGGTTCGGTCCGTTGTAGTTGGGTGCGGAGCATTGATAGTCATGCGCCCGATGTGATTGGCGCCCGTCTTGCGGGTGTGTCGATTACTGGTTGGCGTCGTCGTGCCAAGTGGATCTTGCTGACGCTTTCGAGCCAGGATACGTTTGTGGCACATCTGCGCATGACGGGTCGCTTTGTGGTGTGTAATCGTGATGCTGCTGATATACCGCAACAGCGTGTGGCATTTGGGTTGCACGATGGTCGTGATATACGATTTGTCGATCAGCGCAAGTTTGGTCGCATCCTAATCATGGACCCTATGCAGTTGGCCGAACTCGATGCGACACATGGCCCCGAGCCACTCGATATGTCATTGACTGCAACAGCGCTATTTGCGCGTATGCAACAGACTCAGCGTGCCATCAAGCCGGTGTTGCTTGACCAGACGGTCATTGCTGGTGTGGGCAATATTTATGCCGATGAGGCGTTGTGGCGATCACGGATTCATCCATTAACGCCGGCCAATCGTCTGTCGTTGGCACAAGTTGAGCTGGTGTTGCAGTCGGTGCGTACGGTACTGCATCAAGCGTTGACAAATGGGGGGAGTACATTACGCGATTACCGTGATAGTTACGGGGCAAAAGGAACGCAACAGGATAACTTTCAGGCCTATGATCGTACTGGACAGCCGTGTTATCGATGTGGTGTTGCGATAACAAAAATCGTGGTTGCCCAACGTGGTACCCATCTTTGTCTAGCGTGCCAGCCGATATGAACGATGCTGGTATAGTATAATCAGAGCAACATAATTGAGCCCTCGTAGCTCAGTGGATAGAGCGACGGTTTCCTAAACCGCAGGTCGGCCGTTCGAGTCGGCCCGAGGGTACCAGTTTGGGCAGTAATTACACTGCCCGTTTTCTTTTATTGAAAGGGTAATAATATGCGTCGCTGTATCCACACGGTCATGGCGCTTGTAACCCTTTTATTGAGTAGTTGTAGTATGGATGCAAGGGCATCAGCACGTGACGAACACTCCTCAGACATATCAACACACGCACAACGTATCTTTTCAGTGGTGTCATCAGAACCTACAGCATCAACACAAATGTCAGTGGACGGAGGGACGACGTTTGTGTGGCAACCGTGCCCAGATGACCATAATCGACCTGAACTCGAGTGTGCGCAGATTGCAGTGCCATTTGATTATGCGCAACCAAATGGAGAACGCCTATTCCTTGCCGTTATGCGGTATCGGGCGGAGGAGCCACGTCGTGGTGTGATATTGGTGAATCCAGGCGGACCAGGGAGCTCTGCCATAGATTATCTCGCACTAATGGGTACGACGTATCGTGAGCGATATGCATTGCAACACTACGATTTGGTTGCTTTTGATCCACGTGGGGTAGGACATTCAGGTCGTCTCAAGTGTCAGTCTGATCAAGAAATCGATATGTATTTGTATCCTGACTACACACCTGATACTGAGGCAGAGCGTGCGTTTCTGATGGAGGTTGACCAGGCATTTATCAATACGTGTCGTGATGTGTATCCAAACCGTTTGCATCAGTTTTCAACAATGAATACCGTACATGATATGGAGCGTATTCGTCAGGCATTTGGTGATGCACGCCTTAGTTATGTGGGTATTTCGTATGGATCGTATCTCGGGGCAATCTATGCAAGTACGTATCCTGACCGATTTCGTGTAATGGTACTCGATTCTGCATTTGCGCCTGACGGCGACACACTGTCACAGTACTATGTGACCCAGGCTGGTGGTTTTGAGCGTGCATTTCAGCGTTGGGTGGCATGGTGTGAGGCAACGATGAGTTGTATGATGCACTCCGATGATGTTGGTAGGCGTTGGGATACATTGATGGAGCGGTATGATACATCACCAGTGTATGCCGGTGATGGTCGCTTGACCAACCAAGCAGTGATTGCTGTAGCCACAGTTGCTGCGCTGTATGGTCCGCAAACGTGGGGGCAGTTAGCACGTGCGTTATATGATGCTGAACAGGGCAATGTTGATGCAATCTGGCTTTTGGCGGATACCTATTATGCGCGCAATCATGATGGTTCATTTGCCAACAGCATTCATGCATTTCCTATTATCTCGTGTGCGAGTGGATTTGGTGCACCTGCCGTAAAAAATCCAGAGCCGATATTGAATTTGTTGCGTCAGGTTGCACCGCGGCTTGGTCGGGATGTTTCGCTTGAAGATATTCGTATGGGTGGGCGATGTAATGAGTACATGAACACACAACCGGCTATACCGATTGCATATACGGGTGAAGCGCCAGTGTTAATTATTGGTGGTGTCAACGATCCAGCGACGCCGATTCGTTGGGCCTATGAAATGCGTGTAGCCATGGGGTCAGCCGCATCAATGGTCGTCTATGAGGGTGAAGGGCATGGTCATCTTTTTGAGTCACGGTGTATTGATACGATTGTGGCGCGTACATTAGGTGATTTAGCATTACCCAATGAAGGAATTCGTTGTACACCAGATACTTCTGTAGCGCAACCTGTGTGGTGGCACCAATTACCACCGCCAGATACTGACGAACGTGTACTTGATGGTAGACTCATTGGTCAATATCTTGGATTATCTCCATTCGATTATTATGTAAGTGCCTATCAAACTGTTGGATCTACGTCTCAGGTATTTACTGACTACGATAGTCGTTTTGCACGTGGTAATTTTGTGGGGTGGGGACAACCAACCGAGTTAAATGGTGCATATTACAAATATTATTTTGGCCGAGAAGGCACGGTTGGTGTCTACGTGTTGGGGAGTGATGTACTAGCGCAGCCGCAATTTTCATATGTACGCTCGCTTGTCTCAACTCTTGATTCTGCGATAGTCGTGTTCTTTTATCAACCGTAATTTTCATCACAAAAACTTGTGTATTTCATCATGACGTAATAAAATAATGACAGTAATCAGAAAGGCTAAAATGATAAAACGTATATTAAAAATCATCTTCTTTTTCTTCATCGCGGTCTGCGTGTGTATAGTGGGGGTTTTGTCGGCGTTGATGATAAGTATGTATGTCGATTTCACAGAGCCGTACGTACCGACCGGGACCTGGTCACCACCGACATCTGATCGTACCGATCCAGCACCTACAGAAGAACTCGAGATACGTCCGATCGAATGGCAAGCGTGTGACGACGATGTGGTGACGGAATCTGGATTTGAGTGCAGTACAGTCTACGTACCACTAGACTACACCGATCCTACCGGTACGAAGCTTGAAATTGCGGTGATACGCTACAAAGCCACAGCGGAACGACTTGGTTCTATTTTCTATAATCCGGGTGGGCCAGGTGGGTCCGGCTTTGATACGGTAGCGCAGATAGGGAGCTACTACGTCGATGAACTCGGATTGAGCGCGTATGATTTTGTGGGGTTTGATCCACGTGGGGTTGACCGGTCAAATGGGCTGAAGTGTCAGAGTGACGATGAGATTGACAAATATCAGTACGGTGATTCATCGCCGGATACCAGTGATGAAAAAGAATTCCATTTTAAGTCATACGAATCATTTATAACGGGTTGTTGGGACAAATATCGAAATACGTTGCGGCATTACTCGACGATCAACACTGCGCGTGACATGGATGTGATTCGTGCGGCGATGGGCGATGCGCAAATCAGCTACCTTGGGGTGTCGTACGGGACATATTTAGGAGCCGTCTATGCAAATGCATTTCCCGAACGCGTACGAGCAATGGTCCTCGATGCGGCGTATGAGCCCAACGGTGATTCTGTCGAAGAACAGTACCTGACGCAGATGGTAGGGTTTGAGGAGGCCTTGAATAATTGGCTTGCGTGGTGTACGGCGACGCCAGCGTGTGCCTTTCGTGCTGAAGATGTTGGTGCGCGTTGGGATGCCCTCTATGAACAATACAACCAAAATCCAGTAACGGCACCTGATGGTCGTGTTACGTATCAAAGTGTCATCATGCGCGCGACCAAATCGGCACTTTACAGCGATGCAATGTGGCCAACCCTTGCCAAAGCCCTTGCCGATGCGGAGCGCAACGATGTGTTAGGGGTATGGAAATTGGTGGATGAGTATAATGAGCGTGATAACTCTGGCGTCTATCGCTCCCTCATCCATGCCTTCGAAATCATCTCCTGTGCGAGTGGAATCGATCGGCAACGCGTAGAAGACCCCGAGGCGTTGATTGCCACGATGCGGCAGGTTGCACCGCGCATGTCAATTGATTGGGAGGCCGACGATCTCGATAACGGCTCGCAATGTGACGATTTAATGTCGCCACAGCCTGTCGCAAAAGTAGGGAACCCGGGCAATGCGCCTATTCTGGTGATTGGCGGTGAGCATGATCCTGCCACACCGATGCGCTGGTCCGAAAAAATGCGCGACCAAATGGGCCCGAATGCCGCATTACTGATCTCCAGTGGTGAGGGACATGGGCAGGTGCTTAGCAGCGCGTGTGTGAACCAGGCCGCAGCAAACACCCTAAAAGAGTTGACATTGCCTGAAGATAACGCACGATGTGACTCAGCAGTACTGGTCACTGAGCCCGGATGGTGGGCCAATGTACCACCGCCACAAGATGACGAACAGTATCTGCAGCGTGACCAAATAACCGCAGTGATTGCCATTGCTCAGGAGGAGTATGCCACAGGCATGACGATGCCTGGCACCACAGAGGAGATTCTTGCGAGTATCCAACAACGACTCGAGTTACGCGGGTTTTTGTTGATTGACAAAGTCGAAATCAACGAACATGGTGCACACAGTGTGGCGTACTTCATCGAAGGCGTGACGCTCCGTGTCATGGTCATCGGCAACGAGACAATGTCACGGAGTGCGTGGGACGGGTGGCGCGAGATTGTTCCGGCCAATCATGGTGTGGTCATCTTTATGACCGAATCGTAAGATATTGTTGCCGGTATTGAGTGTTGTAAGGTCTTTGTACGATGGGTCTTGTGATTGTGCAGAACAGCGCGTTAGCAATCGTATGCGAATACGACCTAATCCATGTTGCAAGCATGCAGTAAATTCGGTAAAATAGAAGACAACGTATAAATCACTTGACCCCTGCTGCGCCTATCGATGGCAGGGGTTTTTTGCCCCCGCGTCTACGTCACATTGTCCGGGAGGGCGTCGTGAATCTCGCCAAAACATGGAATAGTGTGCTCGGTTCTCTAGAGCTCACACTCCCACGCATTGAATACAATACATGGCTACGCCGCAGTGAGTTGGTCCATCTGGACACACAAACAGCGGTTGTCAGTGTTGCAACGCACATGTTACGCGAGGCGGTAGAGACGCGTTATGCGGCCATGATTGCCGACCAACTCAAAGAGATACTCGGTTATTCGTTGCGTGTCCAAATCGTCGTTGGGTCGTATACGCCACCAACTCCTCCCACGCCACCCGTGGCTGAGCCCGTGGTTACCCCCACCCCTCCTGCACAGAGTTCGGCGGCGACAAGTGTCCTCCCGGTGATAACGGATGAAATGGTCGAGGCGATGCAGGCCGAGTTAGCGCGCCAGGCGGCAAGCGACGATGCTAGTGATGCTGGTGATGCTGGTGATGCTGGTGATGCAACGATTATCACTGACGATACAGCCGGTGTGCGTGAAGAATCACCGCCAGCCCCGAGTGTGATGCAGGAGCAGAGCTCTGAGGTGTCTCCCGTCAAACCAGCCGAGACCGCTAGTACATTGCGCACATTTGCCTCGACGTTGAGCCGTGATGAGGATACGCCCACGCAGGCTGATTTTTTTACGACGGCCACCCGTGGCATGTTGAATCCACGGTTTACCTTTGATCGGTTCATCATTGGATCAAGCAATCGTTTGGCGAGTGCCGCCTGTATGGCGGTGGCAGATCACCCGGCACAAGCGTATAACCCGCTCTTTTTGTATGGTGGTGTCGGTCTCGGCAAAACCCATTTGCTCCACGCTATTGGCAATGCGGCACTTGATCGTGACCCAGAAATCAACGTGTTGTACGTCTCAAGTGAAAAGTTCACGAACGACCTGATTGAATCAATTCGTCGTCAACAAACTGAAGAGTTTCGCATTCGTTATCGCAACATTGATATTTTGTTGATTGACGATATTCAATTCATTGCGGGTAAGGATGCCACCCAAGAAGAGTTCTTCCATACGTTTAATACGTTGCATACGGTTGGCAAACAGGTCGTCATGACATCTGATCGTCCGCCCAAAGCGATTCTCACGCTTGAAGAGCGCTTGCGGTCACGCTTTGAGTGGGGGTTGATTGTTGACATTCAAATGCCCGACTACGAAACGCGTACAGCGATTTTGCGTACCAAAGCAGAGCAGATGACGGTCGATGTGCCGGCTGGTGTGATTGACTTCCTGGCACAGCGCATTCAAAGCAACATTCGTGAACTCGAGGGGAGTCTTAATCGGGTTGTCGCATATGCCAAATTGAATGGAACGCCGATTACCGTGGATAGTGCGGCAGCAGCACTCAGCGATTTACTCGATAATAGCCACAAAAAGCGCGTTACCAGTGATAGCATTCTGAGAACAGTGTGCGAATACTACGGCGTTGATATGCGCGCGGTGCAGGGGCGTGGGCGTAGTCGTAACATTGTTGGTCCGCGCCAAGTTGCTATGTACCTCCTCCGTGAGGAGACCGATGCGAGTTTGGTTGATATTGGGGCCATGCTCGGCGGCCGCGATCACACCACCATCATGTATGGCTGTGACAAAATCGCCGAGGAGATTACCACTGATAATCGGCTCAAACAAGAGATAAACTCTATTCGTGAGCGCCTGTATCAATAATTTGTTGTGCCGTATATGCAGAAAGACCGGGCCGTTCGGCCCGGATTTTTTGTGCGTTACACCCATGCAATGATGCCGATTAGAGTCGTGCGCTGCCTACTTCAACTACATGTTGACAGCGTTCGGCGAGTTGCGCAACAGCGGCCAGTTGGCGCGCCACAAACTCTGATTGACGCGGATGCCCCGCTAATGCGCCGATGTTGGCTGTCACGTTGATGAGCGCGGCATGTACTGTGGCTTGTGCCAAATGTGCACCGGCAATTACATCGCCCACGGCACTTTTGTTGCCTTTTTGGGCAACTGGCAATGCGAGTGGCAACAGCGCCGCTGCATGTTCGGCGATTTGGAGCGGAATATCAGTGGCTACCACACTTGCATCGATAATTGCCTGTGTCCGGGTTGGGTCATCTTTGGCAAGTTTGTAGGCGGCGGCAACGAGTGTGTAAGCTGCGATATCGGCCTGAATCAAGCGGGTTAATTCGGCACGAATCTGCTCCGTCTGCTGGCGAATCTGCTGACATTCGACATCGAACTCTGCGTAGCGCGGGCGACCAATCGTCAAGTCGCACACCATGGTAATTAAGCCGGCCGCCAAGGCACCACTGAGGGCGGCCACACTGCCACCACCCGGGGTGGGTGTGGCCGATGCGAGTTGATCAAGAAACTGTTGGACGCTCTGGTGGCGTAGTTCAGTCATACAAATCTCCCTTCAATACATAATGGGGGTAGACATATGTGTCACCCCCATTGATGCGTATCCAATGTGTCTGTCGACTATGCGTGAATTAAGCCGCGCAGACCATTCGCGAGCTCACTACTTTTGAAGCGATGCTGGTTGCCGCTCTTGAGATCACGGACCACCACCTCGTCGGCTGCTTGCTCGTCTGGCCCCTGTACCACCGCAAAGGCGATGCCGCGCTGGTCAGCAGTTTTGAGCTGTTTGCCGAGCCGTTCACCAGCATCGAGTGTGTTCTCTACCTTGAATCCCGCTGCACGCAGTTGATGCGCCAACGCCAGGTTGGCCGCCATGCTCTCCTGATTGAAGATGGTGACATATACGTCGGCCATGGCACCGCGTGGCCCCATACCCAACTCTTCCATCACGTCGTGCAGACGATCAAGTCCGAAGGCAATCCCAACGGTGGGTAACGATCGCTCAGCAAAGAGCCCAATCAGATCGTCATAGCGACCGCCACCGAGCAATGAGCCCATGGGTGGTGACTCGACGACTGCCTCACACACCATGCCGGTGTAGTACGACAACCCACGCGCAAGTCGTGGTGCGACGGCATATCGATTGCTAGGCACGCCCATGGCAGTGGCAGCAGCGATGATTTCGCGTAGATTGATGATGGCCGATTGGGCGCGCTCGTCGCCGGCAAGAGCCGTAGCTAGGGCGTTGAGTACGCTGTCTGAATCACCGTTGAGTGATACGAGGTGCAAAATGCGATCACAGGCCTCTGCCGAGACGCCGCTATTCATCAGTTCGGTACGCACGCCGTCAGCACCGATTTTGTCGAGCTTGTCGATGGCGCGATAGACGCTGCCAGCCGCCGCCTCATCAAGCCCTGAGACGCGGGCAATGCCGCCAAGGATTTGGCGGTGACTGAGGAGTGTGACGAAGTTGTCGAAGCCGAGGGCAGTCAGCGCATCGGTCAGCACAGCGATAATCTCGGCATCGGCAACCGGTGACGATGAGCCGACGATGTCGACATCGGCCTGGTAGAACTCACGATAGCGCCCACGCTGGGTGCGCTCGCCGCGGTATGATGCGCCGACTGCGTAACGACGCCATGGGAGTTGTAGCTGTGATTGGTACTGGGCGACGACGCGGGCCAGAGGGACGGTCTGGTCGTAGCGCATAGCCAGCTTGCGGCCACCGTGGTCTTCGAAGCGATAGATTAAGCGTTCTTCGTCGCCCAATTTTCCTTCGAGCGTTTCGGCGTGCTCAAGCGTCGGTGTTTGGAGTGGCTCAAAGCCGTATCGTTCAAATACCTCGCGCAGTGTGCTGATAATGTGTTGGCGCAACATCATCGCTTGCGGCAAGAGGTCACGCATGCCCTTGACGTTTTGTGGTTTGGTACTCATGCTATCCTCAACAAAAATCTCCTGCTTGTATTATACGCAGGAGATGGTGAATTGGTATCGGGTCGTCAATATTGGAGGGAGCGTTGGGCCTAATCCCGTAAACCGTGTGCGCATGGGACTGACCATACTTCGCATGCGTCGGTATGCATCATACATTAGGTGGCCTAGGCGGCGCAGCCAGGGTGATTTGTGGTGTTTGATTGACTTGATTAGGCCTAAGGCAGTCAAGTGCAAAAGCGAATCATGGGATCGTTGTGGCCAAGTAACGTGATGCCGGGGATGAGTAGCATCCAGATTGGCACAAAAGGGATAAACAGACCAGTACGATGGTATCGTTGATGCGTTGGAATATACGAACGATAGGACAAGGCATAGATGTGGTTCTTGGTGCCGTGAAGCACACAGATGAACTTGTCTCGTATGATCTTAGATTTCGGGTGGACGTTTGGGCGTGTAGTTGAGCCAGCGCTCGAGGGTGTGCTCGAAGCGCAATATTGGAGGACCAACGATGTCACGAGTGCGGCGATATGCCTCGTAGGCGCGCTCTCCCACATTGCGGATCCACGGTGTTTTGCGGCTCTTGGCAAACTTGAGAACCTTGAGAACTACCATGTGCAGGTAGCGAATCAACGGGTCTTTGCTCCCGAGCAAGGCGATACCGGGGATGAGCAGAGGCCAGCCCGGCATGATGGGCAGTAACAGCCCCAAAATGCCGATGATGACGAGAATGGCGCCGATAATTCGACGGATGAGCATGATAACTGGTAAATACATCGTCACCCTTTCAAGGTGGCGTTAGGGGCCACTTATTGCTGCGCCAGCTAATTGACCACACGCCGCTGCGATAGAAACACCGCGTTCGACACGGACCGTGCATGGGACGCCAGCAGTTTGTAATACGCGCTGGAATGCTACGACACGCTGTCGTTCGGAACGACCAAGGGGCATGCCCGGCACTGGATTCCAGGGAATGAGATTGACGTGGCACAGCATCCCGTGTAATACATCAGCAAGCTCGCCGGCCAACTCAGGGGTGTCGTTTTCACCTTGGAGCAACACGTATTCGAACGAGACGCGTCGACCCGTTTTGTGCACATACTCGCGCGTGGTATCGATGAGTTCGGCCACATTCCACCGTTTGTTGACCGGCATCATCGCTGACCGTAGTGCATCATTTGGCGCATGCAACGAGATTGCCAGGTTAATCGGCAAGGGCGCATCAGCGAGTCGTTTGATACCCGGTACCAATCCGACGGTCGAGACGGTGAGTCCGCGTGCGCCAATGTTCATCCCTTGAGGGTCGTGTAAGCGCTCCACTGCCTGCCACCACCGATCATAATTGGCAAATGGCTCGCCCATACCCATGAATACCACGTTGCCGAGATGTTGTGGCAGGGCGTCAGGGTGCCCACCGTCATCACCCCACCATGCGTCGTCAGTGTGTTTTGTGGGAGTGGTGGGTGTGGTGGTCTTGCTAAGATGGCGCAAGGTGCGGCGTGCCCACAACACCTGTTCGACGATGTGATGACTCTCGAGGTTGCGCAACAAGCCGAGGCGACCAGTTGCACAAAACGTGCACCCCATGGCGCACCCGGCTTGTGTTGAGACACACACGGTGGCGCGATCTTTGTAGATCATCAGGACGCTCTCGATTTGTTCGCCGGTAGGTAAGAGGAAGAGCGCTTTGTGCGTCAAGTTATCATCGGTTTTGACAACGCGTACCTGGGTGAGTGACCCGATGCGGCAGTCGTCGGCGAGGCGTTGGCGTAAGCTGAGCGGTAAATCGCTCATTTGGGTGATGTCATCAACTTGATTGACGTAGAGTTGGCGTGCAATTTGGCGAGCACGGAATGCCGGCTCGCCATATGTACCCAAGAACTCCACCAGTTCGGTCTGGCTGAGAGCCAGGAGATCCCTGCGTGGATGTGTCATATTCGTGTCGGTGTCTGTCTAGCGGCGTCGGCGAGTGTGGCGACGAATCTCGACGGGGCGAGTAGCGGCCTGTGGCTGACGCATAAGGCTCCACAGCACAATTGCAACGGTACTAGCTACAACAATTGTTATCCACATGGAACCCCTCCTTTGGTTGTCATCCTATCGTCATTGTACCACAGGTTGCTTTATGTGAAAGATGAGGCGTAGGTAAACGTTAGCTGATAGATTGTCGTCGCCAGAGTGCCGGAATGAGGGCACTCCAGGCAATACCGGCGGCAATTAACAAGGCCACATGATACCCCTCAACCAAGGCCGCAGTCGGTGCGGTGGTAATATCGTTGAAGACTTCCCCTGTAATTGATGCTACTTGTGAGCTCCAGATGGCACCTGCCAAGGTAATCCCGCTAATCTGTCCAATTGTACGCGTCACACTCAACATGCCACTTGTGACTCCGCTCCGCTCACGCGGCAGACTCCCCATGATGCTACTGTTGTTCGGCGATTGAAAGAAGCCAAAGCCGATGCCAATGAAGACGACACGGATGATGATGTCGAATTGTGTGGATGAGGCCGTCAAACTGCTCATCTCAAAGAGCCCGAATCCGAGACTCAAAATGCCAATCGGTGTAATCCACTGTGGCCCAAACCGGTCCGATAAGCGCCCACTCACCGATGACATGACCATGATGGCGAGTGGCGAGATAATCATCATCAAACCGGTTTGTTGAGGCGTATAGTGCAAGACGTTTTGTAAGAAAAACGGTAAGAGGATGAAATTAAATTGCAGACCGGTAAAGGCGATCATGGTCGTCAGTAAGCCTAAACTAAAGGCGGGTACCCGAAATGACCCCATGTCAATCATCGGAGCCGGGTGCTGCTTCTCCCAACGGACGAAACCGATTAAACCGATGACGCCGACCACGAACAAGATGATGACCCACGGTACATCGAAACCCAAGTGCTGCCCTTCGGTCAAGGCGACTAAGATGGCAATCAACGAAGCACCGAGCGTCATGGCACCGACAATATCAAACTTCTGCTCACTGCGCTTGGCATCATCTGCCAAGGCAAACCATGAGATTGCCAATGCCAATAAGCCGAGTGGTACGTTTACATAAAAAATTGACCGCCAACCAAATAGTCCAATCAACAACCCGCCGAGCACCGGTCCAGTGGCAACTCCTGTGGCGATGATTGTGCCGTTGTATCCCAGTGCTCGGCCACGCTCACTCGCTGGGAATGCTTGTACCAGCAAGGCCATACCCATGCTCTGAATCATCGAGGCACCGACTGCTTGAATCATGCGGAAGACGATGAGCGATGGAATGTTCCACGCAAAACTCGACAATGCGGATCCTGCGGTAAACAGGACAAATCCGAGCAGGTAGACGCGCCTGCGCCCAATCATGTCGCCGAGTCGCCCCATGGTGGGCAACAAACAGACGATGCTCAATAAATAGGCTAACACGACCCACTCAACCTGACCAAGACTTGCGCTGAAGGTCTTTTGGATGGTGTTGAGGGCGATGTTGACAATTGACCCGTCGACCGTTGACATAAACGTACCACTGCCGACCGCCGCAAGTGCCCACCATTTGCGTGACGTCTCTGACATAGCTGCCGTACTCATGTGTGCTCCTGATCACCTGTATCTAGTTGTTCTTAGCCTGCAATTGGTGTGTTGCGCCCACGCAAGCGAAAAAGCGCAGGAATCAGACCTGCAAGACAAATCGCTGCTCCGACGAGCATCGTGTTGCTATACCCTTGATGTAAGAACTGATGTGGCGCCTCGGCGATAATCTCGTAGTGTTGGCCACTCAGCGTATCAACTTGCCATGTCCAGATTAATGCGCCGATGGTGATACCGCTCATTTGACCCAGCGTGCGGGTCACTGACATGATGCCGTTGGCGATGCCGGTGCGCTCTTTGGGGAGACTCCCCAAGATACTACTGTTGATGGGCGTAAAGAAGAGCGTAATGCCCACCGCAATAAACGCTACGCGCCCTGCGACATCCCAAAACGACGGTTGGTCGCTGATGCCACTCATCAAGACGAGCCCGATGGTCCAAATCACGACGCCAATCGGCGCAATCCAGTTTGGCCCGTATTTGTCTGATAAGCGTCCGCTGACACTCGACAAAAAAGTGGTGATAATTGGGACGATGATGATAGTCAGGCCGGTGGTGCGGGCATCGTAGCCGGCAACTGTCTGCAAAAAAATCGGCAACAGTACGTAGTTAAACTGTTGCGGCAAGGTAATCATGTAGGTCTGGATCAAACCGATGCTGAAATCGCGCACTTTGAAGAAGCTCATGTCGATCATTGGGGCCGGGGTGCGCAACTCCCACCACACAAAGAAGAGCAAGCCGATGAGACCGAGACCAAATAACCCTTGAATCATCGGTAGATTGAAGCCGATATGTTGGCCCTCAGTCAACGCATACAAGATGGCGACCAGTGCAGCGCCGAGGCTGAATGCACCGACGAGGTCAAATCGTTGGGTGCTCCGTTTGGCGTCATCGACCAACGCACGTTGCGAGATAATCAAACCAACAATGCTGACCGGGAGATTCACGAAAAAGATTGATTGCCAATTGAATTGTTCGATGAGCAGTCCACCGATGACCGGTCCTGAGGCCACGCCTACCGAGATAATGGTGGCGTTATAACCGAGGGCTCGCCCGCGTTCGGTTGAGGGAAACGCCTGCACCAGGAGTGCAGCACCCATGCTTTGAATCATCGCAGCACCGATGGCTTTGGCCACACGGAATGCAATCAACGAATTGATGTCCCACGCAATACCGCACAACAGTGATGCCACGGCAAACAAGACAAATCCGGCGACGTAGACGCGTTTGCGCCCGATCATGTCACCAAGGCGCCCCATGGTCGGCAACAAACAGGCAATGCCGAGAAGATACGCCAAAATAACCCATTCAACTTGCCCGAGAGTTGCTCCGAATGAGCGTTGGATGGTCGTCAGGGCAATGTTGACAATCGAGCCATCGACGGTCGACATGAATGTGCCACTGCCGACTGCTGCCAGTGCCCACCATTTGCGTGAGGCGTCCGTGATTCCCTGTTGCATCTGCGTATGACTCCTTCGTCACCACATCGTGTGTGTATGCGACATGTGCCGGAGTTGACGACGCTCCCACACATGATTCTTCTGGCGCTATGAGTTTTTGTAGCCCAACCAATGAAGTGAATTAGGGTCATCGCGCCAATTATCGCGTGGTTTGACCCACAACTCGAGATAAATGCGTTGTCCGAGCATCTGCTCGATGCCGGGGCGCGATTCGCTCCCGATACGTCGTAACATGGCACCACCTTTGCCGATGATAATCGCCTTTTGCGACTCTTTTTCGACATGAATGGTCATGCGGATATAGAGATTGTTGGGGCGTTGCTCCCACTCCTCGGTCTCGACGGCTACACCGTAGGGAATCTCGTCACCAATCAGGTGCATGATGCGCTCACGTACCAGCTCAGCAGCCAGGGTGCGCTCATTTTGGTCGGTAATCATGTCAGCCGCATAAAACGCCGGGCCTTTGGGCAGACGCGTTACGATTTCGTCAACGAGTGCAGTGACGCCTTGGTTTTTGATGGCAGAGATGGCAATCTCCATCTGCCATGGAGCAAGCGCTCGAAAGGCTGCCAAGCAGGCTTCAGCGTGTGGGTTGGGTCGGTCTACCTTGTTGAGTACGAGAATTTTGGGCGCTTTGCTCCGGCGAATCATGGCTGCAATGCGCTCATCAAGCTCGTTGGGCATATGGGTAATATCAACGACCATACACAGCACATCGGCATCGGGTACGGCTTGGCGCGCTTGTTGCACCATGTAGTTGCCCAAGCGGTTGCGTGGGCGGTGTACACCGGGGGTGTCGACGAAGATGATTTGGGCGTCAGGGCGTGTCAAGATGCCACGAATTGCACTGCGTGTTGTCTGTGGTTTGGGCGAGGTGATTGCGACTTTCTGGCCGATAATGGCGTTGAGGAGCGTCGATTTGCCCACGTTGGGGCGCCCCAAGATGGCGACGATGCCGGCACGCTCGACCTCTGGCAGGACAATGGTCGGGTCAACCTCGGGCAAGATTGCATCGAAGGCAAGTTCGGGTACGTCGAGATCGACGAAGAGTGGCTCAAGGAGCGTGTAGCGCCCGCTGCGTTCGTGGTCGGCGTCGGCAATATCACAGCCGAGCAGTTGTCCAGTTTGATTGACATCGAGCAGGGCGGGCTCTGCCAATTCGACGGTGGCCGTGTATTCAGCATGTACCACGCGCAGATGCTTTTGACGGGCATCCCACTGTACTTCGGGGTGGGTGACGGCCAGCGAGACGAGTTGGGTCAGGTCGTCGTATTCGCTGACATCGAGTTGGATTCCGACCACGTGTTGTTTGGCGTCGAGGAGGAGTGCGACTGGGCATTCGTATTCATCGGCGACATCGCCTTCGGTGAGTTCAACAAAATACCAATACAGCGTTGCTGCGTCGCGGTCATAACTAATCTGCATGCCAGTGTTATCCTTCATGTTATTTGGTTGGCGCAATACAATCGCCGGCGGATACATTGACATCAACGCGTTCGAATCCGGCAAATTCGAAGAGACGGCGCATGTTTTCTTCAGCATTATCGGCTGCCACAAACATGATGCCGAGTTCACACGCCTTTTTGAGTGCTAAATTTTCTGCGAGCTGACGTGTTTCGGATTCGAGCTCCTTGTTGGGTCTGGCCAAAAAGCGCGTTGTGCGTTGCTCCACATAACTCAACTTGTTGTCAATACGAATAGAAAAAACCTCAGTTGGTGGAAGGTTAATGCGAATACCCTTACCATCTGCGTCAATGATGAGGTCGGATTCGGTCAGCTTTGCCAGATCAACACCAGCCTCAACATTAGCATAAATAACCATCGTAATTGAATCACGGGTCAGTTCTTGGACATCAAGCCCGAAGCCTTTGATGATTTCATCGACGGTATTAACGACATTTTGTGTGGTGGCATCACTTGATGTGACAGCGCGTTCGATGCGATCGTCGTAGGTGTTTTTGACCGTCACGAGCCGGCTTAAGTTTTGGGTACGGCGCAAAATCATGCCACGGTCAATGACAACCGGCGTCGGCGTAATCATGATGGTGATGATTTCGGGTGTGGGTGCATTTCCTGCAGGTGCAGTGGCAACGGGCAGAGCTGGGGTGATTTGTGCGCGAAGTTGGCCCATCAACGGCAAAATGGTACTCAAGTTCATCATGATAATCGCGGCGACCGCTGCCACACCAACGAGGAGCATCAACCACACCGTACAGCTGTTGGGTGTTGGTGCAATTGTGTAGTCGCGTTCACGCGGGAGCAACGGCGACACATCGTCGTCCGCGTCATCGAGTCGATTTAGTGTAATACGTGGTGGTGGTGGAAGTTCCCCACGTCGCGTGTTGCCACGTGGTTGCTCAGGTTCAGTCATGGGCCTGCTCGCTGCTCAACGCTTTGGTCGCCATATGAAGGGCCACCGCGTTTGGGGGCAGATGGCGATAGGTTACAGTGCTCCATCCAGCGGTGCGCAACATCGTGGCAAGCACCGGAGGATCGGGGAAATGTCGGGATGATTCGGGTAAATAGCGATATGCGATCGGGTCAGCACCAAGGAGCTGTGCAATGCGTGGCATGACTTCTTCGAAGTAGATGCGATGCCCCCAACGTACTATCGCTGACTGTGGGCGTGCCACTTCGAGAATGGCAAATCGCCCGCCAGGTTTGGTCAGTCGTAATATCTCGCGGAAGCACGCATCGATGTCGCTCACGTTACGAATCACAAATCCGGCCGTGACCACATCAAACGTGTTATCCGCAAACGGCAGTTGTTGTGCATCGGCACAGACAAACGCAGAACGTGCGTCAAGGCGATGGAGTCCGGACTGCATCATCGGCAAGACAAAATCGGCACCAATCGCGATACCAGCAGGGGAATGGCGGCGCAGCAACGGCAAAAACGGCCCAGTGCCACTGCCGATGTCGAGCATGGTCGCATCTGATGCAGGGTCGATGGCGCGCACCACAATCTGGCGCCACCAATCATCCAAACCAAAGGTCATGAGCCGATTCATGCGGTCGTAGCCGCGTGCGATGCGACCGAACATACGCGCAACATAGGTGGCTTTTTCGGATGGAGGTGGCAATACTGACACTGAATGGTTCCTTGTGTGTTAGGCGCGGTTGCGCTCAAAAATCATGCGCAATCCGTCGAGAGTCAGATTGGGCTCTACCGCCGTAATCACCGATGTCTCTTTGGCAATGACATCGGCAAGTCCACCTGTGACAATGACTGGACAGACTGTACCAAGCTCTTCTTGCATGCGCTTGACGATACCCTCGACGAGTCCCGTGTAGCCGATAATTACCCCAGCCTGCATGTGGTGTACGGTGTTGCGTGCAATTACCTTGGGTGGACGGACGAGTTCAACCTGGTAGAGACGCGCGGCCAAAGAAAAGAGCGCATCGGACGAAATGCCTAACCCAGGAGCAATACAACCACCAACATAGACGTTATCAACGACGACATCAAATGCAGTTGCGGTGCCAAAGGCAATTGCGATTACGGGGCTCCCGTATTTGACGGTGGCCGCCAACGAATTACAGATGCGATCAGACCCCATCTCGTCGGGGTTCTCCACATCAAAGGTGAGTCCACACGAAATACGCGGGTTCACCATGACTGGCTTGATGCCCAAGTATTGTGCGCAGAGCTGGGTAAATTGTGTGGTTAACGGTGGTACAACACATGACATCACACACCCATGAATGTCTTTGACGTTGATTTGTGCCAGGTCAAATAGATTGCGGATGAGGACGGCGTATTCGTCTGCGAGTTTGTGACGCTCGGTGAGCACACGCCAGTGTGCCACAATGGTGTCACCACGAAAGACGCCGATTTTGATGTTCGTGTTGCCGATGTCAATGGCAAGGAGCATGCTGTCGCCCTTTGATTAGCCCAATAAAACGTTCATATTGTATCATGGTTGACCGTGGTATTATGGATTACAGATGCGTTATCGGAAAAAGAGGCGTTATGGAGCTGTATCCACCTGATGATCCGTTTTTGTTTCAAATCATGATTGGTTCGTTTCCGTTTGCGTTGCGATGGTATGGCGCATTGATTGTTGGTGGGGCCATGATTGCTGCACAGTGGGCTGCAAATCGTGCCGCACAACGCGGTCAAGACCCAGAACATGTCTGGAATTTGGTCATGCTTGGTATGGTGATGGGCATCATGGGCGCACGGCTCTACTACGTCGCATTTGAGTGGCCACGCTTTGCCGGCAAAGATATTTTGACGATTCTCAATCCTGCCACTGGCGGATTGGCAATTCATGGGGCAATCATTGGCGCCGTGTTGGCGGCATTGATTTATACGCGGCGTCACAACCTTAATCTTTTCGAGTACCTTGATATCACCATGCCTACATTCATGTTGGCACAGGCGATTGGGCGTTGGGGTAACTTTTTCAATCAAGAGGCTTATGGCCGTCCGACCGATCTCGGGTTTGGTGTGGTGATTGATGCACCATATCGGGTGCCCCCGTATAACGATCTTGATGCATATCCGCCGAGCACGTTGTTCCATCCTACGTTCTTGTATGAGTCACTGTGGAATTTGGCCGGTGTGGGTCTCCTGATTGCCATTGAGCGTCGATTCCGTGGCCGGTTGCGCCGTGGTGATATGGTCTTGTTGTATGCCGTCATCTATGGCCTTGGTCGGTTGTGGATCGAAGGACTGCGTACGGACAGTCTGTGCACTGACCTAATTGGCGGCGGCTGTGATGGGTCGTTGCGGGTGGCGCAATTAGCAAGCATTGTGTTGATGCTGATTGGCGTGGTTGGTTTGTGGTGGAATCATCAGCGCCCCATGACCATTGACGACGTGCCTGCACCCGCAGAAGTCAAACCACTTTACGACGAAGAACCCGCGGTGCCGACAATTCCGATTTCGTCCACTGATTTACGGCGCGTCAACCAGACGAGCGAATTGGTGTTGCCGGACGACGACGCGACGAAGCGCGATACCACGTCATAGGGCAGATGGAACTCGAACGCAAACTCGACATTCTTGCACCGGCGGCCAGCTACGAAGCATGTGACACGCATGCGGTATCTGGCCGCCGGTATCAGGCGAAGCGGGCGCGCTGGTCTGATACTCCGTTGGGGAGTGAACACGATGCAGGCGGCACGCGTCGCCCCGTATTGCGTTTATTGACCAGCGCATCATGCGTGTTTAATTGCCCGTACTGTCCGTTGCGCAGCGATAACGATGTACCCCGTGCGTCGTTAACACCTGACGAAGTCGCTCAATCTGTGGCACCACAACTGCAGGCGCATGGTGCTGGTCTACTGCTGTCGTCAGCCGTAGATGGATCGCCGGATAGTTCTGCCGGTGTGCTCGTGGATAGCGCACAGCTGTTGCGGCGTACTCACGATTATCGTGGCTACATTCATCTGAAACTTCCACCCGGCGTATCGCATGCCGTTGTTGAGGCGGCTGCGCGTGTTGCAGACCGGCTGAGTCTCAACATTGAAGTGCCGAGTGCCGCGCATCAACTGCGACTCGATGCCAGTCGTGATTGGCGTCGCGATGTGGTGGCACGTCTGACATGGATGCGCGATTTTCATCGAGCTGGTCTCCTCAAGGCTGGTATTGCCACACAGTTTGTGGTGGGTGCTGCCGGCGAGAGTGATGCAGAACTCCTCAGGGCAACGCAATGGCTACATCACGAGTTATCGGTGACGCGTGTCTACTACGGTGCCTTTCAGCCGGTGGCAGGGACGCCGATGGCACACCTGCCGCGTACGCCACAGGTACGTGGGCAACGACTCCTTCAAGCGGATTGGTTATTGCGTCATTATGGCTTTGGTGCCGATGAATTGCCGTTTGATGCGTCCGATCAGCTACCGTTGTCACATGATCCAAAATTAGCGTGGGCGTTGCGCCACCCTGAATACTTCCCCATTGAAATAAATACGGCGGCCCCCGAGCAGTTACTGCGTATTCCCGGTTTGGGTCCATTGAGTATCAAGCGCATTCTGCGACTCCGTACAGTGGGGCGTGTGCGCGAGCCGGCACATCTGGCGGTACTCGGCGCAGCAGCGCAACGCGTCGTAGATTTTGTGACATTTGACGGACGATTTTATGGTGTTGGTGCGCAATGGCGGCATGCACGCCATGTAGCAGCACGTCCGGTGGTTGAACAACTCGTGCTTGGCTTGTAAAGCAATCCAGACAAGATTTGCTCGTTTCTTCAGAGAATTCTTACCCCCTCATCATCTGCTACACGGTATAATAAAAATGGCAGTTGTGTTGTATCCGACATCGACCAACACTCCCGATATGCGCCGTGAAAGAAAGATGGGTCATGGGATTTACTACCAACGCTCCGTACAAGCCGACCGGTGACCAGCCGCGGGCAATATCCCAACTCGTTGATGGTGTACAACGCGGTCTGCGCTATCAAACACTGCTCGGTGCCACGGGTACTGGCAAAACGGCCGTCATGAGTTGGGTGTTTGAACAACTACAACGTCCAGCACTAGTGTTGGCGCACAACAAAACGTTGGTTTCACAGCTTTATGCGGAGTTTCGTGAGTTGTTGCCCGATTCAGCAGTTGAAATGTTCATCTCGTACTACGACTCATATCAACCTGAGGCGTATGTACCCAGCAAAGATTTGTACATTGAAAAAGAAGCTTCAATTAACGAAGAGATTGACCGCCTACGTCATGCGGCGACTCAGGCACTCTTGACACGTCGTGACGTGTTAATTGTGGCATCTGTATCGTGCATTTATGGCTTGGGCAGCCCACAGGATTATGGTCAGGTGATGATGCCAATTGCGGTGGGCGAGGTGCGCAATCGTGAGAAGTTGTTGCGTCAGTTACTCGACCTACAGTTTGCACGCAACGATATCGACTTCCATCGTGGCACGTTCCGTGTGCGTGGCGATACGTTGGACATCTTTCCAGCGAATGCGGAAACGGCGTGGCGCGTTGAGTTGTGGGGTGACGAGGTTGAACGCATTTCGGCGTTTGATCCGTTGACGGGCGAGATATTCAGACAACTTGCACAGATCGAAATTTACCCGGCCAAACACTTTGTGGCGACTACCGAAAAGCTCCAACTGGCGATTACCGATATCCAGGATGAGCTGGCGGTACAACTCAAGACGCTTGAAGAGTCCGGCAAGATGCTCGAAGCAGCCCGCCTCAAACAACGCACCATGTACGACATTGAGATGTTGAGTGAGATGGGCTACTGCTCGGGTATCGAGAATTATTCACGACACATGGATCGCCGTGCCCCCGGACAGACCCCGTGGACATTGCTTGACTACTTCCCCGATGATTTTGTGATATTCGTGGATGAATCGCACATTTCGCTGCCACAGGTGCGCGGCATGTATAGCGGTGACCGCTCCCGTAAGACGACGCTGGTGGACTACGGCTTTCGATTGCCGTCAGCACTCGATAACCGGCCGTTGCGCATTGATGAGTTTGAACAACACATCCGTACGGCAGTGTTTGTGTCAGCAACACCTGGTCCGTATGAGATGCAGGTATCGAGTCAAGTGGTCGAACAAATCATTCGACCGACTGGCTTAATTGACCCGGTCATTGATGTACGCCCGACACGTGGCCAAGTTGATGATCTTATTGGCGAGGTGCGCAAGCGGGTTGACAAAGGGCATCGCTGTCTGGTGACGACGCTGACGAAGCGCATGGCGGAGGATTTGGCCGACTATCTGCGTGAATCTGGGATACGCACACACTACCTGCACTCTGACATTGATGTGATTGAGCGTGTCGAGATTCTGCGCGATTTGCGCCTCGGTGTCTATGACGTCGTTGTTGGTATCAACCTGCTCCGCGAAGGTCTTGACCTGCCTGAGGTGTCGTTAGTGGCAATTTTGGATGCCGACAAAGAGGGATATCTGCGTTCTGCCTCGTCGCTCATCCAGATTATTGGCCGTGCCGCACGCCATGTTGAAGGTACCGTGTTGATGTATGCTGATAAGATGACTGCATCCATGGATGCGGCTATCAAAGAGACAGAACGACGCCGTTCTATCCAAGTAGCACATAATCACGAGCATGGTATTGTCCCTATTGGGATTAACAAGGGTGTGCGTGATTTGAGTGATCGATTGCGCAAAGCTGCCGAGGAACAGGGTGTGTATGCAACTGCCACGGCCACCCAGACCGTCGAATTGCCGACGAGCCGTGAGGCGATGAGCAAACTCATCAAAGATTTGGAGAAGCAGATGAAAAATGCCTCTCGCGATCTTGAGTTTGAGAAAGCCGCCGCACTCCGCGACCAAATTCTTGATTTACGCCGTACGATGGCACTCGAAGAAGAGCTTGCTCCATCACCACTGCCGCAACGATCCAAAGCAACGTCGCGGCGACGATAACAAAGAATGTGAGCCATGGCCGTACAAATTTGGATTGGTGAAAAACCTGAACATCCGAATGAGCGTCGCGCAATTATGCAGCTGGCGAGTAGTTTGGCGCGTCTTGACGGCATGTATATTATCATGGCGAACTTTAGCGTTGGTGGGCGCACCATTGATGTGGTGGTGATGAAGCAAGAGGGTATTTTTGTCGTCGAATTGAAGCACTGCGATGGCCGTGTTATTGGCGACGTGAATGGCCCGTGGTTCGTCGAGAACGCCAACAAAGAGCGTAAACGCATTAATCCGGGCCGGAAAAATCCCTATAATCAGGTGATTACCTACTATTACGCGTTGACGAACTTTTTGAGTGAGCATCGGCAGTCGATTGTGGGGTCACGACCAGTTGAGGTGCGTTCGGTACGACGTGTCGTGGCGATTGCGCCGAATTTGCATCCTGACTCGCAAATCGAGTCCGACTGGAAAGTGCAGGTGATGGGGCTCGATGCACTGCCACTGCACATCTTCACTGAGCGTTCTGCTGATATGAGTTGGAGTGACGAAGAGCTACAACGGATTCCCCAACTCCTGAATTGCACCCGTTGGGACGAGATCGAGAATCTGGTGCTGAGCGAAATTTCGCCGACGGCAGCAGTGCCCATCACGCGCTTTCGTCCGTTGCTTTCACAACTCTTGTCAACCTGGACTGGTCAGGCACTTATTGCCATGAGCATTCTGTTATTGGCGGTCGCACTCGTCTTTACCTTGAATACGACGGGGACTCGTCTCATGACGCTTCCAGCTATGCCCGCCACAGTAACGGCAGTCAGTGGGAATGCGATTGTGCCGACTGCCACCGATGTGCTGTGTGATTGGCGCGATGTCCAGACAATTGCGCGTATCCGCCAAGCGGATGGCACGTGGCAGAGTGTCAGTGCAGGAGAATCGGCGGCTGATGCGTTACTCACGTTGACGCAAGTACGCACCTGCGATGGAGAAATTCGCATCTCACTCACCGTCAAAAATAACACGACTGATTTGGATGTGCGTATCCCGTTGGATGAGACACACGTGCTCATCCGTGATTCGGTTGGTACCGATTACCAGGTGGCTGTCACACAATCACAACCAGCAGTCATGCAGATTATGCCCGGTCAAAGTGTTGATGGAACCGTTGTCGTTGACCGCTCGTTGCACCCGAATGCGGTAACGTTGCGCGTGACACTCACCCAAATCCCGTTCGGGGATGCAAGTTGGGTGGTTCCGCTTGTGACGAATGCTCCTTAATCAGTGATGGTGTGCAATATGACGATATATCCACTCAAGCCATGCATGTACGGTTTGTGCACGGCGCCCAACTGTTGATCCGGCGATAGCACGTTTGCCATGTGCATGATGTTGGTACAACAACGTACTGATGCGCTCAATTGTTGGCAGGGATTCTGTTCGTACCATATCGCGCACCAGAGTAGTGAAGGGTTCGTGTTGGATAATGGCGCGAATGAGCATGATGCGTTGTTGGTATGGCGGTTGTACCAACAGTTTACGCCCCTGCGTGGTGAGCGTATAGCGTACGTCGTGCACTGATTTCTTCTTTTCAATAAACCCTAGAAAACGCCCAGCATTAGTAAAGTAATCACTCTGCCGCGCAACATATCCCGTAAATGCAGTAATTTCATCTGTGGTCATATCGGATTGGTTGAGACGTTCAATAATGCGACAGATTAATGGGAAATTATCTGCCTGAGGAAAGGGAACATCGGGTATCTCAGTCGATGTCTGGGGTAATTCATTGAGTAGTTGAGTGATGGTAGCATACGTGATTTTACGGTTATCAAGGGTATAGGTGCGATGTTGGATGAGCGTCAACGAGTTAAAGTGCTCATCACGTTGAAATTGATATTCCGAAACATAAAATGTTGCATTACTGTAGATAACTGAAATCGGTATGACCGGCTTGAGCGTTTGTTGTTGCCAAAAGCGATAAGGATAGTAGAGTTGTCGGACATTGATCTCGCTTACATGGCGATTTTTTGCTTCACAGACGTAAATTGCATCGCTTGTCTCGTATGTAGCATCCATTTCGATTTGCGCATTTGCTACCTCAATTGCAAGGTCTTCTTGTTGGCGTGTTGAACGTATTGAAAATGAGAATGTACCCGATGCCCGACGTCCCGCAATAGTTGGATAGACCATTGGATGCCCACTGATATCAGACCATACTCCTGCGTTGTACAAAATAGACAAGATTTGTGGTTCGCTTTGAATGCTGTCAAGCGACAAGCTATCAAGATGAGGGACATGGAGTGGCTGTGGTGGGTGTTCGATGCGTTGGTAATTTAATGATTGGAACGTTTCAAATGCGCCAATCACATATTCACCACGATTGATTGGTAATATTGATAACTGATGCTCACGAAATACATCGGGGAGTTGTTGCCGCTCGTCAAATTTGGCCATGAGTCGTGCTTCACGAATCGTGTTGATTTGGTCTGCGTGTATCCGGAACAACCGATGTTTTGTCACATGTTCAAGAATATGATGACGCTCAAACAACACCTGCCAACTCTGGTTGATGCTTGGTTTGGTGCGCATGTGTCAATCACCAATTCCTGATTAAGACTTCATTGACCGCACCGCGTGCCGTTGCCTTTGAGTTGATCGCTCGCTTGGCGGGGATAATATCAATGTGGTAATCAGCATAGAGTTCGTGCATGAGTGGCGTGTCTGCATTACTCAATAGGCAATGAACTCCACGGTGACTAAGGTTCGTGAAGTGGTGAGCAAGCTCAATTTGCTCTTGCTCACCAAATCCCTCTGCTGCATAACTAGTAAAGTTGCGTTTCGTTGGGCTGTGATACGGTGGGTCAAAATAGACGAAACTTCCACGTGGTGCGTCTGCGATTGCAGACTGATACGAACCATGGATGATACTGATGTCAGCGTGTGTCAGGTACGTATGCACATCGCGCAATACATGTGCGTCATAAATGGTTGGATTTGTATAGTGGCCAAATGGTGTGTTATTAAAACCACTTCTGTTGACGCGGTATAGACCGTTGTAGCATGTGCGGTTTAGGTAAATGAGGCGTGCTGCTTTGGACACGTTGTCGATGTGTGCATAATCAACCGTCTGGTCTAGTGCACGAATCTGATAATAGTATGCCTCGCTGTGATGCTGCTGATGAATCGCGAGGCGTGCAATCAGTGCCTCGATGTCGTCACGAATCACTCGATACGTCGTAATCAATAACTCATTGCTGTCACAAATGATTGCGCGTGTGGGTAGTATGTCGAATAGCAACGCACCCGCACCAATAAATGGTTCGATATAGACAAGAGCGGCACACGTTGTATCATCTGACTGACTGACTGACTGACTGACTGACTGACATTAATCATTTGAACGATCTGTGGGTTTGTTGCAATCGTATTGCGGATGACAGGCAATAGTTGGCGTTTGCCACCTGCCCATTTGAGAAATGGTTTGATGTGAGTGCGCGAAGATGACATCGGATGCTGCAATCATATGAAAAGACGATCCGATCAATTATTGATCGCTTTTGGTGCATGATCAACCCGACAAAACGCCCCCCGACGAAATTCGTCAGGGGGCGTTGGTACATTCCACAATGATTACGTGGTAGTTGGCTCTTCGACGACAGGGTCAGCGGGTTTTGGGACGAGGCGTGTGAGGATGATGCCCAGTTCATAGAGAAGATACATAGGAATAGCCAGTAAGAGCAGGTTGTAGGGGTCACCAGTCGGTGTAATCAAGGCAGCCACGATGGTAATCACAACCATGGCGTAGCGACGTGTCTCACCGAGCCACTGGGTAGTAACGATGCCGAGGCGAGCAAGAAGATACATGACGGCTGGTAGTTGGAAGATGACACCGTTCCAGAGCAGGAGCGTTGCCACTGTGCCGAAGAAGCTGTCTGTGGTCGGCATGGTGTTAATGTTTGCAGTTTGACCGTAGCCGAGCAAGAACTCAAGTGCCGCAGGTACGGTGAAGTACCAGCCAAAGGCGACGCCGGCCAAGAAGAGTTCGGTGATGATGGGCAGGGCTACATATAAAATGCGTTTTTCACGGTTAAGTAGACCGGGTGCAAAAAAGGCCACCAGTTGATAGACCACAACGGGCATGGCGAGAATCACGCCGACCACAAGGGCGATGCGCATATAGCCCAAAAAGACTTCGCCAATGCCAACAGCCTGTAGTTGTGTGCCAGCAGGTGCAAGTTGTTGCACCATGAACTCGGGGAGTGGATTGCCGAGTATATTAGGGCTGTTCACGATGTAGAAGCCGATGGATGTGCCAATTCCAATCGCAACTGCGGCCTTAACAAGCCGATCGCGTAGCTCGATTAAGTGTGGTTTGAGCCCCTCCCAAAAATCTTGAATCGTGTTGGTACCTGCGGGAGCGGAGGCGGGAAGATCATCGTACTCTTCGAGGGGATCCTCAAGGGGAATAAGCCAGCGTACGACGAACAACACGACGAGCGGTAACAAGATGAGGACGGCGAAAACAATCGCTGCCAGGATGAGTTGGTCAGTGTTCATGCAGAAGGCTCCACATCGGACTTGGAAGTGGTGAGTTGGCGGTGCAGTTGGTCGATTTGATTTGATAATTGGCCAAGTTGGACGCGCATCATCATCATATCGTCATAGGAGACTGAATTTGTCGGCTTTTGTTTTGCCATATCTTCGCGAAGTTTCTTGAGATCGCGATTGAGTTGCTCCACTTCGATTTTCATCATTGTGAACGAATCATGACTGATGCTTGAAGTGGCCAGCTTGAGTTGACGAATCTCCTGTTGGAGTGCCGCAATCTCGGGAGTAGCCGGTTGGTCAGCGGTTGGGGGAGTAGTCACACCCGCTGCGGGTACAGCACTCCTCTGTGTGAGTTGGGCCTGTGTGGTGCCATCTTTTATTGCCGACGTGCTTTGTGCCGGTGCCTCCGTGGCTGACACGGTATCTGCTGCTTGCGGCGATTCGTTCGATGAATCAGCAGCAACAGCTCCGGCGTTATCGGTTGCCGATGCTTGTGGAGACTGTGTCGCCCAGTTCGGCTTTTGGCTCCGCGATACGGGAGACGGCAGATCGGGTTCTGGTGTGATGGGTTGACTTGCCGCAGTTTGAGTTGCAGCTACGTCACCAACATTGAGGCGCATAGGTGTGGTCAGGTCGGTGGTGGTGATAGGAGTCAGATTTGCCGTAGATGGATTTGCAATGGTATTCGAAGGAAACGACACCGCAGCAGCCGTAGTGGCACTGGTCACCGTCGAATCAACGGTACGAGATGCCTGTTCGAGGTCGTTGCGTACGAGCTCCATCTCAGCACGGACACTTTGGACTTCTTGTCGCAAGGTTGTGCGAATATCGTTAATCTCAGCTTCGAGCTCACGTTGGACTTGGAGCAGCATTTGCGCATCTGGTGAACTATTGACCCAGTTACGCAGGCGTACGATGCTCCGTCCAATACTGCGTGCGAACCCGGGCAAGCGCTCGGGGCCAATGACCAGGAGAGCAAGCACGAGAATAAAGAAAAATTCTCCGGGGCCAATCCCGAGGAAGTTCATACATCCCTCATTTCACCATACACACCTATCATGTTTTTTTCATTGTACAACACGCACGCATGCTTTGTGCACAGACAAAACAAGACACGGTTGCATGTGCAACCGTGTCTGAGGCGTCACAAGATGCGGACTACGACTTACTTGCCGTGTGCATCGACATAATTGAGTGCATCGCCAACGGTGAGGATTTTTTCGGCAGCTTCATCGGGGATGTCTACACCGAACTCTTCTTCGAGGGCCATAATCAACTCGACAAGATCGAGTGAATCGGCTTTTAAGTCGTCAGCAAAGCTGGCGCCTGGCACGATTTCTTCTTCTTTGACACCGAGGCGCTCAGCGATAATCTTCTTGAGACGCATCTCCATCTCTTGTGATGGCATATGAACACTCCTTTCGCAACCGGTACTATACGAATGTGATGGTGATCCCACCAATATTCACCACAGGCATCCCTGTTGGCTACACTCAAGCGGACTTATCGGGGTATCGCAATGCAATCATCCCCAAAATACCATTGACGAACCGTGCAGCTTCATCGCCGACGTATGCTTTGGCAATTTCGACAGCTGCATTAATAATAACCGGAATTTCGGCACGCATCGTACCATCAAGATATCGAATCTCACTAATGGCAATATGTAAGACAATCCGTTGAAGCAAGGGCATTTCATCAAGTGGCTTGTCTGGTGCTAATGTCATGATCATGGCATCAATGGCTAAGCGATGATGAATTGCCTGTGTAACAAGATGCCGTACGAGGTGTTCGTGAGTGGGATTGATCGGATATGAAGTATCTTCATCGGCGAGTTCGTTGACAATTGGCGTCGTCAAATGCCGATGGAGTACCTGTTCAAGGTCGTGGTTAGTCTGAAATACTTCGTAGAGGATACGTACTGCTTGTGTACGTGGTTTGAGCCGGGCAGAGCTTGACATGCGTTCCTTAGGCAAGCAAATCGGTGACGATAACATTGACAACGACATCGCGATTGAGCGTCCTTCGTGTGATAGCTGCGACAAGCGTTTGAACAATGACACAGCGTTCACTGACACAGGTTACTGAGTCTTTGACCTGAATATAACACGTGATTACAAGTGGTTGTGTTGCTGGCATAATGACCACACCCGCACCAATCACCTGCGATTCATGTGCTCCGTCGTACGGCGGCGGTGCTGGGACAATGCCCACCACATACGCCAGCGCCGCAGTAATCTGATGCGCTAAGTGTGATAATTCATCACGTTGTATTCGTTGCACATTCACCATTCTACCCACAACCACGCAGTGCGTCAAGCATTGACACACTTTCGCTTGATTCTTATGCTATAATACCATTTGTTGCGCCATCATGCCTATGGCGACGACGTTTTGTTGAACGCCGAGCCACTCCAGCTCGTGCGCGATTGCAAGGAGTATGGATACATGTCATTGGAGAAGCAAGAGAAGAATGACGTGATTGGCAAGTTCCAGTCACACGCCACAGACACCGGTTCAACCGAGGTGCAAATTGCCTTGTTGACCGAGCGCATCAACCAAGTTGTTGAACACTTGCGCGAGCACAAGCACGATCATGCCACGCGTCGCGGTCTGCTCAAGTTGGTCGGCCGTCGCCGCCGCTTGTTGGCCTACATCAACCGCACCGATCATGATGCATACCGTGCCCTCATCGAGCGCTTGGGTCTGCGCCGCTAGTTTTAGACTAGATGCGTCTGCTACGAGTTAGATGTTGCTGTGGGTACGCCGAAGGCACGCCCACAGCATTGTCTTTTGTTGGAATCAAATGGAAGTCGAAGACCAAGTGGCTAGGGATTGGAGCATGCGGTTTTGCCTCATAAGACCGCAACCTCCAGTACCTAACGCTTGGCACCAGCGCCCACTGACAGATTGCACTGCAGCATGGGCGATCACAAAGGAGCCACAATGGCTAATCAACAAGTATTCTCAGTCAGTGCTGAGATTGCTGGGCGTACAATGACGCTCGAAACAGGCCGCTTTGCAGAGCAGGCCGATGGTGCTGTGACCGTGCGGTACGGCGATACCATGCTTTTGGCGACGGTTGTCGCCGCCAAGTCAGCCCGTGAGGGTGTTGACTTTTTTCCGTTGACCGTCGATTACGAAGAAAAGATGTACGCCGCCGGCAAAATTCCGGGGAGCTTCTTCAAGCGTGAAGGACGTGCGACCACGACGGCAATTTTGACGTCACGCTTGACCGACCGCCCGTTGCGCCCCCTCTTCCCCGAGGGCTACTTCAACGAAGTCCAAATCATCGTTACGACCTTTTCAATTGACCTCATCAATGACCCAGGTCCGTTGGCCATCATCGCGGCCTCAGCTGCGCTGAGCATCAGCGATATCCCATTCTCAGGGCCGGTTGGCGCCGTGACGGTCGGCTTCTTTGATGGTCACCAAATCAACCCGACCATGGAAGACATGCAGCACAGCCGTCTCGACTTAGTTGTCGCCGGTACCAAAGACGCCGTCTTGATGGTCGAGGCCGGTGCTAGTGAATTGACCGAGAGCGAAATGCTCGACGGCGTCATCAAGGGTCACCAAGTCTGTCAGCAGATTTGTGACTTGCAGAACCAACTTGTCGCCTTGTGTGGCAAACCCAAGTTGCCGTTTAGTGCGCCAGTTCAAGATCGTTCACTCGAGAACGCCATGTTGGACTGGATGGGCAACCGCTTGAGCGAGGCCATGCTCGACAGCGACAAGCAGGCTCGCCAAGACCGCACCAACGCCTTGCATGCCGAGGTGATCGCCCACTTCACGGCCGATGAGCCCGAAGAAGAGGTCGATGCCCGCAAGAAGGCCGTGCAAGCCGCCTGGGAGAACATCGAGTACGAGTTTGTGCGCAACGCCATTCTTGATTCGGGTGCCCGTGTCGACGGCCGCACGACCGAAGAGATTCGTCCGATTAGCGTTGACGTCGGCGTGATTCCGCGCGTCCACGGTAGCGGTCTGTTTACCCGCGGTCAGACGCAGGTGTTGACGATTACCACGCTTGGATCACCTGCCGAAGAGCAACAGCTCGACGATTTGGGCATCGAGAAGAGCAAGCGCTACATCCACCACTACAACTTCCCACCGTTCTCAACGGGTGAGGTTAAGCGTCTCAGCGCCCCACGTCGCCGCGACATCGGTCACGGTGCGTTGGCTGAGCGTTCGTTGGTCGCCGTGTTGCCCAGCAAGGACGAGTTCCCCTACACCATGCGTTTGGTGTCAGAGGTGCTTTCGTCGAACGGTTCATCATCGATGGCCTCTGTCTGTGGTTCGAGCTTGTCGTTGATGGATGCTGGTGTGCCAATTAAGCGCCCCGTTGCGGGTGTGGCCATGGGTCTCGTGACCGGCAAAGACGGCAAGTGGCGCGTGTTGACCGACATTCAAGGTATCGAGGATCATCTCGGCGACATGGACTTCAAGGTGGCCGGTACGAACGAAGGTATCACTGGTTTGCAGATGGATATCAAGACGACCGGTATTACCTACGACATCATGCGCGTCGCCTTTGAGCAGGCCCGCAAAGCGCGCTTGTTCATCCTTGACAAGATGAATGCCGTGATTCAGCAGGCCCGTGGTGATTTGGCCAATACAGCGCCGCGCATCATCACTTTGCAAATCCCTGTCGACAAAATCGGCGCATTGATTGGCCCTGGTGGCAAGACCATCCGTGGCATCATCGAGTCCACCGGTGCAACAGTCGACGTCGAGGATGATGGTCGCGTCTTCGTGACCACAGCCGACGGCGAAGCCGCCAAAAAGGCTGTGGGCATGATCGAGGCCCTCACCCGTGAAATCAAGGTTGGCGAGGTCTTCTTGGGCAAAGTCGTGAGCGTCAAGGACTTCGGTGCCTTTGTGAACTTGACCCCAGGCAAAGACGGCATGGTACACATCTCAGAGCTTGACGTCAATCGCGTCAACAGCGTCGAGGATGTGGTCAAAGTCGGCGACGAAATCAACGTGATGGTCATCAACGTTGATGCCGGTGGCAAGATTAGCTTGTCACGTCGCGCTATCTTGACTGGCGAAAGCCCCGAAGAACGTCGTGCCGCTGGTCGCCCAGCCCCGGATCGCGGTGGTGACCGTGGCGGTTTCCGCGGCGACCGTGGTGGTGATCGTGGCGGTGACCGCGGAGGCGATCGCCCTCGTCGCCGCCCGTAGTTCATCTGTAATCGTTTGGTATACCAACTGCCCGTGGTGCATGTGCACCACGGGCAGTTCGTTTTGTGTGGCGTGTGCGATTATTTGCGTGTGTATTCGTCTGTGGCTAACAAATCTGCGTGGTGACGGGCTGCTACGTCGGGGTGTGAGCGCAGGCGGCTCTTGAGCTGGTTTTTGCCAACCTCGCGAAATAGTGGGTTCAGTGGGTCGTTGGTGGCACCACGCGCCTGTGTGGCGAGTTCGGCTGGGAGCTGGAGCAACGGCACCGTTGAGTTGAGCTGCGCATTAAAGAAAAACGCCACAGACAAGCGATCACTGCCTGCTGGTGGTGTGACAACACGGTGAACGTTGGCCAGCAAATAACCGTTGGAGGCGAGCTCAAGAATCTCGCCGATGTTAATCACAAATGTGCCGGGGATTGGTGGTGCACTAATCCATTGTCCGTTATGCTCGACCTCGAGGCCTTTTTGTGTGTCTTGGAGTAGCACGGTTACGAATCCACCGTCTTTGTGCGCTCCTACTCCTTGCTCGCTCTCGGTGGCCTCTCGCCCTGGATAGCGGATGATTTTGAGCAAATAATGGGGCTCTGGTGTATAAATTGGCTCAAACACCTGCTCAGATTGACCTAATGCGGCTGCAAACGTGCGAATCAGCCGAATCGATAATTGCGCCGCAGCCGCTTGATACGCCAAAATCGTCTCGCGGAAATGCGGTAATGAAGTCGGCCATTGATTCGGGCCACGCAAGCGGTCCCATGGGCGCTGTGGTGCGACCTCAGCGTAGGCTTCACGCTCGGCGGCGATGTCTACCTGCTCACGCCAATCGCGTTGGCCACGGGTGAACTCCATGCCTTTGCGGTTATAGCCTCTAAAATGGGGTGAATTCACCATTTCGATGGCTAATTTTTCGGCTTCAGGCAATGCAAAAAAATCTTTGGCGACTGCAATAGTATTGTCGATCAGCGCTTGTGGTACGCCGTGCCCAGTGACATAAAAAAATCCGAGGTCGTATGCGGTGGTGCGTAATTCGGCCAAGAAGGCATCACGCTCTTGAGGATTACCTTCGAGTCGCCCCAAATCGAGTACGGGTAATTGCGTGTAGGTGGTGGTCATTACCTTGACTTCTTCCATGCTTCAATGCAACATCTGTGCGTGAACGAAAATATATTATATTGTTTATCATATTTGTCAAGTTAACTATAATTGAAGTATGTGTGCGGTAGTCAGGTGGCTATGTGGTTGATGGCGCAGCATAATTCGTGTGAATGTGCGTTGATGACATGATGTGTGAATCTGGTTATGAGGTGGTTTTACTTACGATATCGTGCGTGACATTGCCTGAGATTGGGCGTAGCAAGACTGTGTTGACGTAATCATTTGGTGCGAGAAATAGTGCTATAGTACACGGAGTGTAGCGATACGTTCCGTGTTTATATTGTCAAAGGACTTGCCCCATGACAACCACGTTTGCCACACGCATGACGCGTGTACAGCCCTCGGCGATTCGTGAACTGTTGCGTCTCGGTGATGACCCAGCGGTGATTTCGTTTGGTGGTGGGTACCCAGATGCTGCCCTGTTCCCCTATGAAGAGCTGTGTGCAGCCGCCCAGACCTCACTGATAGAAGAGGGCGCTATCTCGTTGCAGTACACGTCCTCCAACGGCATCCCCAAGTTGCGCCAGCAAATTGCCGATCGCATGCAGGCACAGGGGACACCGTGTAGCGCTGATGACGTGTTGATTTTGCACGGTGGGCAACAAGGGATTGATTTGGTCGGCAAGTTGTACCTCAATCCGGGCGATGTGGTGATTACGGAGAATCCGACATTCCTCGGTGCCATGATTGCACTCAACCCGTGCGAGCCACGCTACGTGGGAGTAGCGATGGACGAAGACGGCATGGACATGAATGCGCTTGAGCAGGCTCTCAAGACCAATCCCAATGCCAAAATCATCTACACCGTGCCCGACTTTCATAATCCAACTGGCGTGACGATGAGTCTCGAGCGGCGTCAGCAGTTGGTGGCTTTGGCGAATCAGTACAACGTGATTATTCTCGAAGATACGCCATACCGCGAGATTCGGTTTGCGGGTGAGCCGTTGCCGACCATCAAGAGCTTTGACACCGAGGGGCGTGTGATTTATTTGGGGACCTTCTCCAAAATCCTCGCACCCGGGTTGCGCATTGGCTGGACCGTGGCCGCACCTGAGATTACCCGCCAACTAGGGTTGCTCAAGTTGGCAGCGGACACGCAATGTAGCACTCTCAACATGAAGGTGATTTCACTCTTCATGGAGCAAAACGACATCGAGGCGCACATTGCCTTGTTGCGCGACAACTACCGCCGCAAGTGCAACTTGATGCTTGCCACGATGGCCGAGACGTTCCCTGACAATGTAACGTGGACTACGCCACTCGGTGGATTGTTTACCTGGGTCACCTTCCCGCAGGGGTTTGATAGTGCGGATTTCATGCGGCATCAGCTCTTGCCACACGCCAAGGTGGCGTATGTGCCGGGCGAGCCGTTTTTTGCTGAAAACCCGCAACCCAATTATGCGCGCGTTAACTTTTCGTCGCAACCCGACTCACGCATTGTGCAGGGTGTGCGGGCGATGGGCGAGTTACTCAAAAATCCGCGCTAGTTAGCCAATTGCTGCGTTGACGGCATCGAGATCGGCCAAATCGGCCAAGACCGCATCGGGGTGGTGGGCTGCCAAATCGGCCACACTAAATGGGCCAGTAGCCACCGCCACGGTGCGGGCGCCGTGTGCTTTGCCACAGGCGATGTCGTTGGGCGTATCGCCAATAATGACCAGCTGACTGCCATCGATGTGGAGACCGCGTTGTGCGGCGCGTGCCAGCGCAAAACGCGGCAATTCGACGCGGGCGTGGTGATCGCTGCCGTAGGCGCCGGTCTGCATATCGACATAATCGATGAGATTGGTAAGTTGTAGTTTGAGCTCAGCCACGGCCATCATATTGCCGGTCAGCACCGATTGATGGATGTCGTGGCGTTGGCGAAAGTGTGCCAAGGCGGCAGGCACCCCGGGGAGTACACGCCCACGCTGGGCCATTTCTTCACGGCGTATGGTCAGCTCAGCCATGTAGGCTTGGGCAAAGTCGTCGAGCTTGGATTTGAGCTCGTCGTGTGACACATCGGCAAACGTCTCGAGGATGATTTGCTGGTCGGTTTTGCCGGCGTATTCACGCCGATCATTGCTCGAGGGGCGCCCGTAGATGCGACTCATGGCGGCGCGCATCGCCTCGCCGGCGACGCCGCCGCTATAGAGCAGGGTGCCATCGATATCCCAAAGCAGTAGTTTCATTAGAGACCCCCAAAATAGCGCAAGGCCATACGAATTCGGTCGTCGATGTTCTCTGAGGCGTCTGCCGGGATATTGGCTACGGCGGCGTTGGCCTCGGCGGCACTATAGCCGAGCCCCATCAATATATCAATCAGTTCGCTATCGCGTGAGCCACCGGCACTTGCCGTAACGGCCAAGCCACGCACGTCGATTTTGCCTTTGAGTTCGAGCACCATGCGCTCGGCGGTTTTGCGGCCGATACCGGGTACCTTGCTGAGGCGCGTAATATCGCCATTGGCCAAGGCGGTGCGTAGGTCGTTGGGAGAGAGGCTCGAGAGCAAGTTGAGGGCCACTTTGGGGCCGATACCACTGACGGCAAGCAGTTGCTCAAAGAGGGCACGTTGATTGAGTGATTCAAATCCGTAGAGCATCTGGGCATCTTCGCGGATGACGTGGTAGATGAACAATCGTACTGCGTCGCCGTCAATGGTGCTGGCGAGGAGTGGTTTGGGCAGAAAGATCTGATAGCCCACGCCGTGGGTCTCAACGATGACGAAATCGCCGCTTGATGCGGCCACCGTGCCACTGATTAGAGCAATCATGGCTCCTCCTCTGCGCTACACACATCAATAAAAAACTCGGCCGTGCGGCCGAGTTGAAATGGAGCGGGAGACGAGATTCGAACTCGCAACCCTCTGCTTGGGAAGCAGATGCGCTACCATTGCGCCACTCCCGCTCATGTCGCTATTGTAGCCGGTGCGGTAGGGTGCTGTCAAGTTGCGCTACCCCACACGCCGCTGTCGTTGCGCCACGATGTCGTGCAAAATAGCGTCGAGTGTGGCACAGTGTTGTTGCCACGAATAATGCGCTACTACGCGTTCACGTCCGGCTTGACCGAGGTGTGTGGCGTAGTCTGGATGTTCGATTAAGCGTTGCATGGCGTCAGCCAAGGCGCCGACGTCGCCCTCTTTGACCAGTAACCCTTCGCGCTCATGGCGCACGATGTGATTGAGTGGTGTGATGTCGCTGGTAATCACGGGCAAGGCACTGGCCATGTACTCGTGGACTTTGAGCGGCGACCAAAAGAACCCTGCTGCCTGCAAGGCGGGATGTTTGCTGGTGTCGAACGGGGCGATACCGATGTCGGCTGATTGGAGTAATTCGGGCATGCGCGTATAGGGTTGCATCCCAGTGAACTCGATTGCGGGGTAATTGTGGGCGATTGCTTTGGCCTCGGCGAGCTCGGGTCCATCGCCGACAAAGATGAACTTGGCATTGATGCCGCGGTCAAGCACGAGTTGGGCTGCGGCCACGCCATGATTGGCACCGTGCCACGCGCGGAACGAGCCGATGAAGATGACTGTGGGGATGTGCGTGGTCGGGCGTTGACTCAGGCGTGGCACGAAGCGCTCCACATCGGCACCCCACGGATGTTCGTGGATGCGAGCTCGATCAATCTCGGCGGGTACGGTGGTATGCAGTGGCGTGACAATGGCATCGGCCCACTGACATTGGCGGGTGGCCCAACGACGCATCGGTCCACCGAGGAGGTCGTCTATTTGGCGTTTGCGCACACTCGGTGGATCGACAATCAGGGCATTGACCTCAAGGAGCGTGGGCAAGCCGAACCGCCGTGCGGCGAGCATGCCAGCGCCCGCAAAGTTGTAGTAGCGCTCCATCACCACATCGGGCTTGAGGCGATGCACGAGCTGCATAATGGTTGGTGTCGCAAGCAGTGACAGTGGCTTGGGGATGTCAATATGATGAATGGTGAAGTTGTGATGACCGAGTTGGGTTGGAGTCCACAGATGGTGCAGATTGGTGTGCCCTTCGGCACTCACGGCCACTACGTGCACGTGGTGGCCACGATTGGCAAGACCACGTGCCACTTCAACGGTGTGTGTTGACCCACCGAGACTCCCGGGTACAGGGATGCCACTGGCAACATAGAGAATATTCACGACTGCGCGTTACATGCGCTCATAGCGCTCAAGATCGAGCACAATACACAATGCGCCTTCGGCTACACCGCCAACGGTCTGCTGCGCCTTGGTGACCACTGTATCTTCGACGCCAACAAGTAAGGTCGTGTTGCCACGGCGCAAGAAACCACCACTCGAAGCCAAGCGGGTGACACGGAAGCCTTGTTCGACTAAGGCATCAACCGCGCGGTCGGCTACGCTATCTTCGGTGACAAATACGAGTAGCTTCATAGCAGGGCTCCTTTTAGATATTAGCGTCGCGAATGCGGCGCGTCATCGGTACATTGTAGGCGTGACAGATGGCCAGTGCAACTGCATCTGCCGCATCATCCGGTTTGATTATACTTGGCAGACGTAAGGTGAGACGTACCATCTCTTGCATCTGCTTCTTGTCGGCACCACCGTAGCCGGCAACCGTTTGTTTGACCACAATCGGCTTGTATTCGTTGACGAACAACCCAGACTGTGCCAGTGCGAGCATGGCAACACCGCGTGCTTGAGCGACCGTCATCGCCGTGGTGACGTTTTTGGCAAAGAACAGCTCTTCAACGGCGCCACTTTCTGGCTGGTATTTGTCAATACACTCACGAATGCCATTATACAAAATGAGCAAGCGCTCAGACTGTGCCATTCCTGACGGCGTGGTTAGAGCCCCACAGGCGACGAGCGTCAGCGTACTCCCTTGTTGTTCAACCACGCCCCATCCCATGATGGCGGTGCCGGGGTCAATGCCGATGGTGCGCATGGTGTGACCTAGGCGTCGGCGAACTGTTCAGCCAGTTCGTCGGTGATATCAAGGTTGCTATAGACTTTCTGCACGTCGTCAAGCTCTTCGAGGCGATCAATCAGCTTGAGCGCTTTGAGAGCATCTGGTCCGGTGGCCTGTACCAGCGTCTTGGGACGCATGACTTTTTCGACGTTGGTAACCGTCAAATTGGCGGCGACGAGTACTTGACGGATGGCGATGAGCTGCTTGAAGTCTGTATAGACCTCAAGGGTATCACCGCTATCAACGACATCATCGGCACCGGCATCAATGGCAATCATCATGGCATCATCACTGCCGACTTTGCTGGCTGCCACGTCAACGACGATTAAGCCCTTAAGGTCGAACATCCACGCCACAGAGCCGGGCTCACCATGGTTGCCGCCGATTTTGGTGAAGACGGCGCGTACCTCCGAGGCAGTCCGGTTACGATTATCGGTGGCAGCCTCGATGATGACCGCAACGCCACCAGGGGCATACCCCTCATAATAAATCTCTTCGAGTTGTGCCTCGTTGCCTTTGCCCATGCCGCGGTCGATGGCGCGCTGGATGCTATCGGCCGGCATATTGCTGGAACGAGCCCGGTCAACCGCAATGCGCAAGCGGAAGTTCATGTCTGGATCGCCGGATCCACCCTCGCGGGCGGCTATCGTGACATCTCGGGCTAATTTCGTAAAAAGTTGTCCGCGGCGCTGGTCAAGCAGACCCTTAGAGCGTCGAATCGTATGCCATTTGGAGTGACCGGACATAGCGTTTCTTCCTCAAATTCATATCTTCTTCTGTGACATTATAGCACAGCGATGCAAAAACACCGACTCGCAGTGTCAGCATTGATGACAACGAGATTGCATACTGGTCAGTGCGATGATGTTTGGCGTACAACGACGGTGAGTGCTGGCGTGACAACACCCTGCCAGCCACTGGGAATGACACTGGTGGCATCGAGCTGGGTGATGATGGCTGGTCCGGTGATGACGTCACCAGGGCACAACGATGCACGTGTATAGAGTGCGGTGGGGCGCGCCTGATCGTGGTCATCAGGATACGCCAGTACGGTGGTTGTTGGTTCGAGTGGCGTCGTGCGCGTTTGTACGTGTGGCATCGGCAACGGCATGCCCGTATTGGCCATGGTGTGCTGCATGCTTGTTACTTCGATGGTGCGGTGCAACATGGAGTGACCATAGCGCTGGTGATGCAGTTGATGAAAGCGTTGCCCGGCTTCGGCGAGGTGTGCGTGCGTCACCGTTCGCTGGTGTAGTGGGAGCGGTACGTCAAGTTCGAAGGCCTGACCACGATAGCGCATCGCCACGGTGACCGTATCGGTAAACTGATTCACATCTTCTCCATCGTGGCTGAGTGCCAACGATATTTCGGCATGCATATCAGACAATAACTGGTTTAGGGTGACTACATCAAGCTGATCGAGCGTACACAGCAACGGTCGGGTGGCACTCCGGGTGACTTGCGCTGTCACCATACCGAGTGCTGATAGCACACCAGGATAGAGCGGAATGATGACCTGCTCAATGCCTAACTCCTGGGCCAACGCGACTGCGTGCAACGGCCCAGCACCACCAAATGCAACTAGGGCGAAATCGCGCGGATTATGTCCACGTTCAACAGAAATAGTCCGTACGGCACGTGCCATAGCCGCATTCACCACACGGACGATACCCAATGCCGCTGTAATTCGATCAGTGGTGATTTGACCGGCTATCGGATCAACTGCTCGTTGTGCACGCTCTGCATCAAGCGTCATGGCGCCGCCCAAAAAAGCATCGGTACGTAACCGTCCGAGGATGACATTCGCATCAGTGACCGTGGCGTGTGTCCCCGTACCATAGCAGGCGGGTCCGGGATTCGCGCCAGCACTCTGAGGTCCGACGCGGAGCGCTCCACCATTATCAACGCGAGCTAGTGAGCCACCCCCGGCTCCCACCGTGTGAATGTCAAGACTCGGGAGACGCACGGGTATGCCACCTACCGCTGATCCATTGCTACGCGGTAATCCACCATCACACAAAGCGACGTCGGTTGATGTTCCACCCATATCAAACGAAATGATGCGAGTAATCCCGATTTGTTGAGCTACCGCATATGCGCCAACAATCCCACCGGCAGGGCCAGACAAGGTTGTGCGGGCTGGGAGGTGTTGTGCCGTTTGCACGCCCATGCTCCCACCGTCTGAGGCCATGATGCGCAGTTTGGTGTGGGCCGGCAGGTGTGTCGCCAAATATGTGAGGTAGCGCGTCATAATAGGAGCCACATAGGCGTTAACCACACTCGTGGCGGTGCGCTCGTACTCACGCGCCTCGGTGACAATCCGGTGAGACACACTAATCTGCCAATGTGGGTTGTGGGCATGGAGTAATTCGGCAATGCGTGCTTCGTGCTGTGGATTAGCGTAGGCGTGGAGCAAACAAATGGCAATAGACTCAACATCGGCCGCATCAAGGTGTTGAATCAGGGCATGTACTGCGTCATCGGTGAGTGGTACTAGCACGTGCTTGTCAAACGTGGTGCGTTCAGCTATTTCGAGGCGCAATTCACGCGGAACGAGTGGCTCTGGACGTGTTTGGTCGCGATTATAGAGCGATGGGCGATCACCACGCCCAATGGCAAGGACATCGGCGAATCCGCGTGTGGTAATCAAGGCCGTGCGCGCACCACGTCGCTCAAGTAAGGCGTTAGTGGCAACGGTGGTGCCATGAATCAAAATATCTGGTGCGTGCTGTACCGCAACCTCTGCGAGGAGGGCTTCACTTGGATTGTGCGGGGTACTCAGACGCTTGGCAACACGCAGTTGTCCATCAATAATCATCACAAAATCGGTGAACGTGCCACCAGTATCAACACCCATACGCATGGTGCATACCTTCACATACACGACGTACTTATGTATTCAGCGTAGCACAAAAAATGCCGTATGATAGCGACAGTTATTCCCATGCCTTGTGAAAGGATGCTCGTTATGATGCAAAACTGGTCGCGCCACCACACATTCCAGGCGGCTCATATTCACCATCCGACCACGGTCGCCCAGCTTCAAGAGATTGTGCGCCGCGCGCATCACTGCAAAGCGCTGGGCTCGGCCCACTCTTTCAATGACATGGCAGACACAACCGCTGATCTGATTGTCCTTGATCAACTTTCTACCGTCCCGCAACTTGATGATGCCACTGGGCAGGTGACGGTGCCCGGCGGGATGCGCTACGGCGATCTTGGCTTGTTTTTGGCGCCGACGCGTTGGGCCTTGCACAACATGGCCTCGCTGCCACATATCTCGGTGGCTGGTACGATTGCGACCGCCACGCACGGATCGGGCATGCGCAACGGTAATTTGGCCTCAGCGGTCGTCGCCATGACGATTGTGCGGGCCGATGGCGAACTCGTCGAGGTCAGTCGTGCAACGCACGGCGAGCGCTTTGCGGGCATGGTGGTGCATCTTGGGGCGCTAGGTGTGGTGGTGACGGTGACGCTCCAACTCGTGCCGAACTTTAGTATTCGGCAAGATATTTATGAGGATCTGCCGTTGCATCAGGCGTTGGCCAACTTCGATGCCATCATGGGCAGTAGTTATAGCGTCAGCTTGTTCACCACGTGGCAAGGCGCCACGGTCGATCAGGTGTGGCGCAAGAGTCTGCCCCACGAGGCCGACAATTTGCCCGATGTGTGGCATGGCGCACGACTCCGTCGGCAGGCGATTCACCCGATTGCCAGTGTTAATGCGGATCCGTGCACCGAACAAGGTGGCGTCGTTGGCCCGTGGCATGCGCGCTTGCCACACTTCAAGATGGAATTCACGCCGAGCAACGGCGACGAACTCCAGAGCGAGTTCTTTGTGGCGCATGCCGATGCGGTAGCGGCCTTGACGGCGATCCATCAGATGCAAGACCGCATTGCGCCGTTGTTGCACGTCAGCGAGATTCGCACGATTGCAGCTGATGATCTATGGCTGAGCCCACAGTACCAGCGTGCCGGCATCGCCATTCACTTTACCTGGAAGAATAATTGGGCCGGCGTCAAACTCGTTTTGCCCCAGATTGAATCGGCCTTGGCGCCGTTTGCGGTGCGGCCACACTGGGGCAAGCTCTTTACGATGTCGGTGGCCGGGCTCTATCCGCGCATGGGTGAGTTTGTGGCGTTACGCGGCGAGTTTGATCCGGAAGGTAAGTTTGCTAATCGGTATCTGACGGATGTGCTCGGTTAATCCCAGCCCATGTTCATCGCAATGCGGCGTAATTCAGTGCGTTTGTGCACGTTGCATTTGTGCATGGCACTCGATAGGTGTTGCTTGACCGTATGAGCGCTAATACCCAAATGACGGGCGATTTCTTTGTTGGTGGCACCTGTACACAACAATTTCACGACGTCTTGCTCGCGTTGACTGAGTAAATGAGGTGGTTGTGGATGTTCGTCATCAATGGCGACATGGCGTGCGAGTGCATGCCATTGAGCGATTTGGTGTGGGTGATGCAGCATGAGTGGATGGCGCATTGGGACACGGCGTAATTGATGCGCTAATGTGCGCAACTCGCGATGCCCGACCGTTGGTGGAATGAATAAACCGACGCCGTGTGCGTACGCAATCACCTGCTCTTTGGGCGTCAGATGGCCAATTATTGCCGTAGAAATCGTCGGAAAAAAGTTGCGTACGATACCACACAACGTTATTCCGTTTAATCCACCTAGATGTTTTTCGGTGAGCATCACATTGACCATGTGCCTGCGCAAAAAACGAATGGCGGAACGTGCATCAGGCACACTCTCGACGATGCACCAGTTAGGCATGCGTACCAAAAACGAGTTAATCCCTGCCACAACGAGTGGTTGACTGTGAACAACCAGCATCTGAACGTCGTTCATGAAGACCTCACATGAATGATGAAATGCTGTGGATGCGGTACATGCGGGATAACGGTCCGTCCCATAAGATGTCATTGACATCTTATGGGACGATGGGACGATACTACCCAATACTGCCTGGCAGCAAATCGAGTGGCAACGGGGCGGGGCGCGGACACCCGTTGATGGTCGGCACATGGCGGCGCTCGGTGGATGCCGTGTGAATCGCGTGCATCAGCTCAAGCACATGCAACGTCAACTCGCCTGAGGCCCGGTGGGCTTGCTTGGTGCGGATGGCGTGGGCCATGTCGGCCACACCGACACCACGGCTGTTATCGCTATACCCATGGGTCAACGGCACCTCGCGCCATTCGGCGTCACCAACACGGCGCACCTTGATTGGCCCACCGAAGGTGTTGGGGTCGGGCACCTGCATGCTCCCATGTGAGCCATAAATCTCGATGTTGGGCATGTGGTGATAGTACACATCAAAGCTGGTCACCAACGTGGCAATCGGGCCACTGGCGAAATCAAGTACACCCACGACGTGCGTTGGTACCTCGACGTTGACTTTCTGACCATACTTGGGTTTGCTAGTGATGGTGCGGGTCGGGTAGGTCATGCGGGTTGATCCGCTGACGCTGGCCACCGGGCCGAGCAGGGTAATCAGGGCGGTCAAGTAGTAGGGTCCCATGTCGAACATCGGTCCGCCGCCGACTTGGTAGTAGAACTCGGGGCTCGGGTGCCACGACTCGTGCCCTGGGCAGAGCATGAACGCACTGGCCGCCACCGGCGTGCCAATCCAGCCGTCGTCGATGAGTTTGCGACAAGTCTGGATGCCACCGCCCAAGAACGTATCCGGTGCACCGCCGACGCGCACACCCTTGGCAGCAGCTGCGGCGACCAATTTGCGCCCGTCTTCGAGGCTGATGGTCAACGGCTTTTCGTTGTAGACGTGCTTGCCGGCCTCGATGGCCTTGAAGGCTACATCGGCATGAGCGGCTGGAATGGTCAAGTTGATGATGATATCGATATCGGGTGCGGCCAACAAATCAGCCACACTCATGGCAGTGATGCCGTACTCGGCAGCGCGTGCCTCGGCGCTGGCCATGTTGATGTCGGCACAGGCCACAATGTCATAATCAGCGAAGCGCGGACTGTTTTTGAGATAAATGCCACTAATCGTGCCACATCCGATAATTCCTGCGCGCAACGGTGCTGAACTCATGGTAGTACTCCGTCGTAATTGGTTGTAAGGTGCAGTTGCCCGAGTATACCATACCTGTTTGGTTGAGGTTGTCGTGCGGGCAGTGTAGAATATTACGAGTATGTTGCAATTTTTGGAGTGCCATGAAGCATGCAAAACGTCCCACGCATTGTATTGTGCTGATTGGTCTGAGTGGCTCTGGGAAGTCAACTGTTGGCCGCTATTTGGCACAACGGCTCAACTACCCGCTCTTTGATACCGACGCCATGATTGAATCGGAGGCTGGCAAATCAGCCAGCGAAATATTTGCGCACGAGGGTGAAGTGGCCTTTCGTCAGCGCGAAAGCGCCGTGCTCGCGCGTGTCCTGAATACACTGCCGTGTGTTGTGGCCACTGGTGGTGGCATTGTGACAGTTCCCGCAAATTGCACGCTGATTCGCGAACGCGCCTTTGTGGTGTGGCTTGATGCGACCAGTAATGCGATTATCACGCGCATCGCCAATCATCGCCAACCACGCCCACTGCTCCAGGGGGAGAATCCGCGTGAACGCCTCGAAGCGATGCGTCAGAGTCGTGCGCATCTGTATCGGAGTATCGCAGATTTACACATGCTGACCGACGGTATTCATGCGAGTTCTGTGGCCCAACGCATTGCCATGCTTATCCCAGGAGCACCGCATACAACACACATTGAGGATCAAGATGACCCAACAACTTAACGTGACTGCGGGTGCCGGCTATGATGTCATCGTTGACACTCATTGCTGGCAACGACTGCCACACCTGCTCCAACAGCGTAGTTTGACTGGGCGTGTCCACATCATCGCGGACCACCATTTGGTCGAAGTGGCCACCGCTTTGCAATCGGCGTGCGGTGCAACGACGACGCGGATGATGCTCCCTGGTGGTGAATCAAGCAAAGAATATGCCACCGTGATGCGCATCTACGATCACTTGTTGGCGAGCCGCGTCGAACGTCGTGATGTGCTAGTCGCACTTGGTGGTGGCGTCATTGGCGATGTGGCCGGGTTTGCGGCTGCCACTGTTTTGCGCGGGATTGCCTGTGTGCAGATGCCGACCACCTTGTTGGCCATGGTTGATAGCGCGGTGGGTGGCAAGACCGGTATTAATCACCCGCTCGGCAAAAACATGATCGGCGCATTCCATCAACCGCGTCTCGTCCTTGCTGATGTGTCGCTTCTGAAAACCTTGCCACAACGCGAGTTGGCAGCCGGTTGGGCCGAGGCCATCAAACACGGCGTGATTCGTGATGCGCAGCTCTTTGCAGATCTTGAGCGTGCTGATCCGGCGCAGGCGTTTTTTGATGCTGATTTGGTGCGCCGTGCCGTGGCGGTCAAGGTTGAGGTGGTCAATATCGATGAGCGCGAGCAAGCCGAGCGTATGTTGCTCAACTATGGGCATACCGTTGGCCACGCCATCGAGCAGTTACTCGGCTACGGTACCTTGCTGCATGGTGAGGCGATTGCGATTGGCATGCACATCGAAGCCCAGTTGTCTGTGGCACTTGGCCTGTGTGACATGGATCTTGTCCAACGTCAGCAACGCATCTTCCAGCATTATGGTTTGCCAATTGCCTTGCCAGCGCAGTTGACCGCTGATGATTTGTTGGAGGTCATGCAGCGCGACAAAAAAGTCGACGCCGGCCAGATTCGTTGGGCGTTGCCACGGCGCATTGGGCACGCCGAGATTGTACGGAATGTGCCACTTGAGATGGTGCGTGCGGTGGTTGCAACGAATGTGTCGGCGTGATTTGTGTGTGTGGCATGGTGCTAAATGTGTGGATGCATGGCTGGTCCTTGTATCCACTTTTTG
>CAYZZI010000022.1:0-11044 GCA_964482795.1 uncultured Klebsiella sp.
CTTTGGGCGTAGCGGGTAGTGATGAGTGCGATGCTCTCAGGCGTCATCCAGTTGCCCAGGTAGTCGAGCACGACCACGGGGATGGTGCCGTTGGCGAGTTGCGTGAGCATCGGCCGTTGATCCCACAAGCCGACGTCGGCGAGTTGGCGATGCTCGAACACCTGCATCGGCGCACTGACGTTGGCTTGGGCGGCGATGCCGGGCACATCGGTGAAGATGGTGGTGGCGCCGAGGTCGCGGATGAGTGTATTCAGGTCGCTGGCCGTGACGGCGTTGGCCTCGAGCACTTGGGCCTCGCGGCGGATATCGTGCCAGACGGTGTAGCTACCGAATGCCAGCCGCGCCGGGCGCTGGCGCTCGATCATGCCGTAGGGCTTGGCATAGGTCTCGCTCCACAACGGGATATACCGGGCCACGCTCAGGCTACATACGGCTACCAGTGCGACACTCAGCCAACGCATGCGCCCAGTGTGGCCGGCGAGCGTGCTGGCGCTGAGGGCAACCAACCAGAGCATGCCGGCGTAGAGCTCAAGAAAGTAGTTGGCGTATGCGCCGACTTTGCCGATGCCGATGCCCACAATCACGCCACCAATCGTATACACGATGGCCATGCTGGTGCGGATATGCTCGGGGCTGAGCAGGGTGCGCCAGTGGCGCAGGTGACTCAGGGCGAGGCCGAGCGTTGCGAGCATGAGTGGTGCGTGGAGTTGCCAGGCCTCGCGCCAGAAGCCCTCGGCCAAGGTGCGCTCCCACGAGTTGATATTGGATTGCACCACGTGCAGCCACAGATTGCCGCCGGTGGCGGTGATACCGCCGGCGATGATGACGGCCGTGATGCTGGCGGCACCGATGGCCCGCACGAGCGATTGCCGCGGTTGACTGAGCCACAAGATGAGCAGGGCCATGGGAGCGGCAATCAGCGACGGTTTGCTAAAGAGCGCCAGCGTCACCAAGACGGCGCCCAGCGTCAGCCGACCGCGCAGCGATACGACCAAACCGACCAACCCGAGGGCCACGCCGAGCATGTCGACGCGCATCACGCCGCTCCACTCGCGCACAATCGGGATGACAAGCCACGTGCTGGCGATGATGGCGCTGACCACGTGCTGGAGTGGGGTGGGGCTCTCCGGGCGACTCAACATGAAGATAGTAATGGCGGCTACAAGCCCGGCCACGGCTGAGACGATGCGCCCGGCCCACAGGTTGTCACTGACGAGCGCTACGATTTGGCTGACGATGAGGTAAACCGGTGGGTAGTTGACGACGACGTACGGGGCTGATTCGAGCGGTCCGTACAAACTGGCCGGGCTGGCGGTTTGTTGCAGGTACTGGAGTTGGCGGAGTAACGGTCCCTCGCCGTAATCGATGGGGAACGGGTAATCGAGGCGTTGCCAGACAAACAACAGCCAGAAGGGGATTTGCAGGATGACGAGTGCGCCGGCCAATATGCTTGCCACGAGCGGCAAAGAAGGTTTTTGCATAGATGTGTCTCATCGATTGGATACCTCATTATCATATCATTCTCGGATGGGGTGGATGGTACATTTGTGTGTCGATGGTAGGCAGAACATCGGTGTGTTTGAAGATGTACTGCATCGTTATTGACGGCACAATGTTGCGTAAAAATAACCTACGGTGTATAGTTGAAAAGGTTTGCGGGGGGCAACGTGGCTGCTCCGCGTGTCAGATTCCTTCTGTTGTTGCATGAATAGAGGTGAACTTTGAGCGCTACGAGTGCTGATTTGTTGTTTACGCCGATCCCGGCCCGGATTGCCCGACTCCGCGACATCGCCTACAACTACTGGTGGGCATGGAACCCCGAAGCGACCGATTTGTACCGGCGCATCGACCCACACCTGTGGGAGGCCATCTACCACAACCCGGTGCAGTTTTTGCGCAATGTGCGCCAACGCAACCTGGTGGCCATGACCAACGACGCAGCCTGGTTGGCTGATTATGATGCGGTTGTGGCGGCGTTTGATGCCTACATGACCGACAAAAACACCTGGTTTAAGCGCACCTACCCCACCGAAAAGAGCTCAATCGCCTATTTCTCCGCTGAATTCGGTATCCACGAGTCATTGCCGATTTATTCGGGCGGTCTCGGTATTTTGGCCGGCGACCACGTCAAAGAGGCCAGCGACCTCGATTTGCCGTTTGTGGCGGTTGGATTCATCTACCCCCAAGGCTATTTCCGTCAGCGTCTGGACCACAGCGGCTGGCAGGAGGCCATCTACAGCAAGATGAACTTTGCGGATATCCCGGCGCGCCCCGCCTTGACGCCGAATGGTGATGAGGTCGTGGTCGAGGTCGAGTTGCCAGGGCGCACGATTTATGCCAAGGTCTACCACCTGCAGGTCGGGCGTGTCACGTTGTACCTGATGGACACCGATATTCACCCCAACAGTCATAGCGACCGCGAGTTATCAGCGCGCCTCTATGGCGGTGACCACGACATGCGCGTGGCGCAGGAGTTGGTGCTCGGGATTGGTGGCGTGCGTGCCTTGCGCCAGATGGGTATTAACCCGAGCGTGTGGCATATGAACGAAGGGCACTCGGCGTTTTTGGTGCTCGAGTTGGCGCGTGAACTGGTCGCCAAGGGCGTGCCGTTCATGCAGGCGTTTGACATGGTGCGCGACCAAGCGGTATTCACCACGCACACGCCGGTGCCAGCCGGCAATGATGCCTTCTCACTCGACTTGATTGACAAGTACTTCGGTCGATTCTGGGACCAGTTGGGTATCAGCCGCGACGAGTTCATGAATATTGCCATGCAACAGCAGTCGTGGGGCCCCAGCTTTGCCATGACGGTATTGGCTTTGCGTCTCTCCGAGATGCACAACGGCGTGAGCAAGCTGCACGGGCATGTGGCCCGCACGATGTGGCAGTGGCTCTACCCGGGCAAACCACTCGACGAAGTGCCGATTACCTCGGTGACCAACGGTATTCACTCGGCGTCGTGGTTGGCACCCGGCATGAAGAAGCTTTACAACGAGGTGCTCGGTGCCGATTGGTACGACCGCATCGACGATCCGGCGTTGTGGGAGGCCTTGCAAAAGAGCGACGACGCACGCTTCTGGAAGACGCGTCTCGAGCTCAAGCAATCTTTGGTCTACTTTGTGCGCGAGCGCTTGGCGCAGCGCCACACGCGTCTCGGATTCCCACCGGTGACCTGGCCGATTTTGGACGAAAGTCAGTTGACGATTGGCTTTGCCCGACGCTTTGCGACGTACAAGCGGGCGACCTTGTTGTTCCGCGATGCAGAGCGCCTCAAGTACATCTTGAATCGTCACGATCAGCCGATTCAATTGGTCTTCGCCGGCAAGGCGCACCCGGCCGACGAGCCAGGCAAGCACTTTATTCAGGATGTGTACCGCCGATCACAAGAGCCTGGTTTTGCTGGCAAAATCGTCTTCCTCGAGGAGTACGACATGTGCGTGGCCCGGGCCTTGGTGCAGGGTGTTGATGTGTGGCTCAACACACCACGCCGTCCGTATGAGGCCAGCGGCACCAGCGGTCAAAAGGCCAGCTTGAATGGTATCCCTAACTTGAGTATTCTTGACGGCTGGTGGCCCGAGGCGTACAACGGCACCAACGGGTGGGCAATTGGTGAGGAGCGTGAATACGACAATCTTGATGAGCAAGATTGGAACGACGCACAGCATCTCTACCACCTGCTCGAAAACGAAGTTGCGCCAGCGTACTACGACCGCGACGCCAACGGCGTCTCAGCGCGCTGGGTGGCTATCGCCAAGGCAGCAATCATGACGTGTGCGCCGCAGTTTAGCACGCGTCGCATGCTCAAAGAGTACGTCAATCGCTTGTACTTGCCGGTGGCTCGTTCGTAAACAACAGCAGCGTAAAACGCCCCGGTGTGCAGATGCACACCGGGGCGTTGGCTATTTAGAGTGGGCGCTTGGCGGGGGTGCCGGGTGAGCGCGGGTATTGATCGGGTGTCGGGCGCGTTTTGTCGATGCGAATGATGGTGCGTGGATCGAGCGGCGGTGCCTCGATGGGTACGATGTCGCGGACATGGCCGCCGAGCACCATGATGGCGTGGCGGGCCGCCTTGAGCTCAGCCTCGGGTTCGGGGCCTTTGGGGGCGTACATCACGCCTTTGATAGCGCAGAAGGGGAGCAGGTACTCGGCGAGGACGCGTAACTCGGCGACGGCTCGGGCCGTGACAAAATCATACTTGGCGCGGTGGGCTTTTTGGTGGCCCAAGACCTCTGCGCGCTCGCTGATGACGGTCACGTTGGGCAGGGGGAGCGTATCGACGACGTGTTGCAAAAAGGTGCACTTTTTGGTGATGCTCTCGACCAACGTGATGGTGGTGGTCGGCCACAAAATGGCCAAGACCAGCCCGGGGATGCCGGCGCCACTGCCGACATCGAGCATGCGCTTGGGTGGTTTGGCCCAGAGCGGCAGGTAGGTCATGGCGTCGAGCAGGTGTTTGCTGACCATTTGCACCGGGTCGGTGATGGCGGTCAGGTTGAGCTTTTCGTTCCACTCTTGGAGTATGGTCAGGTAGGCATCGAGCTGGGCGTATTGAGCATCGCTGATGGTGAGTTCGTGTTGGGCTGCATATGCGGCGAGGATGGCAAAATCGTGCTTCACGAGGGACTCCGATATAGCCCGTGCTGGGCGATGTAGGCGGCAACGGCCGGGGTGACCAGATCGTCGATCGGTTGACTGGTGGCGCAGCGATGGCGGATGGTGGTACTTGATATGTCCATGCCGGGCCAGGGGATGAGGTGGACGTGACCGGCCAGCGATGGGAGCCGGGCAATCAGTGCATCAAGGTCAACAGTGGTGCCGACGCGAGTCATGATGGCAATGTCGGCGTAGGTAGTGAGGTGTGCGGCCTGATACCACTGTGGCAAGAGCAGGGCCGCATCGGCACCGAGGATGAGGGTTAGACGTTGGTTTGGCTGGGTCAGTGCGCGCAGGGTATCGATGGTGTATGACGGACCAGTGCGTTGGAGTTCGATGTCACTGACCTGCGCGTGCGGAATGATTTCGTCGACGAGTTGGCACATGGCGAGTCGTTGATGGGGAGTCGCACGCGGGGCAGGGCGATGGGGTGGCGTATTGCTGGGGATGAGGATGAGTTGATCGAGGTGCAAATGGGCCATCGCCGTACGAGCGATGGCCACGTGTCCACGGTGGATGGGGTCGAATGTGCCGCCAAGAATACCGGTATGCATGGCATATTCAGGTTGACTGCTACTGTTGCTCACGGGCGCCGGCTTGAATGAGCTCCCAAGTCATCCAGATGACTTGGGATTGATCTGCGGGGATGAGGTCATCGATGTAGGCGGTCACCAAATCGGCGACATCGTTGCGACTGAGGCGAAACGAGGCATCGCCGAGGCGTTCGTAGATACGGATGGCGAGCAAATCGACGAGTTCGTGCATGTCATCGGCAGAGAGTGCACCGCCGGTGGCGTATCGACGTCCGCGTAACATGGATTATTCCTCACCACGCGGGTGATATTGGTTGGTGCGTCGTGGCACTGCCCGACCGCGTTGCATCTGCTGGTCGGCACGCGGCTCGGTGAGCCGTGCTGGTTGATGAGGCTCGTCGTCATCATTGATGTCGACTTGTTCATCATCGACACCGAGGGCCGAGCTTTCTAGGCTTTCGGTGATGTAATCGAGGACATCGCGTACCTCGGTGTTATCCTCGAGCAGGCCGTCAAACGGCACCGCAACACCGCTGACGGTGCGCACCGTCTGACCCATCTCGCGCAGGGTGTTGTCAATACCGCCCACCAACGAACGCATCACTGCGGCTAGCTCTTGGCGCTCTTGGATGGTGAGATTGGCGAATCCGATGAGGGCCTTCTCTTGGGCACGCAACAGTGTGGCGCGCAAGATGGCGATATCAGCTTGGGTTTGTAACTCGTAGCGCTTGACCAGGTGTGCTTGGCGGACTTGTTCGACGAGTTCGTCGGATGAAACGGGCGTCCACAACAGGGCGGGGATGACGATGAAGCCAATAATACCGATGAGCACCTGTTGATAGACCAACCCGGCATCGGCAACGATGGGTTGTGCGGCCCACCAGCTCCATTGGATTTGGAACGAGTAGTAGATCAAGTAGAGGGCTGCGCCGATGATGACGGGATAGCCCCAGGTGCGGGCGTTGATCTTTTGGAGGAGCATGCCAGCTGGTGACCACGGAATCAAGAATGAGACGAGGCTTGGTGGTGCAAGTACTAGGATGGCAGTGAAGGCGATGGCCACAATCCGGTTATCGGTGAGTTGCGATTGCACACCCCACCAATAGGCGGCTGAACCACCCATGGCAATGACTGCCAGAATGGCGAGGAGGGTTTTGGAGGTAAATTGAAATGTGCTTGGACGCCGGCGTTGGTTCCGGACCATGTCGAGATATTTGCTACTCATCGCACTCCTCCATGCTGTTGTGTGTACTGATAATTAGCGTACGACTACCACATTGTCGGTCATTACCACGAACGCGCGCACGCTTGCGGCATAACCAGCATCGCGCATTCGCATGACCACCGCCTCAGAAATTGACGTGAGACCAAAGTCTTGGTTGATGCGATAATCGACTTCGTACGCAACACTGTTATCTGACGTCAGAACTATCTGTGCGGTTGCAACGAAATCACCGTTGAGTAAGCCAATTTCGAGCACTTGACCGTTGCGTGGATCGAGCCAGAGCAAGGGTGTGGGTTGGAGTGTCGTCACCCGAATTGGCGTGTCAAATAACTGTCGTTGGGTTGCAAATGCTGCCCATCGTTCGTCCCCGGTTGGTGTGGCGCGCAGTCGTGGTGTCACCTCAATGTTGATGACTAATTCTTCGATGACGGCCGTTGCATCGGTTGTCGGCGCAGCAGGCGCATCAGGATCTGCTGGTGCGTCAGTTGCCACCGGCGTGGTCGCTTCACCACTTATGATGGGCGTACGACTTGCCAGGGGTGTCCGGCTGAGCGGTTGGATGGGTTGACCACAACTGGCCAGAATAAGCAAAACGGCGCTGGTAAGGCCAATCCGCCACCATAGACACTTCATGGGAAGACGCTTTCAGGAGACTAACGACATAATGACATACTACAAGTGATTCTAAGTTGTTGTATAGTAGTTGTCAAGATTGGATTACTTGACAGTTACAAAGAATAGGGCTATTCTAGACGATGGTATTGACCATCGTTCCAACAGGTATGCATGAATACTACACGCTGTTTTGTTGAGCCCTGGTCTGCGAATTTGAAGGAATTATCATCATGACAAATAACGTCACTTCTTCAGGGTCAACGCCGTTTGCTGCCGACGATGTGATGACGTTCACCGTCGCAGGGAGCTCACAGAGTGCCTTCGTAGAGCAGTTTACGGAGCGTCTGCGCGATACAATCGTGGCCAAGGGCAATATCTATCGGCCAAATGTGATTGACCAGAGTGGTGAAGTCAAAGAAGAGGGCTCATTGCGTTTGGTCCTCAACAAATGTGATGTTGATGCGCCGCGCCCAGTGCGCCGTGGCGGTCAAGGGACGTTTGTGGCATCGATTTTTGAGGGGCCCGGCAACGAAGCAAGCGTGATGCACGCTGCCTATCCGTTGTTGATTCGTTCAATCTCAAACTTGATTGTGTACAACACGGTTATCAACGGGGTGCGTGAGAGTCATTTCATTACGCCGGAGCAAGGGCATTATGTGGTCAAGCACACGGGTGACGTGAATACCGACTATGAGCGTATTTATGAGCGGGTGCAACCGTTGGCGTGTAGCCACTTGGTGATTAATAACGAGTTCGTGCCGAACCTCCCCGAGAATTTGTGGAAGGGTGAGGAGCCGATGTGGCAAATCTGTGAGGCCGGTAAGCGCCTTGACACGATGGGGCTTTTGCCGTCACCAACCCGCATCGAGGACTACTTGACCGAGAATGATTTGCGTATGGTGCGCCGCCTCTACAACATCGGTGGTCTGAGCTACGGCAACTTGAGTGCCCGCGCCCATCACAATCCTGAGCACTTCTGGATGTCGGCCTCGGGTGTCGACAAGAGCAAGCTCGAAATTTGTGGGCGTGACGTATTGCTCGTGACCGACTATGTGCCCGAGCAGTTGATGATTCGTTTGAGTGTGCCTGCCACCGTTGAGCCACGGCGCGTATCGGTCGATGCTATTGAGCACTGGATGATCTACAAAGAGCACCCAACGGTCGGTGCGATTGTGCACATCCACGCTTGGTGGAGCGACCCGATTCCATCAACACAAGTCAACTATCCGTGTGGCACGTATGAGATTGCTGCCGAGGTGGCTGAGCTGGTGCGCCAGGCCCCAGATCCGTCACGTGCGGTGATTGGATTGAAGAACCACGGCTTGACGATTACGGGGCACTCGATTGAGGAAATTTTCCAACGTATTGAAGGGAAGATTGTACCGCAGGTGCCGATGAACTAGGTGAGATGACACAAGCCCTCGGCACGCACGTTGCGCGCCGAGGGCTTTTTGTGTCGGAACGACTTAAAGCAACCCCTGTTGGACGCCACGAATCGCGACTACCACGTAGATGATGCCGAGCATAATCATGAATGGCTGAGTGATTGCCCCAATCAAGAGCAAAAAGCTAGCCATGCCGAGCCCGACGCCGATGCTCGTTGCGGTGGCGAGTTGCCGGCCACGCTTTTGACTGAGGCGCTCGCTGATGCGCGCAGCGAGATTGCCCGCCAACGCTCCAGCCGCCAAAAAGATGAACGGCCCCAAAAAGGGAATGCTGATGATGAAGAGGACAGGGAGCGGTAACACGGCGGAGGCGATATACCCAACAAAAAAGCCAATCATGTGATGACCAATATTGGTGCGGTAGCGCTCTGGAATGCGCTGGGTGCGGCAGTTTTTGCAGAGTTGACCAACCTCGTTGGGAATAGCACAGCGCACACAGATTGGGCGTTCGCAACTCGTACAACGGAGCGTTGCCTCGGTGTCTGCGTGATCGGGGCACATCACGATAGTGCTCGGTGGTGGTGGTGCGGGTTCGAGTAATTGCTGTGTATCGGTTTTGCGCGGTACGGTGACAATGTGAATGCCTTGGTCGAGCCAGTCGGTTATTTGTTGCGAAGCCGCTTGTGCTTCAGGATGGTTGGGCGATAAAGAAAGTGCCTGATTTACGAGTCGCTGTCGCTCGCTGACAACGGGTAATAATTTGGCAAGCGTCAGTAGCGTCGGCACATCGTTTGGGTTCAACTCGAGCAGTTGGCGGAGATGGTTGCGGGCACCCACAGTATCTCCATCCAGCATGGCCTGATGAGCGGCAGTGCGCAATCGCTCGCTTTTGTGTTCTGTCATGTCACGATGTCCATGGTAGTGATTGCTCGATGCAATACGCTAATCAAGCAAATGATGCATACATGTTCATTATACGTGAGCTTGGTGCGTGGGTGATATGGGGAAACAATGAGAAAATACCGCATGCACGTTGGACATAATGATACCATCGCCTCCTGCACACACAAGCCGTGTGTGCAGGAGGCGATGGCCAGTTACACCAGTGGGAGATGACGCTGCATGAAGTGCATTTTGTCTTGCGATTGATAAGTGCCACCACCCTCGTGACGGTTGTAGCGCCACACCGACATCTCTTTGTGACCGTGCCAGTAATTGTAGGCGGCATAGACGGTCGATGGAGGACAGATATCATCCATCATGCCAACTGAGAAGAGGGCGTTTGCGTGCGCACGTTTGGCGAAATTGATGCCGTCGAAGTAGCTGAGCGTCGCAAACACCTGCTCAACTGCCTCGCGGTGGGTCATCAGGTAACGGCTGATTTCGCTATACGGATTGGAATCGGTAATCTCGGTGGCACGCCGGTAGTGGCACAAAAACGGCACATCGGGCATGGCAACATTGACATCTGGTGTAAGCCCTGCAGCTGCGATGGCGATACCACCACCTTGACTGCCTCCGGTGACGGCAATTCGTGTGGCATCGACTGCAGCATGACTGCGGGCTGCCTCAATGGCACGGACTGCATCACAGAAGACACGCCGGTAGTAGTAGGACTCTTTGTGGCGGATACCACGCGTCATGAAGCCGGGGTGGTGTGGATTGGTATCAGCAGGCTCAGGGTCGGGAGTATCACCGCGTGACCAGGCGCTGCCTTGGCCACGGGTGTCCATGACAAAATGCGCATAGCCGCGACTGCTCCAGAGTAACCAGTCGTTTGGGTAGCTGCGACCACCACCGTAGCCGATGTACTCGACAACGCACGGGAGCGGACCGGTGCGGTGTTTGGGCAACAAGAACCACCCCTTGATCGGTTGACCGGCCCAACCGGCAAACGTCACATCAAACACCTCAATGGTGTGGTAGGGGTTCTCATACGGGGTGAACAGGGCGTTGAGGGCATGTTGTCGTGTCTGTGTGAGACTGTCGCGCCAGAACGCATCGAAATCGGCAGGCTCGGGCACGTCGGGCCGGTATTGCTCCAGTTGACTCTGAGGCATGTCAAACATGGCCATGGTGGGACTCCTTTGTCGCATTGTATCCGGACTGTGGTTGTAGTATACAATAGCCGTACTTGTCACAATCATAATCGAGTATGCAATGCATCAAGAATTTGTTGGGTCATTACCTCATACGCTGCCTGATGACCTCTATCGGGCGATTTGTGCAGATCCACACGTTGAGACGTTGTGGCAGTCGATTACACCACTCGCCAAAAACGAATTTATTTGTTGGGTCGAATCTGCCAAAAAGCCGGAAACACGGGTTAAACGAATCAAACGCACATGTGAGGAATTGCTCGAAGGCAAGCGCCGTCCGTGTTGTTGGCCAGGTTGCCCGCATCGGTAGGCAATAGACTTGTCAGTGTCTGTCAGCACGCGCCACTCCTCGTCACTGTATGTCGGTGATGAGTACTTGGTGCCCCATTTGGTCTCTCCTGGCTGCAGTCTCCGCGCATTTCACAAATAGACGGGCTGCGCATGAGCGTACACCCGCTGACGCCACACCTGCTGATCCTACAGGAAGATTGCACGACCACCTGCGGTGGTCATGCAATGACGCGAATACACAAT
>CAYZZI010000022.1:11144-45775 GCA_964482795.1 uncultured Klebsiella sp.
CACGACCACCTGCGGTGGTCATGCAATGACGCGAAACCCCATGTGCCAAATGGAGCGAACATCAGGCGAAGACATAGAGAGATGGATATCAGAATTAGTGATTGGGTGGGGACACGTGGTACCGTGATGAGACCGGTGAGGTGGTGTAATATATGCAGATTAGAGGGGGCGCGAGGATAACTGGCTCATGGCGCGTTAGTGTGTATAACACCATGCCACTTCAGTTGGGAGCCAGCCGAGCTGTGCAAACTGATCGATTTGTGCACAGCCCGCACAATCGGTGAGTAATTGTGGGACTGGAACCTCATAAAAACGGTGTGATTGCCAGTATGCACCGGCATCGGTGCTAAAGCAATATATTTTAGAAATAGATTGTTCTAACGCATGATTAATAAGTGTGTTCGTCAGTTTTTTGCCGATTCCTTGGCCTCGATATGCAGTGGTAACCACGGCACTTCGTAGGAGCCATGCATGAGAGGCTCGTTCGGCGCCGATGGTGGCAACTACGCCTGAGTGTGCATCAGTGGCAACCCACCAAAACGCAGGATAGGAGAAGTCGGGCGGTACCATATGATAGTCAGACAGCAACTGTGCGATGGCTGGCTCGTCATGGCTTGTTGCAGTGCGTATGATTATCACGGATGCTTGCCTGCAGGCAAATTGAGCGTATCGCTGTCGAGAATGATGGTATATGGGCCTTCGTTGACAAGCGATACTTTCATTTCGGCACCAAATTGACCTGTCTCAACCGTCACACCGTTATCGTGCAAAAACGCCGCCATCTGATCGACGAGCGGCGCCGCGATATCGGGGTGGGCGGCGTGTGAGTAGCCTGGACGACGCCCGCGACTGGTGTCGGCGTAGAGGGTGAATTGGGAGATGAGGAGGACGGCACCGCCACTGTCACGCAGTGAGATATTGGGCTTGCCGCTGTCGTCATCAAAGATGCGGAGCTCAAGGATTTTGCGCCCGATGAGTTCAATCTGGGTGGTGCTATCGCCTTGGCCGATGCCGAGGAGTACTACCATGCCGTGGTCAATCGCACCGACGGTTTCGTCGGCGACCGTCACGTGTGCCTGACTGACGCGTTGAATAATTGCTCGCATGGGGTAATCCTCTAGTCTTCTTCGTCACGCGCTTTGCGTCGTGGAGCAGGACCAAGGGCGGCGTCAATGGCCTCAAACAGTGAGCGGGCATGGGTAATTTGCATGCCTTCAACGCGAATGGGCGTTTGGGTAGGTGGGCAGACGGCGCGGCGAAAGCCGAGTTTGGCCGCCTCGCCGAGGCGGCGCTCGAGTTGCGTGACGCCGCGGAGTTCGCCACTCAGGCCGATTTCACCGACGAGCACCATATCAGATTCGACGCGTTGATTGCGGAACGACGAGGCGATGGCGGTGGCCACGGCGAGGTCAGCCGCTGGTTCGCCGATTTTCATGCCGCCGACGATGTTGACATACACATCTTGATTAAAGAGTGGCACGCCGACGCGTTTGCCGAGTACGGCGAGAATCATCTGCAGGCGGTTTTGGTCGAATCCGTTGACAGTCCGGCGCGGTTGTGGATTGGCGGTGTTTGAGGTGAGGCCTTGGATCTCGACCAAAATCGGGCGGGTGCCTTCGAGTGTGACTGCGACGGCAGAGCCAGGGGTATTGGCGGAGCGTTCGGCCAAGAAGACTTGCGACGGATTGGTGATTTCTTGGAGGCCGTCTGAGGTCATCTCAAAGATGCCGACCTCGTCGGTTGAGCCGAAGCGGTTTTTGACGCCGCGGAGGATGCGATATTGGTGAAAGCGCTCACCCTCGAGGTAGAGGACGACATCGACGATGTGCTCGAGCATGCGTGGGCCAGCGATGGCGCCTTCTTTGGTGACGTGGCCGACGATAATAATCGGGATACCGAGGTCTTTGGCGATGCGCAACAGGCGCAACGCGCCCTCACGCACTTGACCGACGGAGCCGGCCGCCGAGGTGAGCTCCTCGAGGTAGACGGTTTGGATGGAGTCAACGATGACCAGGCCGGGGCGTTGGGCGTCGATATGACCGATGGCGGTCTCGAGATTTGTCTCGGATGAAATCCACAATCGCTCGGGGTTGAGCCCCATACGGTCAGCGCGCAGTTTGATTTGTTGGGCGGATTCTTCGGCCGAGATGTACAGTGCCTCGCCGACGTGTTCGGCAAAGTGGGCTGCGCTCTGCAGGAGCAGGCTCGATTTGCCGATGCCGGGCTCGCCGCCGATGAGGACAAGACTGCCGGGGACGAGACCACCACCGAGCACTCGGGCGAACTCTTGGAAGCGCACGGGTAGGCGACTCACGCCGCCACTGGGGATGGCATTGAGCGGTTGTGGGGCGCCGCCGCCGGTGAGGACGGAGGTACGGCGAGCAGCGCTCTGGGTGCTTTCTTTGCGCTCGATGTGTTCAACGAGGCTGCCCCAACTTCCACAGTTGGGGCAGCGACCCATTTCACGAGCTTGTTGAGCGCCGCACTGTTGGCAGACAAACACGGTGCGTGATTTGGCCATGGTGCTTATGCCAATGAATCAACGGGCGTTTCAACCTCGCGTTGTGGTTGCATGCGCAGGTATGATTCGCCGTTTTCGAGGGTGGCCACATCAACGATGATGGTATCACCGGGCACGAAGCGCCCGTCAAGCACACCCTCGGAGAGTGGATCCTCGATGAGGTTGGTGATGATGCGCCGCAGTGGTCGAGCACCGAAGGCGGGATCATAGCCACGTTTGGCCAGTAAGTCACACGCCTCATCGGAGACGTTGAGCGTCAATGAGTGTTCGTCAAGTTGCTTCTGCACACGATTAAGCAGATAGCGTGTGATTTGGCGAATCTCCTCGGTTGTCAGGGCGTGGAAGATGATGGTTGCGTCGAGACGGTTGAGGAACTCAGGGCGGAAGACCATGCGCAGTGCCTCGTTGACGCGGTTGCGCAAATCTTGGTTATTGCTCTCGTTATCTTTGCCGAGAAAGCCGATGCGCGATGCGCCACGAATTTGCTCAGTGCCGACGTTCGAGGTCATGATGATGATGGTGTTACGAAAATCCACCTTACGCCCTTTGCCGTCGGTCAGATGCCCATCTTCGAGCACTTGAAGAAGCATGTTGTAGGTGTCAGGATGGGCTTTCTCGATTTCGTCGAAAAGGACTACGGAGTACGGCTTGCGGCGTACGGCATCAGTCAACTGACCGCCGTCGTTATACCCGACATATCCTGGTGGTGAGCCGACCAAGCGCGAGGCTGTATGGCGCTCTTGGAACTCGGACATGTCGATTTTGATGAGCAGGTCTTCAGAGCCGAACATGAACTCTGCAAGCGCCTTGGCAAGTTCGGTTTTGCCGACACCGGTTGGTCCAAGAAAGATGAAGCTGCCGATGGGGCGTCGTGGATCTTTGAGACCGGCGCGGGCGCGACGTACCGCCTTTGAAATGGTCACAATGGCTTCGTTTTGGCCGATGACGCGTGAGTGGAGCACTGACTCCATTTGGAGCAGGCGGGCGGTTTCATCACCGGTCAAACGCGTGACAGGGATGCCAGTCCACATTGCAACGACGGCGGCAATGTCCTCTTCGGTCACATAGGGTGGTACAAGGCTGGATGAGGCGTCAATGCCATATTCTTGTTCGAGCTCGGTGACACGCTGTTTGAGCGTGTTTGCCCGATCGCGCAAGGTTTTGGCCAATTCGGTCTGTCCTTGTTCTTCGGCTGCCTCAACCTCTTTGATGATGGCTTCGTGGCCGCGAAGTGCATCGCGCAGGGCGGATGGAGTTGAGCTCCGGGTCATGCGCACGCGTGCGGATGCTTCGTCAATCAGGTCAATCGCTTTGTCAGGCAAGAAGCGATCCGGCACATAGCGCGATGAAAGATAGGCTGCAGCGCGGATGGCTTCGTCACTAATCTGGAGTTGGTGGAAGTCTTCATAGCGCGTCTTAATACCACGCAGAATCTCGATGGTATCTTCTTCGTTTGGTTGATCAACCATGACTGGTTGGAAGCGTCGTTCGAGGGCTGCGTCGCGCTCAATGTATTTGCGATATTCGTCGAGCGTGGTGGCGCCGATGGTTTGGAGCTCGCCACGTGACAAGGCTGGTTTGAGGATGTTGGCGGCATCGAGGGTCCCCTCTGCGCCACCAGCACCGATGATGGTGTGGAATTCGTCGATGAAGAGAATACAGCGTGTCTCTTTGATTTCGTCGACGACCTTTTTGAGGCGCTCTTCGAACTGACCGCGATATTTGGTACCTGCGACCAGCGCACCCATGTCGAGGGAGACGACGCGCTTGCCACGCAAATTCTCGGGGACATCGCCAGCCAAGATGCGCTGGGCGAGACCTTCGACGATGGCGGTTTTGCCGACGCCTGGTTCACCAATGAGTGCAGGGTTGTTTTTGGTGCGACGGGAGAGAATCTGCACAACACGGTCAATCTCGCGGCTACGGCCGATGACCGGGTCGAGCCGGCCACTTTCTGCCAACTCGGTCAAGTCGGTACCAAGGGCATCAAGATAGGGAGTTTTGCCTTGACGGGCACTGCCACTGCCACTGCTGCTGGACCCACTGCTTGACGCGCTCGAACTTGCGGATGCACTACTGCTGCCGCTCTGACCGGTTCGTTCGGGGAGTGGGGTCGAGCTACCGGTGCCGGTACCTCCTGATGGTGCAGTGCCGGTACCGCCTTGGCGAATGACGCGCATCACGTTCGTTTTGATTTGTTCGAGCGAGACACCGAGCATGTCGAGCACGCCGGTGGCTACACCCTCACGAATGGTAATTAATCCGAGGAGGAGGTGCTCAGGTCCAACGTAGTTATGACCGAGCCGTTTGGCCTCTTCCATGGCGAGTTGAATGACACGTTTGGCACGAGCAGAGAGCTCTTTGTCAGCGCGCGATTCACCCTCACCGATACCGACGATGAACTCGACGGAATGGCGAGTCTGCGCCAATTGGACACCAAGATCCTCAAGCACACGAGCGGCAACACCCTCACCCTCGCGAATCAGCCCGAGCAAAATGTGCTCAGTGCCGATGTAGGCGTGGTTAAAGGACTTCGCCTCTTCGTTGGCATATTGCAATACCTGCTTGGCGCGTTTGGTAAATTTATCAAATCCACCTGACATATCGTGCTCCCATGACTGCTTATTGGTATGAGCAGTTGCTATGATGCATCTGAATCAGCTGATGGTTCAGCGGCATCGGGGGTAATATTGAGACTCAGGCCGATGCGACGGCGACTCGGCTCAATGCGAACAATCCGGACAGTCACAGGCTCGCCTTCGTGCACTCGTTGGAGTGCATCACCCTTGAGCTCCGAAATATGGATGAGTCCCTCAATGCCTTCGGCCAACTTCACGAATGCGCCATACTGGGTCATCTGAGTGACAGGTTTTGTGATGATTTGGTCGACTTGGAACAACTCAGTGACGTTGCCCCATGGTTCTGTTTGGGTACGCTTAATGGAGAGTGCAATGCGCCGTTGATCCGCATCGATGCTCAAGACCACCACCTGTGTGCGATCGCCGACCTTGAAGGCATCGCTTGGATGACGTACGCGACTCCACGAAAGTTCGGAAAGGTGTACGAGCCCGTCAGCACCGCCGATATCGACGAAGACGCCGAAATCACAGACCGATGTGACCACGCCTTCGCGGATGTCGTTCACGGTAATTTCGCTGAGGAGTGCGCCCTTGCGTTGATCGCGTGATTCAGCATTTGCTTGGCGTTCCGACAAGATGAGCCGATTGCGTTGACGACTCATTTCGACGATTTTGAGGCGGACCGTGTTGCCGACCATGCGGGCCATTTCAGCTTGTTTTTGGGCTTCGTTGCCACGCCCAACACCACTTACCTGTGATGTGGGGATGAAGCCACGAACGCCATCGAGATTGACCAGAAGACCGCCCTTGTTGTAGTTGACAACCACTGCCTCAATGATGCCGGCTTCATCGGCAATCTGTTGAAGACGGCGCCAGCTACGCTCTTGGCGGGCACGATCAAGTGACAACGAAATACGGCCTTGGTCGTCTTCGGGTTGGAGGACGAACACCAAGACTTGCGCTCCGACCACGAGTGCGGTGCGTTCGTCATCGGTGAGGGTTTGCATGTCACGCGCGGCGACAACTCCCTCGGATTTGGCGCCGATATCGACTACCAGTTCGTCACGGCCAACATAGAGAATCGTGCCGTCAAACGTGTCGCCGTATTTCAGTACTTTGAGAGCACCACCCTGGCTTGCCAGCAACATCTCAAAAAACTCAGGGCTGTGTGGGTCAGCTGCGGGGGTCACTGCGCTGACTCCGGCGTGTGGCTCTTCCATAATCTTCCTCTTTAGCTGAGGTGAAGTGCACCGGATTTGTGAATATTCACTTGCTAAATTATACGGAATTTAGCGCGAAAAGGCAAGATAAATGATAGGTGAGGAGAATGAGACATATTGGGCATTGAGATAAGGTTGTTTTGGCCCTGTGTATATGTGATATGGCTGGGTGTGATACATGGGTGAGCGCTGTACGCTGATGTGATACGGTATGGTGTTTGGGGATATATACGAAATTACAGAGCCACAAAATCGTCCACGTTGCAGTAAATGGGCCTTTCTGCTATACTAGCGCCCGATATTTGCCCATACCATACTGACCATTGGTCGTATCTAGTGAGGAGCGTCGAGGAGTGGAACCGCCGTCTACGATTGTCGCCCATTTAGCTCCGGATCTTGATTGTATTGCGGCAATCTGGATTTTTATGCGGTTTGGTGGTGCTCAAGATGTCACGTTACGTTTTGTGCCGGCCGGTGCTACACTCGACAACTTGCCAGCGGATAGTAATCCGAGTGTGGTGCACGTTGACACAGGACATGGGCGATTTGATCATCATCAACGCCATGTCAGCACGTTGAGTGCTGCTGAGTTGGTACGTCGCAGTATTGCATCGCACGATGTTGCGTTAGAGCGCATGGTGCGACAGGTGACGATCATCGACAACGGTTTGCCGAGTGAGCGATCGGGATGTGATCTCGGGATGTTGGCTGATTCGTTCAACATCTTGTACGAGGATGATCCAGAGCGAGTTGTTGAGTTAATGTTACCGGCGCTCGATGCGTGGTATGCGCACGAGGTACGGCAGACGCACATGGCACACGCATTTGCGGAGCGCATTGAGTTTCACACGCCGTGGGGGCGTGGTATTGCCGTAGAAAGTCCGTACGGTGGATCGTCAATGATGGCGTATCGAGCTGGTGCGGTGCTTTCGATGTATCGTCACAGTGGACACGGGTGGATGGGCATCGCGGCACAGTCGCGGTCACACGTAGATTTGCGCCCACTGGCCGACAAACTTGCGGTCATTGACGCGAATGCTGATTGGTATCTGCATCCGAGTCACCGTTTGTTGTTGTGCGGGACGGCCAAAGCACCAGCCAAACGGATTTCGCGTTTGAGTCTGCGTGAATTGATAGAGGTGATTGAGACCTTGTAATTGCGGTACGTCAAGCGACAATGTGGTCGCTTGTTCATCCAATAGATGGTATGTTCAGGTTTTGCGTTTGTTCGCTAGAGGAGCCACAATGCCAACACGTCGTGGCACCGCCAAGGCAGAGAAGTCTGCCCAACAATCGGTGAGGAGCACAATGACAAGTACGCCATTTTCGCGGGCTCGTGAGCAGCTCGGTGCAGATCAGATGGTTGAGTTGTATCGCCAGATGATGCTGATTCGACGCTTTGAAGAGAAGTGTCAAGAGATGTACACGCGCTCCAAGATCGGTGGATTCTTGCACCTGTATGTTGGTGAAGAGGCCACTGGTGTGGGTGCCATTTCGAATTTGCAGCCACAGGACCACATTTTTACCCACTATCGTGACCATGGTCATGCGATTGCTCGTGGCCTCGACATCAATCCGTTGATGGCGGAGTTATTTGGCAAGGACACCGGTTGTTCACGCGGGATGGGTGGATCAATGCACTTTGCCGACCACACGAAGAACTTCTGGGGTGGGTATGCCATCGTCGGCAGTCACTTGTTGTTGGGCGTCGGTGTGGCATTAGCCTGTCAGATGCAAAAGACCAACGGCGTGGTGATGGTGTTCTTCGGTGACGGTGCCACCAATGGTGGTGAGTTTTATGAGTCGTTGAACTTTGCGCAGCTGTGGAAGTTGCCGGTTGTTTTCGTATGTGAAAATAACTTGTACGCCATGGGAACACCGCTTGAAGTACACTCATCAGTGACGGAGATTTATCGCAAGGCCCATGCATTTGACATGAAGTCACAGCGTATCGACGGCAACGATGTGTTATCCGTGCGTGAAGAGATTGGCGCTGCCGTCGAGTATGCACGTTCGGGTCAAGGCCCTGTGCTCATCGAGGCGATGACCTACCGCTTCCGCGGTCACTCAGCCCAAGACACGCAAAAGTACCGTAGCAAAGAAGATGTCGAGAAGCGACGTAGTCAGGACCCCGTCGAAATCTACCGCCGAGAGTTGGTTGATGGCGGTGTGGCAACGGCTGCAGCCTTGGACGCCCTCGATGCACACATTGACGAGCAGGTTGAAGAGTCCGTTCGCTTTGCTGACGAAAGCCCCGTACCAGGCAACGAGTGGTTGACTGATCGAGGGATTTATGCGGCCCCGCTCGAGACCGCTACGGTAGACCCTGACATCATCTAATTATGCATGCCACATACGATGCAATGACATCGATGTGAAGGAGATAATCGATGCCCGTTCTAACTGTACGTGAAGCCCTCCAGCAAGCCCTCCACGAGGCCATGCAGGATGAGCGAGTCTTTATCATCGGTGAAGATATCGGTCATTACGGTAGCACCTACGGCGTGACTGCTGGTTTTTTGGAGAAGTATGGCCCAGAGCGCATCCGTGACGCCCCCATCGCCGAAGCCGGTATTTTGGGGTTGGCCACTGGTGCTGCCATGGCGGGGATGCGCCCAATTGCCGAAATCATGTCGGTCAACTTCTCGTTGCTTGCGCTCGACCAAATCATCAATCATGCGGCGAAGATTTATAGCATGTTTGGTGGGAAGTTCTCGGTGCCGCTGGTGATGCGTACGACCAACGGTTGGACGCAGCTTTCGGCGACGCACTCACAGTCGTTCGACGCCATTTATGCGCACATTCCTGGTCTCAAAGTTGTTGCTCCGGCCACACCTGCCGACATGAAGGGTATGTTCCGCGCTGCCATGGCTGATCCCGATCCGGTCATCTTCATTGAGCATACGTTGATGTATGGCGTCAAAGGAGAGGTCCCTGAGGGTGATTATGTGGTACCAATCGGCAAGTCAACCTTGGCACGCGAAGGCAAGCATATCACGGTGGTGACCTATTCACGCATGGTGCACTTGACCCTGCAGGCTGCGGAGACACTGGCCAAAGAGGGGATTGAGGTTGAGGTTGTTGATTTGCGCACATTGCGCCCGCTTGATATGAGTGTGGCGCTTGAGAGCTTCAAGAAGACCAATCGTGCGGTGGTCGTTACCGAGGATTGGCAGTCATACGGCACGTCAGCCGAAATTGCCACGCGCTTGTATGAGCATGGATTTGATTATCTTGATGCCCCCATTCAACGCGTCAATTTCCGTGAAGTTCCGATGCCATATGCGAAGAACCTTGAACAACAAGTGGTGGTAACGCCCGAGCGCATTGTGGCTGCCATCAAGAAAGTCTTGAACCGTAGCTAAGTGCTGTTAATCGGAAGGGAAGAACCATGGCCGATATTACCATGCCGAAGATGGGCTTCGACATGACCGAGGGGTTGATTGTGCGCTGGCTCAAAAAGATCGGCGACCATGTCAACAAAGGCGAAGCCATCGCTGAGATTGAAACCGACAAGGTGACAATCGAAATCGAGTCATTTGTCAGCGGTACCATCAGTGAAATTCTTGCCCCGGAGGGTTCACGCACGCCGGTTGGCGGAGTGATTGCTCGTACCGGAGATGGAGCAACAGCGACGGCGCCAGTAGCGGCACCCGTAGCAGCACCTGTGGCAGCAGCACCTGTGGCCGTTGTAGCTGCGACACCTGCACCGGTGGCAGTCGTGGGAGCTGCAGATGGTGTCAAGGCATCGCCGATTGCGAAGCGGATGGCGCGTGAGCACGGGGTGAACTTGGCGACGGTAGCTGGTAGTGGGCCTGGTGGGCGTATTGTGCGCGATGATGTGGCGGCGGCTATTGCCGGTAATCCAGCAGCGCCAGTAGCGGCACCCGTTGTGGCTCCGGTCGTGGCCCCAGCTCAACCAGTGGCACCGACCCCACCAGTAGCACCAGTAGCACCAGCGGCCTCGGTGCCCAGTGCAGCACCGGGCAGCACCATTGTGCCATTGAGCAACATGCGGCGCACGATTACGCGTCGTTTGGGGCAGAGTTGGCAACAGGCACCGCACTTCTACATCACGATGGATGTGGATATGGGTGCGGCGCTTGAGTTGCGTAAGCGCATCAATGCACCACTCGCCAAGGAGCAGCAGATCTCAATCAACGACATGATTGTCAAGGCATGTGGTGTGGCGCTCGCCCAATATCCGAACTTGAATGCGTCATTTGTTGAAGAGGGCATCCAACTCAACCCGAATGTCAATGTCTCGATTGCGGTGGCGCTCGATACCGGGTTGGTGGCTCCGGTGGTTACCAACGCCGATAGTCGCACGTTGGGCGGGGTTGCACGCGAGTCGAAGCGGTTGATTGGGTTGGCCCGCGAGGGCAAATTGGGGGCCGAGAACTTGTCAGGTGGGACGTTCACCGTGAGTAATCTGGGTATGTACGGTGTGACTGAGTTCGACGCCATCATTACGCCACCACAGTGTGCGATTTTGGCGGTGGGCGCGGTACGTCGTGTACCCGTCTTCAAGGGTGATAGTGACGAGGTCGTGGCGGCCAACATCTGTGCGATTACCATTTCAGCTGACCACCGGATTACGGATGGTGCTGAGGCGGCACGATTTGTGGCGGAGATAAAGCGTCTGCTTGAGGATCCGTTGGCGATGCTGGTCTAATGTGATAGTGTTGTGGACATATACAACGAGGAGCAGTCAACGGACTGCTCCTCGTGCGTCATTGATGGTGTGAATTACTTGGCTTGTTCGTCAATATGGCGAACGATGTCGCTCATCGAGAGGATGCCGGTTGGCCAGACGCGCCCATCATTGCGCTCCTCGACGACGACGAGACGATGGACGTGATTGCGGTTGAGTAACCGAATGGCACGGTCAAGCTCCATGTCGGGCATGCAGGTGATGACGCTACGGGTCATGATTTGGCTGACTGGCCCGTGCATGACTTGGTCGTACGAGGCACCATCTTGCCAGGCTTTCAATAAATCAGTTTGAGATAAGATGCCGGCCAAATGCCCAGGGCCATCAGTGACCACAACGGCATGGATGCGATAGCTTTTGATGAGTGCCAGTGCATCGGCAACGAGTGTTTCGCTTGGACAAGAGATGACGCCAACGTGCATGGCATCACGGACAAATTGTTTGGACATGAGAGACCTCCTTTGGTGGCAACGAAATGCTGACACACATCGTGCTTCTGACTTATAATACGTAGCGTGTGGCAATAACGATGTATACATTTTGTGATGATAGATGAGGAGTCGGAGTCAATGACTGATGCACAACCACGGATGCAGGCGGAGCAAGTAACGGTGGATTGGTTACGCACCATCAAGTACACCATTGTGCCTTCATCACGACCAACGACAATCGATGGGGTGTACGTCAAAGATTTGCGCACGCATCTTGACGGTCGTGGTGATGTGATTGAGTTGTGGAGTCGCCCGTGGATTGACCAAGAGGGATTGGTGATGCCGGCGCATGTCTATCAAAGTGCGACCGACTATGGAGTGACCAAATGTTGGCACCTGCACAACGTGCACACCGATCAATTCACGGTGACCCGTGGGAAGTTGCAAGTCGTGCTGGTTGACATTCGCCCGTGGTCGCCGACCTTCGGGCACGTCAATTCGGTGATTTTGGGTACCGCACGTCCCAAGCTCATTAAGATTCCGCCGATGGTGATGCACGGGTGGAAGGCGTTGTCCATGCCAGAGGTGATTGTGGTGAATTTGCAGTCACATGTGTATGATGCAGCGGACGAATTCAAATTCCCGTGGGATTGTGTCTTGCGCGAGGCGTGGGAGCCGATTAACGGCTAGGCAAGTTCGATGGCGTTGGGGATGTGCGAAATGCCGTTTTCGGCAACGACGACGACATCGATGCGCCAATCGACATCATCGAGTTGGTGTGTCAACAAGTAGTGATGTGCAGCGTGAACGAGGCGACGAATTTTGCGTTGATTCACCGATTCGATGGCGGTTGCGTGACCGCGCCGACGGTAGCGCACCTCAACGAAGACCCACGTCTGGTTGAGTGTTGTGACCAAATCGAGTTCCCCTTCGCGACAATGCCAGTTGCGTTCGATAATCACAAAGCCGCGACGTTGCAAAAACGTCGCGGCTTGTTGTTCGCCATCGAAGCCACGTTGGCGTGCAGATGACATTAGGGGTAAATCCCGCGCACGCGATAGGCGTCGGCGGTACGGTCAACGGCCAGCAAGTAAGCAGCAGTACGTAGGGTGGTACGGCGTGATTGCGCCATCTGGTGGACCGTCTCGAATGCGTTGACCATGATGCGCTCGAGTTGGGCGTTGACTTCTCGCTCTGTCCAGAAGAACTCTTGCAAGCCTTGAACCCACTCGAAGTAGCTGACGGTGACGCCACCGGCATTGGCAAGAATGTCGGGGATCACCAAGACACCACGGTCGAGGAGAATGGTATCGGCATCTGGTGTGGTTGGACCGTTGGCGGCCTCAATGATGATGCGTGCCTTGATGCGATCTGCGTTGCGGATGGTAATTTGATTCTCGATGGCCGCAGGAATCAAGATATCGCAGGGCAACTCGAGCAACTCGGCGTTGCTGATTTCGTCGCCACCAGGGGCACCGGCCACGGTGCCGGTCTTTTCGTAGTGGGCTTGGAGCAGGCGTAGATCAATGCCCTTGGGGTTGTACACGCCACCGCCACGATCGGCAACGCCGACGATTTTGGCGCCCATGTCCTCGAGCAACATGGCCGATGTACCACCGACGTTCCCGTAGCCTTGAATGACGACTTTGGCGCCGGCGATGCTGATATTGGCTTGTTCACATGCCTCACGCAGGACATAGACGAGACCGCGGGCAGTGGCCTCGCGGCGCCCATGTGAGCCACCGATGTTGATGGGTTTGCCAGTGACAACGGCGGGCGAGGTATGCCCGATGTGCATCGAGTAGGTATCCATAATCCAGGCCATGATTTGGGCATTGGTGCCGATATCTGGGGCAGGGATGTCTTTGTCGGGGCCAATCATGAAGCTAATCTCGGTGGCGTAGCGGCGAGTGAGGCGCTCAACTTCACCGAGTGAAAGTTTGGCGGGATCGACGACGACTGCACCCTTGGCACCGCCGTAGGGGATATTCACGACGGCACACTTCCACGACATGAGCATGGCCAACGCGCGTACCTCATCGATATCGGTGTCGGGGTGGTAGCGGATGCCACCTTTGGCAGGACCGCGCGTCGTATTATGTTGAATTCGATAGCCGGTGAACATTTCAACACGACCATCATCCATTTTGACGGGGAAGTTGACGGTGAATTCACGGTGGGGGACGCGCAGTAATTTGCGGTAACCGTGGTCGAGATTGAGAATGTCTGCAGCAATATCGAATTGGCGCTGCGCATTTCGATAGGCATTCTCGGCGTGAACAGAACTCATAAGTAACTCCTCTTTGAGCAACAGTGTCAACGATAACACCATCGCTAGTATAGCACTGTGTCATCAACCGTGCTACTGAATTCGACTCCGTAATTGTGTGAGCAATCCATAGACGGCTCGATCAAGTGTGCCCAAGAGATGGGCACTGATGAAGATACCCACGACTGCCACAACCGCCATCAACAGGGGTGGCATCCCGATGATCTGTGCACCCCAGCAGATTGCGGTGATGGCGGTTGTCACGATGCCACTGGTGAGCAAAACTTTCAGGGGAGGGGTTAACTGAATGCGTGCTAAGGTGGGCCACAACGCTCCGATTAAGGCAATCTCGGTGATGATGGTCATACCGGCTGCGGCATACCCGCCAAAGATCGGGATGAGGATGAGATTGCCGCTCAAATTGACGCCTGTCCCAATGGCAAATGCCCATGTAATGGCTCGTTGTTGTTTGGTGGCAATCAGGGCGTATTGTACGACGCCTGTGGCATACGAAAGGGGAAGATACCAAATGAGCACGCGTAGTAACCCAGCGGCATCAGGTAAATACTGCGTGCCACCGAGTACCCAGATTAAATCATCGGCCATGATGGTTACCACGGCTACGCCCATCCAAGCAACCCACTGCAATACGACGATGGCGCGTGTGACGAGCGGCGCCAATGTGTCAGGCTCATGCACGGCACGTTGTGCCAACAACGGAAATAACGCACCTACGACGTAGGGTGGAATGATTTGAGTTAATGAGATGACCTTGTAGGCGGCATCGTAGAGTCCGAGTGCAGCATCGCCGGCAATAGATCGAAGTAGAATCGCGTCAAATCGAAAAAAGACCGTCAAGAGAAGACTATTGAGCAGGAGCGGAAATGCCTCGCGCCAGAGTCGTTGCATGAATGGCCAATCCCAGACTGGTCCAGCTGAGAACAAATATATGCGCTGGAACCACCACAAAAGCCCGGCGTTGAGTAGTGTGGCACCGAGCGCAACCGCTCCCATGGCGATGATTCGTGATTCGTTGTCGTCGAGTGTCCATACCAGAATAATGCCGATGATGGTGCGGAGTATGCTTGTGCATACTACGACCAACGCGGGAATCTCCATGCGCTGTGCTGCTTGGAAGGATGCACTTGCAGCTGCAGCAGTGCCTGCAGGCCACAAATGCAGGAGTAACAACATGAGGGCGATGGTTGTGCCACTGCTGAGTGGTGGCATGACCCCTTGCAACAACCATAATCCAATCAGCGTGAGTGGTGTGACAACGGCGGCCATGAGCCAGCGCATCGTGAGACCGACGCCAAATAAGCGACTGGCCTGTTTTGGGTTTGCGGCTGCCTCACGTACGGCCAAATCGTTGAGGCCCCAGTTAATAATTGTGACGAGGTACATGCTAGTGATGAGCGCCACAAAACTCCATGCCCCACTGGACGCGGGACCGAGTGCGCGCAACGTGACTGCAGCAAATCCGAGATCAAGGATACGCCCAAACAGATTTGCGGCAATAGGAATGCTGCTGTTCTTGATGAAGCGCGTCATTGTTGAGACGTCGTGCTCTTGCCACCAACGTTGCCACCACCAGATGATGACACCGAGAATGGGGATGCTGACAACGATGGCAACCACAAACAGATTGGTGGTACTCACGATAGATAATCCTTTGGCATCTGACAATACCACTTACGGGGGAGGTATACGGATAAGCTGTAGTGGATGGGTGAGCGTAATGTAGATGTCTCCATCGATGTCTTCGTGCAACAGTCGTTCGTTCCCGACACGACGTCGTGCCATACTCCGTCGTGCGGCATGTGCGGGATGCATACCATCACTATAAAGCACAAATGCGACTTTTGCATGCCGATGCACAGCAAGCGGTGGTTCAATGCGCCAAGGATAGATGAGCCCGGTCAACTGGGCTGGTGCGGGGAGTATGACCGACTCTAGACCGTTGTGGGCCACGAGGAGTTGACCAGATGACCAAATGACCCAGAGTGAGTGATTGCCGGCCACGTGAATGGTGATGTCATCAATGCGCCAGCGATCCGTGGTGGTGGCGAAGGTACAGGTGACTGCCCGGTGGGTGCAGAGGTGATGTCCATCTGCGTGACTTGCGGGGAGCCAGATGATGTGGGTGGCACCACGGAGTATTAATGCGTGGAGGGCACCTTGCCAGGGCGCACCAGGATGGGTGATGATGACCGTGTCAACGACACCTCGCTGAATGCCACGGCGATACTGACCCATGAATTCAAGAAGTTTGGGTGCATCGTTGCCCGTATCAATCAGGATGACATGACCACCTGCAGTGCGGATGATGGCACTGTCACCAGCGAGTGCTGGAATGACGATTTGACTGGATTGATGTTGTGCATAATCAGTCGCCACGAGTGCACTGACGATGATGACGATGATGCCGAATTGCCATACATACTGCGTCATGCCTGCCTCCATCACGATACTTCCTGATGGGACAAGCATGACAGACGTGCATGTCTGGTGCATTACCAGAATGAGGTGTGTTTAGCGGAGCGCTGTGACTTCGATTTCAACTTTGGCGTCACGTGGCAAACGCGCCACCTGAACGGTTGAGCGGGCTGGTGGGTTGCTGGTGAAGTACGTACCGTAGACGGCGTTCATGGCAGCGAAGTCGTTCATGTCCTGCAAAAAGACAGTAACCTTGACGACCTTTTCGAGTGAGCTCCCAGCGGCGGCCAAGACGGCTTTGACGTTTGAGAGGACTTGCGTGGTCTGTGCCGTAACATCACCCTCGACCATCTGGCCGGCTGGCGTCAGTGGAATCTGACCAGAGCAGTAGACCATGGTATCGGTCATGACGGCCTGCGAGTATGGCCCAATGGCTGGTGCAGCTTGATCGGTTGACACAATGGTGCGTGACATGATGACATCCTCTTGTTCTTGATGTACGAAACCGTCTTTATTGTACCCCACTCTGTTTGGTTGTGGTGATATCTTGTTCGACGCTGTTTCTATGGCAGATATGTATGATACCAAAGCAGATAGGGTATAATCGAACCATACGATGTATTGCAATCATGCGTGTGTGAGAAGAGGTGTGATATGACGTTAAACAATCGCGTAGTGGTAATTACCGGTGCCTCAAGTGGATTCGGCGCGGATATCGCCCGCAAAGCAGTGGCACATGGAGCCAAGGTTGTTTTGGCGGCGCGCTCCACCGATAAACTCCAGGCGATGGTGAATGAGCTGGGTGGTGCCGCACGCGCATTAGCGGTGACCGCTGATGTGACTAGCGATAGTGATGTGGCGCATTTGGTCGCTGAGGCTCAGCGTTTTGGTGAGGTCGATACGATTGTCAACAATGCCGGGTTTGGTTATTTCGATGCGTTGGTTGATGCGCCTTTGAGCGATTTGCAACGCATGATGGACGTCAACGTCTATGGTGCAGTGCGCTGTACGCGGGCGTTCTTGCCTGATATGTTGGCACGCAAGCGTGGGCATGTGGTGATGATGGCCTCGATGGCCGGGCTGGTGGCTGCGCGTAACATGGCCTACTACAGTGCGAGCAAGTTTGCCTTGGTGGCACTTGGTCGTACATTACAGCAGGAGCTGACTAACACCGGCGTGACCTGCACGATTGTATGTCCAGGTGTGGCCAAAACCGGGTTCCAACAGAATGCCCCAATTGAAAAATACCCGCGAGCTGCGGCGTTGAGCACCTGTACGAGCGATCAAGTTGCTGATGCAGTGGTGCGTTCGATTATGCGCCGTACCCACGGTGAGGTCATCATACCGGGCATGAGTGCGCTCCTCGCACGCTTTAGTGCTGCATTTCCGGGTGTTTCACGGGCTATTATGAACATGATTGGCTAGTGTGGTAGGATGTGTCTTTGGTAGTCTGTGAGGAGAATGACTGGGATGAACAATCGGCTGGCTCAACGCATCCACGATGTCCCCCCATCGGGAATTCGGCGTTTTTTTGATATTGCGGCGCAAATGCACGATGTGGTGTCATTGGGGATTGGCGAGCCTGATTTTGTGACGCCCGATCACATCCGCCAAGCGGCGATTGACTCGATTACGGCAGGCAAAACGGCCTACACCTCAAACTCTGGTTTGATGGAGCTGCGCCAAGCAGTGGCCGATCATTTGCAGAGCAAATACGGCGTGCAGTATGACCCCGAAGAGGAAATTCTCATCACTGTGGGAGTCAGCGAAGCCTTGCAACAAGCGATGTTGTCGCTGATTAACCCGGGTGACGAGGTGATTGTACCTGAGCCGTGCTTTGTGGCCTATACGGCCTGTGTCATCTTTGCGGGCGGTGTGCCGGTGACGGTGCCGACGCGCGTCGAAGATGAGTTCATGGTCGACCCCAAGGCCATCGAAGCAGCGATTACGCCACGCACCAAGGCGATTTTGATCGGCTACCCCAATAACCCGACGGGTGCCGTGATAGACCAGGCGCGTATGCAAGCGATTGTCGATATTGCCCGTGCGCACGAGTTGGTGTTGCTCTCTGATGAAATTTATGATCGCTTGGTCTACGGTGTTGAGCATGTGTGTGCGGCAGCCTGTGAGGGCGCCCGCGATTTGACCGTCTTGATGGGCGGCTTCTCAAAGGCCTATGCTATGACCGGTTGGCGTTTGGGCTGGCTCGCCGCCCCAGCTGATATCTGTGGGGCGGTGCGCAAGGTACATCAATACGGCATCATGTCGGCGCCGACCGCCGCCCAATATGCCGGGTTAGCGGCGCTGTTGCACGGTGAACCTGATGTGCAACAGATGGTTCATGAGTACGATCAACGTCGGCAGGTGTTGGTAGCCGGGTTGCGCCGCATTGGTTTGCCGACGTTCGAGCCACGTGGGGCGTTCTACGTATTCCCTGATATTCGGAGCACCGGGTTGAGCAGTGCCGACTTTTGTGAGCGTCTGTTGACCGAGGAGCACGTAGCGGTTATTCCGGGCGATGTCTTTGGCCCGAGCGGGGCTGGGTTTGTGCGCTTGTGTTATGCGTCTTCTATGAACAATATTGAGACCGCGCTTGAACGGATTGAGCGTTTTGTGGGGCGTCTCGCCTAAAAGAGGAATGGTTATGTTGTTGTCAGTGATTATGCCTTGCTATAACGAAGCAGAATCGTTGCCGCTGATTTTGGCTAAGGTACGCGCCGTGCCGATTGCCAAAGAAATTATTGTGGTGGACGACTGCTCATCCGACAATACCCCCGACGTCTTGGCGGCAGAACTGCTCAACGACCCACGCATGCGAGTGGTACGTCACGACCGCAATCGCGGTAAGGGTGCTGCAGTGCGCACGGGAATAGCTCAAGCGAGTGGCGATATTGTCATCATCCAAGATGCAGATCTCGAATATGACCCGAACGACTATCATGAGGTGGTTGGTCCAATCATGGACGGGCGCGTGAATGTGGTGTTTGGCTCGCGTTTTATGGGGCGACACACGGGCATGTACTTTTGGAATGCACTCGGCAACAAGTTTTTGACCTTTTTGACGAATTTCTTGTTTAATTGCTGGATCTCCGATATGGAGACGTGCTACAAGGCGTTCCGTGCGGACATCATCAAGAACATCCCACTCGAGAGCAACGACTTCCGGATTGAGCCGGAGATTACCGCAAAAATCTTGTTGCGCAAGCATCGGATTTATGAGGTACCGGTCAGCTATATCGGGCGCACCTACGAGGAGGGCAAAAAGATGAAGCCCTCGCAAGGGTTCTGGGCGATTTGGGCGCTATTCAAATATCGCTTTTTTGCCTAAACACAGGGATATGAGAGAGGCAGAGGGAAGGTCGTAGACCTTCCCTTTTGAATAATCACCACAGACTGAGGAGTGCAACGATGCAGGAGTATTTTGCGAATCTAGCCAAGGTGTTAGCCCAAGTGCCCCACGACCGGAGCGAGGCAGTTCTTGAGGCGTTGTGGCAGACGTATCAACGGGACGGGAGCGTGATTGTGTGTGGTAACGGTGGGTCCGCTGCATCGGCCTCGCACTTCGTCTGTGATTTGGGCAAGTGGACGGTGGTCCCCGGCCAACGCCGATTCCGCGCCATTGCCCTGACCGACAACATGCCGCTCGTCACTGCTTGGGGCAATGACACCGCCTACGACCAGGTCTTTGTGGAGCAGTTGCCGATGTTCTATCGCCCGGGTGACACATTGGTGGCAATCTCGGGGAGTGGCAACTCTCCTAATGTACTCAATGCAGCTGCCTGGGTACAATCCAACGGCGGTACGGTCATCGGCATGAGTGGATTTGGTGGCGGCAAGTTGGCCGATGTGGCCGATATTGCCTTTGTGGCGCCGAGCTCGTTTATGCCCGAGGTCGAGGATGTGCATATCGCCTTGTGCCATGCCTTGGCTGTTAATTTGGCCAACCGGATTCGTAGCCTATGACGTACGTACTCGGACTTGACTTTGGTGGCACCAAACTGGCCGCCGGCATCGTTGATACCAGCACGGGCCGGGTGGTACAGTCGCTGCGTGCAGCCACCCCTGCCGGCGGTGCCGAGACGGGCTGGGCGGCGATGCATCGCCTCGCCGATCAACTCATCAGTCAGAGTGAGCACCCAATTCGCGCTGTCGGAGTCTCGTTTGGCGGCCCGGTCGAGGCCGATGGCCGCACGGTGCGTTTGTCGATGCATATCCCCGGTTGGGAGGGGATGCCGTTGGCCGAGCGCTGTGAGCAGGCCTTTGGCGTGCCAGGAGTAATTGCCAACGATGCTGATGCAGCCGGACTCGCCGAATACCGTTTTGGCGCTGGCCAGGGGTGCCGCCACATGCTCTACTTGACGGTGAGCACGGGTATCGGTGGTGGTGTGATTATCAACGGCGCCTTGCATCGCGGTGAGCACGCCTGGGCTGGCGAGGTAGGGCATACGATTCTCAAACCCGATGGTCCAGCCTGTGCCTGTGGTGGCAACGGCTGTCTTGAATCGTTGGCGTCGGGGTTGTCGATTGCGCGCGAGGCGCGTGCCAATATCCCACCGAGCCTTAAGGATCGCGATCCCGCCACGATTACGGCTCGTGACGTGGCCGAGGCGGCCGCCGCTGGTGACGTGGTGGCGCAGCAGATTTGGGGTACGGCCATGGAGTGGCTCGGTGTGGGCATCTCGTCGGCAAGCAACTTGCTCAATCCGGGGGTGATTGTCATCGGTGGTGGCTTGACCAATGCTGGCGAACAGCTCTTTGGTCCGGTGCGCCGTGTGATGGCCTATCGCGCCTTGAGCAAGCAGGTTGAGCTACGTCCGGCTGCGTTAGGCGACGTGATTGGCATTATGGGCGGGGCAGCGTTGTGTATGTAGGTGGTTGATTTTGGTTGATGATGGCATCGACGTCGTGCGTCGCCATGCCTTGGGTGCGCAAGATGTCGGCGAGGAACTGACTTTTGCCGGCGACGTATGCATCAACATCATCATTACAGGTCTGTGCGAGCTGCTGTTTGAGTGCGGCATATGCGGTGACGGCGTGTGGGTGGTGGCGCAAATAATCGCGTACGAGCAAATGGTTGCGAATACTCGGGGTGGTGTGGTGACCCAGATAGAGGTGGTGACGAGGCAGGTGTTGCGGCGCATAAAATGCCTCACGCCCAGCAATCCCCAAGTCACCCCGATGCACATACCCGAGGGTGGCGAGATCTGCGATGATAGTCTGGATGGCGTCTACATCATGCACAACGATGTCTATGTCGATGACCGGTTTGGCGGCCAGTCCGGGTATTGCGGTACTGCCGACGTGTTCGACGGTCACGTCATGGCGATGGAGATGCTGTCGGATAGGGTCGGCCAGCTGGGCAAAAAGAACGGGCCATTGTGGGTCATACGCCTCAACAACAATCGGCATGGATGTATCTCTCCTACCAAAACCCCGGTGCAGGCACGCCTGCGCCGGGGTTGACTGTGCGACTACGCGCCGAGTTTGGCGTTGACCACGGCCTCGAACTGGGCGACTTCGTCGGCGACGACCGCCAAGCTCCCCTCCCAGAAGGCGCGTTGGGTGATGTCGATGCCCATGGTGCGGGCCAACGTGGCGGCGTCGCCTTTGCCGGTGCTACTGAGCAAGGTGTCGTAGCGGTCGGTGAAGTTGGCGTCGTCGTTGCGGTAGATGGCGTACAAGCCCATGCCGAAGAGTTGGCCGAACATGTACGGGTAGTTGTAGAACGAACGCCCGGTGCTGTAGTAGTGCCCCTTGACCGCCCACATGTACGGGTGCAAGGTGCTCTCTTGCAGGCCATCGCCATATGTCTCGCGCTGGGCTTGCGTCATCAGGGTTGATAGCTCATCAGCCGAAAGCTCGCGTTGGCGGCGTTGCTCGAATAACCGTGACTCAAACAAGTAGCGGCTGGTGATATCAACCACGATTTGGCAGGAGCGTTGCAGTGATGACTCGAGAATCTCGAGTTTGCCGGCCGCATCGGCTTGTTCGAGGGCTGCTGCTTGGGTCAACGTCTCGCAGAAGATGCTGGCCGTCTCGGCGAGCGTCATCGGCGTGTCGCGGTTGAGCGGCGTTTGGCTGGCCAAGTTGAGGTTGTGGTAGGCGTGACCGAGCTCGTGCGCTAGTGTCATGATGCTGCCGATTGACGGCTTGTAGTTCATCAAGATGCGCGATTCTTCGCCTTGGAGGCCCATACAAAACGCGCCGTCGACCTTGCCCATGCGTGGCTCGGCATCGATCCAGCCATCGGCAAAGGCGCGCTCAGCAAAGGCGCCCATGCGCGGCGAATAGGCGTGGAACTGGGCCGCCACGAACTTGGTGGCGTCGTCGTAGCTCCAGCTTTGGTTGCTGGTGATGACCGGCGCAAACAGGTCGTACCACGGCAATTGCGTGCCGGCGCCGAGGAGGCGCGCTTTGGCCTGCAAATAGCGGCGGAAGATGGGGAAGCTGTCGTGGGCAGCGCCCAGCATAGCGTCGAGCGTGGCGCGATCCATGCGATTGTCAAGGAGCGATATATCAACCGGATTTGCGAAGCCGCGGCGCGTTGCCAGGGTGTTGACCTCACCTTTGATGGCGTTGATGGCCATGGCCAGCGGCATCGAGGTCTCTTTCCAGGTGGCAAGCTCGGCCTCAAACGCCGCCCGGCGCGTCTCGCTGTCGCTGTCGTACGCCAAGGCGCGAATGGCACTCATCGGCTGGCTTTTGCCGTCAAATTGCACACTCAGCTGCGACGTCATGTTGCTGTGTAGGCGGGCCCAGGCACCACCACCGCTGACGTTGAGCTCGGCGGAGAGGGCCTCGGCCTCGGGTGACATCTGGTGCTTGGCGCGGCGAGCTGCCTCCTCGAGCATGAAGCGATGGGTCTCGATGACACGTGACTGGCTGGCAAGTGCGGCCACGTCAAGTGTGCCGGCCCAGGCGGTGAGGCGCGTGCCGAGCTGACTGAGTTTGACGAGACGTTGGCGCAATTCGCTGAGGCGGGCTTGGGCGACGCTGTCACGCGAGTTGATACTGACAAAGCTGTAGATGTAGGCGTTGATGGTGCGGGCGCGCTCTGACATCTCCGCCATATGTTGTAGTACCTCCTCGACGACGGCTGGTGTGACCGCTGGGGGGACATCGTGTTTGGTGACATGATGGCGGTCAAACAGCGCCGTGGTTGTGCCGAGATGTACATCCAACTGCTGAATGGCCTCGGTCAGGGCTGGATCGTTGATGTCTGCAAATGGCGTATCGGTGCGCCAGTGGGGAAGTGTGCTCATGCGGTGAGCCCTTTCTGAGTTGACGGTGAAAGAATGAATCCACTATGATACGTATCATACCAAGTTCACACAGTGATAGGAGATGATTATGAGCGATGGATCGATGTTGGTGCCACCTGTGTCACTCAAAGATGGGCGTGTGGTCATCATCCGTCGCTTGCAGGCCGATGACAAAGCGCGCCTTTTGGCCTTTGGCGAGGCATTACCGCAAGATGACTGGATGTATCTTGAGAACGATTTGCGGAGCGTTGATACAGTGGCCCGCCTCGTGAATGCATCGGGTGCTGAGCACTGGCGTCAAGTGGTGGCTATTGACGACGATAAGATTGCCGCCTATGCCTCGGTACGTGCGTTAACGGGACGAGCGAGTCATGTTGCGAATGTCCAGCTGATTGTCGGTGAATCGTGGCGTCGCCTTGGGCTTGGGCGTACCATGGGTCAGGTGATTTTTGCGAAGGCTCAAAAGCTGCAGGCTACAAAGGTGGTCGCTGAGATGCTCGAAGCTCAAAAAAGCGGTCAAGCAATCTTTTCACGGCTCGGGTTCCGCATCGAAGGTACGCTGCGCAACCATGCCCGTGATCGATATGGGAACCGTCATAATGTGGTGGTGATGGCGACACTGTTGAATTGACTCGGCGTCAGTCATGCGCATACGTGTGACCAGTGCAACTTAGACCCAGGTGTCAGTATAATCTTTGACTGTGGCGTAGAGCGCTTTGATTTGGGCGAGCCCTTCGTCAGTCACCTCGCGCATGTTGCGGTAGACCTGCTTGTCGAGCATCTGGTCTTTGTTGCCGTGGGGCCACAGCCGCCATGAATCGTTGTCAATGACGTCGGCCACGACCAATTCACCGGCGTTGGTGCGCCCGAACTCAATCTTCATATCGACGAGCGTTACCCGTTGAGCATGCCATGTGCGTTCTAATATTTCAAAAACGCTTTTTGCGATATCAGTAATATGTTCAAGTGTTGCATTGTCAGTAATTTTGGCTTGAATTAACTCATCCGCGTGCATGAGTGGATCATGATTGGCGTCATCTTTGAAAAAGAATTCGACGACGAGCGGTTCAAAGCGATGCCCCTCGGTGAGTTCAGGGTGACGGCGCAGATAGGAACCGGTGGCGTGGCGGCGCGTGACCACCTCGATAGGGATCATCTGACAGCGTTGCACGACCATGTCGGTATCGCTGAGGCGCTCGATGAAGTGAGTTGGCACGTGATTGCGCACCAGCAGGGTGAAGATGTTAGCGGTGGTTGCACCGCTCAAGGCGCCTTTGCCGGGGATGATGTGGCGTCGAGCGCCATCGCCGGCGGTGATCGCATCTTTGCTGACGACCACCGCCCAATCCGGATTGGTGGGGTGGGCAAAGATTTGTTTGGTTTTGCCTTCGGCAAGGAGTGCGCCGTATGTCATGCGTGAGCCTCGCTGGCGAGATGGGCGATGAGCTCATCCCAATGCATAAAAATGAGCAGATGGCCGACACCTGGGAAGACGCGCATGGTGGTTTGGGGCAAATACTGGCGAATCTTGTCGCCGGCGCTTGGTGGTGTAATCCGGTCGGCATCGCCGTACCAGCAGGTAATCGGGTGGGTGATGGGCGTGATATCGACACCCCAGTCGACGGTAATGAGACCGAGGTCCTGCAGATAGCTGTGGTATCCCTGTCGGAAGCTCTCGGCCAGCATATCGCGAAAAATCTGCCCTTCATTGGCTTTGGCGTAGATATTTTCGGTAGGGGTGAACGTGTTACGCATCAGCCAGATACCGAAGCGTCCGGCTTTGGGACCTTTGCCGATAACCACGTTACTCACCGAGGCAACAATATCGTTGACGAATGTTGGCGTGCTGTGACCGAACGAGTGTTGTACGCGATTGAACCAGGACATCTGGGCGATATCGACCTTCGTGGTTAACCCCATGCCTGAGACAACGTGGATGCGACTGACGCGTTCGGGGTGTTTGCTGGCGACTGCCAAGGCGTACGGGGTTCCAGCCGAGAATGGTAGCAGAACGACGCGTTCGATGTGCAGATGATCGAGAACGGCGAGTGCGTCGTAGCGCCAGCCGTCGATGGTGCGCGTGGGCTGAGGGTCTGATAAGCCGAATCCGGGGCGATCAATGATAATCATGCGTATACCGTACTGGTGAAGCACGGTGTGTGACGGTACCTGTACATGTGCACCAGGAAGACCGTGACAGAGCAAGACGGGGATACCGGTACGCGGCCCGCTGTCGCTGTAGGCGATGCGTCGACCATGTAATACAATGCGCTCGACGTTCATACTCATATGAGAGTCACTCCACTTCCTGCGACGATTTCACCAACGTGTGTGGCCTCGGGGAGGATGGCGAGGGCAGAATCTCGGGCATGAGCGGGGACAATGACGAGCATGCCGATGCCCATATTGAATGCGTGGTATGCGTCGTGCTCGGCGATGTCACCGGCGCTGACGAGTAAATCGAAAATTGACGGGATTGACCAGCTGCCACGGCGGATGATGGCACCACACCCCTCGGGCAAGACGCGCGGCAGATTGTCGTAGATGCCACCACCGGTGATGTGGGCCATGGCCTGCACGGGCACGCCAGCGCGTTGGAGGGCGTCGTATTCTGCGATGTAGCATCGATGCGGTGCCAGGAGTGCCTCACCGACGCTTTGGCCGTTGAGGTGTGCTGGGCGTGCGTCGTACCCACCGATGAGTGGTGCGACGCGTCGAGCCAACGAGTAGCCGTTGGTATGGAGCCCAGTTGATGGGAGCGCAATGAGGGTATCGCCGACACGTACGGTGCGTGGGAGCATGGCGTTGCGGTCAACGACGCCGATAATCGTGCCAGCGAGATCGAAGGTATTATCGCGGTAGACACCGGGCATTTCGGCGGTTTCGCCACCGAGTACGGCACATCCGACCGCCTTGCAGGCAGTGGCGAGGCTTTGGACGATGGTGGCGACCTGCTCGGCTTTGAGTTTGTCGACGGCGATGTAATCGAGGAAGAAGAGTGGCCGAGCGCCTTGCACGAGGATATCGTTGATGCAGTGATTGACCAAGTCGGCACCGATGAAGCGGTAGTCGTTGCAGGCTGCGGCGACGAGCGTCTTGGTGCCGACGCCATCAGTGGAGGCAACGAGGATGGCGCTCTGGAGATTATCGACGGCTTTGCTCAGGTCAAAGCAACCGCCAAATGCACCGAGACCAGCCGCCACGGCAGGGGTGTAGGTGGAGCGCACAGCGGCGGCCATCAACTCGACTGCGCGATTCCCTTCGGCAATATTGACGCCAGCACTTGCATAATTACTCATCATTCCCTCACTAGAAATGGTAGCGCCGGCGCCAGAGCGCAATGCTTTGGAGCAGACCGATGGCGGCAAACGAGGTGACGGTGAAGCTCCCACCGTACGAAATAAACGGCAAAGGAATACCGGTAATCGGCATGATACTCATGTTCATACCAACATTCACAAGAATGTGGCAGAGGAACATGGCCGCAATACCGGTGGCCACCAAGCGCCCGAACATGTCACGGGAATTGACGGCGATATCAAGGGCTTGCCAGACGAGTAAACACAAGAAGATGAGCATAATAAAGGTGCCCACAAACCCCAATTCTTCGCCGGTAATCGCAAAGATGAAGTCGGTGTATTGCACGGGCAGATAATTACCCTGACTCATGACTCCATCGGTCCACCCTTGGCCGGTAAGTCCACCCGAGCCGATTGCAGTGAGCGATTGGATGATATTCCAGGCACCGGACTTGAGTTCAGGGTCGTATTTGATGGGATCCAAAAAGATGAGTAGACGGGTGCGTTGATACGGTGCCAAAATATAGGTCCAGCCAAAATAGGCGATGGGTGCGGCAATCGCACCCAATGAAAGGAACTGGATGATGCGTACGCCAGCCGTCCAACTCATGAAGACCCACACCATGCCAAAGACGAGCGATGTACCAAAGTCCGGTTGAATGAAGACGAGCAATAATGGGACGGCGAGTAGGACAACACTCCCGATGAACGGGCGCCATTCGCCGAGGCGACGCTCTTGACTCGACCAGAAGCTTGCAAGAACGACAATCAGGATGAGTTTTATGGGTTCGGATGGCTGGACGGTGCGCAGACCGAAGTCAATCCAGCTTTGGGCGCCACCGCGGATATTGCCAAAGACGAGCACCACTGCGAGTAGTACGATGCTGATGATGTAGAGTGGAAAGGTCCATCCTTGTAGGGCATGATAGTCGAGCCAGGTTAATGCGGCCATGGCGGCAAACCCGACCAAAATGTTGAAAAGGTGACGACTGAAATACCCTTCGGTCATCGGGTTGTTTAGTGTGGCACTATAGACCATGGCCAGGCTATACCCGAGTAGGCCAAGGAGTGCGATGCCGAGCAAAAAATTATAGTCACGCCATGATGCGGGATTGTTTGTCATACCATCACCAATACACTGTTCTTCCCCATACTCTCCATTATAAAGGTCTTTGTTGAGATTGTGTATATCGCTGCGTGCATGCGTCGTCCATACGGTGTCACGATGTGCCACTCCACACATAAAACCCATTGCCCTGATCAAGAATCTCGCCGCGCAATTCGCGCATGAGTAATTCGCCGAGCACATCGGCACTCTGTCGCTGGGTGATGCGACAGATATCATCCACATGCCGAGCAGTGACAAGGAGTTGCAAAAACGAGTCATCAGGTTGCGAGGAGGTAGTGGCGTATCCGAGTGCGTTACACACGTCATCGGCATGGCGTACGGGCGTGGCTCCCTGATGAATGAGTGCGAGACAGCCAGCGCTTTTGGGGGCGAAGACTGATCCTGGCACCGCCATGACATCGCGGCCTTGGTCAAGGGCGGCTTTGACGGTAATCATGGCGCCGCTGCGCTCACCAGCCTCGGTCACGATGGTGGCATGAGCTAATCCGCTAATCAGGCGATTCCGCGCAGGAAAAAGCGGAGCGCTCGCGCGTGTGCCTGGGTAGAATTCGCTGACGAGCGCACTGTGCGGTTGTGCCACAATGCGTTCGGCCAGTGAGCGATTGCTTGCTGGATAAATCAAGTCTACCCCTGAGGGTAATACTGCTATCGTGGCGCCGTGAGCATTGAGGGCGCTGTGATGGGCAATCGTATCAATTCCGAGTGCGAGACCACTCACTATCGTGATGTTGCGTTGAGCCAGATCGTGAACGATGCGCCGTGTGACGTCATGACCATAGCTAGTGGGGTGACGTGTACCCACGACGGCGATACTTGCATGCATGAATGCGGAATGACTGCCACGTACGAAGAGGAGTGCAGGAGGGGTAACGATGTGTTTGAGTAATGGTGGGTAGTCGGCATCATGTGGTGCGAGAAGTTGGATGCCTTGTTCGTGGAGGCGTTGGTACTCGGCCGCTCCATCAAACCGCTGGCGTTGTTTGATGAGCTCACTACTGAGGTGAACAGAGAGTCCTGACTGACATAATGTGTGATAGGAGGCTTCAACCACGGCCTGTGCGGTACCGAAGGTGCTGATGAGTCGTTGAATGCGATGTGGGCCAAGTCCATCAATTGATACCAAGGTGAGGAGGGCGGCGTATTCGGCGTGCGTCATCATCAGCAGCTCCTGCATGTGCATGCGGTGGATTCTGCCGTTGAGTGTAGCGAAGCGGCATTACCAGTGCATTACCAGCATCGCACACACAAACGGCACCGGCAACTCGTTGCCGGTGCCGCACTGAGGATAGGCTATGGAATGCGCTTCCATTCTGCGATATTCCAGGTTGCAGGGGCAATCGGGTCAGGGACGATGCCGGTGATTTTTGCGGAGTGGATCACTGCACCGAGGCGTTGAAAGAGTGGCAGTGAGGGGAGTTCGCGGGTGAAAATCTGTTGTTGGGCGAGGTATTGCGCGTTTTGTTCGTTGGGGTCAAGAGATGTGGCTGCTAGTTTTACTGCGTAATCAGCATCACGCATACACCAACCAGCAAAGTTATTGCCAATCCAGCCGTTCGTTTCACTGGGGACGGCCGCACAGCTCCAGAGTTGTAATCCGGCGGGATCGGGTGTGGCAATCCAGGCGAAGAGGGCCAGTTCGAATTGGCGCAAGAAGAGTGGTCCATTAGGTGAGAAGAGATCTTCTGGTGAGAGATATTCGACATCCACCTCAACGCCAATGGCCTGCATATCGGTGACAAAGCGCTCGGCAATCTCCTCACGGATGGAGCTACCGGTGGTCGTGGCTAACTGGAGCGTCAGCGTCAAGCCTTGTCGTGAGGCACGGACCCCACTCTCGGTCATCAGATAGCCGGCTTCATCAAGGAGTTGATTTGCCGTGGCTGGATCAAATTCGTAGATAGTGAGATCGGCTGGATTGGCCGCGCCACGTTGATCCGGGAGGACCCAACTATCGAGCTTCGGTGAACGGCCATTAAATAGAATATCGGCCAGTGCCTGGCGATTGAACCCGTGCGCGATGGCACGCCGTACGCGGATGTCTTGGAGGACTTGCACGTCGAGGTTGAAGTCAATATGCTCCCACACGGGGCTGCGATAGTATTCAACGGGTAAACCGGCGCGTGCATCTTGGTCGATGAATGCATACTGGTCGACAGCGATACGATCGGTAATTGCCACATCAAGGTTGCCGTTTTGGAGGTTGGCACGAATCATGTCAACTCCCGACATCGAGGTGAGCACCACCTGACTGGTACTTGGCATGGTGCCGAAATAGTGGGGATTGCGCACAAAACGAATCTCGTTGCTGGTCCGTGAGTCGAGCATATACGGTCCATAGCCGACGGGCTTTTTGGCATAGCTGGATGCGCGTATATCGGCAGGCAACACATCTTGGAGGAGGTGTCGTGGGAGGGGGAGCCAATAACTGAGGATAAATGTTGAACCAATCAAGTCGGGTTGAAGGGTGGCTTTGGTGGTGTGCTCATCAAGTTGTTCGTACTTGGCGGTACGATCAAGGAGTAGGCGTGCCTCTTCACCGAGTGGGGCTTGTTGACGGGCTAATTCATAGGCGAAGAGCGAGTCAGCGGCCGTAAGTGGTACTCCGTCTGACCACGTCAGGTTTTTGTTCCAACGGTAAGTGATTGAGAGTTGTTGCACGTCGGTAATCACACTAGTCACCGTCGAGGTGATATTACCAGCCGCATCCAGATAGACGGAGACGTCGTTGATTTGGACGTCACCGTTATCAATGGTCGGAATCTGTTCCAAAATGCCGTTGTTCATGTATTCGTAGTTTTTGGGCAGAATGGGTGAAGGGAAGAGCAGTTCGAGGGCTGGGCCATTGATGCGTCGCAAGGCACTATCAGCCGGATATGGGAAGAGGTCATTTGGCATATCGGTGAGACCGATAGCCCATATATCGTTGCGTTCGGCCAGCGCCTCCGCCACAGATTCATTGGTGGGGACTACAAGTGGGACGGTCGTATCAACGGGGTTGTTCAAGCCAACGGGAGTACGATCGCGCACTCCGCCTTCGATTTGGCAACTCGTGAGTACGAGCATGATACTGACGTATATACAAACGAAATAGCGACCAAACACCTTCATGATTCATTGTTCTCCCGTTGGTGTGATTGGCTCGTATGGTGGATCCACATGTCGCGGGTCAGCTGCATCTCAAAGAACTCAATCCACATGGTATCGCGTTCGACGCGCATGTGCGATTTGAGATGGGCATATGGAGCTGATTCAAACAGCCGCATATCAACACCATGATAGGCATTCCGCCAATCACTTTCTACATAGACAAAACCTAGGCTGCGATATGAGCGGACGGCACGTTCGTTGATGGCAGCAACATCAAGTACCATGGTTTGAAAGCCCAACTCACCGAAAAAATAATCCAAAAATCCGCGCATGGCCTCAGTACCAAGTCCGCGCCCGACATATGATGCTGAAAAGGTGATACCGAGTCGCGCTTGTTTGAGCGTGTTATCGATATCGCGGAGTGAAATACGCCCCATCAGATCGCCCGAACGACTATCAACAGCCCAGTGCCGTCGTGCCGCAATCATATCACTGAACCAGCCGGTCGAAAAGGGCGAGACGGTGCGTTGGAGATTCCACACGGCTTCGAACGGGTCATGGTAGGGAGGCCAGCGATAACTGCGTTCATCATCATACCGGTTCCACGAACGGATAACCGTGCGCGACGTATAGATGCTCATACCGCGCCTGTACCCGTAATTAAGCGAACCAGCTCAGGGATACAAAGACTGGCGCGTTCTTTGATATGGTAATCGGCTGTTACCGCAAACATCGAATCATCGCGATTCACGGTAATCACGGTGGCTCCTGCTCGGCGTGCCATGAAGGGGAATTGAGCGACGGGGTCTGCCGTGCTAAGTTCGCCGACAAACAAAATGGTATCGCATTGCTCCACAGCAGTGCGGGCACGTAGCACGTGGGTACGGGCAAACCCTTCTCCGAGTAGCACGACATCAGGACGAAAGAGACTGCCACACCGCGGGCAACGCGGGGGGACCGATCCCTCTTCATCCCAATCACCGAGATGGCCATTCTCAACACAACGAACGCGTTGTACGCACCCATTGAGTTCAACCAAATCGCGCGATCCAGATTGCCAGTGTAATCCATCAATGGCCAGTGTGACCAACAAAAACTCCGGCACGTGTTGCTCGAGGTCGACGAGCGCATGATGCGCAGGATTGGGCTGGGCGGCAGCAATTTGGCGGCGGCGAAAGTCATACCACTGCCAGACGGTTTTGGGAGAGCGCGCAAACGCCTGTGGTGTAGCCAAATCGCGCACATCGTAATTTGCCCATTCGCCGACCATGGCTTGTCGGAACGACGCCACACCACTCTCGGCTGACAAACCGCCACCCGTTACTACGACCATGCGCTGAGATTGTTGCAACTGTGCCAAGATGGTTGCCGGTATATTCATGAACGTCTGCTCACGTGGTAAGGGGGAGTATACTCCCGAGCGATGCTGTTACGGAGCGGCGACAACGAGGCGTTGCTGTTGCGCCCATCCCTCAATCGTTCCTTGAGTGCTTTGATACCGAATGCGGAGCCAGGCGGTGCCATCGGCACTCTGCGGACCATCTACCCAGTCAACTGAGCTCCCCACCGTAATTTGGCCGATGACTTGGCTGGTGCTGGTTGGATCGCTATACACGTCAAGCATGCCCTCACCGCTTACCACCAAGGTTTGTACGGTTTCATTTCCTTGAAAGAGTTGTTCTAACCAGGGTGGCATGACGAGGCGGTCAAACGACAATTGTTGAAATGGCGTCTGTATCTGGGTAACAAGCGCCTGCGTATCAATTGGACCAACGCTGCGCTGAATGAATGGCCACGCAAACCAGCCACCCGCGGCCACCGCAACGACGGCAATGGCAGTCAACAACACGCTGAGGAGTTGTTTGTGCCACGGCGCCCGCATCGTGGTTGTCTCGCCATCATAAAATTCTGCTCCGTCATCGTCGGTGTGGCTGTTGCCGAGTGGTTTTGAGAGTCGTCCACTTTCGACGAGCAAGAAGCGACGCGTCTGCTCAATGATGATTAGGAGCTCTTCGAAGTCTTTGATGCGGTATTCTGGGTTACGCGCCGTGCACCGCATAATTAATTCATCAACTTGTGGGGGGCAGGTATTCCCCAAAATCGTAGTAACTGGGGGGATGTCAATGGACTGGATCTGATGCGAAATCTCTTCGGGTGTCGCCCCGCTAAATGGGCGCGCGCCGGTCAGCATTTCAAATAACAAGACCCCAACAGCAAAAATGGCACTCTGTTGCGTCTCGTTGTCACCATCTTTGCGTTCAGGTGCTCGATAGCTGGCCAGGTCAATCAGCACGTCAGACGGAGATAGTTGCCAATTTTCGATCCACTTGACGTGCCCTTCGCTCACAACCACGAAGTCATGGCTACTAATGGGCGGGTGCGGGATATTTGACTGATGGCACGCATTGACTGCTGCCACAATGTGCTTGATGTAGGTGAGTGACTCTTGTGGCGTGAACGGCGCTCGGGTGCGCACGGTACGCCCAGTAATGAACTCGGTGATGAAGAATGGACGGTCTTCGATGTTGCCACTATCGTAGACCTCTGGTAAGGCGCTGTGCACATTACGGGCACGGAGCTCTGAGTCGCTGACAAAACGGTCGCGAATCCCGCGTTGCTCGGCCAAATGACTACGCATGAGATTGAGCAAAACCGGACGATTGAGCTTGTCGTCATAGGCGCGATAGACGGTAGCAATTCGCGTGGCTCCGAGTCGCTCATCGACCCGATAGCGCCCGTGAATGCGCGGCTGTGTGCTCATGCCCGCTCTTCCTTACACTTGCAATTGCGTTAAAACGCATTGATACCGCTGATAATTATACCACTATGCTATGTAATACGTATCACCCTCTCTGAATCATTCGAAGAATTGTCATCGTGTAGTCATGCACGTAGGATTGAGGACACCATTGTAGATTGCATGGCGCACCCCCTCCATGGATTTGGGCAGTGCGCCATGCAATGACGGGGTGCGCCCTGTCGGACGCCCATACGGTGGGGATGGGAGATGTGTCGGCGCGTGAATGATGCACTGCACCGCGTGCCCATTTTTCGGCAGCAAAAATGAAAAATCGTATAATAGAGATAGCGACTCTGTATCGCCCCTCCGCCTCACCTCGTGCTATTCACCATCAGATTGAGAGGTCTCCTCATGTTTCGTACTATTGATGACGTGCGTACGCAGCTTGCGACCCAGCAATATATCGCCAGCGACACCATCGCCACGACGCTTTTTTTGGCGAGCAAGCTCGAAAAGCCCATCCTCGCCGAGGGGCCAGCCGGTACCGGCAAGACCGAATTGGCCAAGGCTTGTGCTGGGGCGCTCGACCGTGAGTTGATTCGCTTGCAGTGCTATGAGGGCATCGACGAGGCGCGCGCTTTGTACGAGTGGGAGTACGCCAAGCAGCTACTCTACACCCAGCTGTTGCGCGAGCGCGTCGGCGACATCGTCAGTGGTGCGCAGACGTTGGCCGGGGCCGCCGATGCGATTGCCAAAGAGGAGAACGTCTTCTTCTCGGATCGCTTTTTGTTGGCTCGCCCCTTGCTTAAGGCCATTACCAGCCCCAAGCCGGTAGTGTTGTTGATCGACGAAATCGACCGCGCTGATGCCGAGTTTGAGGCGTTTTTGCTCGAGTTGCTCAGCGACTTTCAGGTGAGTATCCCCGAGCTGGGCACCATCAAAGC
>CAYZZI010000022.1:45875-47167 GCA_964482795.1 uncultured Klebsiella sp.
CTTGCCGAAAGCATCGACGCCCTGCGGGCCATTGAGGCTGCCGGCATCGACGACAAAGCGGTGGTGCAGGCGGCGCTCAAAAGTAGTCTGATTAAAGAGGCCAGCGATTTGGCCACATTTGACGAGATGTTCCCGCAGTTCTTCGGCCTTGATGCGCCGCCGCCGATGCAACAGCCGGGTGGTGGGCTCGACGACGATGCGGCGCAACAGATGCAGCAGATGCTCCAAGAGTTGCTCGACATGCTCGACGAGCTGAGTGAGGAAGACCTGAAGCGCCTGATTGAGGCGATGATGGGTGACGGTATGACGCGCTCGGAGCTGCGCCAGATGATGGAGCGGCGCAACGCCATGCCCGACATGAGCGAAGGCCTGCCGATGGCCTGGGGCATGCGCATGGCGATGGAGGGGCTCGATGTACCGCAGGCCAATCAACTGTTGCAACAGATGCTCGACAAGCTGGCGCAGATGGGCTTTGACCCCAACCAAATCAAGCAGATGGAGCGCGAAATCCGCGAGAACCGGGCCACGCTGGGCCAACAAGTCGCCGAGATTTTGCAGGCAGAGCAGGGATCGGGGCGCGATGACGAGGAGCGGCAACGCAACCGCGATGAGCTGCTAGATCGGCCGTTTGACCAGTTTAGTTTCGACGATGTGCCCAACTTTCGTCGTGAGGTGACCAAACTCGCGGCGCGGTTGCGCTCGCAGGCCTCGTTGCGCATGCGCCGGGCCCAACACGGCAACCCGGATATCAGGCGCACGGTGCGGGCCAACTTGCGCTACCAGGGTGTGCCGATGGAGTTGCGCTTTCGACGGCGCGATTTGCGCCCCAAGTTGACGGTGATTTGTGACGTGTCGGGGTCAATGCGAGCGGCGGCGGCGTTTATGCTGTTGTTGGTGTATGCCTTGCAGGATCAAATCAAGCGCACGCGGCCGTTTGTCTATTACCGGACGATTGCCGACATTACGCGCGACTTTCAGGAGTTGCGGCCCGAGGCGGCGATTCGGGTCATCCCTGATCGGATTCAAGGTGGGCCATACCAGACGAGTCTAGGCAGCTGTTTGACGACCTTTTTGCAGGATCATCGCGGGGCGGTAGACCGCAACACGACGGTGATATTCATGGGGGATGGTGATGATCATCGGGGCATCCCGCGCGTCGAGGACTTTCAGGAGTTGCGGCGGCGAGCCCACAAGGTGCTGTGGTTCAACCCCGAGCCGCAGTGGCGCTGGTACCGCGAGGACAACTACATGCAACTGATTGCGCCGCAGTGCGATGGGGTGCATGTGGTCAG
>CAYZZI010000023.1:0-46272 GCA_964482795.1 uncultured Klebsiella sp.
GTTGGTCGGGGCGAGAGGATTCGAACCTCCGACCTCAGCGTCCCGAACGCTGCGCTCTACCAGGCTGAGCCACGCCCCGCTAAACTAATTGGTGCCGGAGGTGGGAGTCGAACCCACATGAAGTTGCCCTCAATGGTTTTTGAGACCATCGCGTCTGCCATTCCGCCACTCCGGCTCGTAACGCCTGGTGCATCACGCGCATCACTTACGAGTTAGGAGTATAACCGACGATGCCTTGCTTGTCAAATTGAAATAGTCGAAAACAGTCACACAATTAACATTCTGCCACGGTTTGAGAGACGCATCACCAATCGCATGTTGATGTAGAACAATAGCGCAGTCGTTGCACTTGTGAGTAACATCCCTTCAAGTAGATTTAGATTCTGTGATCCACTGATTTCCATCAGTCCAGTTATCACGGTCGAAACAATGTGCAACACGAAAAATGGGAACGCGATGAAATATCGTTGCCGCATGATATAGCTCAGCAGCATGAAGTCGATGATTAATAACGCACTTGAGATCGCTACAATAGGAACAAATGTCCAATAGACTGGATACTCGACATATGCCCAAACCGTAGCGCCATGCACAATCACAAATAAGATGATGGTGCGCCACCAACTTGGTATATGCAACGACACTCTATCCCAGCCAACAAATCCCGATAAAATACACATGTATCCTGTGGCAATGATCGGATTCGCGAACATCATCCAGTTGCGCAATTGCTCAAATGGTAAATCAGGCAACTGGGTAGCAGCTTTGAAGATAAGTCCTACGACGATGATAAACACCCCTGCGTTGCTCATCATCTCGCGGCGTACACTGCGTCGCCCAGCGAGCGCACGTATGTGACTGAGTGCCGCGATCGTTAGCCCAATCGCAAAGATGTGTACGGATAAGGTGCCAATCACGCTTGTCATACAGCTGAATCCTTGCTTATAGAAACCTGATACAATACTACTACACACCTTAATACTATTTCAAGTAACAATATAGTTACACTAAAATAGCGCCGGTAATTATGACATTACCGGCGCTGCATCATTCTTTACTGACGAATGAATCAGGGTGCAATATGTGTCAACATACTGCGGAAGAGTGATGTTGTACTTACTGCGATGGTGATGTTTGCGTCGGTTGTTGCTCCCGCCGCATCATGCACACGAATGACTATGCGGTCACTGGTTGCGGTGGCACCGTTATTGTGGTACGCAAGACGTTTGCGCACTAGATCGTTGAGTGTAAAGTTGGCGCCCACAGCCAGTGTGCGACCTCCTAGCAATACTGAACCATGTGCCGGTGCTTCAACTAATGAGTATGTAAGGTGATTTGCTGCTGTTTCGAAGTCTGACGCCTTGATGATGCGATTATCAAGTGCAACCACCCCATGCCGAACGACGTTTGGAGTGCCTGAGATGAGCAGATTAGGTGATTGATTAGCCGTAAGACTCGAGTCAATCACGCATGTTCGCCCATTCAGCGCTATACAATGCGTTTTGCTCAAGTTGCCTGCCCGATCACGATACCGCACATAGATGGCGGTTGCGTTGCGGTTGGATTGATTCCGAGAAATAGTCAGGTTGTTACGGAATGGTATCCAAGCAGTTTTGTTGAACTGATTCACAAAGCCGACTTGCATGGCCACAATTCCACTTTTGCCTGCAACGCCTCGGTCACTACCATTAAGGTCAAGTACAACGTTGTTCCGTGACTGTGATCGAATGCGCACACTTACTGATGGTGGTGTAGTGTCAACATAAATCGTATCAAGTACTGCTTGTGTGATTGTCCCATTCACATTGCGGAATCGGGCGTAAATCGCGTACGTATTGCTCCCCAACTCATCAAAAGTATATGAATCGGCAAGACTAAATGGGACCCATACTTTGTCAGTAAACGAATTTGTCGTACTAAGTTGCATCTCAGCTATTGGCGGAGCTACCGTGTGAGGCACACTGAGTTGCAAGTTTACCGTGTAAAACGGCGTTGAGGCATCATCATTGTTAATGGTAACGCGATACCCGTTGGTGACAACCCGATTCAGCGTGATAGTCTCTTCAGCTAAACTCACATTTCCGACTGCATCCCGCACTTCAACGGTTACTTTCTTGATTCCGTCACCAGATTGCAGCACAACATCGTGAGATGCCCCCAGTGGTCGCCAATCGCTGCGCTGAATGCCATCTTCGTACCAACGCCAACTCACTGCAGGGTCGCTATCTTCGTTGGTCACATAGAGTCTGATTGCACTATTGGTCGTAGCTTCAGCGCTGGTGTCCGTATCAACGCCCCGGTTGATGGATAACGTTACTGTGGGTGCAGTCTGATCAACCGTTGTACTCACAATATTTGACCATGCTCCGACGGCTCCACCATCAAGGTACGCTCGAACTCTGAACGCATACACGTGTTCGCCCTGCGCCGTTGATGTATATGATGGACTGGTGAGGTCACGTGCGACAGTCACCCAATCAGTAAGATTCAACGTGCGTCGCTGTACTTCGTACTTGTACGGCAACGAAGATGATACAGATAACTGCCAACTGAGCGTGATCGTACTTTGTGAGTTTTGCCCAAGAGGGTTTACTGTAATCGGCGGAATTGACTGTTGGACATGCACGTTGAACGTCGCAAACGCCGTGTTGCCGGCACTGTCTGTTGCCTGACAGGTAATGACATGTGACCCAATTTGTAAGAAAATGCCACTCGATTTGTCACATGTCACAGCGACTGAACCGTCGCGCAAATCGGTTGCCGTGACATTATAGTTGACTTGTGCACCTGATGGGTCGTACGTTTCAACGACCATGTCGTACGGTATTGCAATATCGGGTGCTGTCTTGTCAATGACCGTGATGTGTGCTGTTGCACGTGCACTCGATGTTTGCGCAGGTGATGCTCCAAGCGCTGCTTGCACTTCAACAATTCCATGTGACAATGAGGCCGCAGGAGCGCGGAACTGGAGCCCAGCAGCTCCCTGTGCCGTCGTAATAAACTGTCCGACTGAGAGTCCTGTGACACCATCATTGAGTAACAGAATGCCACCGACAATATTCGCAATCCGGAAATGCGTTACCTCTACGCCATCATTCACATTGGGCAATACAACCAAGCCCGACGTACTCTGTGTACCTTCATCAACTGTGGTGCCGGTAATGCGCGGGAGATCAGCAATTGGGTTTACTATCAGCGTGGCCGTGGCAATATCACCACCAAGTCCCTCTGCTGACGGCGTCACTGCCGCTTGTACGTGCACCTGAAACGTGCCATGGACATGCGGATTTGGCCTGAATCGAAGGCCGCTTGCTGCTGCCGCAGCTGTCACAAAACTCCCATTTGCCACCATGGTGGTGCTGTCGTTCAGATAGAATCGACCAGGCGCACTACTCACCACTCTGAAGTACCCAACTTCAGCGCCATCGAGCGTATTGCGTTGAATTACCACACCAGCACGGCTTATCTCATCTTCGTTTGTGGTGACGCCCGTGATTGATGGTGCACCATCAACCACGGGTAGGACTGTAACTTGTGCTGTGGATGCATCACTTTGACCCGCACCTGCTGCTGATGTAGCTGCACGAACGGTGACGCTCCCTGTGCTGGTGCTGTTTGCACTTGGCAAGAACCGTAATCCTTGATTGGCTGTTGCTACGTCAATTACCTGCCCAACACGCATCACTGTGGTGCCATCGGGCAAGTAGAGTTGACCACCACTAAACCCGCTTATAACGATATGTGTGACCTCGTTGCCGTCTAACGGATTGCGCTGGATGACAAGTCCATCGTATGACTGCGTGTCTTCGAGTGTTTGTGCGTTCGATATAAGCGGTGGATCTGCAACGGGATTTACGCTGATTGTGCCAGTCACTACCGTGTTACTGACGCCAGTGATGTTTGGTTGCGTAGATGCTTGAACACTGATTTGTCCTACATTGACTCCATTGACATTGGCGTTTGGCAAGAAGCGGACACCTTGCTCTGCGTCACTAATAGTAAGGTAGCTTCCTTCAGCAATCCGTGTCGTACCGTCAGCTTTGAATAATCGTCCACCGGTTATCGTGCGAATGCGCATAAACGCGGTTTCTGCACCGTCCTCAGGGTGGCGTCGTATGCGAATGATTCCACTCAAGGTGTCTTCATCGGTTACCGCGTTATCAACGATGGGAGCGCCGGGGAGCGCAATGTTTTTCGGCGTATATGAGCCTGATTGCGTGCCATTCCCGAGTTGACCATGCGGATTATGCCCCCAACACCGAATCCGACCACTTTGGAGCACCGCGCATCCGTGTTGGCTGTGTCCAGAATTTGGACCGGCGACTTTAACTGCGTTATAAATCTCAGGGATAGCCGTAAGAAAATTCCATGGATTGACTACTGTTCCAACTCCCAAAACTCCATTCGTATTGTCTCCAACCGCATAAATTGTGCCGGATTCGCCTTTGAAGTAAAAGCGATTTGCGGTTGATCCATAAATTTCAATCATGCGCTCAGGTACAGCATAGTTATAGGCAGTATTTGTTCCCGTCCCCCAACAACTCACGGTGCCGTCGTTTAAAATGGCACATCCGCCTTGATGATGTAAGGCAAACTTTTCTACGTAGTTTCCAAGCCCAACGACAGAAAAGCCGTTGTGGTTGTAGTTCGAGATAAATCCTAGTCCCAGTGCGCCATCATGATTTGCCCCCATACAGGCTAGCCTGCCATCATAGCGCAACACACACATGCGTCGTGATTGGTCAACGTTGCGTATGGCAAATGTCTTCACATCGCCACTCATGTAGATGCGCGGTGCGAAGGTGCTACCACTCCCGCGTGCCGGTGTGGGAATCCAAAAGTCGAGGTTATCTGCGTTGTACCCCCAGCACATCAACGTTCCACGCGTATCTTTGGCGCATGTGCCTAAATTTGAGACGGCAATTTCGACAACGTCTCGCATACTTGAGGAATTTGTGGGTGCCCATCGAACATATGGGTTGACATTGTCACCGTGATATCCGTATCCCCAACACGCCATCGTCTGATCGCGTTTGATGACACAGGTCATGTTGCTCCCAGCCGCAATCGCGGTTGCATCGGTAAGACCAGGTACTTCCATGGGATAGAGACTGAAGCGAGTGAGTGGATCGTTGATACCAAGTTGGCCTTCTGTGTTCAACCCCCAGCACATGACTGAGCCGTTGGCCCGTAATGCACAGGTATGATTGTCGCCGACGACCACATCAATGAATGCGGTACTCGTGCTACTCGTGTCAGTAGCCTGCGTCGCGCGACCTGTTGATGCGGCAACTGGCGGGGTAACGTTGGCCAACGTACTCATCAGGAGTACACCCATCATCAACACGTGCAGCACACGATGGTGAATCATTTTAACCTCTTTCATGAACCTTTTACGCAATGCGTCAGTATTACAATACCAAATTGAGTGTTCACAAATGTGGTCTGATGCACATGATTTCTTGAGGTGATAATTAACTGAACCATCAACAGATGTTCATGATGATTTGGTATGATGGTTACAACAGTGCTTTATAGAAGAGATTGGCCACGATGACGGTATCCGATGTTCGTGTAATAACCACAATTGCATTCGATGCAGATGACACACTCTGGGCGAATGAGGATTACTTTGCCTCGGCACAAGCAGCATATCAAACCATCTTGGCACCATATCGTGCCAATTGGGATGCCCAAGAATTATACGAAACGGAACAACGGAATTTAGCATATTTTGGCTACGGCATCAAGGGTTTTTTACTTTCCATGATTGAGACAGCAATTCAGGTGACCGATGGTGCAATTACTAGTAAAGAAATCGCACAGATCATCGAAATTGGTCGTGCGATGGTGCATGCGCCACTCACATTGTTGCCCCATGTGGCCGAGGTCATTCCAGCCCTGTCGTCGCAGTTCAAATTGATGATTATCACGAAGGGTGATTTGTTTGATCAAGAATCAAAGATTGCACGTTCTGGACTGGCCGATTACTTTCATCACATTGAAGTAGTCAGCGACAAAACACCAACTGCATACGAACGCATTCTGCGCCGGTATGATATCAATCCGCGTGAGTTTGTGATGGTCGGCAATTCACTCCGTTCAGACATCATGCCAGTCATTGCAATCGGCGGGTATGCCGTTCATGTACCGTACCATCTTACTTGGCAACATGAGCACGTGGATCTGCCAGCGGATGACGTGCGCTGGCATTCATGCAACCACCTTGCAGAGGTGCATGCGTGGCTCCAACGTGTGGCACCAGCATCATTTGCACAAAAGTAATTCTGTCAGTATAATCGCCGTCGTGCTTGTATTTTAAGGCAATGATACGCCAAGTAGGCAGCGACGCCCAATGAAAGGGATATTTCATGTCCTCCAAAAAATCGGTCGCACACGCCAAGCCACGTATCGCCATGTTGACGAGCGGCGGTGATGCTCCAGGCCTCAATGCTGTCGTGCGTGCGGCAGTCGTAACCGGTGAATCACTCGGATACGAAATGCTTGGCATTGAAGATGGTTTTGAAGGTTTAATCGGTACGCCACGCTATCGTGTACTGACTACTTCTGACGTGCGCGGATTGCTCCCTTTGGGAGGGACCGTCCTTCGCACGACCAATAAGGGTCACTTTAATGGTCCCCGCAAAGAGAATGACCCCAATTGTCCATACATCGCAGCACGCGATAACATTGTTGCAATGGAATTAGCTGGGCTAATTACCATCGGCGGTGAAGGTACGCAAACGATCGCTCTTGAGTTATCGCGATTAGGTGCTCCTGTTATCGGCGTGCCCAAAACCATCGACAATGATTTGGCGGGCACCGATCGCACGTTTGGTTTTGATACGGCCCTCCAAGTTGCAACAGAGGCCATTGATCGGTTACATACGACGGCAGCAAGTCATAATCGCGTCATGGTTTTAGAAGTCATGGGGCGTCATGTCGGCTGGATTGCACTTCATAGCGGAATCGCAGGTGGCGCCGACGCTATTTTGATTCCCGAAATACCGTTTGACATCAATAAAATAGCTGACCACATTACTAAGCTTGATCAACAAGGTCAAACATCAAGTATCATCGTTGCCGCAGAAGGGGCTTTCCCCAAAGGCGGTAAACCGCTCTACGGCAGTGATGGGCGACTTGGTGGAGTGGGACAGATGGTCGCAGACCAAGTGCAATCATTGACCGGCAAAGATGCTCGCTGTGTCGTGCTAGGGCATATTCAACGAGGTGGTTCACCCACCCCATATGATCGTATTCTATCAACGCGTTTTGGCGCAGCCGCGGTTCGTGCCATACACGAGGGCATAACCGGTGAAATGGTAGCGCTCAGCGCCCAAGATATCACGACCGTGCCAATGATAGAAGCCGTGAGCCATCTCAAAACAATTCGTCCCCACAGTGATCTCGTCCGTACATGTAAAGGTATGGGTGTAGTATTTGGTGATTAAGTACGTGTACATGCAACACGATACGGAGGGTGTTTATGCCTGCCCTTATCGTGTTATCGTAGGCGTTGGTTGTGAAGATGGCACAAAAATCTCTTCAACGTAGAATCTGACTGGCCCATCATCACTTTCCCCAGTAATGATGATGCTCCATTCTCCATCCATCGTAAACAACAAATTGACAAGATGACTACCGTCAGCTTGTGCATCTGCTATTGGTCGCATACTCCCCATTACCATGCCTGGCATCTGTAAATCACACACAACATTCCGGATTTGACGTGGTTGATCGCCGTCATAAAATCGAATTGTCGTGGGTATCGAATAGTTTGCCACGATTGGCTGCGCAAACGACACAGTCACGCGCATTGTGTCAATCTGTGCGCTAAATGTCGGACCTGCGGGGGTACACGCTGCCAACAATAACGCACACGCGCAAGTCAACCACAGGCGGCAATGCTTATGCATTTGTCTCCTCACGACTGGGGATGGGGTAGCGCAGTGAATACAAAAACCCGACGATGATATGTTCAACATTAATGAGGAGGAATAATCCAGATAACGCAATCGCGATAGCACTACTGTAGTCGTACGATTGCAACAAGGCAATTAATACGGCATCACGAATCCCAATCCCCGATATGCTGATTGGTAATGCTTGCAACAATGAGATTTGGCCAGTCACACCCAAAATTGCACTCAATGGGATGCGTACTAGCTCCATCGCATAGAACAACAGGGCAATACGAATTGCCGTAGAGAGGGCTGAACCAGCAGTGGCAAGGACGAGCATCAGCGCTGGGCGTACTTTGATGTCCAGCGTACTGAATTGGCCTGTAATCGTATCGAATCGTACTTTGAATCGCTCAGGCATACACATGCGCATGATGCGAATCCCAGCATCGCGGCTGCGTTTGATGAGTAGCGCCGGTAGCATCATAAAGATTACAACTGCCAGCAAAATGGTTGTCTGTTGAATGGTTGCTTGGGTTGTAGCATCAAGCGTGTGCGCAAGCGCTGCCAGACCAATTAAGGCCATCACTGCCATGGCAGCCACATCACATAAGCGTTCAATCAGAATGCTGAAGAGAAGGCTCGAAATCGGACGTTGCGGCGTTCGCAGATAGAGTGCTTTGGCAAAATCGCCACTTTGGCCAGGAGTAGTACCTCCCAAAAACAATCCTACCGTGTAAATCTTGCTTAACTCGCGTATGCCTGGTGGTTGTAATCCGAGTTCATGCATGATAATGCGCCAGCGCCATGATTTAACCACAATAAAAAACGGCATTAATGCAAGTGAAACAATCACAGGCGTCCAAACAATATTCTGTAGCGATACCCAGATGGCATTGACATCGGTACGCCACAAAAAAAGCACGAACAAGAGTGGGCCAATGAAACGGAGCGACCAACGAATGATTGACTGCTTCATTCACTGCGCTCCGTTGTGTCGCGTCGCTGAAAACGTAGACCGGCAATTTGTTCGGCAAGTAATCCGAACATAAAGACGACCACTGCACCCACAAAGAACATGACTGCAGAATTTGGTATGCGCAAACGACCGGGATCTGTCACCACGTAACTCACCACAAACGAACTGATGCTACTCAGAAGCATGGTCATTGATACAGGAAAAAAGACGCGCATCGGTGCAAACAACGTGGTGATGCGCAAAATGATCCCAGTAAAGCGGAATCCATTTCGGAGCAGTTTTTGCGCACTATGACCGGTGCGGCGAGGTGCTACCGTAATCGGCTCAAATCGGATGTGATAACCAGCTTTGCCGAATGCAAGTGCACTCGTTGTCGGCCATGACATTTTGTTGGGCAACAAATGCAAAAACTCCATCATTATCGAGCGACGCATCGCACGAAACCCAGAAGTCAGGTCGCGCATATCCATCTCGATGAGGTAACTTCCTAATTTGTTGAGCAACGTGTTCCCAATCCAGCGGATGACGTTTTGTTGACCAGCTCGATTGCGCTCGCCAATCACCATGTCATACGGGCCAATATACTGCAGGAGTTTGGGGATTTCGCGGGCGTCGTGTTGCCCATCTGCATCGAGGACAATAACCACATCACCGCGTGCTGCTCGCACCCCCGTCTTGATGCCCGCACCGTTGCCAACATTGTGTGGCCGACGAATGACATGCGCACCCGCATCAGTAGCTTTTTCGGCAGTATCATCTGTGGACGCATCGTCTACCACGATAATCTCTGCTGTCGGTACCACATTGCGTACATCGCGTACAACAGTACTGATGGTGTGGGTCTCATTACGTGCCGGAATTACGACGCTTATACTAAAAGGCCACTCTTTCTGATCCGACATTCCCACTCCTTGATTCTGTTCACACAGTGCACAAGTCCGGACACTGCGATTCGTAATTGCTTATGATATAATAAACTAGGTTTTCTAAAATTGCATGTATGTGGAGTGGGAATCATGCCAAAAATGTCACGCGCTGAGCGTAAGCGATTAGGGGTGCAACGTCCTATTGCCAGTGCAGTCAGTGCAAATATTCCTGAAAACGCCAGCGACATCATTGACGAAGCGCTTGCTGCTGTGCAGGCGTCAAATCCTCCCGTCATTGAACCACAGTCTCGATTAGTACGTACTACCCGGCGCGTGGTCGCACGTGATGTGGCAGCGTCACTTGATTATTCTGCAGAGACCGCCATGATTGCCACAGACTTACGTCGCATTGCCTTCTGGGGTATCCTCTTTGTGGGCATTATGCTGGCCATTAAATTCTCCGGACTTTTGTAATCGCAACACAAAACCCCCACAGCACACTGTGCTGTGGGGGTTTTGTATTGGTCGTTACTTGCCCTTGGTCTGCTGAGCCTGGCTCTTTTCGAGACGCTTCATGAAGCGATCGACCTGACCAGCGGTGTCAAGGATACGTTGCTCACCGGTGTAGAACGGGTGGCACTTGGCGCACACGTCGAGGCGTAAGCCCTCTTTGGTGGCGACAGTTGGCCACTGCGAACCACAGCCTGCACACACGTAGACGGTGTTGTAAGATTTTGGATGAATGCCCTTTTTCACCGGATACTCCTTACTGTGCAGCTTCGTCAGCGTAGACGCTAACTTGCTTCTGTGTACGGCTGTAGTGCTCGAACACGACGCGGCCAGGGATCATTGAATAAATCGTGTAGTCGCTGCCCAAACCGACGTTCTTGCCTGGCTTGAACTTGGTGCCGTTCTGGCGAATCAAAACCTCACCAGCACGAACTGACTGACCACCGAAACGCTTCACACCCAGCATCTTTGGATTGCTATCGCGACCGTTTCGTGAACTACCGACACCTTTCTTATGGGCCATGACGGTTATCTCCTGTTCGTATCTGCCAGCTATGCATGCCGGCATTGCTCGTAATTCGCTTACTTACCTACCGCAATCTTGGTGACCTGCACACGTGTCAAATCTTGACGATGACCGGTGCGTCGGCGATAGCGCTTTTTGCTCTTGTAACGGAACACAACAATTTTGTCGTCTTGCACTTCACCAATAACTTTTAAGGTTACTGATGCACCCTTCACAGTTGGTGAACCGACGATTGTCTTCTCGCCGCCAACTAACAACACTTCGTCAATGCTGAGCTCGTTACCAGCCTCGAGATCGCTCTTCAACGCGATGTCAAGTACTTGGCCTTCTTGTACGCGGTATTGCATACCGCGATCACGGATGATGGCGTACAACGTATTCTCCCTTGCCGCTGCTGTTCCCAACGGCTCGTCCGTTGGCGCCGCAACTACTTCTAAGTCCAACTCATCGTGGAACGATTTACCAACGTGTAGTATACCGTGCTTGACGCAACGTGTCAAACTTCACACGTCACTTCCGTTTTCCTACATCTCCATTTTACACGATAAAATCTAACACTTCTCATACGCCTTTGCGATGCTATCCTGTTGACAATCTACTTCAACCTCAAGTATAGTACTAATACCCCTAGGGGGTATAATACCACTCACAAAGGAGAATTGACATGGGGAAGCCACTGAATATCACTGACAAAGAGTTCGAATCCATTGTGTTGCAATCAGAGACGCCAGTATTGGTTGACTTTTGGGCTCCATGGTGCGGACCGTGCCGCGCTGTTGCACCGATTCTCGAAGAATTGGCAAATGAATACGACGGCAAGGTCAAGATCGTCAAGATCAACACCGATGAGTCAGTGCAGTTTGCCATGAAGTATGGGGTACAGGCAATTCCAACAATGGTCTTTTTTAAAGGTGGTCAAGAAGTAAATCGTGTCGTCGGCGTCAAGCCAAAATCAGCCCTCAAGCAAGATTTCGACACTGTTTCACAATAAGTTGAGGCAATAATGCGCGACGACGCCCTTGCACTCAGTGAAGAAGCACGTGCAGAGCTCGTTACACGCTTGGTGCGCATCGAAGGGCAAGTCCGCGGCGTTCAACGTATGCTCAGTGAAGGTCGTGACTGTAATGACATCATCACACAACTTGCCGCAGTGCGAGCCGCTGTTACGAGCGTCAGCGTCACTCTCGCCGAACGCTGTGCCCATGAGTCACTCTGTGAACAAAGCGGGCTTTCAAACGACGACGTCACACGATTACTAGCGCTACTACGTGCTTCACGCTCATAACAATGCGTCTCAGAATTCCATTCTGAGACGCTTACTCATTTCGCCACCGTATAGCCTGCCCAAGCACGCGATCAGCGATTGGCGCGAGTATCACACTGCCCCACAACAACAGTCGATCTTGCCAACGTGTGTATATATAGCGTTTGTTGGCCAACATCCCATGCATGATTCGGTGAGCTGCGAGTTCTGCGCTGATACCTGCTGGAGTGCGGACACGGACTTCATTGCTGGCACCAATTTTGCGCGCGCTAAATTGCGTTTGTACCGTTCCGGGTCGCACCACGTTGAGTGAGATGCCACTTCCGAGCAGTTCAACGCGTAATGCATCACACAAGCGCTCGATCGCTCCTTTACTTGCACAGTAACCGCCACTATATGGCAGGCCGCGAACGCCTACAACCGAAGAAACTACCACAATGTTGCCTTTTCCTTGTTTGGTGAATACCGGTAATACGGTTTGTATGGTGTGCAATACCCCAAAGACGTTCGTTTCGAGACATGTTTGAAAGTCGCTGATGCGAATCTGCGCCACAGGTGCACTCAACCCAATACCAGCATTGCAAATGACACAATCTATCCTGCCAAACGCTGTGAGCGCCATCTCAACGGCTTGTGCGCTCGTTGCACGGTCTCCAATATCCCCAATAACTACTTTATGTGTATCGGCATGACGAAGGTGTCGTCGTATATTGTCGAGCACTACTTCGTTTCTTCCTACCAATATCAGTTTTGCACCGTGCGCTGCAAGCTGTCTGGCGAGTGCTTCACCAATACCTGCACTCGCTCCTGTCACAAGTATTACTGCATCATTAATGTTCATGTTGGTTTCCGTCGTTTGGTATGCGTTTGTGCAAGTCGTCACCGTCTAGTATATAGCGATTGATAAATTGATATCAATTGGTCCATCGACGCTTGCCAACTTTTGGATTGCGCATAGGTATGTGCCTGTGCACCGAGTCGTTTGCATAATTCAGGATTGTCGCGCAACATAACCACATGGTCAATAAGAGAACCAGGTATTACTGGATCATAGACAAGCGCATTTACCGAATCATGTAATGTATCTTGCAAACCACCGCTGAATGGTGCGACCACCGGTAATCCGCATGCCATTGCTTCAAGTGGAGCTAATCCAAATGTCTCACTTTGAGATGGAAAAACAAAAATATCTGCTGCGTTGTAGGCATCGATCAGTGCCTCACCAGTCAAGACGCCGGTGAAGTGAGCCTCAGTCTGCGCGAATTCTGCGCGGATTGACTCTGCTTGCGGTCCACCGCCAACAAGTGCCACACGAACTCCCGGAATAGAACAGAGCGGTAGCAGGTCATGTACACGTTTTTCTTTGCTGATTCTCCCTACGTACAAGAGCAAGAGATCGTCAGGATGATGACGCGTTAGCGCATGACGCAGTGCATGGTTGCGTGGTTTGCGGCGAAATCGTTCCAAATCAATCCCGCGTTGCCAATGTTCTGCCCGTTGAATGCCGTTGCGGGTAATTTGGGCCAACGTTGCGGACGATGGTGCCAAGTTCACCGCTGCCTGATTATGCCATGCGCGAAAGTACGCCCACGCTATCGGTAATCCCCATGCGCCTGCGTATTGTGTCACATACGTATCAATGTCCATATGCACCGAAGCAACAAGTGGTCTCCTGCCGATTTTGGCCATAATGGTGCCCACAGCTCCGATGAACGTTGGATTCATCACGTGAATCACGTCTGGTTGAAAATCAATGATTGCGCGTATCCCCTTAGGTGAAGGAAAACTAAAGTGGAGCTCAGGGTAGAGTAAAAATCGAGTACCCCAACTTGGATGGACCACGACACCCTTGTAATCAGTGGGTGCATTTGGTGGCGCAAAGATCATTGGCGTGATGCCATGTGCGTGCATCCGTGTAATCATCTGATCGATGATTGTCACAACGCCGTCTACTTTAGGTAAAAATGTCTCTGTGAAAAGAGCAACCTTCATGTCAGTCTCGCTTTGAAGCTGTCTCTTATTGTATCCTACTGCATCGCCTGTTTCTCTCGAATAAGGCGATGTTAAATTTTGATGTGGTGACGTTGAGAATCACAAATTGCTCAATATCAGATGCTGAAAGTGCTACAATACTTCGGTTATTACCGAGGAGGTAGATCGTGGTTAGCGAACCAAAGCGTGTATCAATGTTTGCCAGTTTGTCTCCGGTCGTGTTGCGAATCTTGGCTCATAGCTTGCTTTTTGGCTTGGCAGCCAGCGTCTCTGATGTACTGTTCAACTTCTATTTATTAAGTTTGGGCTACGGCAATGAAGCTGCCGGCCAAATGAATTCAATATTTAGAGGTGCAGGTGTTATATTTGGCATACCCATGGGCATGCTCATTGATAAGCAAGGCGCTCGTAAGGTGCTCTTATTCGCTATCACCGCTTATGCCATCGGTTGGATTGTAGTGCTCGGGTGGGAAGATATCACGATTATTGCACCGATTTATTTCTTAGTTGGTGCAGCAAATATCGCCACGTATACAGCAATCATTCCATTATTGAGTAGTGTTATCGAGCCGCAGCAACGTGCCACATTCTTTGGCATAAACGCAGGAGCGGTGGTCGCAGTTGGTTTCGTAGGGTCGTTATTTGGTGGTTCATTGCCCTCGCTATTAGCACCGTTGCTCAATGTCGCTGCCACTGATGTGCTCGCATACCGTGTGGCATTATTAAGCGTCTCATTAATCTCGTTTCTGGCCATTCTTCCGTTGCTTGGTATTGGGCAAGCGGTGACCAATCAACAAAATGCACGTGTCGCTGTGGACGATCCCAACGACCCAAAATTGCCCTTCATGCGGTTAGTGCTCTTTGCGTCGCAGGGCTTCTTGCTCGGATTAGGTGGAGGTATGGTCGTTCCCTTCCAAAATCTTTTCTTTCGCCAGCAATTCGGTTTGCCTGATGCACAAGTAGGATTAATCCTGGCGATTTCGGCGTTCGCCATGGGATTTGGTAGTTTGATTGGTGGTCCCCTCTCAAAGAAGTTTGGGTTGCGCCATGCGGCAGCATGGACCAGATTTTTGGCGGCCCCCACGCTATTACTCATGCTTGTACCAAATCTGTATGTTGCCGCAGCTGCATATTACGTCAGTCGACTCGTCATTGGTGTCACGTTCCCACTTGCTGATGCACTTGTCATGCAATCTGTCCCCGCACATCAACGCGGCACAGCAACAAGTTTGACTAGCATGCTTTGGTCGCTCGGTTGGGCAGCATCAGCACTCGTGAGTGGCTACATTCAGTCGGCCAGTGGATTCTACTGGGTGATGATCGCCTCAGCGATTGCGTATGTAGTATCAGCGTTATCCTTCTACGTCATTCCGTTCAAGGATACCGGTAAGTAATAGGTCTGTGGTCATGCTGGTTGTGATACATCGACAGTGGTTTGATTCTGGTACGCATGTCAATAAGAGGTGAATCGTGGTAACCTTACGCTCCCAATGGCGGGAATTAATGGCTGGTGGATCTCCTGCGGTCTATCGTATCCTTACGCATGGAGTGTTGTTCGGATTGTCGTTTAGTATTGCCGATATTCTCTTCAACTTCTATTTAACGAGTCTAGGATATGACAACGCGGTAGCAGGTCAGATGCAGTCCGTTTTTCGAGTTGCCGGAGTCTTTTTAGGGTTGCCTATTGGCATGGTTATTGACAAACTCAGTGCACAACGCATGTTGTACATCGGCATTCTGACGTATGCCATTGGGTGGGCCGTGTTGCTCTTACTGGATGGTGTTGGACTGACCATTGGCACGTGGGAGGTTACGCCGTTGCAGCTCATGAATGCCGTTTATTTTGTCATAGGTGCGGCAAACATGGCCACCTACACCGCCGTTGTGCCATTATTAAGTCAGGTAATTGAGCCACGACAACGTGCTGCCATGTTCGGTATTAATGCTGCCGCATCCACCATGGTCGGTTCTGTTGGTAGCATCATAGGTGGTTCATTACCTGCTCTAATTGCGCCAATGATGGGCGTATCAGCGACATCTGAGCCAGCATACCGCATGGCCATGTTTACCGTTTCGATCTTTGGACTGTTAGCGGCAGTCCCGCTGATGGGCATAAAAACTGGCAATGCACATCAAACTGGAGCCAGTGCCAATGCCACACCAGGTGTCGTTATTCCCCCTGTACCGTTCTATACGCTACTGCTTTTGGTGACTCCGTCATTTTTCTTCGGTTTTGCGGGTGGAATGTTTGTGCCGTTCCAAAACCTCTTCTTCCGGCAACAGTTTCAATTATCTGATGCTGCAGTCGGCGCAAGTTTGGCAGTTGCCTCGTTAGCAATGGGTGTCGGTAGTATGATTGGTGGTCCACTATCAAAACGTTTTAGCGTGCGATCCGTTGCAGCATGGTCACGTGGATTCGGTGCACCGACCATGCTTCTGATGATTATTCCTTGGTTACCGGTTGCATCTGCCGCATATGACATCAATCGTCTGTTGATAGGGCTCACATTTCCACTCTTCTCTGCATTGATGATGCAAACAGTGCCCGTTCAACAACGTGGTACAAGTACGAGCATGTCAAGCATGTCGTGGTCGCTTGGATGGGCGGTGGCTTCAACATTGAGTGGTCAGTTGCAGTCAGGTTCATTCACCACCGTATTGATTATTTCGGCTGTCGCGTACATCATTTCAGGTGTCCTAGTTGGAGTATTGCCGTATCGGGACAAACTTGAGTAACCACACGTCTCTGAGTTTGTGTGCATTGCGCATGCTCATTCGTTTGACGTGAGTTCACCAGCCGTGAGTTGTTTGTGCGGTGCCGGGAGCGGCCAAGCTAAAATGGCTGCTGGGATAAACATCACGCCTGCACCGATCATCGCGCCGATTATGCCAAATTCGACATAACACCAGCCCGAAGCAAATGTGCCGAACAATCTGCCCAACGCATTCGCACTGTAGTACAATCCAATATCAAGGCTCACGGCACCCTCTTCGGCATATGCGGCTATCAAAAATGAGTGAACCGCAGAATTTACGGCAAAAGCGATACTGAAAATGAGGACAACGAGGAGAACTGGTTCGACACGTGTTCCGGTACTTTGCGCTACGCCTGCACCAGCCACACAAATGATAGCCGGGAGTAGGGCTAGCAGTGCAGTGACGCGCCCGTCAGGCGTGCGCACATTTGCAAGTAAGCGGGGTGTTAACGCTTGAATGAACCCATACCCAATCGTGTACAACGCCATCACACTTCCTGATTGCCAGAATCCCCAGTTTGGTGCGGTGGCGATGAAGATGGGCAGTGCAATGGCTTGCCATACATCGCGTGCGCCAAACAAAAATATCCGAGCTGCTGCAAGACGATTGACACTCGATAACGGTGATAAGATTCCACGAAATGTTTTTTGCTTGGCAGCAGGAAACGACTGCGTCACCAACAGCGTTAACACGACGCCGATACCCACCCAACACGCCAAGATAATTAGCGCTGTGCGCATATCAAACAGTACCAGACACAAACCACCTACGAAAAAACCAACCCCTTTTAACGCATTTTTTGCACCAGTGACAGCTGCAATAATGCGAAATAGCCCGCTGGTGTTTTGTGATGAGAGTGTGGTAATTGCGCTTTTAGCACTGATTTTGGTGATATCTTTCGCGATGCCGGCAAATCCTTGAAAAATCATGACATACCATGGATCGGGAATTTCGCTTGGGATTGCAAGTGCGCTGATGGTAAGAATTTGCAAGAGTATCCCAATCCGCATAGTCGTTAAGAGACCAATGCGATTGGCAAATTGACCGCCAAAAAGATTCACAATAATCCCACAACATTCATACAGCACAAAAACGAGTGCCAAGTCAAGTGCGTTGTACCCAAGTGTATAGTAATGAAAGAGCACGAGCATCCGTAATGCACCGTCCGATAACGTTAAAATGCTGTATGCCGAACCGATGCGTATAGCGTCGTGCTGATTCATTTGCTCCCCCATTTGGTAGTCACATACGCCGCTAACTCAACCATACGATGCGAGTATCCCATTTCGTTGTCATACCATGCGAGTATTTTGACCTGAGTACCTCCTGTGACCATGGTTGAACTCGCATCCACGATTGCCGATCGTCTATCACTGCGGTAGTCACTCGACACGAGTAATTCGGTTTCGAATCCGAGAATCCCTTTGAGTTGCGGTGTTTCGCTGGCCGCCTTGAGAATAGCATTCACTTCTTCGACCGATGTGGATTGTTCAACTTCGAATACGCAGTCGGTTAATGACGCACCAAGCATTGGCACTCTGACCGCAATTCCGTCGAGCTTTCCGTTGAGCGCAGGGATGATGAGTCCGATGGTCGACGCCGAACCGGTTGTTGTTGGTATCATGTTTGTTGACGCAGAGCGGGCTCTTCTTGCGTCTTTGCTTGGTTTGTCTACCACGCTTTGGGTATTTGTCATGCAGTGCATGGTGGTAATCATGCCGTGTTTGATCCCCAGTGTGGTGTGGATGACATGTGCAACTGGTGCCAAACAATTCGTCGTACATGATGCATTAGTGATGAGCCGATGGTGCTCAGCTCTGAATCGCTCGTGATTCACTCCTAACACGATGTTCAACGCATCTTTTTTGATTGGTGCTGCTACAATCACTTGCTTCACGCCTTGTGCAAAATACGGTGCGAGACTTTCTGCGGTGCGAAATTTGCCGCTACACTCGAGTACAATGTCACACGCTGACCAGTCAGTTTGATCTATCTGACTCTGGTGTGTTACGGTGATGTGTCTGTCGTTGATTGCTAAACCATTTTCTGTGGCCATTGCGTGGTCAAACCATCGGCCATGAACGCTGTCAAAGTTCAGCAAGTATGCACACATCGCATTATCGCCATTTGGCTCGTTGATGTGGTGAATTGCCATTGTGTCATTTGTCGTGATAATTCGCGCACATAATCTGCCAATACGTCCAAATCCGTTTATTCCGATGCGTACCATGTCAACCTCCGATATTTCAAATATATTTTAAATATTAAAATATATTTGAAATATATGCAAGGTGTGGTACGCTATTTGAAGAGAGGGAGGTACTTATGGATATGCTCAAGGTAGCAGAAGTGCTAAGTCATCCAGAGCGCATGTTGTTGCTCAAGGAATTGCGCAGACGTGATTTGACAGCTCACGAAGCCAGCAAAATACTTCAATCGAGTGCGAGTGCAGCATCATATCATTTACGCATGATGAGTGAAGCGGGAGTCATTCGCAGTCATCGCAGTGATTTCGATGGGCGGACGATGTATTATCAATATGTCCCTGAGACAGTTGAAGCGTATCTTTCATCGGTAGAACGTATACTGCTTGCGCCAATCGACACACCGAATGCGTACCCTGTGGTGGCATTTGTATGTCGTGCAAACAGTGCTCGTTCGCAGATGGCTGAGGCATGGGCGCGACATTTTGCACCACATCTACGCATTGTCAGTGCGGGTGTTGAGCCAAGTACAATTAATCCACTTACCCGCGAGGTAATGGACGAAGTGGGCATTGATATGGCGCATCACGAGGCCAAACAAATTGTTGAATTAGACGTCTCACCGGATGTCGTGATTTCGGTATGTGATTTTGCGCGTGCGCATGTTGAGCGACAGTTTGCGCACACCATCAAATATCATTGGAGCATTGTAGATCCAGCGGTAGCAGGAACGATACAGCACTTTAGAATTGCACGTGACACGCTACGCGCTCGAGTGCAATACTACATGTATCAGCACGGATTACTGCGCACGAATGAGTAGGTATTGTGATTGTCGTGAATATATGAGCGGCGCCTAAAAAAAGCCGTATACGCCCCAACCACCATCAACTATTAACTGTTCTCCCACGATGAACGCTGATTCGTCTGATGCCAAAAAAATAGCTGGTCCAACAATGTCACTCACTTCACCAACGCGTCTGAGGGGGGTACGTGCGATGATTGGAGCGCGGTCAAGTTTTCCTTGTTTGACGAGGTCGTCTTGTAGCGGTGTACGAATCCAACCAGGAGAGATGCAGTTCACACGAATGCCGTGCGGCGCCCATTCAGTGGCCAATGATTTGGTGAATTGGAGCACGGCACCCTTCGATGCAGCGTATGCTGCACGCATTGGGATTCCTTGAAATGAGTGGAGTGATCCAATATTGATGATTGTGCCGCGCCCATGTTTTAACATTATTGCGCCGGCTGCTCGGCAAAAAAAGAACGTGCCATTTATATTGATGTCTAGTGCTTGTTGCCATCGTTCGTTCGAAAGCTCTGTTGTGGGTGACACCATCGGAATTCCGGCTGAATTCACGAGTGCGTCAACGGTTCCCCATGTTTTTACTACCGCTGCAACGACAGCATCTACCGCGTCAGAATCTCGAACATCTGCAGGCGTTATCAACGCCTCACCGCCCAATTCTCGGATTTCTTGTGCAACATCGCCGAGTTCTTGTGCATTACGACTTACGAGTGCAACACGTGCACCTTCTTTGGCATAACCGATTGCAATTCCACGGCCAATACCGCGCCCTGCACCGGTGATAATAGCGGTGCGACCTACAAGACGACCAGCGCTCATGCATGCCTCCTGGATTTGTGAGAAAATACGAATGGATTGTAGTAATGGACGAGGTTATGGTACACGAGATTTACATATTACGCCACGCAGCACCCGATCGCACCAGTAGCATTGCCTATAATATTCCGCCTGGTCCTCCACTCACACCGATTGGTCGCAAAGAAGCTCTCCAAGCAGGGTTATTTTTGCAACAACGCACAATAGATGCGGTATTTGTTTCGCCATTCATGCGCACGCGTCAGACAGCTGCAATTGTCTCAGAGCATGTGCTTGCCCCGTTTGCGTACGTTGAGAGTATCAAAGAAGGTGCACCTGGCGAAGCACATCGTGATGTCAGAGCGCGTGTACGAGGGTTACTTACCGAAGTTGAACAACGTGGTCTTGAACGTATTCTGTTGGTGACACATGGATGTTGCGTTCTTGCAACCCTTCAAGAAACCACCAACGATGCAATTGACTTGAGCGGTCACAAGTATGACTACGGCAATCATTCACCAACTGCGGGAATATGGCATGGGGTGCGCCAAACGCAAGGTACATATACTTGGGATCTTATTTTTACCCCGTCAGTGGTATCGTAGCCGAGCGATACAAACACATCGATTGTGTTGGGCAACCAGCGCATGGTGGACAATGCTCGGCGCACTTTCGTACATCGACAAAGCGGCGCATTGCGCCGCTTTGTGTACATCGAGGATTTTTGGCAATACAATGGTGAATACAGACTTCAACCATCATTGCGTGTAATTCGCGTGCAGTGACTACGTCAATTGGACCAACATCGTTTTCAATGGTGTGTTGCACAGCATCATAATCAGCATTCATGACGTCCAACATGTCCGCATATATACCTGTGCGGTGGAGGAAGCGACGTGCGTATGCATCGACAATGAACAGTGGATGTGAACCACCGTAGAGCATGATAGTGTCTGCGCTTTCACGACCGATTTGTGGTAGCGAGCGCAGGATGCGTCTGCATTCATGCCTTGGCAATGCCAGAATCGAGTTCAATTGATCGCGGTACGTGCTCACACGCTGTGCGAGTTGTACGAGTGCATTCCCTTTACGCATGTAGAATGCACATGGTTTACATAAAATCCCAACATGATGTGGATCAGCATCGGCGAGTGCGTCAAAAGATGTGTATCCCGACTGGAGCAGGCGGAGCACGGCAGATTCAACCTGTTCCCAACGAGTTTGTTGTACCAGGATCATGCCAACGGTGACTTCGAATGCACGATCCTGTGTATGAATTGGCCACCATGCCGGTTCATGGGCAAAGTGGCCAACGAGTTGTGCAAACAGTGGTTGTAAACGGCTATCGGTTTTCAAAGGCGTGTTTATCAACGAGTGACACTTCAACGGGATATTTACCAGTGAAGCACCCATGGCAAAATCCTTTGGCGCGGGTAGCTTTTTGCAGACCGTCAAGAGACAAATAGGCGAGAGAATCAAGACCTAGGTGTGCACAAATCTCAGGAACATTTAAGCGATGAGCGATAAGTTCGGGATAGGTGGCCATATCGACACCCAAATAACATGGGTGTTTAATGGGTGGTGATGATACACGCATGTGTACCTCTTTTGCGCCAGCGGAGCGTAGCATACGTACCATTGGACCTGATGTGTTACCACGCACAATGCTGTCATCGATGATGATTACTCGCTTGCCGTCCAAATTATCGGCAAGTGGATTGAACTTGAGTTGAATGCCAACCTTGCGCAGACGGTCATCTGGTTGAATGAATGTACGTCCGATGTAGCGATTTTTGATGAGTCCTTCGCTATAGGGGATGCCAGATTGTTGGGCAAACCCGATGGCCGCCGGGATGCCACTGTCAGGGACTGGAATGACGATGTCGGCATCAATCGGCGATTCTTGGGCCAAAATGCGACCGGCTTCTACACGCGCTGCATGAAGGGTACGGCCATCGATTTGTGAATCAGGGCGTGCAAAGTAGATGTATTCAAACAAACATAGATGGCGTTCGCGTGAGGCATGATAGCCAATTGTCCGTGGTCCAGCGGCATCAATTGCGATTACTTCGCCGGGATCAAGCTCACGGATGAACACGGCACCTATGGTTGCGAGTGCGCAACTTTCTGATGCAACTACCCACCCACCTTCACCAATTTGACCGAGACAGAGTGGATGGACGCCCCACGGATCGCGCAGTGCATAGAGCGTGTCACGGGTAAGAATAGTCAAACAAAACGCCCCTTGAGCCTTGTTCATTAATGCGTTAATGCGTTCGTCCCAACTTTGACCGGGGCCACCGGCGAGTAGTTGGACGATGAGTTCGCTGTCACTCGATGAGCTAAGACCGAACCCGCGTTGAAAGAGCTCGTTGCGGAGTGCTGTACCGTTAGTGAGGTTCCCATTATGACCGATGGCGAGCGGCCCAAGCGCACTCTCCACGACAAATGGTTGTGCGTTGAGTAATTTTGAGGAACCGGTGGTTGAGTAGCGTGTATGACCGATTGCGACGTGCCCATGGAGTGGACGTAATTTTTCTTCTGTGAAGACTTGTGCAACCAGACCCATATCCTTGTGGAGATGAATACTCCGTCCGTCTGCAACTGCAATGCCGGCACTTTCTTGGCCACGATGCTGAAGGGCATATAAACCGAAGAACGTCATGCGAGCTACATCTTCGTTTGGAGCGAAAATGCCGAAAATGCCGCATTCGTGATGTGGTTTGTCGTCGTACACGTCTTGCCTCCATCGACTACATCTGCATTATACCTGATAACGATGATGTGATTCGGAAGAGTTGAGTGAATCCGGTATAATTTGAGTAGTTCGATGAGGAGGACATATGTTCATTAATCAAAATTCGTTTCTCATTCTTGCAGCGCTCATGTTGGCAGGAACAAGTTGGTGGGCCTATCAAGGTGCTTGGGCGCCAGTGCGGATACTTGTACTGGGCGTCATGACGGTTGTCATTGTGGTAGCTGCACTGTGGGCACGTCGTGCGCCAACTGCCGATATTCCTGAGATTCTCCGAGGTGGCAAACCGGTACTTGTCGAGTATTACTCGGATTTCTGAATGGGATGTTTAACCATGAAGCCCATCGTGGATGGGATAGAACAAGACTATGCGGGGACCCTGCGTGTGGTGCGTTTGGATGCACGGAATGCAGAAAATCGGGAGCTGGCACGACAAATTGGTGTGCAGATGACGCCAACATATGTGTTGTTTGATGCACAAGCAAATGAAGTGTTTCGGTCTTCAGGATCATTAAGTCGTACGCAGTTCGATGAACTGGTGACGCAGTTCAACAAGTGATGAAAGCAAAGCGATGAAGAGTTTTAGTGCATATCCATCACGCCGGTCCATGGTTGTGAGTACTGGTGGGGCGGTAGCGACGAGCCATCCACTTGCGGCTCAGGCAGGGCTCCAAATGCTGGCAAATGGAGGCACGGCTGCAGATGCTGTGATTGCAGCGGCGGCGGTACTGAATGTCGTAGAACCGATGAGTACTGGGATAGGTGGTGACGCCTTTGCGTTGGTGTATGATGCAAAAACGAAACGTGTCACCGCATTGAATGGCAGTGGACGTGCGCCCATGGGATTGACCCGTGATGTGTTTTTGACGCGTGGACTGACGCAGATACCATCAACGGGTGTGTTACCAATCAATGTGCCTGGTGCTGTGTCTGCATGGGATGCATTAATTCGTCAACATGGCGCGTTAGATTTTGCAACGATTCTTGCACCTGCCATCCGATATGCACGTGATGGATTTGCAGTGAGCGAGATTATTGCGCGTGGTTGGGCGACGCTTGCGGACAAAATGCGCCATCAGACTGATGCAGCACGAATCTTTTTGCCGAATGGCCGTGCGCCTCGTCTAGGAGAGCGATTCTTTCAACCACAACTTGCGCAATCGTTCGAAGAAATTGCGCGTGGGGGAGCGGAATCATTTTATCGTGGAGCGTTGGCAGAGCGCATCGTTGCTGCATTAGCACGAGAAGGTGCGTATCTGACCCTCAGTGACATGGCTAATCATCAAAGTGAGTGGGTGGAGCCGGCGACTGCTACGTATCGTGGGTATGATGTATATGAATGCCCACCAAATGGGCAAGGATTAACTGCGCTTATCGCATTACGACTTCTTGAAGGGTTTGATCTAGCCAGTATGCCAGCACATTCACCACAGTCGTTGCATCTCCAGATTGAGGCAATGCGTCTCGCATTTGCTGATGCAGCACGGTATATTGCCGATCCTGCGTTCGTGCGTGTTCCCGTCAAAGAACTCCTATCGGAGGAGTATATTGCGAGTCGTCGTGCACTGATTAATCCGCATCGCGTGAGTGAGGTAGTGGCGGGCGAAGTGCCCACATCACATGACACAGTGTATGTTACCGCGGTCGATAAGTTTGGTAACGCCGTTTCGTTTATTAACAGCCTCTACATGGGCTTTGGCTCTGGTGTGGTTGCCGGTGATACGGGGATTTGTATGCAAAATCGAGGGGCTAATTTTGTCCTCGATGAGCATCATCCGAACTGTTTGGAGCCTGGCAAACGTCCGTACCATACGATTATTCCATGCATGGTCACAAAAGACGGCGCACTGTGGTCGAGTTTTGGCGTGATGGGCGGATTCATGCAGCCACAAGGGCACGTCCAGATGCTTGTCAATATGATCGATTATGGAATGAATCCACAAGAAGCACTTGATGCGCCGCGTTATGAATTGGTTGAGCCATATGATGGTCACAAAACAGTGGCGTTTGAGCATGACACAACGACACAACAATCACTCAAGGCAATTGGGCATGATGTAACTCCCGCACGCGTGGGTGGATTTGGTGGTGGACAAATCATCGTAGTCGAAGACGGTGTGGCGTTTGCAGGATCTGATCCGCGCAAAGATGGAGCGGCGGTTGGTTTATAGCTAAAGGGAGATCATGAAACGTCTGCTCATCGTGATTTGTCTGTTTTTGGCGGCATGCCAGCCTCCCAATACGTGGCAAGAGGTGGTAAATTTGCCAACACCATTGCCACGTGGCGGCACACTAACGTATGCACTTGATGAAAATCTAGATGTCTTTCAACCGTGGAATATTCATAATCGAGCAGCCGAAGTAGCGGTGGCGCTAACACAATCCGGGTTGACGCGACTTGATGGTCGCGGGCAGCCGCAACCCGAATTGGCCAAATCGTGGCAAGCCGACGAGACTGGCATGATTTTGACGGTAACGCTTCACGATGATTTGCGCTGGTCAGATGGTGTATCATTAACTTCCGATGATGTCGTTTACACATATCAATCACTCATAGCGCTTGAACTTGATTCGTCAATTGGACGTGAACTAGAGCTTATCAGAGACGTGATAAGCAAGTCGCCGACCGTACTTGAGTTTAGACTGCGTGAACCATATTCACCAATCATCTCGTTGTGGGCACTGCCCATTTTGCCACGGCATGTATTGGCCGATCAACCACTGGGGAGTGTTAATTTGCGTGCGCTGACTGTAGGAGCTGGCCCATTTGTGCAGAGCGAAATTACTGCATCCGGCGATTGGCAGCTTCGTGCAAATGAACACTATCATCGAGGGCAACCGCTCTTTGATGCAGTGCTGATTCGGCTCAATCAAACACCAGCGTCATTGGGGCAGCTGGTGACGAGTGGGGCTCCGTATATCATCGATACGATGCATGAACTCACGCAGAATAACCTGATCATAAACAAATACCCGTTAAACAGTATTCTCACCGTTGCGTTTAACATGCGCGATTCTCGTGAGTTGCGCATTCTACCGTTGCGCCATGAGTTAATACGAATAGCCGAATCGGCGGGATCATTTGACGGTCTAGGCGCACAACAAAAACTTGTACGGCAGTTGACACTGCCCGGCCATTGGCTCGAAGTGCCAGAATTAAATTCTCATGCAATAGCACTTGATGATCAATTGGCGCAACAGGGTTGGACCTACAATGCCGATACAAAAAAACTAGAACGTGCAGGAGAACCACTTCAAATCATGCTTCTGGTTCAATCGGAGCAGAGTACGCATGGTGCATTAGCAGCGAAACTCGTTGCAGCGTGGGAGCAGGCTGGTATTCAAGTCACCCAAAAGGCGGTGCAACGATCTGAGTATCTCGAGCACTTAATTCCTCCGTACGAATTTGATGTTGCAGTGGTCGAATGGGCACATGGTCGCAGCAATGGTGCGTTTGCTGACACGCTGTTTTATGATCCAGATGCGTCGTGGCTTTTTGCAAGTGACGCGCTGAGTCGTGGCATGCCAGATACGCGTGGCAGTCTAAATATCGTGGGTATGGATGATGAAGGATATGACATGCTCGCCAAATCATCCCGTGCCACGTATGATGCCGTTGGGCGACTAAACGCTGAACGCAATGCAAGTATACGCATCCATGATGTTGCACCGTACTATTTTGGATCACGCTCGCAACGCTATGTTATCCGAAGTGCGAATGTGGCATCAGCGAGTGTGCTGCCAACATTTGATACACCGTGGTATTTTGCGAGTATCGAGTCATGGTATACATTACCATGAGGCGAGGTGTGGGGCATGTTATTCAACATACCCCACAAAACGTATTGCCGTGAGTGCGAGTGTGCGAGCAACATGAACTAAATCATCAATGGGTACATATTCGTTTGGTTTGTGTGCGAGTCGTACATCTCCTGGCCCAAACATGATAGTAGGCACACCTCCCTGGTGTACCAGCAGACGCATATCTGCACCGTACGGCATTCCTTCGAGCACTGGTTGTTTACCGAGTGTTTGGTGTGCTTGCGTGAGCATTTCCACTATCGGGTGTGATACATCAGTTTCAGCAGGTTCAAACGTGCCACCCCACCATTCCACACGTGGGGGATGGAGTGACAACCAGGGGTCACGAGCTGCGGCCGCTGCAACAGCATTTTCTAACTCTCGTCGGGCTGCGTGTGAATCTTCGCCGATTCCTATGCCGTATCGACCTTCTGCTATCAGTTCCTCAGCGACACTTGATGGCCAATTGCCTGCACGAATCATGCCAATGCTCAACGGGTATGGAAGTCGATACCCTTCAAAGAGCGGGTGACGCATGCGTAAATTACGCGTTTCTTCGAGCTCGAGTAATGCCTGTTGCACGACATAATATTTTTCAATAGCGCTGACACCCTCTTCACGATAACAGCCATGTGCAGAGAGCCCAGGTACGGTTATACGAACATTGTGTGCGCCAGCTTGTGCAGGAGCTATTGCGAGGCGCGTAGGTTCGGGAATGATGGCGGCATCGCCGGTGTACCCACGGAGAATACTTGCGAGCGTGCCACATCCACCATCTTCTTCACCGATGACACTTTGGAGATGAATAACCCCTTTAAGTTTGACGCCTGCATCGAGAATTGCACGCATTGCCCAAAGCGCGGCGACAAGACCGCCTTTCATGTCGAGCGCGCCACGACCATACATGTTGCCATTGCGTACTGTGGCTGTGTACGGGTCTGATTCCCAGTTTCGGTGATCACCTTCTGGTACCACGTCAATGTGGCCATTAAGGACGAGTGAACGACCACCGCGATGTTCACCAATGGTGCCAACTAGGCCGATACCGTGTGGTCGTTCTACTTCCCATGAGAATGCAGGATGTACTTTAAGTGTTTCAAAATCAATCTCCCACATATCGGTATCCAGGCCAATGTGACGCATTTTTTGTGCCATATGGCGTTGCGCATCATCTTCGTTGCCTGCAATACTTGGGATAGCGACGAGTTCACTGAGGAATTTCAGCATGCTCTCTCTGTCAAAAGCGTCGAGGACACGTTGTTCAGTCACAGTGATGTTATGCATGGGATACCTCAATAACGCCGGATATCAACGATATCCGGCGTGGCCATGTGTGTTAGTCGCGGAGTAGTGGGCGTGTGAGACAGGTTGGTCCGCCTTCGGCTTTGAGCGAAATTTCATTACCACGGTAGGTGAGAACCTCACATCCTGCATCTGCGAGTAATCCTGCAGTAATCGGATTCACGTCGAGCATCAAACACACCTTAGGAGCAACTGCTAGTACGTTTGTTGCCATTGTGTCATATTCCGATGCTGGAATCTCAATGAGTGTGAAGTTGCGGCGTTTGAGCTCTTGATACATGGCGGTTGGCATGAGTGGTAAATGCACGACAGCCATGTTGTGATCGACCATGGAGATAAATGACAGTAGGTGCAGACACGCCTCTGGGCCAGTGTAGTATGGTAAGTCGTATGAAATAACCTCAACACCATGTGGCGTGAGCATCGTACGAATCTGGCGTACTGCTTCATAATTCGTTCGGAATCCTACACCTATCATCAAGGTGTGATCATCAACCCACATGGTATCGCCACCCTCTGCTCGGGCATCGCCTGATAATCGCCCTAAGATTGGTATTCCTGCATTCTGCATACTGTGAGCGATGGCGTCTTCTTCACCTACGCGCAATGGCTTGCCCATATGCAAAATTATTGCGCCGTGGTTGGTTACGATGGCGGGGTCGAAACAAAAAATGGCATCGGCATGATCGGGCAGTGTGGTATCGTGCATGACAACTTCTACACCTGCACGGCGTAACGTGTCACACAAATCGGCATGTTCTTTGAGTGCACCTGCTTTGTCAGGTTGACTAGTATAATGCCATCTCTGCGGATCTGCCCCATAAAAGGCCTGATCCGGTGTGCGCAGCATAACTTTGCGCAACTGTGAGACCATGTTTTGCGCACCAAATGTTCGGCGGGTCATAGTGTTCTCCATATACTTGAGAAGGTTATCCCTTCGAAAAGAAGCGTGATATCCACAACGACAATTTTTGTAAAATTGTCTTGTTACTTTCGCGAAGTTGAATTATTTCATCATATAAATAATCAATCTGCGCTTGTAAACTGGCGATATTTTTATCATGGTGGACTGTGATCTGCCATACATCTCCTAGTTTCTGTATTGCATTTCTTAGTGTAACTAATTCTTTATCAAGTAATTCAACTTTTTGTGCCAAATATTCATTTCTTTTAAGTTCTTTGTTAATGGAAGTTAGATCGGAGTTGATAGAATTAAGACTTTCAAACACAATATGAAACCCATGCATCACTAGGTCTTCGTTTGTTAATGCATCGTTGTCGTTATATATCACACGCGGGAATGCGATATCTGAATCGATGTCTGGGCGGTAGCGAGCTACTAACTGTCGATTACTTTCGGCAAAATGCGCATGAATCTCATCGAGTATCGCTTGATTGACGACGCTGAGCGGTGAGTCAGATTCACGGGTACCTGATACAGGTGCGCGACTAACTAAAAGCTGTTTAAAGTGAAACATTGAGTTAAGTTTTTTATTGTTTTTTAGAATGCGTTGAATCCTAATTTCAGGTTCATCTGGAGTCTCATCGGCAGAACCAGAAATTGGCAACAGTCCAATATCTGGGTTTCGTTGCATGAATTGTTGACGTATCTTGGTAAACAACAGAGCCGATCGGTTATTAATTGATGGATTTGCATGTAAAAATTCACTGTCATTTGCAATAAGATGTGGCGTGCCGATTGCATGTGCAAAGTCATGGTGGAGTAGGCCATCTACCATGCAACTTTTTTCGAGTATGCCGAGATATATGTTTTTTTGTCCAAACGTTTCATCCCACGATCGTAATGCATCGAACCAGTTATCCTTGAGTTCGATAGCAAGATATTCGTCAAAACTGTGTCGCCAATATCCCCACTCTTTCCAAGCACTCAAAATATACAATGGCTTGTTTCGTACATACGCAATAATTTTCCAGTTACATTCTTGTAAAAATGGTTCAAACCAAGTGTATGAACCAGTCCAATAGTTTATTAAATTTTCTGCACTTATGATTGCACTATGATAACCATGTTCTTGCATGTAATTTAAGTTTTTGCGGAACTGTGTTTGAAATTCTTCCACACCTTGTTTTCCAGTAAGAAGCACATGATGAAAATAATCTTGTTGATTACTTAACTGGTCATTTGTTGCCCCGGGGTGAAATTTCGTGTCAAAGATTAAATAACCAGCGGTAGCAAGCTGCGATTCCATGTTTTTTAGCCATACTTGAATTGTGGTGCTCCCAGTTTTGCCAGCACCTATATGGAGATAAATCGTTGGCTTGGTACTCATGTGGTTCTTACTACTCCAGCTTTGACATCGTCATTGAAACAATCGGATTATAGCATACTGTTAATTGGCAAGGCATTGATACCGTTCATAAAAATGATACAAGACTCGTGTTTTGATGAACGACGTCGAATCGCACATCATGAATGGATTACTGGCGTTGTTTGACTTGAATGCAGCTATCCGTTGAGTGCCACGTCAAATGAAACTGTGACACAAGGCACGTTAAATTTTTGAATGGAAAGTTGGAATATACAATACAATCATGGGCCATAGCCGGATAGAAAACTCAGCATATCGCATCATTCATCCGCATGTTTGGAGCGACGAGCAAGTCTATTCCACAAGCGCTCTGTCCAATATCGTAGTGGATTTTTTTGCATGGAAATCTCATTGAGTGCAGATTGCATTTGTTTGAGTTGATGTTGCACCTGATCGAGCTGTTGCTGCACATTCACAAACTGATCCTGTATCTTAACTTGTTGATCAGTATGAAATGAAATTGTTTGCTGGTGCATGTGTACGATATGTTGATGTTGCTTTGTGGTGTTGTATAGATTATTTGTGGTTTCAAGTAACACATGGATCCCATGCAACAGATGGTCAATTTCTGAAATATTCGATTTTTTGCTATTGACGATTCTTGGAAATGCAATGTGGCAATCAATGTCAGGTCGATATCGCGCAAGTAATCGCTGATTGCTATCATTATATGTTGCGTGAATGGTGTCAAGTGTTGTTTGATCTACATATGCATGAATTGAATTGAAATTCTGTAAACTTGTCAATGTAGCTTGACTTGACAATAATGATTTGTAATTGAACAGCCGATTTAGTTTATCGTTTAACAAGAGTGTTTCTTGTATTTGGTCATACTGAGGGGTGTCGTTTGGTTTGGATTTTGTGTCAGTTTTTGAAATAAAACTGGGATTATTCAGAATATATTGCTGGCGGATCTTTGCCAACAGCGAGATTGTTTGAAAATTAATCGAAGGATGTGTTCGAATATCTGTCGGATGGTGTGATGCAATGTGTGGAACCCCAATAGCGTAAGCAAAATCGTGTGTTAAGAAGCCGTTTTTGAGCGATGATGAAGCCAACACGCCTACATACATTGAATCTTTGCCAAACGTGCTGTCCCAAGGTGTGATTATACTCATCCAGTCGGCATGCGTGTGCTTTGAAACATATGTCTCAAAATCTTGGGTGAGGAATCCCCACTGTTTCCAAGCACTGATGAGGTAATCTGCTTGATTTCGAACGTAGACAATAATCTTCCAATTGCATTCATGGATGAATGGCTCGAAGAGTTTATGAGCTTGCAGCCAGGGGTTTAGAAGGTTTTCTGCACTAATTACCGCACTATGATATCCATGTATGCGCATGAATTGGAGGTTTTCTTGAAATTTATGCTGAAAAGAACGAACGCCTTCAATGCCTTGTGAAAATACAGCATGAAAGTATTCTTGTTGATTACTGAGCGGTTCGTGTTGTGCACTTGGTTCAAAGTTTGTATCAAATATCAAGTACCCAGCATCTGCGAGCGCAGTTTCAGCGTTCTTAAGCCACACTTGTAGCGAGGTGCTGCCAGTCTTACCAGCGCCAATGTGGAGATAGATAGTGGGTTTTGAGTGCATGATTGATCTGACTATGGTATATGAAACTTAACAATTAAGTATATCCAGTGGTTCGCGCTAAAACATAAAATTTAACTTAACAACATCCTGAAATACTTGAGTTACCCTAAAGATTTCTTTATGCACGTAAGAACAGTGCAGTTGTCGAAATTCGTATAGGTATTTTTGCTGTTTTGCTGAAATATGGAAGAGCATTATTAGATTTGATAATTGCAATGTATTTACACAAAAAAACTATCGAATAATAGAGGTGTTGTGCTGATTTCTGATTTTAGGTGAGTTGATGATTCGAACTGTCAATAATATCCATCAGTTCTGTTAACATACGGTTGTACGGTGTATCTACACCGTACACGTTCGCGGCGCGTACGACAGCACCGTTGATTGTGGCTATTTCACTGGGGCTTTCGCGTAGTACATCCTGTAGTGTGGATGAGCGATTTGCAGCGGTCGCACGTGCAACGCTCAGCACGTGTGCGACGGGATCATCATATGGTAGTGAGATTTGTTGTGCATGGGCGACTTCAACTGCTTCATTCACGATGGTTGCAACTAATTGACGTGCGCCAGGATGGGTATCAAGTTCACCATTCCGCACGCGCAATATCGCTGTGAGGGCATTAATGCCAGCGTTGACAATGAGTTTACCCCAAATCAAACTCTCGAGATTTTCATAATGGCGTGCAGGTAAACCTGATTGGTTGAATGTGTCAATTAGTTTGGGTATAAATGGCGAAGGGTGATCTGCTGCAAACACACTCTCACCGATGCCCGCATGTTTGACATACCCAATATCAAGAAGTGTGGCTCCAAGTGAGGTAACTCCTTGACTGACACGATGCGAGCCAAGTATAGATTTGAGTATATCAGCACCTCCGATGCCGTTTTGTAGGGTAATACATACTCCACCTGATGCAAGTAAGATGTTTGCGTGTTGGGCAGCCCAAGCCGTTTGATGATACTTTACGAGTACCAAGACAATGTCGCACGCATTGACTTCATGAGGTTGTGTGGTAGCACTAGGACGCGATATCGTCGTTACTCCATCGCGTTCCCTCCGTAGGCCGTGGTGTTGAATATGATCGATTTGGCTTTGCCAACTATCGATGAGGGTGACATGGTTATTCTGACACAGATAGCTCGCCAGTAGCGTACCCATGGCACCCGCACCGATAATGGCAATGTTCATAAATGTTATTCTCCTGATTCGAGGCGACGAATCATGTCTGCATCTATAGGAAAGCTGTTTGCGGCTTCGGGGAAGGTTCCATGCAGGACATCATGGTGATAGCGTTGCATGCCATTTCGAATCAAATCACCAGCTTCAGCATACCGTTTTCCAAACGGGAGACCGAATCCAGGGAACATGCCAAACATCTCGTGCGTCACGAGTACTTGTCCATCACAACCGATTCCGGCACCAATGCCGATCGTTGGCACTGTGAGACGTTTTGTGATGTATGCTGCAAGATCGGCGGGGACTGCCTCCATTAGTACACACCAACAACCAGCGGCTTGCATGGCGAGGGCATCATTGACAATTTGTTGAGCTGTAGCAAAGTTTTGACCGCCGATGACGTTGATGCCCCCAAGGCTAGCGGCTGTTTGTGGTGTGAGTCCGATATGGCCGATTACCGCAATGCCAGCATCGACAATTGCCTTTGCAATCGGCGCTTGCTTGCTGGTGCCTTCGAGTTTTACACAGTCCATGCCAGCTTCTTTGATTAGTCTGCCTGCATTACGAATGGCTTCGGCTTGGTCGGCTTGATACGACATAAACGGCATATCACCAACGAGCAAACAGCGTTTGGCTGTACGTCCTACTGCTTTCGCATGGTGTACCATTTCATCCATCGTAACGGGCGAAGTACCGTTATAGCCGAGCATGACCATGCCCAGTGAATCGCCAACGAGTATCATCTCGACACCTGATTCGTCGACAAGTCGGGCAAATGGTGCGTCGTACGCCGTGAGCATGGCAAATTTTCGTTGCCCTTTGAGAGACTGAATGAATGGAATGGTAACTTTGGTCATACCTGAACTCCTCATGATGATTGTTTATTCAAGAAGTGCAACGCTGCATGAATATACACTTCTGCAGCACGTTCTACTTCGTTGATTTCGACATATTCGTTTGGTTGATGTGGAATACGTTTACCGCCAGGGCCATAGACGACTACTGGGACACCTGCATCACGCATGATGATGGTGCCATCCGTTGATCCCGGCACGCCTCCATATGGAGGACGGACGCCGTAGACTTGTTCGTGTGCGTATTGGAGTGATTGTACCAAAGGATGCGATTCACTGATTTCGGTTGATGGGCGATCGTCGACGATGCTCACACGAAGTGCATATTTAGGATCTATCTGCGTCACCTCGTAGATAAAGTGTTCAATTTGGGTAATGATGTCGGCATGGATGACGCCCGGAATTGTACGAATATCGAGGTATGCATCACAGTAATCAGGAAGGACGTTGATTTGACTCGCGTCACCGCTGATTGGTGCGCGTGCCACAGTAGGACTGATATAAATCTTGCCCAAAAGCGGATGCGCTCCGAATGTTTGGCGTAATGAGGATTCGAGGGTCATCACGCGAGTAAGGAGGTGGATCATGGCACTCAGTGCATTTACCCCTTCTTCGGGCATAGCCCCATGGGCAACACGTCCAAAGGATTCGAGTTTGAGACGCAGCGCTCCTTTTTGGGCGATGCAGACTTCATGTTGTTCTGGTTCACAGATAATTGCAGCTGTGGCACCACTCGCGTAACCTTTGGCGACGATATCCTTGATTCCAATCATGAGCCCTTCTTCATCAACGGGTATGAGCAGGCGTATGGAGCCGGCAAATGGTGCACCAGCAAGTTGGATTGCCCGGACAGCAAAGAGCATGGCGGCAACGCCGCCTTTCATATCTGCAGTGCCACGTCCATACATCTTGCCATCGATGATGTCTGCGCCGAACGGGTCATGATGCCATGCTGCATAGTCGCCTGGTGTCACGACATCGGTATGTCCTTCCATTAGGAGCGTGTGTCCAGTTCCCAGTGCACCATGAAGTTCAGCCACTATATTTGGACGTCCAGGAGCCACCTCCCACATGATTGGATTAAGTTGCCATTCTTCCAGTGTATCGAAGACAAATTGTGCTGCAGATGCCTCATTTGCTCCCGCCACGGTGGGCAGATAGACACTTGGAATACGCACAAAGTCACGTAACCAGGTAATCATAGATGGTGAGTCAAGATGGTGTATCACGTTCGTCATTGTTTAAATCCCCATGGTCCGGCCAATATATGCTCCGGTGAGTGCAAGTACAGCGACGAAGAGGAGCATCGCTGTGTCACGACGGTGTGCATGCATTGTTCGGCGTTTTGTTCGTCCTGCACCACCACGATAGCACCGTGCGTTCATCGCAACAATTAAGACTTCTGCACGATTCAGAGCATTGACAAAAAGAGGAATCAATACGGAGCCCAGGTGTCGGGCTCGTTGGATGGCATTTCCTTGGTCAAACCGTACGCCCCGTACCATTTGTGCGCGGATAAGCCGTTCGAGTTCAGTGATGAGGAGTGGGACAAATTTGAGGGCAACCGTCATTGTCATAACCAGCTCATTGATCGGGAATTTCAATCGTTTGAGTGGTTCAAACATCAATTCAACGGCATCCGAAAGATCTATCATGGTAGTTGTGAACATCAACATATTCATCATGTGGTAGAGCACGATGACTCGTACAAAAATGTACAGGCCATTCATGATGCCTTCTTTCGTGATTGAGACAATCCACCACTGCCAATAAAATGTGACATCTGCACCAGGCTGTATACGATAAAAGAGTATTTGAAAGGGAATGAAAAAGAGCATCGTGCGAATCAGCAAACTATATCCGCGCAGGGTAAATCCAACCGGAATTTTGCTGGCAAATTGAATAATTATCGATAAAAGAACGAGTGGTGCGATGCTGACAAATCCGCGTGTCATGAAGATGCATACCATGATCAATGTTACTGCAGTGATTTTGAAACGAGGATCGAGTCTATGGATAAACGATGGCACATCAATATACTGACCGAATGTGACGTTTCGTGAGAACTCTAGTGTCATGATGATGCTCCGGATTGCGTGTTACTCGACAGACTTGCACAGATAGCTTGTACTAATTCATCGTCATCAAGTACATTTGTTGGGATGTGCGGAATGCGATGACGCAATACACGGGCAATTTCGGCTGTTTCGCTTAATTCTAGCCCTTGATTGTGCAGGGATTCAGCATCCATTAAGAGGTCACGAAGATTACCTTGTGCGCTTACTCGCCCTTGGTGCATGATGATCGCCGTTGAGGCCAGTTCTGCAAGTTCATCGATAGTATTACCAACAAGAATGACGGTGAGTGAACGTTCTTTACTGAGGCGTTCAATTAACGTGGCGAGTTCTCTGCGTCCGCGCGGATCAAGACCGGCAACCGGTTCATCAAGAATCAATACTTCAGGTTCTGCGGCGAGTACACCTGCAATTGCGACACGGCGTTTTTGACCGCCACTCAACGCATAAATGTAGCGCAAACGATATGTCTGATAGTCGAGACCAACTGCCGTCAACGACTGCTCAACGAGTGCTCGCGAATGCTCAGGTGCACGTTTTTTGCGCCGCGGTGCAAATGATACGTCTTTGCCGACAGTATCTTCGAAAAGTTGCGTTTCGGGCTGTTGGAAGACGACGCCTATGCGATCACGCAGTGCCCCAATGTCGTACTGTGGTGCGTAGATGTCTTGTCCGTCGATGCGTATGGTGCCGATTTCAGGCTTGCGTAAGCCCAAAATACATTCAATCAGGGTACTCTTGCCCGCTTGCGTTCCGCCGAGTAATGCAACTATGTCACCACGTTTGATGGTGCATGTAGCGCCTCGGAGACCGTTACTTTGCATAGGAGTATCTTTGAGATAGGTAAAATGTACATTCTCGCAACTGATAAATGCATCATCTGCGGTGTGCTTCGAAGAAGGATGCGACGCCGTCTGGACGATAGCCGTGGACGATGGTGGTAATTGCTCTGCAAGTTGTTGTGCAGTCAGAATTGGGGTATCGAGAGTGAAACCTTTGGCTTGGAGTTTGCTTCCGATTTGTGTGACAAGTGGTACATCAAGACCAACCGCATTAAGTTCGGACTGTCGATGAAATACGTCACGAGGAGGGCCCTGCATGAGGATATGCCCTTCATGCATGACGATGATGCGGTCGAAATCTACCACTTCGTGCATGAAATGGGTGATATGAATGAATCCAATGCCCAGCTGTTGCCGCAAGCGGTGCACAAGTGCAAGTAGTTGTCGTGCTTGTGGCGGTGCAATCATCGTAGTCGGTTCGTCGAGGATGACGTACGACGGTTGCATGGCGAGCACGCCAGCAATTGCCACGCGTTGTCGTTCACCACCCGACAGTGTGGATATAGACGCATCACGAATGGCATGTAAGTCGAGTGCCTCGATGACCGTCTGCACACGAAGTTCAATTTCGTCACGTGGCAAACCGAGATTTTCTGGACCAAAGGCAATATCGTCGATGACACGTCCGGCGATTAACTGATCATCGGGGCGTTGGAATACCATACCCACGTCGCGGCGTATGTCGTACGCCGTTGATTCAGAGGCGATGGTACCATTCACACGTAGAGTACCAGAAGTTGCAAAATGCACTGCAGCTAGCAATTTGGCAAGCGTACTTTTACCACTCCCATTGTGTCCAAGTAATGCAACAAGTTCACCTTTTTGAATCGTAAGATCGAGGTTTTGAAGCGCAACAATTGCATCTGAACGACCAGCGTTATATGCGAAGCCAACCTGCTCAAGCGCTATCATGGAAGACCCTTTGTTGGCGGTGTGGGAACCACACCGCCAACGGTACATGCGAATTAATAGTTGCCGTCTTTACTTTCGCTTGCCGTAGTTTGGCCAGAGCGTACCAAGTTGACACCACGAGCTACCACCACTGTGATGATCGTTGCAATAACGACTTCAGCGATGGCTTGAGGGATGATGGTTGGTACGACTTCGAGTGGCAACAATCCGAAAATCACCAACATGCCCACCACAAACACCGTATTGGTCAACGTTCCCACGACGCCAGCTGCTGCAGCCGCCAAGTCTTGATTGCGCGGTGCAAGGGTTTTGTAGGTGTACCATGCGGTGATACCAATCAGGACGCGTGGCAGCACCGACACGAGAGGATTCGTGAACAAACCGGTTGTGTCTTGTACCATGCTAAAGATGCCAAAGATAAGACCTGCCAAAATACCTACAACCGGCCCCTCAAGTACCGCGCCGATAATTGCGGGGACGTGCATGATGGTGGCGTTACCACTCACATTTGGAACAGGAATGAATCCGATTTGCGTGACGCCGAGAACAATTGCGATTGCGCCAAGGATGCCAGCGACCACGATCTGGCGTACATTGATCTGCATGTTACTCTCCTTCTTCTCTTCTACTTAGAGAAACGTCTATGGCGTCGAGTATGTGTTACTCGTTACACCTAAGGTAATGAAGTGACCGAAGGGATGCCTGCAAGTGAGTGTGCGGTGAGCACACTGCGTTCAATTGCTGCAGCGACCACGTCAGCCGCAACACTTCCGATTTGTAGCATAGGTGGAGTCGCTCGTTGGTTCGTTGAAGCAACAAAAATCACATCACCGTCATAGGGTGTGTGTACTGGTTTGATCGTACGCGCCATGCCATCTTGTGCCATTTGTGCCACTTTCCGACATTCGCTCTTTGAGAGCGTGGCATCGGTGACCACAACAACCAGTGTTGTATTTCCTCCCGCAAATGTGGGAATGTCAATGTCACCGCGTAATTGACTGCTCATGTTGGCAAAACTGCCATCAGGCATACGAGTTCCTGCGATGATTTCACCCGTACGTTCCCGATAGATATCACCAAAAGCGTTGTTCACGACAAGTGCGGCAATTGTTGTTCCATCAAGGAGCGTAATTGCGCTGGTGCCAACTCCGCTTTTCATCCAACCGTGTGCGCCGAAAAGTTTGCCCACAGTAGCGCCCGTTCCGGCACCAATACATCCTTGAGTAACAGGTTGATCGGTGGCATGCTCACACGCGCTGTATCCCATCTCAGCACTTGCATGAGCGGTTGCAGATCCGCAACCAAGATCAAATATCACAGCTGCCGGCACAATTGGGACGCGTGTGACTCCTGCATCAAAGCCAATGTCACGTTCTCTCAGCCAGCGCATTACCCCATCAGCGGCAGCCAACCCGAATGCACTCCCGCCACTCAAGCAGATGGCATGGATGTGCTGGACAGTACATTCTGGGGCTAACAAATCAGTTTCGCGGGTACCAGGTGCACCACCGCGTACATCAACACTCGCCGTTGTGTTTTCAGGGAACAGCACAACTGTACACCCGGTTAAGGTGTCGTAATCTTGTGCATGTCCTACACGAACTCCCTGAATGCGCGTGAGTGTCGACTGCATGGCGTGCCTCCGTTGGCAACACTATGAATTTGAATTGGTAGTACGGAGACTGTAGCATAAAAGTCAACGTAAAGTCAATAGGGTAGGCATACACGTGTAATAAATATCCGTGTATGCCATCGTTATTTAATCGATACCCTTAGAATATTGATTTCATACTACGCACAACTAATTCACGAATGTGCAGCGAGTCAAGTGCGCGAATTGTGTATCGAGATGCCGGATGCGTGGGATAGACACGCAATGAAAAGACGGTATGATTCCCTACATAGACTTCTATGATTGAGTGATCAACGTAGATAGAAATGGATAGGTCTTGAGGAATGTCAATCTGTACTGGCGCACTATATATCTCACGTATGCAGTTTTGGTTGAGTGAGCTTCTTGACAGGTCGCATGATACGGTCTGGCGCTCAGAATCCCAGCGAATCACGGTTTGTTCTTGGCTTTGGATGTCATAACGCACCACGAAGTCGCAATTTGTTGTGGCAGACACCGTTGCACGTATGACGAGTGCATCTCCTGCAACGTGCTGAAGAAGCGTTTGTGCTTGGGCAAGTGTGATGTCGCGACCATGGGCAAGTGTCTCGTTCTCCAGTGCCGCAACTTCTGGTGCAACGGTATATGTGAGTTTACCAGTGGTGTCGAGCGCCATGATCCGTGGAAGAGTCATTACGCCTGACCAGCCTAATGCACGACTTAACTGGTCGCCGCCATGTTCCTGGCACCATCCAATCATGATTCGGCGTCCAGTTGCATCGGTGAAGCTTTGGGGTGCATAAAAACTCGATCCATGGTCGACATAATCACGTTTTTGTGGCGTAAATGTGCGTCCGTTAAAATCGCCACTCATGTAAACAACCCGGCGCATCGGTAGCGGTGACGTGATAAATACGTGTTTTTCACCACTCGGAAAGAAATCAGGACATTCGTATAGTTGCTCATTCACTGCATCATCTGACTGGATCAAACGTCCTAAGTATTCCCACGAGAGGAGATCTTTTGAACGAAAAAGAGGGGCAACCGCATGCGTTCCGTCACCAGAACCGAGCACCTGATACCACCACTCACCGTCGTGCCACATCGTATGATCACGGAAATCATGGACGAGGTGATCAGGACGCGTGTGAATCACTGGATTTTCCGGGGCTTTGTGAAACGTTCGAAGCGTATCATCCGCATATGCAAGACAAGGGAATTGCTGCATGCCGTTCGCGGTCACGCCGGTGTAGACAATTACCGGTTTGCCATCGTGGACGATGGCGCAACCTGAAAACACACCATCCTTGTCGTACTCTTGATCTGGTGCGAGTGCCACTGGTAGATGTTGCCAATGTACTAAATCGCGACTGACCGCATGGCCCCAATGCATGGCTCCCCAGTATGCAGCATGAGGATTGTACTGATAGAAGAGGTGATATTCACCGTTCCAGTGAATCAACCCGTTTGGATCATTCAACCACTGTTGAGGTGCGGTGAAATGATATTGCGGTCGATGTTGATCTGAATGTCGTGACATGTTCTACCTCACATTTCTGAAAACGGCTTGACGTAAGGATACACAGCTTCAGTCAACACCGTGCGTAGTCCTAATTTGTTGTAGAGTGCGAGTGCAGGTTCTTCATGAACTGCAAAAAGATACCCCAACGCACCTGCTTGTACAATATCCTTGAGCGCTCGTCCAACCAGTGCGTGCGCAATACCGCGACGTCGATACTCTTCTTCGACATAGACGCTTTCGACGCGACCGAGACCATTTTGAATAAAAGTGACACAACGCGCGACTGGCCGGTCATCGACGAGTGCCATGTATCCATTTACGCCGGGTGCGCTAACTGATTGGTAATGCAGTTTGTCCATGAGGTCTGTCGGCGAGTACGGATCTGGTTGATTGACACTACACCAGCGTACATAATCGTTGTGATTGAGCGCAACTTCAACACGTATTTCGGTATCAAGTGTCGGTATAGCGGCTTGCTGGATCATCAAGTCGCTGCTGCCCCAGTCACTCATTTTTTTGAAGCCTGCTACCTGTAATGCACCGTCAAGTGAGGCAGGTGTGGCATGCGCGTCTAGATATACTACGGCATCCATATCAAGAGAGTTAAAAAAGTGTTCAATCTCAATGATTGCATTATCCACGTTGTCAGGTGACATACGAAAAAGACCTGCGTGATTAGGGTCGTAACGATTGGCGAGTGGTGGATTTGTGTAAATCACGTATCCATCACGTGGCGTAATGCGACTTATGGTGCCGTAATATGCGTTGTCATGTTGCCAGATTGCGTCGAAATTCATATCGTATCCAGTGTCTGCATGCAAATTAGCTTTATTTGCGCTCGGTGAGTAGCTCCACCGGCCACACGTCAAATGTCGATTGCAGCGGGAAATCAATTCGATCGCGTTCGACCATTGAAACATACGCAGCCAAATTGAGCTCCGCTGATTGCCAAGTCCGTGCATAACTTATGAGTGGTTCTGGACCATCTTGTAACCATTGCACCAGTTCATGTACAGCGGCGTCCCAACAACCGTCCCACGTAACATGTCCGGCGAAGTCATGCATGGCGGTACCTTGTGAATTGGTGATCGAAAATGATTCTTCAGAGTGTATTGCAATCACACCGAGTGTCCCGACAATTGTCATAATGTCGTTGCCTGCCAGTGATTTGCCACCATCTAACACGCCACGCGTTCCATTTGCAAAAGCGAAATGCACGGTCGCATGATCTTCCATGGCATGTCCATACCCGCGTGTCTGACGCACCCGTGCTTGGCCCATTACCCATGCAAGTTGTTCTTCATTCAGTAGGTAGCGGTACATATCCAGCCAATGCGATCCCCACTCGCTGAGGTCCCATCCATCAATGCCGGCAAGACACGCAATTGGCGTGCCAATGCTCCCGTCATTAATGCGGAGACGTGCATGTTGAAATGCTGGGCGATACCGCCGTACATGGGCAATCATAACTTTGGCGTTTGTGCGCGTTATTTTGTTGTGAATGCGTGTGAGTTGTGCGGGGGATGCAACAAATGGTTTTTCACAAAAAATCGCCTGTACTCCTGCATCAATCGCTTGTTCGATCATCTCAGCGTGTAGTCCTACATATGTGCAGATACTCACGATATCTGGACGTTCAATCCGAAGCATGTCGCGATAATCAGTGTATCCATTTGTATCAAAACGCTCATTGAATGCGACATGATGAGCTTCAACAATATCTGCCACAGAAGTAAGTTTTATGTGAGGATGACGGAGATATGCGGCTGCATGCGTATAGCCAATTTGATGACCGCCCCCTTTATTCCATGTTTGTATTGGTTTACCTGCGCCGATGATTGCAGCTGTAAACATAGTGCACTCCTATGATTGAGGCAGAAGAAACGAAACCGCATTTCGCCATAACGTGCGCATTGCTGGAGGTTCCATTGAGCGCATGTTATGACCAAGGGCTATATACACTGCCTTGCCCACGTTTGAATTCGAGTCGAGGGTGGTGAGCATTGGATGTTTGGCACCATCCCATTCAGCCCACAAATGGTGTTTTGGATTTCGTGCATCGTCCATCCAAAGTTTGTAGTAAATTTCGTCTTCGATGAGAAAATCTGCTATTCCATCCACGAGTGCATGTCCACTATGACCGACGTGAATTCGGTGCTGTTGAAACGGCGAATGTGAAGCGCGTTGCCAGCCCCATTTGACCCCCATACGTTGACCGAACTCAGTCCAATCGTCATATCCACCAATTGCGCCGTGATGAATGATGATCGGGCGCTGTGAGTCGCAGTAATGCAAAAATTGCACCTTAGATTCCTCGGTAGGTGGTTGATATACCATGTTTCCTGCCCAATCAGCACTCATTCCTTGCCAATACATGCCCATCATGACGAGCAAATCAACGTCATCAAGATCTGCAAATGCCGCTGTGTCATGACGAACGCTTAAGCGGAGATGCGGGTCGAGCCAAGTACTAATCAAGGTTGCTTGTTCATCGACTGGATGAAAGCGGGGGCCACCAACATGAAAGCGAATGTGCATGATATCCTCTAGTGCTATGCGAGTAACATCAAAATGGTGTGATACAACGGGATGCCAATGATGATATTAAATGGGAAGGTGATAATCAGTGCGGACCCAAAATACAAGCTTGGATTTGCCTCGGGTATAGAGTGGCGTGCGATCGCTGGGACAACGATATACGATGCACTAGCTGCAAGTGTCATTAACAACACCCCGTTACCGACATCCATATTGGTAATGATAACAACGAAACATGCAATACAAGCCGATACAATCGGCATAGCAATGCCAAATACAATCAAACTGCGAAGTTGTCCGGTGAGTTCGCGACCTTTGCGTACTACGCTCATGCCCATTTCAAGTAAGAAAAAGGCGAGAAACCCTTTAAACAATTCGCCAGTAAATGGCGTCATTACCGCCTGACCTTCGGTATTTACAAGCGTACCGATGATGAGACTTCCGATGAGCAGCAGATGTGGCCCATCAGTAATCGCCTCTTGAAGTACTTTGTTCCATGATGTCGGTGCTTGATTAGGATTGTTTTTGCGACGAGCATAGTGCGCTAATGCAATTGCCATCAAAATAGCAGGGGTCTCCATCAACACCATGACAACCGTCATATACCCACTAAATTCAATGGCATTACGTTCTAAGAATTGGGTAGCCGTAATGAATGTAACGGCACTGACGGAGCCATATGCAGCAGCGATGGCAGCCGCATCGAATTGGGAAAAGCGCCGCTTTAAATACATGAATGCGAGTGCAGGGATAAGGAATGCAAGAAGCATCCCTGCAGCAATGGTGACGATCATTTGTACTTCGATGGGATTTTCGGCGAGTGAAACACCACCTTTAAATCCAAGTGACAGTAACAGATAGAGCGAAAAAAAGCTGGTAAGTGCTTGTGGAATCTCCAAGTTTGAGCGTAATAATGCGATGGTACATCCAAGAAAAAAGAAGAGTACTGCTGGATCCAGCAGGTTTTGCAAGGCAGACCACATGAAACTAATACTCCTACGCATATGAGTCATTTGTATTATAGTGCAGATGAGCGCGTATACTTGCGGTATTATGTGTAGACGTAATCATCAAATGAATTGGACGGGTATGACCTTACGGGTACTTGCACAGATGTCTCCTGTAGTTCGAGGTGCACTCTATTATTTTGCGTTTTGGGGAGTTGTCGGTGTCTACATTCCCTTCATGTTTGTGCATTTCAAACAAATCGGCTTAACTGGGACGCAAATTGGCTTATTTGCCACATTCATGCCATTGATGATGTTGACCACTGCACCGTTCGTAGCAAATTATGCGGACCGTTATCGCCTGCGACGAGTCATTCTCGCAATTTGTATCGCATTACTTGGTATATCTCTTGCATGGATTGGACTCTTTAACGAATTTTGGCTCATATTTCCAGCCATGCTGTTCATGGCGTTCGTGCGGAGTCCAATTGCAGGCATCGGAGATGGGCTCGTTGCTAAAATGGCTGTTATGCACGGCGTAAATTTTGGTTCTATGCGCTTATGGGGATCGTTGGGCTTTGCTTCTGTAGCTGCTGTCAGCGGTGTTTTTTGGCAACAATATGGGTATAGCCCAATGTTTTGGGTATCCTGTATTGGTTTTTGTGCAATTGCGCTGCTCGCATTGTTGTTGGACGAAGAAGTTGCTGCACCGCAACAGCGTGGTGCTTGGCGTCCTCTTCTCCAAGATCCTGCCCTCCGTGTGATCATGTTAACGGCTTTTTTGATGGCAGGATCGCTTGCGATGAGTGGGACGTTTGAAGGTATCATGATGGACTATCTCGGTGGCGGTGGTATATTCATCGGGTTGTTACTTGGATTTACCGGTATCTCCGAAATTCCGCTAATGCGTAGTGCTCCCCGATTGGCAACGCGATTTGGTCCTGAGCGCACGTTCATGTTCGGTTGTCTCGTCATTGCACTTGCGCATGCCGCGTATGCGACTGCGTGGTCGCCTGAGGTCTTATTGGGTGGTGCCATGATACGAGGGGCGGGGTTTGGCCTTTCGTTTGTCATGATGGTCACAATTGTGGCACGGAGAGCGCCTGAAGGCATGGCTGCTAGTGCGCAATCTGCTATTTCTGCCGCGGGTTGGGGATTAGCACCACTTATTGGTATTCCAATTAGTGGCGTGTTATATGATCTTACGGGTGGACCGCAAGTGGTGTTTTGGGTATCGGTTGCAATGGCTTTGTGTGCAGCATGTGTGATGGGTGTAAGTATTGCGCGCGGCGTATTTGAAAAATGAAAAGCACGTGGAGATGACCCCACGTGCTGGTAGTGCGTTCGAGTTTGATTACGGCGTTGGTGTGGCGACAGTCTGGCGGACAGAGCGTGCTCGTGTTGGTGT
>CAYZZI010000024.1:0-43389 GCA_964482795.1 uncultured Klebsiella sp.
TTGGCTGGGGTACAAGGATTCGAACCTCAACTACTTGAGCCAGAATCAAGCGTACTACCGTTATACTATACCCCAATACGTGGTGCCGATGAAGAGATTCGAACTCTTACGAGGTCACCCTCACTACGCCCTGAACGTAGCGCGTCTGCCAGTTCCGCCACATCGGCGCTTGCAACCACGTCATGTAATATACACGATTGACGTGTTGTTTGTCAAAGCCAAAACGTCGACGGCTGTGGCTTTGAATCTCACGGTCAATGACGCCCTCATGATGCCTAAAAATGCACCACACTAAAGCACTCAGGGATGTGTGAGTCATACACGCCATGCGGATTGAGACTCCAACCTGGATTCTGAGGGAGCGGCGCGCCGTGGAGGCGCAATGCCTCAAAACGAGAAAAGTCACAACGCAGTGTGTCGCCGGGTGTAGGAGGAAATGTGCGGTTATCAAACATAAATGCGAGACTTGCCCAAGGAATTGCGACTTCGACACTCCACCCCTTGTCAATATCACGGTTATCGTTGATACTCCCTTGAACCTGGACGGCAACCTGTATGCCCGGCATATCAAAATCAAGAAATCCCCAGCGTCGACCACGTGGATGCTTACCGTACCGATAATCCTGGAATCCGCCTAATACATCTACGGTGCGACGATACAAATCGAATTCAGGGCGATCAAACCGACCTCCACGTGTGTGTGCATCCTGCCATATGAAAAAACATTCATACATGGTGCCATACGCATTGATTTCGAGTTCGTAATAACAGTCATCTCCACCAATGAAGAGCTCGACATCATTATCGAACCAGATGAAACTATCGCGTTCTGTCATGGTAGCAGTCACAAATGGTTCCTCGACCCAATAGCCGACATACAAGTGGGTGTCGTTGTAGCACACGGCAACACGAGTGTCGTAGTATGCTGGTTCTCCACTCACCATATCCACGAATCGTGGCGATTGTATGGCTTGCTGCCATACTGATTTGGTGAGGTCTCCATCAATGATGAGCTGTTGATTGGTACGCATGGCGGTGAGATGCTGGAGTTGTTCTGGGCCGATTCCATATCGTTGTGACATGTTGCACCTGTGTGTAATCGAACTATTCACTCTATTCTATATGAACTGTGTTGCGCTGGTGAATACCCGATGCACTTCGGTCATCGAATGCATAATATGGTACACTTCTACTATACATAAAGTGCCTTTGAGTTGTTGTACGTACTCTGGTAGTCGCTCAACCATCAGATGCGAGTAGTTCAAGGAGAACATGATGAAAACGCACGTGTTCACGGTAATCATCGCCTTAATAGTTGTCGTGGGTGCGACTTCGTTTGTGCATCGTGCATCACTGAATGCACAGTCGCGTATGCAGGATCAGAATGAATCAGTGTCACGTCGGCCACCATCACACACGCGTCAGCCGTCATTTACGCGTCAGCCGTCAAGTACACGTGTGCCCACGCGTAGGCCTTCAATGACAAGCATTCCAACACACACACGAAAGCCGTCATTTACGCGCATTCCCACACATACACGCATCATCACCAAAACGAAGACCAAAACGAAAACTAGAACGCGGACGATTCAACGTACCACGACGCGCACAACTGTCAAGACAAGTACGCCGGTGAATACAAATACGCCGACCATGACGGCCGAACCAACAATGACTCCATCACTCGAGCCAACAGTCACCCCAACACCAATCGCGCTCCAAGCATCAGATTCAATTGAATTCTTCAATGAAGGTGTAAGTGACTGGAAAGTTAATGTGAATAGTGTATTGCGCGGTGCTGACCCAACGCTCGCCATGCAAAAAGGTGAAACCTACACAATTACTGTGACAAATGGCTTTTCGCACCCACTGTTCCTCAGTACGGATGGCACAACCGGGAATGAATACACGTCTGGGGTTTCACCTACGGGTGGTGCTACGACGTCGATGACCTTTACGGTTCCGTCAGATGCACCGAGTCAACTTTTTTATGTATGCGGTAATCATCCAGGGATGAAGGGAATCATAGTTATCACGCCATAATAAAGCGTGACGCTGTATATTGTGTGTCGGTTGTCGCTGCATGAATGTTCGTGCACTCATCGTACGATGAAAGACGACCGGCACACGATTGTTTTTGATGCCACATTGAGAGCATTTGAGAGTATTTGAGAGGATTCGTGCATTGACATCCCTAATGTGAGTGCTAGGATACGTGAGCAACAGTGTGGTTGCCCACAATACGTGGTACGAAAGGGGATTGCATGATTCATTCACACGATACACCAATAAGTCTGGTAGATCTCTCGGATGCAGCGCTCATTGAAGAGACCATCGAGCAGCGCGGTGGGCATTTGAGCAATCATGGCGCATTGGTTGTCCAAACTGGAGCGTTCACTGGGCGTTCGCCACTTGACCGTTATATAGTTGCTGATGAACGTGATAGCGAACAAATATGGTGGGGCGATGTCAACCGACGCGTTGATAGCATCATCTACGACCGACTTGAGGCGCGCATCAATGACTATTTCATGCAGCATAAACACTATGAATTACATGCATCGGTAAACGCTGATACGACCTACGCATACAACGTGAAGCTCATCTCAGAGAGTCCATGGCATACGTTATTTGGCAAATATCTTTTTCGCAGCGATTGGCGTACTCAGCACGATACATTAACAGTGTTGCATGCGCCATCAGTGATGGCAGACCCTGAATCTGACGGTGTCCGTTCCCCTGTGTTTATCATTCTCAATGTTCCAAAGAGGACGGTACTGATTGGGGGAACGTGGTACGCAGGAGAAATCAAAAAAGCCATCTTTACCATGCTCAATTATCTGCTTCCGCACCGTGGCATCTTGCCCATGCATGCGGGAGTCAACGTAGGTCATGATGGTGACACTGCCGTGTTTTTTGGTTTATCTGGAACGGGTAAAACAACACTCTCTACCGATCCAAAACGTCCGATGATTGGTGATGATGAGCATGGTTGGAGTGCAGAGGGTATCTTTAATTTTGAGGGTGGATGTTACGCAAAAACGATTCGCCTTTCGGCGAAAGGTGAGCCCGAGATCTTTCGCGCGGCCAATACCTATGGGACCATCCTCGAAAATGTTGTCATTGATGATGTCACACATCAACCAGATTTTGATGATGTGTCGCATGGTGAAAATGGTCGTGCTGCATATCCCCTTTCGATGCTCACACATGTGGAACCGAGCGGACAAGGAGGTCATCCACGTACCATCATCATGTTGACTGCTGACGCGTTCGGCGTACTTCCCCCTATCAGTCGCTTGAGTGTTGCACAAGCGCTTTACCACTTCGTATCGGGATATACCGCCAAAGTGGCCGGCACAGAGCGCGGCGTAAATCATCCTACGGCCACCTTCTCGACGTGCTTTGGCGCGCCATTCATGATGCTTCATCCAGGTCGCTATGCGGAGTTGCTGTATCAACGTCTCGTTGCTCATAAAGTTCGTGTCTGGCTGGTCAATACGGGGTGGAGTGGTGGCATGTACGGTGTTGGTTCACGGATACCGCTCGAGGTTACGCGCGCCATGGTGAATGCTGCAATTGCGGGCACGCTAGATAACGTAGCCTATACAGTTGACCCCGTCTTTGGATTAGCAATGCCGAATACCTGTCCTGGCGTGCCTGCGGCACTCCTCAATCCGCAAACAGCATGGCACAGTGCTGATGCATGGCATCACGCAGCACAGGCACTCGCGCAACGGTTCCATGAAAATTTTGAGCAGTTTGTTGATGCGGTGCCTCGAGAGACGTTGGCTGGAGCGCCACACAACACATAACGCATGCAGGGGGCGCACATCAAGTGCGCCCCCTGCATTGAGTACATCGTATGCAGCGCTTAAAAGAAACCTAGCTGATCACGGGCTTCTTCGGTCATCATGGCTGGGCTCCAGAATGGCGTCCACACCAGATTGACTCGAACGTCTTCGAGGTTTTTGTAGACGTCGCCGAGTGCACCGACTTCGCGCTTGACTTGCTCGATGATTTGCGGGCCAGCTGGACAGGCTGGAGTAGTCAACGTCATGTCCAAATCGACGACTTTGCCATCTTCAAGAATGTCAACGCGGTAGACGAGACCCAAATTAACGATATCCAACCCGATTTCGGGGTCGATGACATTCTTGAGCGCACTGCGAATGAGTTCTTCAGTCAACATGTTTTGCCTCCTTTTAGCAAACACTCACTTGAGCATGATACCATGAGTACTTAGGGAACGCATCCAAGTCGTGCGCGCCAACGTCTAACGACTTGTGTCGGAGTCTGATGTCGTTCGCATAGTAATGCCTGTTATTATGCTGTGTTTCTAGTAGGAGTTTGTGCGCATGAATATGCAGTCACGTCTTGCCGCCATCGTAGCAATTATCGCGGCCATCTTGGCACTGGCGGCCGCAACAACCCGTTTCGCGCAGATTGATGAAGGTACACGCGGTATCGTAGTGACGCAAGGAGCTGTTGAGGGTATTCAGGAGCCGGGTCTGTTCTTTAGACCGTTTGCGCCGTTTACGCGTATCGAGATTGTCAACGTGCGTCGTCAGTCCCGCCAAATCGAACAGAATGTTGCGAGTAGCGATAAGCAACTGTACGACATTTCAATTCAAATTGACTTCAGTCGCAAAACCGCTCCCGATGCACTTAAAGCCATGTATGGTCGCATTGGCGTGAGCGATGCTCAGCTGAACTCGCAGCTCGACGGGTTTATCAGCGAGGCACTCAAGACAGCATCCACCCAGTTCACCTTGGATGAGGCATTGTCAGATCGTGGTGGATTCAGCCAGCGCATTCGTCAATACTTGACGACATCACCAGGTGATGGCCAACTTGCGCCGGCCGAGCAGCTCTACATTAATCTCGAGGCTGTGAAGGTGCTCGATATCAACGTCGGTGAGCAGTACGCCAAGCTGTTGGCCGAAAAAGCCAACCTCGAGGTGCAAATCGAGACCGAAGAGAAGCGTCGTCAGCAGATTGAAGCCGAGCAAGCCAATAATCTCTTCCGCGCTGAGCAAGAGGCTAAAGTCGCTTTGACCACAGAAAAGGGTCGCACAGCTGCCGCCCTCGAAGCCGCAAGTCGTGAGTCACAAGTACGTACAGTCCAGGGTAAGTCGTTCCGCGATAACCCCGAGTTACTTCGCTTGCGTGAGCGCGAGTTGATGGTCGAAATGCTCAAGAGTGGCAACATTTGGTTTGTTGACCCCAACACCAATTTGACGTTGTTGCTCGACAAGATGGCAAGCGACAACCCTGCAGTGACCCAACAAATCATCGAGGAGTCACAGGTGATTACCCCATAACCAGGCAACGTATCCTTCGGTAATCGAACCACGGACGTCATCGACGTCCGTGGTTTTTACGATGCAAAACATAAAGCGTTACGCATTGGAATGAAATTGCATGATGCAATTGGCCACCAGTCCCTGATACGTGATGAGTCTTGTTAGATAGAACCGCGATAAACGTACACATGAAACAGCCCCACATGCAATCCTATCGGACGATTGCATGTGGGTGACGTGACACATGTCGATTAATGGTCTAATGATCGAGGTGGTAAGGTACACTGACCACGACGACGTTTTTGGTGAAGAGGAGCATCGTCTTGATGGCGATGGCCGTCTGGTTGTGCAAAAAGTTTTGCCACCAACGATTTGGGATGAACTCTGGCAGGATGACAGTCACAACATCGTCAGCGTACCGTCGCTCGAGTTGGTCAAGGTGCTCGCGTATTGGGCGAATCAATGAACGATATGGCGACGGCAGGGTAATCAAATCGACGCCACACCCCCACTGTTGCCATTTTTCACGCATGCGGTTGGTGCTTTCTTCATCGAGATTGATGTATAACGCCTGAATATTATCGGACGTGAGCGATAACCCATACTGAAGTGCCGGAATAACGCCACGGTGGACGCCACTCACAAGTACCAACACGGTATGTCGACGAAGGGCAACCGGTTGTGGCGCTTCAGTCAACGAGAGTTGCTCAGCAACATCGCTGTAGTGCTTGTTGATTTTGGTCAACACAACAACCATAATCGGTAAGACAAGTAGCACTGCCCATGCGCCATCAAAAAACTTCGATACGGCGATGACAATTAATACACCACCGGTAATCGTTGCACCAAACCCGTTAATCAAGGCACTACTTTGCCATCCTGGAGTGCGTACACGCATCCAACGACGTACCATGCCTATTTGAGAGATAGTGAATGATATGAATACGCCGACGGCGTAGAGTGGCAGTAATGCCTGCTCGCGCGCATCAAACAGCACCACCAGAATGGCTGCAACCACGCCCAAGAAAATGACACCATTTGAAAAAACCAAGCGATCGCCGCGTTGCGCAAACTGTCGTGGTAGAAAGCGGTCGACGGCCAAAAAATATGATAGGCGTGGAAAGTCTGCATAGGCGGTGTTCGAGGCAAGTACAAGGATGAGCATCGTGCTTGCCTGGAGTATGTAATAAAAGAGCGATCCATTGCCAAAAATAGCCCGTGCAAGTTGTGAATTGGCCGTCTCGGGTTCGGCTGCTCCATCAGGGATGATGTGATACGCATCTGCTAACACGGTAGTGCCCATAAACATCAAACTTAACAGGATAACCATAATCAATAAAGTGGTTGCCGCATTGCGTGACTCAGGCTTTTTGAACGCCGGCACTCCATCGCTGATGGCCTCAATCCCGGTGAGGGCGGTACACCCAGCTGCAAAAGCACGCAGAATCAAGAAATAGCCGATGGCTTGGCCGTGTTCTTCATGCAAAATGGCCGGTGGTGGCGCTTCGGTGACCTGCCCAGTAAATAGGTTGTATAGACCAACGCCAATCAATGTCACCATGCTGGCCACAAAAGTGTAGGTGGGAATGGCAAACATGTTGCCTGATTCCTTGATGCCGCGGAGATTTGCTAGGGTGAGCAAAACAATCAGGCCAACGGCAAGTTCAATGCGATAGGGCTCGATTTGATGGAATGCAGAGGTCATTGCGGCCACAGCGGCCGACATACTGACCGCTACGGTCAAAATGTAGTCGATTAGGAGCGATGATGCAGCAATGAGCGACGGTATCTTGCCGAGATTCTCTCGCGAAACGATATATGATCCTCCACCTTGGGGATACGCCATGATGGTTTGTCGATATGAGAATGCCACAGTGAACAACAGGAGGGTGATGCCAATGCCTATGGGTGTGACAAACCCCAAGGCCGATTGGTTGGCATACAACAAGGCGATTAGAATCGCCTCAGTGGCGTACGCCACTGATGACAGGGCATCTGAAGAGAAGACCGCCAAGGCTGTGCGTTTGGGCAATCGCTCGTGCGCTAATTGCTCGTTTGCAAGTGGTTTGCCCACCACTAACCGTTTCAGCTCCGCTAACATGCTACTTCCTTTGACAACGAAATGCCCATATCAGATATCTCATGTGATATGGGCGTCATTGCCTATTTGGAGTGTAAAATTCTTACACTCGCTATATTGCTCGCAGATAGTACTACTATTTAATATGAATGTCAATAGGTTGTTTATATCGAAAATAGTTAATTAGTGAACGGATTTTGCAGTCGTGTATTACAAGTAAATGTGTAAATAATAAACACACCACTACCACACATCTGTTGATGCATGGGGTGGTGTGTTATTGGCGATGGCGTATCACCGTTTAGTGATCGAGGTGGTAGGGTACACTCACGACGACGACGTTTTTGGTGAAGAGGAGCATGGTCTTGATGGCGAGTGCTGTCTGGTTATGCAAGAAGTTCTGCCACCAACGATTCGGGATGAATTCAGGCATGACAATAGTGACGACGTCGTGGCTATAGCGATGCGTGAGTTGTTCTACATATTCGCGAATTGGTCGTACCAATGAGCGATATGGTGACGGTAATGTGATTAACTCGATACCACATCCCCACTGTTTCCATTTGTCTTTGATACGTTGCGTGCCCTCATCGTCCATGTCAATATAGAGTGCCTGAATGTTGTCAGATGTTAACGAAAGCCCATACTGCAACGCTGGAATGACCCCGCGGTGCACGCCACTCACGAGTACTAACACGGTATGGCGTTGAACGGGCTGTGGCTTCGGTGCTGCGGTCAACGACAATTGTTCGGCAACATCGAGGTAGTGCTTGCGCACTTGAAAGAGCATGTACACGGTCAGTGGAATGATAATGAGCACCGCCCAAGCACCTTGGGAGAATTTGGTGATTGCAATGACCACGAACACCAAACCGGTGATGGTTGCGCCAAAACCATTGATGAGCATGTTACGTATCCAGTTGGGCTCACGAAGGCGAACCCAGCGCAATACCATCCCGGTTTGTGAGAGCGTGAATGCCGCAAAAACTCCGAGTGCGTAGAGTGGTAGCATGGCCTGTTCGCGTGCATCAAAGATAACCACAAGAATCGCCGAAATAATACCCAGGAAAATCACGCCGTTTGAGAAAACGAGACGATCTCCACGTTGGGCAAATTGGCGTGGTAAAAAGCGGTCAACTGCCAAGAAATACGAAAGCCGTGGGAAGTCGGCATACGCGGTATTTGATGCCAGAATCAGAATCAACATGGTGGCAATCTGAATAACGTAGTAGAACGGTGAATCACCGCCAAATATGGCTCGTGCCAGTTGTGAATTGACCGTCTCGGGCTCTGGTGCACCATCCGGAATGACTTTGTATTCGCCAGCGAGCACGGTGATACCTACAAACATCAAGCTGAGAATGACTGCCATGACGGCTAAGGTGATGGAGGCATTGCGCGATTGTGGTTGTTTGAATGCGGCTACACCGTCGCTAATTGCCTCGATGCCAGTCAATGCGGTACATCCCGACGCAAACGCACGAAGAATCAAGAACCACGTCAATGTTTGGTTCATCTCTGCGTGGATGACCTCGGGTGGTACTGCTGGATTAGCGTTGCCCGTCCAAACCTGGTAGAGACCCGATCCTATTAATCCGAACATGCTGAGGATGAAGAGATATGTTGGTATGGCAAAAATGCTCCCGGACTCCTTGATGCCGCGTAAGTTTGCTAGGGTGAGGAGCGCAATTAAGCCGATTGCCATACTGACACGGTACGGATCAAGCCAATGGAGCGCAGAGGTAATGGCAGTGACACCTGCCGAAATACTGACTGCAACAGTCAAAATGTATGAAACCATCAATGAAACAGCTGCAATCAGCGATGGCACGGTGCCAAGGTTCTCACGCGAGACGATGTATGATCCACCACCATTTGGGTAGGCCATGATGGTCTGCACATACGAGAACGCTACAGTGATTAATAAAACCGTGATGCCAAAGGCAATTGGCGTGGCAATCCCGAGTGCGGCGCGATTTGCGTACATCAGTGCAATCAAAATGGCCTCAGTTGCGTAGGCAACTGACGAGAGTGCGTCTGACGAAAAAACTGCTAGTGCGGTACGCTTGGGAAGACGTTCGTGGGCTAACTGCTCATTTGCAAGCGGCCGCCCTACAAGCAACCGCTTGAACTCACTTATCATGTCAGTTCATACCTTATCTAAGGAGCGCAGCGAGCCAGCACATCATCGGTGGCGGGTGCCTCAAATAACCAGATTTTGTACACATCGTTGAAGTACGTGCAGATAATAGCATTGTGCAGAAAAAAGTCAAGAGCAATATACACCGTAATTGGATCAAAATCACAACGTTTATGAGTGGCTCGCTCCAACGAACGCTGACGATGACATAATCTCGCATATCGTGATTGAATTGTTCGGAATATCATTGTTCAGCTCTATCTCCACCGTGGCTACGACGGTGGTTTGATTGTGGCGTACATTGCGAGAGCCGCGGTGCGTTGCGCTGCGTGATCGACAATCGGGTACGGGTATTCGACACCCATGGTAATCCGTGCGTTGCGCATGTCGCTCCCTTGCAAGAGCCACGGTGAATGAATGAACTTAGTAGGTACGTAGCGCAACTCGGGTAGGTACTTTTTGACATAGGCACCATCTGGGTCGAACTTTTGCCCTTGGCTGATTGGATTAAAGATGCGAAAGTATGGCTGCGCATCGGTTCCGGTGCCGGCTGCCCATTGCCACCCACCGTTGTTGGCGGCCGTATCACCGTCAATGAGCTTTTGCATGAAATAGCGCTCACCCCAGCGCCAATCGATCAACAAATCTTTGGTCAAAAATGAAGAGACAATCATGCGTGCCCGGTTGTGCATCCAGCCCTCTTGGTTGAGTTGACGCATCGCCGCATCAACAATCGGGTAGCCGGTTTGCCCCGTACACCATGCATCAAACCATGCGGTATTGTTGCTCCACGGTACCGCATCATACATCGGCCTGAACGCCCCGGTAGTCACGTGAGGGAAGTTGAAGAGGATTTGATGATAAAAATCACGCCATGCCAGTTCACTCAACCACACCTCGGCACCGCTCCGCTCCTCGCCGACAATTCGCGGCATGTTGGCCAATGCAACACGCGCACATTCTTGGGGGGAGAGAATACCGAAGCGCACATATGGCGATAGCCTTGATGTGCCAGGTTGGGCAACCATATCGCGACCTTTGGTATACGCGTTGAGTGCGGTTTGCGCAAATTGGCGCAGGATAGTCTCGGCATGGGCACGGCTACTGTCTGGTAACGGCACTTCACTTTGGGGCCAATCGGGCCATACTGGCTCGGCTGGTTGTAGTGGGTGCTTAGTAAGAGGTGGAATCTCAAATTCCTCGTGTACGTCAAGTACGTTGCGCCAGGCACGATAAAAGGGTGTAAAAACCGTATATGGTGTACCAGCACCAGTTTTGAGCGCAGTCGGTGGCACAATGGTAAGCGTTTGACTGGTTTGGCCGGTGAGGCCGTTGGCTAGTAATATCTGCGCCACATCGCGGTCGCGCTGGCGTCCCCATGGGCCGGTATCACGCTCAAAAGTCACCATAGTGGCACCGTACTCCTCGGCGATGCCAAGGAGTACGTGGCGTGGGTCACCATAGGCAATTACGAGACCACTGCCACGTGCGACGAGCTCGGCATGCAACGTGCGCAAGCGACTCGCCAAAAACGCCAGGCGATTTGCACCGACACGGGTGGAATTGACGAGTGCAGGGTCAACAATAAAGAGTGGAATTACGCGCCCGTCACACTGTTGGCTTGCGGCGGTGAGTGCCTGATTGTCAAAGAGCCGTAAATCGCGGCGAAACCAGTGGATGCAATAGTTCATCAAGCAGGGTGCAGTTCTGTGTAAATATGATCTATTTCATCTACGCACTATCAATCATCGTCAGATGTATAGATGACTTGCGTTGTCAGATAATCTGCGAGGGTCGTGAGCGAGGGAACGCGTACATCAACTGGTACATCGTCCCACCGCATATCTGGGAGTTCAGCTGCGGCAATCCAGGCACCATGCAGACCAGCATGTATGGCACCCGTGACATCCCAATGATTACCAGAGGCAAGCCAGATCCGATCGCGACGTACGCCACAAGTTGCGGCCAGTGCACGGTACACGTCAGGGTGTGGTTTGTAGCACTTGAATGGTGCCACACTAATGACGTTATCGAGGACATCGGTCAGCTGATTATGTGCGACAAGTGCGTCGAGTGTGGCGGGAGTGGCGTTGCTAAACAACACACACCGCCAACCGTGAGTTCTCAGTCGTTGGAGTGTGGTATGCGTGTCATGGTGGCACGTGAGTTGTCTGATTGACGCACAAATGCTCGCGAGATCGCGTTTGGAGATGAATACGCGCGCCTCGTCCAACGTGTGTGAAAGAGCATCCGCAGTTACCGTATCAAAATCAACGTATCGGTGCATGGCTGCACGTCGCATCAGGTATTCAACCTGTCGTTGACGCCAACGTTGATTGATATGTGGCGCGTGCGCACCACAAAATGGCTCGAGGACAGAACTCATCGCGGTAGTGTCAATTATCGTGCCAAAGACGTCGAAGGCACATATCCGTGTATGCATGGTCAACCTCAGGTATGATACAAATAGGCTGAGTTGAGGAGATCGTATCTTGCAATACACCATATCACAGGCAACCCCGTACGATGAAGAGGCACTTTGGCAAATGTTGTATTATGCAGCGTGGATGGAACTGGATGGAGCAACATCCTATCACCCAGCGCTCGACGATCCAAATTTGCGTGACTATGTGAACGAATGGGGAGCACTGAACGATATTGGCGTGATTGCACGATCCGATGGCGTGGTAATCGGCGCTGCCTGGGCACGACCGGTGTTACATGCGGATGAAACGGCCATGATGACCACCGATGACGGTGAACTAGCTATCGCACTTGTGCCACAGTGGCGTGGCCGCGGAGTTGGCACAACGTTACTTGCATGCTTGTGTATGTTGGCTGATGGTCGTGGAATGCCACTCGTGCTCACGGTACGTGAGTTCAATCCGGCTATCGCACTGTATCAACATGCAGGATTTGAGATACAAACCACCATCCAAAATCGTGTTGGTAGTACATCGTTTGTGATGCGTAGAAAGAGTCGATGATGTCAGAACAACAACGTCTCGTGACGTGGCAGAGCCCGTCACTGTATATGAATCAAATGCGTGAGTTGAGTGGTACCGAATATATTGATGCGGTGCGCGACGGTACGATTCCTGTGTCGCCAATGCTCCGCCTTCTTGATATCCATGGGCAGGAGTGGAGCGAGGGGTACGCGTTGTTTACCGTGGTACCTCAAGAATTCCACTATAATCCCATGGGCATGGCACATGGTGGCTTAGCGTGTGCGTTGCTTGATACGGCCATGGCAGTGTCAGTGTTGACGATGTTGCCCAAGGGCGTCGGCTATGTGACACTCGAAATCAAAATCAACTTTACGAAGCCAATGGTTGCAGAAGCCGGTGAATTGCGTGCCGAAGGTCGAGCTATCCATGTGGGTAGCCGTACCGCAACGGCTGATGGGCGAATTTATGATAGCGTTGGGAACCTGTATGCTCACGGTACGACAACGCTCCTGTTAATGCGACCAACGACTTAACGCAGTGCATGTGGGCTACAAAGGATGCGCCCAATGGCGCTCCTCGGGGGAATTTTGTTGATGAGTGCGAGTTTGTGGCCGATTGGAAGGCCGACTTCGTCATCGAGGAGTTGGAGCTCTGCAAGCGTTAACATTTGCCAGGTGCTGTCAATGACCACACGCCCGGCACGCATCAAAATGACGCGCTCCGTATATGCGGCGCATAAGTTCAGATCGTGACTCACCAGTACCACCGAGCGACCGTTGGCGGTCGTCGCATCTATGGCCGACACCAGCTGCGAAATGCTTGCGTCGTCGAGACCGGCGCTTGGTTCATCGAGTGCGAGGATGTCGCTCTCGAGGGCCATCACGGCAGCGGTGGCTACCAGTCGACGCTGTGCCGGTGCGATGTCGTATGGATGTGTGTCTGCGACGTCAGTAAGCCCACAGATTGTGAGTGCATGCGTGACGCGTCGGGCAATTTCTTCGGCAGTCAGCGCAAGTGTTCGTGGACCAAAGGCGATTTCGTCATGAATGGTTGCTGCGAAGAGTTGATTGCGTACATCTTGGAAGACGATGCCGACATGACGTGCATTCTGACCGGGTGCCGTGCGCGCGATATCGTGCCCGTGAATGCGCACACATCCTTGTTGCGGGCGGAGCAGTCCGTTCAGATGTCGTAACAGCGTGCTTTTGCCAGCACCATTGCGTCCAAGCAGTGCAATTCGTTCTCCAGCACCGATGCGTAGTTCGACACCATTCAGAACCGCACTTTCGCTACTGTACGCAAAATGTACGTTATCTACATGCACGGTAGTGGGTGATGACGGCCGGTCTGGTAGCGTCGCTTCTGCGTCGATTTGGTCTGGTTGATGGGTGAGGACGATTGCTTCAACGTTCAGCGTGTTGCGTGCAGAATCATGTAATCCCTGTGCGCTGAGATATGTCAGCAAGCGTATCAAATATGGTCGTCCGAGCACAGCATGGTGTTCGCCAAATAGCTGATGTGGTGTGCCATTTGCGACCAAATGTCCGTGGTCGAGGACGATCATTGCATCTGCGTAGTGTGCGACCCAGTCCAAATTGTGTTCGGCAACGATGATGGTGTGGCCACGTGCCGCCAGTGCTCGGAGTGTCCGCCCAAGTGCGGCTACCGCCGGTGGGTCGAGCTGGGCGGTTGGTTCATCAAAGATGAGTACGGGTGGCCGGAGTGCCAGTGCCGCGGCAATGATCATGCGTTGCTGTTGCCCTCCCGAGAGTGCATACGGCGAACGATCTGCAAGATGGCGTATTTCCATCGTATCGAGGGCATCTGCGACACGGGTGTGGATGTCGTGCATCTCCATGCCGAGGTTTTGTAGGGCAAAACCAACCTCCTCAGCAACCGTAAAACAGACCCCCGATATCTGACTACTGGCCTGTGATGTGACTAGGGTGACGTGCGGTAATAAATCAATAATGCTTGACATAATTGAAGATTGTTGATTTACGGTTATGGCACCGCTTACATGCCCACGAAAAAATTGTGGCATAAATCCAGCAATTGCCGCACAGAGCGTGCTTTTGCCTGCACCAGCAGCGCCGACGACGGCGGTAATCTGTGCTGGAGCAAATTGATAGGATATGTCGTGGAGTGCATCCACGTGTGAGCGTTGATACCGGAACGTGAGTGCCTCAAGAGTGACGAGATGGTGCATCATGCCCACACTCCGATCAGACGCAAGAGGATGAGTGTGCCGGTTGCCACGAGGAGTAGCGTGCGAGCGCGATGTTGCCATGGTGAATCGGGAATGTGGTGGAGACGAGTAGGAGGTGTAGGGCTTGCAAAGGCGCGTTGTTCGAGTGCCATAGCGCGTTCTTCCACATCAATTAATGCACCGACCACGAGTGGCCCAATCAATGGAATGAGTGCTTTGACACGACTTGGAAGTGATGTGATAACAAGACCCCGCGCTTGTTGTGCTTCAAGGATGGCGTTGGCTCGTTGACGCATATCTGGCAAAATTTGCAGGGCCATCAGCAAAATATACTCGATACTTCGCGGCATCCCGCGTTCTGCGAACGACTGCGCGAGCACGGTCGACGATGTGGTCAAGATGACGCTCAAAAGTCCACATCCCAGGGCCACGATGCGCGCCAAATTGATACTTGCGACAACCAGACCGCCGAGTTCGAGCACAAAACTTCCTATGACGAAGCGACCATATCCCGGTGTTGGAAAAAGCAATCCCTGGATTATCAGCAGTGACAGTGCGATTGGCACAAAGATAACAAAGAGCGTACGATAAATCGTGAATCGTTGCGCAGACGCAAGAGGCGTGGCGATTGCCACGCCCATCATCACCCATGCACCCCACGGCGTCGGTGTGATGTAGGCGGCAATCGCCACTGATATGGCCCAACTCAACTTGGTGAGGGGATGAAGACGATCAAACCAGCCACTTTGCATCGGAGTGAACGAATCTCCCTATTGATCTTCGAAGCGTTCGAGTACGCGTTGTGGTAACAGGTTGATGATAATCCATACCACCATGAACGAGGTCATTTTGTCGAATGGATCAGATACGGCACCCTGTGCAAACACCGAGGTTAAGATGTTTTGGCCACTCGCCATAAATGATGCCACTAACACGTCGGTCCCTGAGCCGGTGACGCCACCGAACAAGTAGGCTGTGATAGGTGCAGAGATAATAGCTGCCACGATACCGGTCACAATGCCAGCAAGCCCGGCATACCCGCCGTTTTTGATGAGTAATGCGCCTGCCACAAGTCCGATGATGGCCGTGACTACGAAGATGATTGCATTGGCGCTGATAATGTCTGCCATGGCGGGGAGTGAGCCATCTTCGTTCGCATTTAGAAACGTCATGACGAAAAGTGACAACGCGACAAAGAAGAGACCGCCGACCGCCGCACCAACCCATTGAGGTGAGCTACTGCGAAACACGCCATTGCGCCCGAAGATGCCGGCCATGACGCCAATCACGAGCGCAACGATGGCATACGGTAACGCAAAGGCATTCCCCAGCAGGCTCCAAATCACGTTGGCGAGTAATCCCGTAAGACCACCCGCGATTGGGCCGAGCAATGCACCAACCAACACGGTGCCAATGCTGTCGAGGTAAATGGGGAGTTTGAGCACGGTTACCAGCTGGCCAACCACGATGTTCATGGCGATTGCCAGTGCCATCAACACAATGTTGATGGGGTTTTTGAGCGGATTGAGAAAGCGCTCCATAAACATTGCCTCCTGACACACTATCGTGTCACTACTCTGACCGACGCAGGCCATCCAGCCACGATGAACGCAACGCGGTAAACGAACCGTCTATGATGCTCTGTCGCATTTCACGCATTAAACGCAACAAGAAAGCAACGTTGTGGAGACTCACCAGCCGAATGCCGAGCAACTCCTTGGCACGGAACAGGTGATGAATATAGGCCCGTGAGTAGGTGCGACAGACCGCACAATCACACCACGCATCGAGTGGCTCAGCACTATCGCGGCAACTCGCGTTGTTGACATTCAGGCGGAAGTTGCGCGTCGCATCTTTGATGAGCGCCGCGCCGTGGCGCCCAAGTCGGGTTGGACTGACGCAGTCGAACATGTCGATCCCACGTGCGACGCCCTCGAACAAATCGTCGACGTCGCCGATGCCCAGCAGATGCCGTGGCTTGCCGTCGGGCATGTGGGGCACGGTCATGTCAACCACCTCGTAGATTTGGCTCTTGTTGGCACCGAGCGAACCGCCGATGCACAACCCATCAAACGCCATGGTGCCAATATGTTCGGCACTGGCTTTGCGCAAATCAGCAAAAACCCCGCCGTGCACGATGCCAAATAGTGATTGGTCGGGGGTCGGCATGGGGATATCGTGCTCGCCACGCAATGTCTCTTGGTGGTACGTCAAGCAACGCTCCTCCCAGGAATGGGTGCGTTTGAGCGAGCGACGAGTGTAGTCGTAGCCAGCCCGGAACGGTGGTAGCTCGTCGAAACAGAGGATGATGTCGGCGCCGATGCCTTTTTGGATTTCGATGCTCCGCTCTGGCGTAAAGACGTGGCGTGAGCCATCGATGGTCGATTTGAAGATGACGGCGTCGTCGGTGACTTTGACCATGCCGGGGCGGGGTGTATATGAGCCACGCCCTTTGACCTCGTCGGCAATGCCGCCGTATTTGAGACTAAAGACTTGGAATCCGCCGCTATCGGTCAAAATCGGCCCATCCCAGCGCATGAATTTGTGCAGACCACCGTGGCGGGCAATCAGTTCGTGCCCAGGTTGAAGATAGAGGTGATATGTATTGCCGAGGATGATTTGAGCGCCGTGGGCGGCTACTTCATCGGGGGCAAGTGATTTGAGTGTGCCTTTGGTGCCGACCGGCATGAATACCGGTGTTTCGATGACGCCGTGGGCGGTAACAATCCGACCGGCTCGCGCACTCGTATGTGCGTCACGAGCTTCGGTAGTGAACTGCAATGGCATGAAGCCTCCAAGGTGTTGTGGGCAATCAATACGCGCCGTACACGTGCACACGGTGCGATGTGTGGTGGTGTGTGTGTTGCGTTGTAAATGACTGTTTACGAATTATAGATGACTCCTCAATGGAATGTCCAATCCATCATGCATTCTAAACAGATAAACGTGGTACTATGTGATATGAGTATTCACCGTTTAGGGCGTTAGGGTCTATCATGAGCCACGAACAACACCGTCAATATGCAGCAGACCAAATCGGTGGAATCCGTTGTGGTGTACTAACCATAAGTGACACACGTACATTGGAAAATGACAGCGGAGGTGCGCTCGCACAGTCACTCCTGCAGTCAGCGCAGCATCACATCGCACACTACGCTATTGTCAAAGATGAGCCAACCCAGGTACTCGCCCATGTGCAAGCGTGGATTGCAACGGGGTGCCAAGTCATTATCACCACTGGTGGCACAGGAATTGCCAAGCGTGACACGACTATCGACGCCATCGAACCACTTCTTGAGCGTAAACTCCCCGGTTTTGGTGAACTTTTTCGGATGTTGTCATATGAGCAGGTTGGTGCTGCTGCCATGTTGTCTCGCGCGACAGCGGGAACATGGGGTGGTAGTCTCATCTTCTGTTTGCCAGGATCCCCAGCCGCCGTTGAGTTAGCGTTGAACCGCTTAATTGTGCCTGAGTTACGGCATCTGGTCTGGGAGACGCTTCGACAAGGCCCGTTGGGTCAGAAAGCGAGTCAGTCATGATCAAAACCGTTGCCTTGGCCATGGTTCGTTTTTATCAGCACCATTTATCGCCGCTCAAACCGCCCAGTTGCATTTATTCGCCGACCTGTTCTGAGTACACCTATCAGGCCATCGCAAAATACGGGTTTTTGCGTGGGGTGGCCATGGGGGTGGAGCGATTAATGCGCTGTCACCCTTTTTCTGCTGGTGGTGATGACCCGGTGCCGTAATACCGGTGACAACACGTGATGTGGCGCACACACATTCAAGTAGTGGTATACTACCTACGTCAACGATTCATATTGTTGACAGTAATTATGATTTTTTGTGCACACACGATGTGCCAAGACGCGTTTGGATGATGGTTGGTGATGTGCGATTGTTGCATTTCACGAAAGACTTAAAATACGCATTGATTCTTTTTTGACACATTGAAGTACCTGAAACTGCGGCACAGGAATGCTGTTGCGTGATGCGGTTTCGGGAGCGTGTGGAAGTATGGTGCGTCACATCCTAGCACTTTGGACGGTGTGTGTGTGCTCAGTAGAGGAGCTCGCACCAAGTTATGGCAGAGCAAGTACGCAAAGACGTTGCTGTTTTCATCGATTTTGAAAATATCTACGTTAGTGTCCGCGACAAGTTAGACACGAACCCCAACTTTGAGATAATTATGGACCGATGTAACGAACTCGGTCGAGTGATTCTGGCGCGTGCATACGCAGATTGGTACCGCTACCCACGGATCACAAGTGCCCTCTATGCCAACAACATTGAGCCGATGTACGTCCCGACGTACTACTATGACAAAGATGCAGGTCGCACCGGTCGTCCCATCAAAAACAGCGTTGACATGAATCTGTGTATCGAGGCGATGCGCACGTTGTTTACCATGCCTGGACTGTCAACGTTTGTGTTAATCACGGGCGATCGCGACTTTATTCCGTTGGTGAACAGCATTCGCCAGCAAGGGAAAGATGTAATTATCATTGGCGTTGGCGGCGCTGCTTCGTCGCATTTGGCCCAAAGTGCTGACGAATTTATTTTTTATGAACACTTGATTGGCAAACAAATTGCCACTGCACCAACGAGTGCGGCAAATCGTCGTTATAGTGAGATTGATGAATTTGAGCGACCAGGGCGTGACCGCGTGCCTGCAGCTGTGCAACGTGCAGGGCGCACGGATACGCTCAAGCCTGCGAAAGCCGATCACAAGGACAAAGAAACTGCTGGAATGACCGAGGATGTCATTTGGGAGCTGCTCGCCAAAGCCGTGGTTGAGGCGCGCGCACGCAGTATCGTGCCATCAGTTGGTTCGCTGAAGACATTGATTCGTGAGCTCTCGAATGGCGAGTTTCGCGAACAGATGGTTCATGACGCCAACGGTCGCCCGCTTGAACGATTTCGTGATGTGGTGCAAGAGGCAGCAAATCGAGGCAAGCTCATTATCTCCACAGACAGTATAGTCAACGAAATCTTTTTGCCTGGTGAGGATCCACGCACACTTTCGTCATTTAATGTGCCGATGGAGAAGCCTCCGGAACGCGCTGAAGAACCATTGCCTTCTGTACAATCTGCGGCAATCGAAAGTCGTGTACCTGCGGCGAGTGCAAATAACGATAAATCGCGGCGACGTCGGCGCAACGATCGGGACAACAAGCGCAGTGCTCAACCATCAACGCCAGCGGCTGTGGTCAATGGCACCTCTGAAGTGGTACCTGCGATTGTTGACGAATACGCAATAACACCACAAGAAGATCCTGCGTTTGTTGCTCCTGCGGTGTCTGCGTCGACAAACGCTGATACGCCACCACAAACGAATGGAGTTCCATTCAGCGATGATGAACGGCAGATGGTGCGCGACATAGTGGCCAACAGCGAACGTGCGTTGTCGTTCCAACAGATTTATGACGTACTTCGGTCAACGCGCAACCGAGGTGGTGAACAACTCATTCCACGCACTAACGAGGAATTGCGCTCATTGGTCAAATCAATCATCAACGCAGGTGAATTGCAGCGTATTGGTCGTGGCAACCGAGTGAGCTATCGCATGGCACAAGTTAAAACACCAAAAGGTGGTGCGGTTACCGCGCCATCCGAGCGTGGTGCTGATACTCGCGACGATGAGGCAGATGCATCACATCCTAATGATGCGCCAGATGCGCCAGTGCTACCTTCGATTGCGGCCATGGTACCAACTCCTGATGACATGCATGATCTTGATGACGGTTTGTCTTTGCCGTTACCGACTGCGGTACCAACGGTTGCAGTGTCCACACCATCGAAAAAGTCATCTGCATCCAAGCCAAAGAAGAAGACGAATCGCCAATCCGATGCCACGAATGCAACGATGGAACGATCATCGAAAGGGCCACAGAATGCACGCGCATCGGTACCTGCACCTGCCGCTGATGTAGGGTTAACCCCACCGGATGCTGTCAAACCCGTGACAGCAAAGTCCGCATCGACAAAGTCCGCATCAGCAAAGTCTACGTCGACAAAGTCTACATCGACAAAGTCTACGTCGACAAAGTCCACATCGGCAAAGTCTACGTCGACAAACCCGACGCCAGCCAAGTCAGCGACATCTAAATCTGCGACACCGAAGGCAACTGCTGGGAAAGAGAGCGCGGTTCGTCCTGCTGCGGCACAAACACCGTCACCTGTTCCTTCGCCAAGTGATGCGCCGGTGAGTGCACCTAAGCCTCGTCGTCGTACACAGACACCGGAGCGGTAATTATGCACGTCAAGATTTGTGGCATACGTGCACCAGAGCATCTGTTAGTGGCTGCAGCCGCTGGTGCCGATATGATTGGTCTCGTTTTTGCACCAAGTAAACGTCAGGTTGACATGGAGACGGGTGCACAGTTGGTGCAGCGACTTCGTGCGGCTGGGTATCAAACTCAGGTTATTGGGCTATTCGTTAATGCGAGTCCATCAACCATTCTCCGTGTTGCTGAGCAGTGTCAGCTTGACGGCATTCAACTCCACGGCAATGAGCCGTTGAATATCCTCGGCCAACTCCCAGAGTTGCCGGTGTGGCGTGCTGTGCGACTCCAAGGAGCAGATGATGAACATGAGTGGTTGGCAACCAATCACCCACGTGTCACACTCCTTGTAGATGCACATGTGAGCGGTGCATATGGTGGAACTGGTGCACAAGCTGATTGGAGCAAAGCCGCGCAGCTCGCGGCAACACGACCAGTGGTGTTGGCAGGTGGATTGAATCCAACAAATGTTGTTTCTGCAATTCATCAGGTACGACCGTGGGCGGTAGATGTGAGTAGCGGTGTTGAGCGTGATGGCATCAAGGATAACGGGTTGATGGCCGCGTTCATTGACTTGGCCAAACAGGCGTGAGGTGATGTCATGTTGCGACGTTGGTGGAGTATCTTAGGCGCAATTGCGACCATGATCTTGTCAATTCGGTACGTGTTGACCCGTGTTCGACCGGTTGTTTTGCGTCCAACAGAAGAAAACACCCCTGAGTTGCACGGGCAAGACACTGCGCTTGGGATCCGCCGAATCATTGTGAGTGATTTGCATTTGGGTGCTGGTGATCGCCTCGATGACTTTAATGCAGATCGGGAATTTGCAGATTTTGTGCGTGACCATGTGATGAGTGAGCCAACCGAGTTGATATTGGCAGGCGACACCTTTGAGTTCCTCCAGGTTGAGATTGCAGATATTCCAGATTTTGAGTGGAGTAGTCGTGCTGCTGAACGTCGGCTCGAAGTCATTCTTGATGCACATCCCGTTGTGGTGCATGCACTTAACGAGTTCATTCGTACGCCAGGGTGTTTTTTGACAGTCATTGTCGGCAATCATGATTTCGAAATTCATTATCGCAGTGCAAAGGCATTACTACGGCGTAAATTGCATTTGACAGTAGATGATCCGCGTTTACGATTTGCGACTCGCTACCACGGTGATGGGATTTTTGTTGAGCACGGCAATCAGTTTGAGCAATGGAATAGTTTTGTGCGATTTGATGGCATTAGTCAGCCATTTGAACTTGTTCGTGGTACGTACGCCGTCAAAAGCGTGATTAATGTGTTGGAGCGATCACCGTTGCCAATTGCACCGTTTATTGATAACGTAAAACCAAGTTCGGCGTTTTTGTGGCACTTACTCGGGTTAGCTCGATTGCGTGATTGGCAAGTTGTATCGTTCGTGATGCGTGGCGTATTGATGGCGATACGGAGCATGTTAATTCCGTTTACCTATCGCAAAAGTGAGGACTTGCTCGAGTCAGCGACATCGGTACGGCATCTTGTGAATCAGCGTCGCATGCAGCGTGCGCTTGATACCCTACGCCGAGTACTCGAGCGACGCGCCGAACGTCGTAGTGATACGGTGCCTCCGTACTTGATGGCACACATAGAGCGCGAGTCACGTCGGCAACTCTTGCGTGAAGTACGAGAGTTTAATGTGTCAGTGCTGCGCGAGATGGTCAATATTGCGCATGCACCACATCACCGTGATACGGTATTATTTGTATGTGGACACACCCATTTGGCGCAACATGTTCCATTCAACGAACGTCAAACATACGTAAACGTGGGGACATGGACTGATGTGGTCATCGATATTGCAACAGGCAAGCGGCAACACCAGCGTTGTCCTTTTTTGCAGGTCGAATATCATAATGGGCAACTGCAGTATGAATTTTTGGTGTGGCGTGGTACGCAAACTGACCCATCACCGTGGTCGCCGGAGTCAATCGGTCGGCCACGCCTCTTGCGGCGCACCACATCACCTGCACGCTTTCGCTCAGATGGCGTTACAATAACAACATGGAAGCAAGGAGGAGATTAGTCATGAAGTCTTTATTTCGTCTGTTAGGGTTGCTTGTGATTGCGGGCATCGCACTGGTCGTCTATCGTGCATTGCGCCAAGAGAGCTCGACCCCAACCTCATCAACTACCCCGGCCGCTGGTAAACTCTCGATTAGCCCAGATTTGATGGCGATTTTGGTCGATCCAGGCGATAAGGGGCCAATTGAGCTGATGAGCGACACAGAAGGTCGCGAGTGGTTGGTCAACCGACGCAACGGATTCCGCTACCCTGTAGAAAACGGCATCCCAGTGATGTTGATTAGTGAGGGTGAGAAGCATCGCGATGAGTCATTGATTACTGGGTAATTGTACGTACACGGGGGGACGGCCATGGCCGTCCCCCCGTGTATTTATTTGACGAGACCACGTTCCACCAGATATTGCCAACTCTCCGTGATGTCGCGATGGTTGCGTAATTCAAGAATGAGTCGTGGTTGATGCGAGAGTGCCTGTAATTCGGCAAATATGGCTGCGAAATTGATATCACCTAGACCGAGTCGATGATGCCAATCATAACTCCCATCGGTGTCTTGAAGATGAACATGCCGTAAAATATCGCCGTTTTGTCGTATCCATTCAGGTATGGTTGCCCCTCCACGCGTCATGCCAATTCGAACGTGCCCTACATCGATACTTTGCTGTACCCAGGGAGAGTTGAACGAGACAATAAAATCCCGCAGAACCGTTGGGTTCAAATCTTGAATTGTCTCAATGACGAGGGTGCATCCAATGTGACTGGCCAGCGTTATCACCGGTGCAAGCGTTGCATGTGCATTCTCGATGGTATTGAGAATCGATTTGTGCTGTACAGCACTAAATCCCGTACCAAAGTTCATAAATGGACTGTGTACTACCATTTGCTTGGCGCCGATTTGGCCGGCGAACTCCAGCCCCTGTAAGAGCCTGCGTTGGACGACCTGCTGAATGGCTGGATCACTGCAACCAATATCGAGTCCAACAAATGGCCCATGAATCCCTAATCGTCCGGTGTACCCGTCGAGCAGTGAGCGAATACGTTGAGTGCGTTCTCGCCAGTTACCGTCAAGGCATTGTGGACTCGTCGCATCTTGTATTTCGAGGTCGCGTTGATCGGCCAGAATCCAGTCGAGGTATTCGGTCAACATAGTGCTAGGTAGTGCGGCGCCAACGGTTGGAATTGTGTGCATAGTGCCCTCGCAGTGTATCAACGACCCACTTACCACTCTACTATGCCAACCGTGTGTTAACGATTCACGATAATTTGATGAACGAGAGTTTAGCGCTTGGGCGTGAGCGGTGAACGCGCCAGCGCAAAAAGCCCTAACATGCTTGCACCTGCAGCAACCGCAGTGACGAGCGTCATTTGGCCGGTCACGTACAACCATTCGCTGCCTAATGATGAGAAGATACGGCCAAATCCGATTGCGGCAGAGACCATGGCCATCATCGTCCCACGTGCCTGCGGTAACGCCTCACTCAACAGCGGAAATGATGCCACGATTGCGTATTCAATCATAAAGTAGAAGACAAATAGCACAACTACGGTGCTTATCCAGCTACTGTCGAAAAACGGCATGAGCAGAAGACATATGCTTGTGATGGTGAATGATGCGAGTACGGAGCGGCGCTTCCCAATGCGGTCGGAGAACGCGACAACTGCGAGTGAACCTGCTAATTCGGCAATACCAATCAAAACGAATAAATTGCCAAGCATGCTCTCATCGGCGTTCAGGACATCTTTGAGCCAGGTACTTTGGGTCACAAAGAACAAATCGTTGCCACCGAGTGTCAAGAAAGGGAAGAGCAAGAGTAGCCACAACGTGGGCATTTTGAGGGTATCCCATGACATGCCGGATGGAGTTGATTCTGTACTCTGGCGTGCATGGTGTTCGGGGAGTTGAGAGACACTCAATAACCCGAATGCTCCAACGCCTGCGAGAATGGCGTAGGCCCAGCTAATGTTGTCTTGTATGTCAATCAGATACATCAATGGAGCAACGCCAACTATGGCAGAAATAGCCCATGCGGTTTCGAATATGCCCAACATGCGTCCACGTTGTTCGTACGGGCTCCGTGCACTGAGGTAACTTTGTGCGGATGGTAAGTAGAGCGCTGTTGCAAGTCCGATTAACAAGTACCCTAATTGAAATAGCCAGAACATTGTCGTGACACTACATAACAGTGCACCTACGATGAAGATGCTCAATCCGCCCAACATGACTTTGCGTTCGCCAAATCGATCGGCAAGTGTGCCACCGATGGGTGATGCGAGTGATGCTGCCGTTTGTAATGCGACGAGCGTCGCTACTTGTTGCAACGAAACATCAAAACGCATACTCAAAAACGGCAGTAGTGGATAGACAATACGAAAAGCGGTGGTTGAGGCAAGTCGACCACTCGTAACCACAAATAGGTCAAGAGGGCGCAATGGTGGTACTTGTGACACAAATGCTCCTTGGTTTGCCGAGCGTACCCTACGCTCGTGCTCTACGTATGTCTCGAGATGCGCTTATGATGCGCAATCATTGATGCACCACATCGTGATGCTGACAACTGCGCCGCGTCGGATCGCACTCTCATGATTGCCCATGTGCACGGTTATGCATGGCATGCAACGTCATGTACTGCACGACGTATGCGAACACCGGTTCATAACACGTTCGTCAATTGCATATTACCGCGTAAATTGTAGCATTAATGGAGTGTACATGCTCCTTCATAAACCATACAGACCATCTTTTCTGTCGTAGAATCGCGTCATTGATTGAGCATCTTCATACGCACATGCTGCGACGTGTACGACGATGTCATTATTGTTTGGAAGGTGTGTGATCGTGTTGACTTCTCCAATTGAGTGTAAAGAGCAGTGGTATCATACTCATATCACGTGCAAATGGGAGGTAATGCCATGATGGGAATTGAAATGATTCTGACCGATATTTTGCCAATCATCATTGGTGTGGTGGCGATTTGGATTGTCTTCAAAATCATCTCAGGTGTTTTTCGGATTGTGCTCAGTCTGGCAATTATTTCTGCAGTTGCATATTTGTTTATGGGGGGGCTTTGATACAACATCTTCGACAGGTGCGCGCCACACGCTATATAATGCCACTCCGTGAAGGCGGTTCATTACCTGGTCTCGTAGAGGCTGATGATGATGGTATGTATGTGGTGAAGTTTAGAGGTGCCGGTCAAGGAAGTGGCGCACTCGTTGCAGAGATTGTCGCCGGTGAAATTGCACGATTACTCGGGTTGCCCGTCCCTGAACTCGTTTTCATTGAGATTGATCCTCTTCTTGGTCGTTCAGAACCAGACGGTGAGGTACAGGCACTCATTCAGCAGAGTGCTGGCCAAAATATTGCCTGTGATTTTCTGCCAGGTGCATTGCCGTTTGATGGTGCGATGAGTGGAGAAATAGATTCACTCCTTGCATCAAAAGTCGTCTGGTTTGATGCATTTGTGACGAACATTGACCGCACTGCGCGCAATACAAATATGCTCTGGTGGCATCGAAAGTTGCATCTCATTGACCATGGTGCGTCGTTGTTTGTGATGCATGCCTGGGATGGATATGAAGCGCGCATTCGGTCGCCGTTCAGTGCAATAAAAGACCATGTACTTCTTCGCAGCGCAACGAAGGTGGATATCGTCGATGCAGAAATGGCCGCCACCCTTACCCCCGAACGACTTGCTGCCATATGCCAGCTTGTTCCGGCATCATGGTGGCCACTCGGTCAGCGTTGGCAGAGTGCCGAAGAAGCACAATCCGCGTTACAAACATATTTGATGGGTCGATTGACTGCACCACGACCCTTTGTTGATGAGGTGTTGCGTGCTCGCACGTCATTCGTATGATTATGCGCTTATAAGATTTACGCCACGGTTAGAACGCGGTGAGATGATGAATGTGGGCGTGGTGCTGTATTGCCGGACCAAGCGGTTTTTGGCGGCGCACACCTATCTCGATGAACCCAAAGCGCGATTACTTGATCCCACTTGTGATCTCAGTGTGATTCACGAGCAGTTGGCATTATTTAGCGCAGTTGCGATAGGTGATGCGAAGGCTGCACCAATTGCGCTTTTGCCACAACCCGAACGCTTTCATTGGTTGGTTGCACCGCGTAGTACCATCATACACACATCATCTGTGCATTGTGGCATCACCGACGATCCAGCACACCAACTCGGTGTGCTCATGGAGCGTTTAGTTAAATGACCCCCACAGTACATGCTAATGTTCTGTGGGGGACTTTTGCTGGTTGGACGCTGATTTATTGATTTGCGAGTTTACGCAACGCATCAGGATGACGTTGCAGTTTGAGAAATGCCTCGATTGCTGCATCGATGCCATCTTTGCCAGCGCGGAAGATGCCCTCATCAAGATAAATCTGTTGTTGTTGTGCCGCGCGTTCTGCTACTGGGAACGACCATTTACGCGGATCAAGTTTATCTGCGTATTGGACAGCCACAGGTAAGCGAGAAAGGTGTGGTTGGAAGAGCGGGTATTTGCTCATCGCATCATATCCGACCCAGCATCCAACACCTTCGGCATCAAGTGCATCGCACACGATATCGTTGTTGACTCCACCAAATGCCTCTGGTTCCATGGCCACGATGAAGCGATAGAACGAAAGCCGGGTAATCCGCTCGTCGACGTGCATGGCACGCAACCCTGGCACTTCTTTGAGGCGTTGCATGAAGTAGCGTGCGTTGATTGCTCGCTCATCCATTTGCGCAATGAACTTCGCAAGCTGGCTGTTGAGCAGCGCAGCATGTAATTCACCGAGCCGATAATTACAGCCGAAGTTATAATCTTTGCCTTCAACATCTTTGGGGCGACCACAATCAATGATGGAATGCGCCTTGCGGGCGAGCGCTTCATCATCTGTGAGTAGCGTGCCACCTTCACCAGCAGTGAGGATTTTGGAGCTTTGGTGGCTGAACGAGCCAAACGTGCCAATACATCCTACGCCCTGGCCGCGCCACATTTTGCCGGGACTGTGGGCACAATCCTCAATGACATGGAGATCGTGTCGCTTTGCGATGGCCATGATGGCATCCATATCACACACAATCTGACCGGTATGTACGGCGATGATCGCCCGTGTGCGCGGTGTAATTGCCGCTTCGACGGCTTCAGCGTCAATTCCCCAACTGCGCGGTTCAACGTCTACGACGACAGGCAACGCTCCGGCCGCCATGGGAGCATATGCGGTAGCAGCAAAGGTGAGTGCTGGTACAATGACCTCGTCGCCCCAGCCTATCCCGAGGGCTTTGAGTGCGACCTCCATGGTCACTGTGCCATTGACCATCAATATGCCGTGCTTGCTCCCTTGAAATTTCGCAAAATCAGCACAGAAGCGAGCATTATATGGCCCTGGTTCGGGGAACCCGCCCCAACGACCGCTCCGCAATGCTTCGAGGACAATAGCCTCGTCATCAGCATCGCACACTGGCCACGTCGGGTACTCTTGAGGTCGCACAGCGGTACCGCCTGCTATTGCGAGCTTTTCGGACATCATCGTCTCCTTTGTTGTGGAAATCGGTGGTATTTGTGGCCGAACGAACCCTGGACAATATGGATGTTGGTGAGGTCTACGGTTGACGAACGATCAAGATGATTTCTTGACTTGTGGGGATGAGAGACCCAACCGGAGGATTGGTGTTTGCCACGTATCCGGGTTGTATCGTATCACATGCACTTCCAAGTGTATCACAGTTTTGATAATCACTACTCGCAACAATGATTTGAGCTGCATTCATCAATTTCACGGCATCTTGTTCGCTGATGCCGGAGACATTCGGTACGCGCCGATTATTCCCGATGCTCGAGAAGACTCGGATAGTGTCGCCTGCTTGTAGTTGCGTGTATGCCGGTGGGTCAGTACGAATAATCGTGTCCACGGTTACATCTGGATTCGTTTCTTCGACCACAATGACGCGCAATTTGAGCGCTTCAAGTGCCTGCCGGCCTTCGTTCGTATTTTTGCCGATAATGTCTGCTGGTACACTTGGGAGATTTGGCCCCATGCTCAGCACGTAGTAAACGGTTTTGTCCTCGGGCAGTGCTGCGCCTGCTGCAGGTCGCTGACTCATGACCAACCCGGTGTTCACGCTATCTGAGTACTGACTCGGGTCGGGTACCGCATTCAATCCTGCCTCACGTAGCAACGACAACGCGTTCTGTTCGTTCTGGTTAAGAATGTCTGGCACACCTGACGAAATTGGCAAATTGACGATTGCTGTCGGTGTCGCCATCGTTGCCGCATCATTCGCATCATTCGCATCATTGGTGGGCTGCGTGATGGTGCCTGAATCAGGTGCGCCTGGTGAGGCAAACTGACTGAACGGGTCAACCACAAATAAGTACGCAACCGCGATTACCAAAGTGAGGAGAAGCAGAAGAATGATGAATCCACCAAACTCGCGCCCGTCACGTGACGGTAACGGGGTCGTTGGTGATCGTAACGGCGGCATGTTGCGCATGCCGTTCGAAATGGACGTTGCAGTTCGTGGCGTGTTAGTGCCGCGGTATGGCGGTTGATGTGCGGTATCACGCACCTCTGATTCCTCTTGAGCGCGCAACAAATTGGCGAATTCACGTGCAGTTGTCGGTCGTTCAGCAGGATTTTTTGAGAGTGCACGCATTACTAGCTGTTCGAGCGCAGTAGACACATTTGGATTGTGACGTCGAATCGGCGGTGGTTTGGATCCCACGTGTTGCAACGCCACTGCGACCGCCGTATCACCCGTGAAAGGGAGTTGACCTGTCAACGATTCGTAGATGGTCACGCCGAGTGCATAAATGTCGGATTGGGCGGTTGCTGGCTGTCCGCGTGCTTGTTCAGGTGAGATATAATCCGCAGTGCCAAATGTCACACCAGTATCAGTTTGAGCTGTTGATAAACTACTTTTTGCGATACCGAAATCGGTGATTTTGGCCGTGCCATCATGTGTGACAAGGATATTTTGTGGTTTGACGTCGCGGTGTACCATGCCGAGCTGGTGCGCTGCATCGAGTCCGTCAGCAATCGCTGCGGCGATTTGCAAAACCTGCTGTACCGGTAACTGTTTGTACCGCAGAATCATGCTCTTGAGGTCGCTTCCATCCACGAACTCCATCACGATGTAATGCTGGCGGTCTTCTTCGCCTTCGTCATAAATATCTACGATACTTGGATGACGCAAATTTGCAGCGGACTGTGCTTCATGGATGAATCGCTTGCGAAAATTTAAATCTGCTGCATGATGCGGATGCAAAATTTTGATGGCAACAACACGATTTAAGCGCAAATCACGTCCGCGAAATACCGCGGCCATCCCACCATCTCCGATTTTTTCTTCGAGTTCATATCTTTGACTGAGAATTTTGGGTTGCATTGGTGTTGGCATAATGTTATTACTCAGTTGAATACACGATGAACGTGTACGTTTGCACCGGCATGTGCGACTATCCCGAGATGTGATTCAAGACGAAAGAGATTAATGACATCTTCCTGATTATAATTGAGCAACAACTCAAGTGCACTGTGATCGTTGTTGTACTCGTAAAGATGCCAGAGACGAGGTGCATCTGAACCACTAATTCCAGCGGTATCACGAGCTATTCCCGTTAACACCTCGATACGCTTGAGCCCACCGCGTAATCCGTGTTTACGACACACATACATCAAATCGCTGTGGCTGTAGTCGTGTAACAAATTGACGCGTAATGTCTGCTTGATGTAGGGCAAATCAAAACTGGTGCCGTTAAAGGTCACAAGCGTTTCAATGCCTTCAAGTGCATCATATAATGCAACATCCCGGATACCACTGTCGATGAGTTGAATGGTGCCTCGGTCTTGGCGGTAGATTCCGATTACGCTGATGCGACGATCATGGGTCGTCTCGATGTCGAGATAAGCGCGCATAAGGAACCGCCCCTCTCGGTCGTCGTGTTGCATCTCGCATTGCTGATGCAATTATGACATACTGTAGTGTGTCTGTCAAAAAAGACACGTTGTTGTTATAAATTATTAATAATTAACATAACATTTAATGATTTAATTTGAATAATTGAACAATATGCAGAATAGTTTGTATATTTTGTAAATGAATTATCGCACTATTACAGATTTGTGCTATGCATTACAATACGCTACAAGCAGATAAGTGCAAAGGAGTAAACATGCGTAATCCAGTAATTCTTGACACTGATCCGGGTATTGACGATGCACTTGCGATACTGCTGGCGATCATTTCACCTGAAGTAGAATTGTGCGGAGTCACGGTAACTGGCGGTAACTGTTCGATGGCAGCAGGAGTAGAAAATGCGCGTGCGGTATTGTCGATGGCTCAGCGCAGTGAGATTCCTGTGTGTGCTGGCGTTGCCTCACCGTTACTGCGACCGCTATACACTGCCGCAGAGACACACGGTGCAAGTGGCTTGGGGTATGCAAAACTGCCTCGTGCAACGTTCAAAGAGTCAAGCACACATGCGGTTGATTTTATTATTGAGCAGATACTAGCACGCCCTGGTCAAGTGTCATTGGTACCGGTTGCTCCCCTCACGAATATCGCCTTGGCAGTGCGCAAAGAACCACAAATAGTGCGTGCAGTCAAAGAAGTCATCATCATGGGTGGTGCAGTGCGAGTTGATGGTAACACCACGTCATTGGCAGAGTTTAACTTTTATGTGGATCCGCATGCTGCGCACATCGTCATGCAGAGTGGTATGCCCATTACGCTCGTGCCATGGGATATCACACGTGACGTGATGTTGTATCAGTCGCACATTGATCAGTTGCTCACGATTCAATCGCCGGTCACGCAATTTTTGGCCGATGCCACGCGGTTTTATCTTGAGTTCCACCTCTCAAGTTTTGGAGTGGCAGGTTGTGCAATCAATGATCCTGTTGCGTTGGCGCTTACGTTTTGGCCCGAATTAGCTCAGTACGAATCTGTGCATGTAGATGTCGAACATGTCAGCGAATTAACGATGGGGAAAAGCGTCATTACCTATGTCGGTGATACTACGCATCCGCCGCGCGATACCGATATTACAGGCTTCAATCGGAGTGCAGGTAAATGGCAAAATGTGTATCGCCCAGCACCGAATGTACGTCTGGTAACAGGCTTCGACCATGAACGATTTATTGCACGATTTGTTGAGCGTATGATGCTCCTTGCCCGCCAGGTACCGTTATAAGGGGTGCAACAATTTTAAGTGAAAAGGCGTCTATCAGCGTGTGTAGTGGATAGATGGAGAGAGACAATGAATGGCATAAAGCGATTAGAACGTAGTCGAACAGACCGTATGATTAGTGGCGTGTGTGGTGGAATTGCACGTCAGTTTACCTTGGATACGGTTATCGTGCGTGTGTTTTTTGTGGTGATTGCGTTGATTAATCCGGGTATTGCAGCAATTGCGTATGTGGCTGCAATCTTTTTGATTCCTGAAGAGAGCGAGACTGGTGCAGCAAACACCACGCATCCTGGATGGCGCTATGACCCATGGACTGGCGAGTCGTTGACATCGCACGTGCCAACCGTACAAAAGCCAAACGAGTTACCACGCATCTCGGAACAAACGAGTGCATCAAGTACCATCGATGCCACATCCAACCGAGATAGTTAATCTGCGACGTCAAACTCGTCCGCACACCCCGTTCACCATAGGGTGAACGGGGTGTGCGGTGTTGTTATTCAATGCTCTGTGCGACGCGAAATCCAAGAAATGGGTTGGTCATTTCGGGTGCCATGCGGAACCGACAGGCACACCGTGCATATCCATGAGGATTGACATAACACCCTCCGCGAATCACTCGACGCCCTTCTTTCTGAGCGTCATTGCGTCCATCATCTGCCACATATGGATATGACCAATCTAGTGACGATGTCCATTCCCAGACTGTACCGGCCATATCAAGAAATCCCCATACACTCGCACCTTCGGGATACCTTCCTACGGCACGTAGACCACCACCAGATTCTCGAGTGGAAGCAATGGTGGGGTGAAATTCATCGCCCCACGGGAATTGACGGCCATCCACGCCCCGTGCAGCACATTCCCATTCAGCCTCGGTAGGTAGTCTATATGGAACGCCGTGAATGGTGGTCAGCCACGTACAGAATTCTCTGGCCATGGGCAAGGTGATGTTGACAACGGGTGCATCGGGTTGTTGTCTTTGTAGTGCAAATTGTGCGGGAACGGAGCCGCCTGCCGATACAAATTGCTCGTAGCAGGCAACAGTTATTGGCGTTTGGCTCAGTGCAAATGCGTCCACGGTCACATGGTGTTGTGGTGATTCCTCGCGATACGACTCACGCGTGCCACCATATGCTTTGGCCAAACGATTCAGATCAGACTCAGGTGTTCCCATGAGAAACGACGTCCGTGGAACAGTGATCGACAATGGAAGTTTAATCGTGCTCATGCAATGACTTCCCACTGACTGGTGCTGTTGGTGCGCCGAATGAGAATTTGTGTGGGGAACATATCGCGCACTTCGTTGACATGCGTAATGACGAGAATCGTACGAAATTCGTCGCTGATACTATTTATCGCTTCGACGAGGCGTTCACGACCTTGCGCATCTTGAGTTCCGAATCCCTCATCAATAATCAGTGTTTCGAGGCGACGACCGACTCGGTGAGTGAGCAGCTTCGAAAGTGCAATGCGAAGTGCAAAACTGATGCGAAATGCCTCGCCGCCACTGAACGCTTCAAGCGGGCGCGTCCCAATGGTGTCAGACACTTCAATTTCAAGAACTTCTTGCACTTTACCAGCTTTCGTACTATGACTGGTTTTGAAGGACAAATAGAGCTGATTATCAGTCATGCGCCCAAGCAGACGATTAACCTCGTATTCAAGTGACGGTAGCGCATATTCACCAATTAACATGGCTTGAATACCACGATTCGAAAACGCATTTTGAAGCACGTCGAAGCGTTTTCGTTGCTGCTCTTCAGCTTGGAGCTTGAGCCGATTATCCTCAAGTCTGAGCAAGGCTTTTTCTGCTTGTTCGAGGCGTTCTCGCAAGCGTCCAACCATATTGTTATATGTGTTGATCTGGTGATCTGCCTGTTTTTGCATCTGTTCAACCGGGAGTGTTCGTTCGTTGACGCCGATTTGTGGCGCTAACGTCTCAATCTGGCGTTGGACGCGCTCTTGCTCTTGTAGTTGCCGTTTTTTATCTTCGGTAATGCGTTCGATATCGCGTTTAATATCATCGACATTTGATTGGATGATGCTTTGTGTTGATTCCATCGATACAAGTAGTGAGTATTGGGTTTGAATATCGCCAAAGGCGGTCAATACGGACACTGCCTCGATGAGCGTTGCTTCATCGAAATCAATATGTGCGATTTGCTCATCGAGCTCAGTGATTCGTGCAATGAATTCCGCACCAACTTGATGTGCATCGAGGCGCTTTTGTACGTCATTCCGCGTTGCGAGCGCGAGCTCGCGTTGATGCAGCTGTGCATCGAGCCCTGCACGTTGTTTGGTGAGATCAGCGATACGCGTGTGTGCATTCTGATGCTCAGATTGTTGGGTGCGAAGCGTATGTATCGTTGTTTCACAGGTAGAAATTTCATCCTGCACTGCGGCTATGCGCATATCAACCTGATCAGCCTCATAGGTGGATTGACGCGTTTGCAGTTGTGCTAATTGGGCTTCAGCTTCATCGAGCTGTTGTTTTTGGGCTTCAAGTCGTGCTAGACGTTGTTGGAGTGCGCGAAGTTGGCCAATGCTACTTTGTAGTTCGCGCTTTTCCTCTTCGGCTGTGGCATGGTGTTGGCGCACTTGTTTTTGTTGATTTTGGGCATCGCGGTACGCAGTGCGATAATCTTCGAGTTGTTGGTCAAACGTCGTGTATGCGTGGTTCAGGTGGGCTTCATCCATGACAGTTTGACAGGTTGGGCATGGTTCACCGGCTTTGATGTCATTTCGGCGTTGCTTCAGCTTTTCGGCTTGGAGCTGGATTGATGCAAGATCGTTGTCGAGTGATTTGGCGAGTGCTACTGCGTCGTTGATGCGACCGTCAATTTCGGCAATGCGTGCTTCGGCAGTAGCGATGGCATTGAGTTGTGCAACCGTGGTTGCGTATTGTTCCAATTCGACGGTCAATGTTGCGATGCGTTGTCGCAGACGCGTAGCGTCCTCTTGTTCGCGTGCATGCACTTGTTGTGCTAGTTGTAGCGTTTGGAGTTGATGTCGCAGTGCTTGGTGCTCTGCCAATTTCGATGTGAGTTGCGCAGTGACATCGCCCGAATCGGTGATGCTTGCAGTCAGCGCGTTTAGCGTAATTTGCAATTCATCCCGTTGCTTCTCTACGTGGCGGAGCGTGGTAATTGTGGCGTCGAGCTGGGCAATTTCCAACTCAGCTTTGGTGCGTGCCACCCGCAGTTGTTCGTGCGCATCACGGCGTTGCGCCATGAGTGGTTCAACGAGTTGCTTGCGTTGTTCAAGGCGTTGTACAAGTGCGCGTTGTTCAAGAAACGCCGCATGTTGTGATTCGATGTGAGCGCGTTGCTGTAATTTATCGGTATACGTCTGCAATTCGCGTTCTTGTTCTGCCAGTCGTCCATTTCGTTCGTTGAGTTGCGTGTCGAGTTCACGCACATGGTGTTGTATCCGCTGACGTGCTTCAACGGCATCAGCGTATACCTTGAACGATTTTGCGTGAGTAAGATTGTCTTCGTGGATTTGCAAATTGGCTTTATGGTCTGGGATTTCTGCAGAAATCCGTTCGTCCTCAGCTATCTTCCCCTTAAGTGTCTCAATCACCGCATTAAATTCGTCACGTCGTCGTTTTGCCTCTTGTTGATAGGCATCGTATCTAGTTATTTCGAGAATTTCGGCTATCAGTTCGCGTCGTTGTGTCGAAGAGAGTTGGACAAACGCATCTGCTTTACCTTGGCGAAGATAGGCTGAATTTTGGAAAATCTCATAACTCATTCCCACGATATCGCGTGTAATTTTTTGTTGGGTCTCAGTCATGCTACTGCCGTTGAGATTATTCCAGGTGCTCATGGATTGATCGGTGGCCTGGACCAAGTCAAGCTTACTTATGCCACGGCGTTCTGAGCTATATGTTCTGGTAACGCGATAGACGATGGCATTGACTTCAAATACTAATTCGACCATCATGGAGGCTTCGCCGCGGCTGATGAGTTCACGCGTGTCGGCTACGCGCGCTTCGCCCCAAAGCGCCCAGTGAATTGCTTCGAGAAAGGATGATTTACCGGCGCCGTTTTCTCCAGAGATACAGGCGATGTGCAGTTGACGAAAATCGAAGTCTGGGGTGTCACCGCGATAACTCAAGAAATTACGCATTTTGAGGGTTAATGGGATCATGGGAACCTCAATCTATGGCTGGTCTAGCGTGGTAAGCGCACGTTGAATTGATGCGCTAAATTCGTCATCTTGGCAGGTTGCCCAAATATCGGGAAGTGAAAGGCGTTGTTTGTGTGCTTCTTGACGTAATGTTTGTAAAATGCGTTTGCCCTCTACCGATTGCACAAGGTGCATCTGTGTCAGAAGTTGTTGTGCCACGGCTGCGTCTTGTATGGTGCCGAGGTGGTCTTGGACGGCAATTAAGCGACCCAAGGCGAATTCACCGGCTGGTAAGAGCAAATCCGCAAAACTCTCAAGCAGATAACGCAAATGCTTCGCTTGAATACGCAAGTCATGCAGTGCGTCGTCATTCATCTTAACGAGTGATTTTGGATGCGGTTTGCTTAAGTCGCGTTGTTGGTGTTTGATGCGCTGCGAAAGGACAAGTGGGAGCGGTTGAATCTGCAAGATTGTTGCACTATGTGGCGTTGTCACGAATGTGGCAAATTGTTGCAAAAAGAGTTGATGTTTGTTGTCCGTAAGGAGTGCCTGAAAGTTTTGTAGCGCCTTGCGTCGAATCACCGATAAACCGCGGGTAAACGGTGCGGGGAGTTGGGTGACTTCGAGGATTCGGAGTACATGCTCTTCGAAAGCGTCACAGTCACGAATTTCGCCTAAAAATCGTGCCATACGACGAAACCCGCGACGAAATTGAGTTAATGTTTCACCCTCAAAAATCCCCTCGCCACACTCGAGTAATGCACGCATCTTACGTAGGTTCACACGTATTCGTTGTACATCGTACGCACTAAATCCATTTAACACCTCGGCTTCGCGTTCGAGTAAGGAGCGAAAACGGATTCTCAGGCGCAAGCGCAACACCTCACTGAAGGCAAATTGGGTCGCATCAAGCGCTGGTGAACTGACGGCGTAACTCGGTTTGGTGATTTGTGCTGCCAGCGTAGTAAGTAGCTGAAATGTGTCATCCTCCAGGCTCAGAAGAAACGGTTCGAATGCACGTTGACCATCTTGATGAAGGCGCATGATCGTGGCCACGGTGCGTCGTTGCGTCTCATCATCGAATGCTGGTAGCGGAATGAAGAGGGCTTCGTCGGCAGATCGTTGGATGCCAATTAATGCATTTGACTGTCTGACGAGGATATCATTCAGCGTAAGGGGGTTCGTGCTTGTAGCAAGATTGGTATTAATACGGTGCCAGAGATGACGCTTATCGATGCGATGTGGAATATGTTGATAAATGTGTTCAAGTATGCCATCGATTTCGTGAGAACGGTGATCGGCGCTTGGTTCAAGCACCATGCTCTCCCATGATTCATGAGTACCAGTGGTCGAGATGATACCCTGCGTCATTTCGACACGCACCAACGTATTGCCAAGGTGGTCCGTAATCAGTCGCGGGTGTGATTTGCTGATGACATGAGCATTTGGCAATAAATGGTGTGTTGGAATGTGGTTGTTTGTGAGCCACGTGACCACATCGACTGGCCACTCACGTCCGTGAACGTCGTAGCTGGCAATCAACTCAAGCGTGTGCTGGTCAACGATTCGATGCCAGCGCATAATTTGGTGCTCTTTGGTGTGGACCACAATGGATAATGCATGATGTGCTGCGTGGAGTGCGCGTGTCGGTGTGTCAAAAAAGACGACGTGTTCCGTGGTAGAGCGTTGTGGTTCAATCACATACGAAAGCAGTGTTCTACGTTGAAACAACCGCTTGGCAACGGCATTGTCAATGATTTGTATGGTGATGATGTTGTCAGTTGCCATGTATGCATGTCTAGGTAATATCAGAACGATATGTGTATTATAAGTTAAAGTGCAAATCCCATGTAATTGGTGGGCGTCGATGTAATCTTGTCTGCGTTGAGATGCGCAGTGAGCGATACAACGTATGCACACCTGACATCCGTTGCGCTTCGTGCTATAATGCCGTAGAAATACATAATTCGTTGCGCCATTACGGCGCTTTTCAGTACGGAGTTTTCGGTGAAGGTTACAAGTGAGCGCTTGCCGCGCAGCATCATGCAGTTGACGATTGAACTCGAAGAGACGTTGGTTGAGAAGGAACTCGACCGTGCCGCGCGTAGCTTATCACAAAAAGTGCGCGTTCCAGGCTTTCGCCCTGGGAAAGCACCACGTGCCATCCTTGAACGATTCTACGGCCGTCCGGCCTTAGTTGAAGAAGCCACTGACGGCATCATCAACTCGGGTTTTCGCAAAGCACTTGAACAAGAAGGCATTGAACCGATTGCACAGGCCAGCGTGGTCGATGTGCAATTTGCGAATTCGCCGTACACCTTTGTTGTGCATGTGCCGGTTGAGCCGATAACCAAAATCCCAGACTACAGCGGTATTAAGGTGCCATACACGGTGCCCGCAGTGACCGATGAGGTGTTACAACGTGCCCTTGACGACATGCGTGAAAAGCATGTCGTGTTGCGCGAACCAGAAGAATCACGCGCTGCTCAGCAGGGTGATCTGGTATCTGCTGAGGTTGATGTGCGCAAAGACGGCACTTCAATTAATGGGCGTGTGGAAGGTCAGCCTGCACCAAGCACCGATCTGATTCTCGAATCTGGGCGTTTGATTCCCGGTTTGATGGAAGGTGTGGTAGGCATGAATGTGGGTGACCACAAAGATATTGATGCTACCATGCCAGATGATTATTCTGATGAATCATTGCGCGGTGCCAAGGTTGTTTTTGATGTAACGGTTCGTCGCATTCAAGAGCGTATTTTGCCTGATTGGGACGAGTTGCCAACGCTCGAAGAGAGCGAAGGCTCACTGGCAGACCTCAAGCACAAAACCAGCGATGATCTTGCCAAAAACGCCCGGCAAAACGCCGAAAATCGCGTGGTCACTGAATTTATCGACTCCTTGGTGGCTGGTGCAGAGTTCGATTACTCCGATATCATGATTCAACAAGAGGCTGACCGATTGTTGCAAAGTCAAGAGGCCGAGTACGTGCGTTATGGCACGACTGCCGAGGCCGTGTATAAGCAAATGGGTCGCAGCCGTGATGAATTCGTGACGCAAATGTTGCCCCAAGGTGAGGAACGCCTCAAACGCAATCTTGTGATGCGTGAGTTCATTACGGCCGAAGGGATTACCATCGGTGATGATGATATTGACGCAGAGATTGAGGAGATGGTGAGCGTCTATCCGGCAGAGCAGCACGAAATGATGAAGAGCATTCTGCGGAGTCAACTCTTGACTACCGTTGCGAATGGCGCACTTGATAAGAAGGTACGGGCACGCATCATCGAAGTAGCAGGTATTGTTGGCGATGCTACCCCTGCACCGAAGAAGAAGAGTGCCAAAAAAGGCGTTGAGGAGAGTGCCCCAGCCGCTGAAGCACCGAAGAAGAAGAGTGCCAAGAAGGATGCTGAGGAGAGTGCCCCAGCCGCCGAAGCACCGAAGAAGAAGAGTGCCAAGAAGGATGCTGAGGAGAGTGCCCCAGCCGCCGAAGCACCGAAGAAGAAGAGTGCCAAGAAGGCTGAATAACCTATCTGGTGTTCGTGGAGGTATGATATGTCTCAAAAGTCTCCGTATCATGTGGTCGGTATGGCCCCACTCGTCGAGCAGTTGATACCCACTGTGGTTGAAACAACAGGGCGTGGCGAATACCGTTCGGATATTTATTCGCGGTTGCTCAAAGAGCGGATTGTAATGCTGAGTACGCCGCTCGAAGATCAGATTGCCAACTTAATTGTGGCGCAGCTGCTCTTCTTGGAACATGAGAACCCGGAGCGTGACATCATGTTGTATATCAACAGTCCGGGTGGTTCAATTACCGCGGGTTTGGCAATTTATGACACAATGCGCATGATCCGGCCAGCAGTGGCCACCGTCTGTCTCGGTATGGCGGGGAGCATGGCAACGATTTTGTTGGCTGGTGGCACAAAAGGGAAGCGCTACAGTTTGCCGAACTCCACCATCCACATGCATCCAGCTGGTGGCGGAGCACGTGGTTATGCACCCGATGTTGAAATCATGGCGCGTGAGTTGCTCCGCGAACAACAAATCATTCGTGAGTTGATGGCCGCTGATACCGGTCAGACCATTGAGCGCATTGCAAGTGACTTTGATCGTGACCTGTTCATGAGTCCCGAACAGGCCAAGGAATACGGCATCATCGATCAAGTGCTAACCCGTGACTCACTGCAACAACAGTCGCTGTAACCCGTGCGTGAGTGGCTCGCTGATACCCCGCCACCGTGGGCGTATCAGCGAGCAACGTTATTTTTTGTATGAGGTGTGACATGGCAACCAATGGCCGCGGCGTCTATCATTGTTCCTTTTGTGGACGAAGTCAAGATGAAGTACAACGCCTGATTGCAGGTCCACCCCCTATTTTTATTTGTGATGAATGTGTCGGTATTTGTAATCAGGTAATCGCCGAAGAACGTCAACGTGCACAACCTGCGCTAACGAATGTTGAACAGTTGATGAAACTGCCGATTCCGCGTGATATACGCAGTCACCTTGATGCATACGTGATTGGGCAAGATCGTGCGAAGGTCATGCTTTCAGTGGCCGTTTACAACCACTACAAGCGAATTCGTGCACGACAGCAGGATGTGGATGTTGAAATCGGCAAAAGTAATATTCTTCTGATTGGGCCAACTGGGAGTGGCAAAACGTTGCTTGCGCAGACACTTGCCAAAGCCCTTGATGTTCCGTTTGCTATTGCTGATGCTACTGCACTCACCGAAGCAGGATATGTCGGTGAGGATGTCGAAACGATTCTGCTTCGCCTTATTCAGGCCGCTGATGGTGATGTGGAACGTGCCAAAACGGGCATTTTGTATATTGATGAAATCGATAAAATAGGCAGAAAAGCCGATAACCCTTCAATTACGCGTGATGTCTCCGGAGAAGGTGTGCAACAGGCGTTACTCAAGATCCTTGAAGGGTCTGTGGCACACGTTCCGCCAGTGCCAGGGCGTAAGCACCCGCAACAAGAGTATATTGCGTTTGATACCACGCATGTCTTGTTTATCTGTGGTGGTGCGTTCGAGGGGATTGATAAGTTGATTGCTGGTCGCGTCGGTCAGCAACGCGCAATCGGATTTGCGGCAGGGTCACCGGTCAGCACAAATGCCACTCCCGAGCATCTCCTTGATGCGATTACTCCGGATGACTTGTTGAAGTACGGCTTCATCCCCGAGTTTATTGGTCGCATTCCTGTCGTTGCACCGTTGCGTCCGCTCGATCTTGATGCGATGCGTCGTATTTTGACGGAGCCTAAGAATGCCGTCGTAAAGCAGTATCAACAACTTTTGGCCATGGATGATGTACAACTTGAGTTCACCGATGATGCCATTGATGCCGTCGCTGCGGCTGCACTCAAGTCGGGTACTGGTGCGCGTGCATTGCGGAGCATTCTGGAGTCTGTTTTGCTTGATGTCATGTTTGATGCGCCATCACAAGCCAACCTTGAGCGGTGTGTGATCACTGCTGATGTAATCGAAAAACGTGCAGCACCGTTACTGGTATTCCGCAATGATGACGCAATTTCACGGATTTCTGACGCAAGCTAAATTGACTATTCACAAAGTATCGATTTTATGTGTATAATGTACTACACGTGGTCGTAATAACAGAGATGTACAGCATAATCAATCGGATCAATAGGTAGGCATTTCTGTAGGGATTCCCCGTACGTTTGTGACGCTCTCTGAGCGTTACTTTTTGGGCAAGTTATATTACTACAAAAGGTGGTACTACCATGAAGTTAACGCGCAGAGTTTCAGATCGCGGCGACCAAGTGACGCAACGTCGTGTGCTATTTGCTGACGATGATCCGTCAATTGCGACGCTCATTCAGGTCACACTAAGTGGGCCACGGTATGATGTGGTGGTGGTGAAGAACGGGTTAGAAGCTCTCAAGACATTCACGAATGGTGCTTTTGACATTGTTTTGCTTGATGTAATGATGCCTTATGTTGACGGGTTTGAGGCTTGTAAGCGGATTCGTGAGCAATCTGATGTGCCGATTATTATGCTCACGGCACGAGATGGCACCGATGATGTATTGCAGGGTTTTGAACTTGGGAGTGACGATTATATTACCAAGCCGTTCAAGACAGTTGAATTAATTGCTCGTATCGAGGCCATTCTCCGGCGTGTCGAGGGGATGAAGAATCGCCAAGCGCCTACCATCGTACGGGTTGGTGATATTGAGATTGACGCACCTCGACATCGTGTCACTTTAGCTGGCGACGAAATCAACTTGACGCCGATGGAGTTCGAGTTGCTCTACTTTTTGGCGGCGAATGTGGGTGAAGTTTTTGACCGCGAGACCTTGTTCCAAGAAGTATGGGGGTATGACTACGTCGGTGAGACGAATCTTGTTGATGTATGTGTACGTCGTTTGCGCGAGAAAATTGAGTCTGAGCCATCCAAGCCACGTCGCATTTTAACGGTACGTGGTGTTGGCTACAAGATGGCCGATGCGAACGCGACCGAGAATGTGCCGGCCGTGAACGAGCCAGTCACTGAGCCGTTGAGTGCGTATGCGACGGATGACGCACCTGCTGCAGGTCGGTAGTTATTCGCAATAATTGGTAGCAAATGTTATAAACGCAAGCGTGCGGCCGGTTGCCAATGCAACCGGCCGCACGCTTGGTAGTTCTTGCGAGTGTTGTCTAGTCGTCGCTGGCTGGTTCGTCACCTTCGTCATCGTCTCCGGCATCAACCATATCCACGCCGACCATGTCACCAAGATCGAGGATGCGCTTCTGCTTTTGGGTATCATCCTCTGGTTCATCAGCGGCCATGGCTACCACGGTATCTTGGTCGTCGAGTGATACGACGCGTACCCCTTGGGCAGCGCGTCCACACGCACGAATTTGGCTGGCTTGCGTTTTCAGGACAATCCCGTTACTCGTGATAAACGTGAGGAGCATATCTGCGTCAATGACGCGTGCAATGGCAATTGTGTCACCATCGCTGATGCCCATGGTCTGCATACCCTGCGTGCCACGTCCTTTGGGGCGATAGAGGTTGACGGGCGTTCGTTTCCCCTTGCCA
>CAYZZI010000025.1:0-2972 GCA_964482795.1 uncultured Klebsiella sp.
TTGGCCACCTTCTCATTACGACCACTCTCGTGCTCATCGCCAAAGACGCGGGCGTACAAATCATCGATGCTAGTCTGATCATCGGCTGTGGCCCAGCGCAACGTATATCCATCGGCGAGATGTTCTTGATAGGCTGGGTCATGTAATGCGATTAACGGTCGTGTTGTCATTGTATCCTCAATAAACTCATTAATTCATCCACAAAAACCACGATGGTTGCTTAGGGAATAACACATCGAGCAACGGTGTGCTCTGATTGTCTGCCCATACATCGGGGCGCCATTCGCGTAGTTCGGCGAGCGAGCGCCAACCGAAGAGCTGTTGGTTGAAAATGCTTGGCGGGTAACTGGCGTTAGCACTGCTCCCGTCACTCTCATAGATTGGTGGGTGCCATGGTGTGAGGTTTGTGAGCTGACCATTCTGCCATTCGAGCTCAACCCCATCGCGAAAGAATGAAAGAATCAGCTTGCCGGTATATCCCTTGAACACACTCTGTGCAATCCGGCGCTCAAGTACAGGGGTAATCTGCCCCAACAACTTGACCATGTCGGACACCCGCAAATACCACGTATAAGGCGCTTCGTACTGAAAGGGAATGTTGCGATTGGTCAGCAATTGCTGCATCGGCTGATTGCCATCAACTTGGATTTCGATGGAGTGAATGTCTGGATGTGCTGGCACAACCTTGCGTATGTCCGCAAAGATCTCTTTGGTGGCATGCAAGGTTGGTAGCAACAGATGGGCCATGCTTTGATTGGCCGCCGCACCGATGCCCAAGATAGCCCACTTGCCGTCCCAACAACGTTGATCTGCCAAGATATAGCCGAGTGCGCTGCCGAGTTCATTCACAATGAAGTAAGGAATAAAGCCCTCAGTCGATATCGATGTGGTTAACACATGCGTGAAGTATTCAGGTGTATACGGCGTTGACAACAATACATTGCGTCCATATCGATCGTTGTTGTAGAGTGCATCAAATTGTTGATACTCAGCCGGCGTGACGCGACGCAATCGTACTGAATTAGTTTCAGCCGGTAATGCAGGTAACGCTGCTACGCTGATTCTGGCAAATGCGTTGTAATCAACACTCCAACTATAGCCAAACTGATGATAGTAATGCGGTATGCCGGTGATCGCCTGCATCACATCACCGCGGGCAGCGCTTTTGGCGTGCAAGAGTTCAAAGATGGCTCGTACAAATCCGCGTTGGCGCACTTGGCTGTCACTACACACCAATTCGGGGCGCCCGACCTTGAGCGGGATACCGTCGTATTCGAGTGGTTGGGTCAAGAGGGCGGCCGCTGCCACAATCTGGTTGTGGCCATCAACCACTACTGCCACGTCGTCTGCGTGACATAATGGGTGATTGTTGCTGACTAAATCGTGCGCATACCCGACCACATTCGGGTTCTCCATTTGTTCGTTTTTGAGATAAAACGCCTTGGCGGCGAGCTGCGCGTACTGATCGCCGTCGTCTGGCGTCGCCCAGCGCAGTCGATATCCATCGCCCAGGTCGCGTTGGTAATCTGGATTTAATGCATCCATGCTGCCTCAATTCAAGTGTAAAAACCACGAAGGTTGGGTGGGGAACAAGATGCCCAACAATTGCTCAGTCGTTGCGTCTGCCCATACCTCGTGATGCCAGGCTTTGATTTGCCGAAAGCTCTTGCGGCCGAAGAGTTGCACCATGAACATCCCCGGTGGATACGCGCCATTGGTGCCCTCACCCATCAACGGCGGTCGTGTGTTTTTGCAGGCGACGAGTTGCCCTGCCTGCCAGCTCATTGACACGCCTTTGCCATAAAACGAGAGATGTACGTCGCCGCTAAAGCCACACATGCTACTGTGCGATAAACGTCGCTCGAGCACGGGCCGAAGGCTTTCTAACAGATAGGCATAATCGGCCACACGCGTATACCATGCATAAACAGGCTCGCTGGTGTGCGGTATGCCGTATGAGAGCTGCTGGCGGGCGGCATGGGCCTCGTCGAGCATCATAGTCACACCGGTCAGCTCGCTGACTTTGTGGGGATTGCGAATGGCAATCTGGTCACAGATCTGTGGGAGCGCATGCAACACTGGCAGCGCAAACTGGTGCCACGAGCAACCAGGTGCCAGCCCCCATGCCCAGATAATCATGTTTGTATCCCAATTACTCCGTCCGAGGATGAGATAACCGATGATGTGCTCGTCATGACAGATGAAATACGGGGTGTAGACGTTGTATGATGTGGCTTTGTCCACCAAAAAGGTGAAGTAGCTGTGTGAAATTGGCGTGGTAATCATGTGTCGGCCACTCAAGCGATCGGCGTCGTACAAGCGCACAAATGTGGCGTATTCATCAACGGTCGCACGCCGAATCGTGACCTCGAGCGTCGGCTTGGCCGGCAACGAGGCGAACGCCACTGCTATTGCCTGGTCGTCAATTCCGTAGTCGTAGCCGAACTTGCGATAAAAGTAGGGGATGCCGGTGATGCCTTGGACGTGATCGCCACGCGCTTCGCTCTTTGCATGGAGGAGCTGAAAGATATGGCGCACAAAGCCTCTGTTGCGCACATGTTCGGCACTCGCAACGGACTCAGGGCGGCCGAGCGTAAGTTGGATGCCTGCATAGTCCATCGGTTGGTGCATCAAAATAGCTCCGGCAACGACCTGCTCGTTGGCATCAACCACCACGGCAAGGTCGCGCCAATGCGATTGCGGGTGGTACTCAGATGTCTGCTCATTGCCATGCAGGTACATCGCTTTGCTGAGGGGATCGTTAGCGCTGTTGCGAAAGACGCGCATGCACAACTCCACGTACCCTGGTATATCAGCTGGGGTAGCCCAACGTACCATGTAGCCGTCGCCAAGGTCCTGACAATAGCGCTCGTCATATAACTCCATAGTTGCTCCGTCAGTTATATCGGGAGTTGGCCGAATTGCCCGGCCAACTGTGATGGACCAAACTCACTGCGCCGCATGCTCATCAG
>CAYZZI010000025.1:3072-4361 GCA_964482795.1 uncultured Klebsiella sp.
ATCGGCAGATCGGTGGCGCTGTCCATGATGGCAAAGTGTTGATTGGTGGGTGAGTGTTTGACATAATTGTCAAACCATTCTTGTTCTTGGGTCAGCGTAAACGAGCGCCCACTCATCCCAAGATAAGCAGTCGTCTCGAGCTGACTGAACCATTGGGTGAGCAACGGTACATCACTGGCCACAAAATGACTGAAGTAGATGCGTTGACTGCGTAATACCACCGGGCGTACAACCGTCATATCACTCTCCTGCGTTTATTCATCACCGTGATAGAGCCGTAAATAACTCTGGTAGCGGGCTGGGTGAATCTCGCCGCGTTCGACTGCGTCGCGGATGGCGCACTCGGGCTCGTGTTCGTGACTGCAATCTGCAAATCGACACCCGTCGAGGAACGGGCGAAACTCGCGGAAGCCGTATTCGAGATGGTTTTTGGGGATTTGCCACAAGCCAATCTCGCGAATCCCCGGGGTATCGGCCACATATCCGCCGCCGTTAAGCGGGATGAGTTGGGCCACAGTGGTGGTGTGGCGCCCCTTGCTGACCGCACTCGAGACCTCACCGACTGCCAGTGCCAAATCTGGGTTGATGGCATTGAGGAGCGATGATTTGCCGACGCCCGATTTGCCGGTGACAACGCTGATATGCCCGGGCAACCATGATTGCACCTCGGCGATGCCTTGGCCGGTACGAGCGCTGACGGCGCAGGCGTGATAGCCGACTGCGCGGTACATCTCAAGTGCTGCATCGGCTTGCGCAGGGGTGACTAGGTCGGCTTTGCTGGCCACAATCCGCGCCTCGATGTCGTTGTACTCGCAGATAAGTAGGTAGCGATCGAGCATGCGTGGGTGGAATTCGGGTTCGGCCAGAGCCACGACGATGATTGCCATGTCGACATTTGCGACAATTAAATCTTCACGTATCTTGCGCGGGCCCGATTCAACGCGTGAAAGTCGGGTTCTGCGATCATACACCTGTTCAACTGCACCATATCCTGGACTAACCTGCACAACCTCTACTTCATCACCGATGACGGCGATGTCACTTTTGAGGTCAATCTTTTTGAGACGGCCGCGTAATCGACATTCGAGCACGCCCTGCTCCGTCTCAACCCAATAAAAGCCACTTTGGGCTCGCAAAATGAGTCCGCGCATTGATCCTCATGTTCGTTACAAATAAAAAACCGCTCCAAGACATATCTGGTGCGGTTAACAAAAAACCGCAGGCGCATCGCCTGCGGTCGAATATCGTATACGGTGATATTCAGCGATACAGGCGCAAAAGGACACGAA
>CAYZZI010000025.1:4461-42851 GCA_964482795.1 uncultured Klebsiella sp.
TGTAACACTACGGCCACAATTACCATGGCAATCGTCAAACTGCGCGCTTGCTGAGGTGCCACAAACAACCGTGGTACCACCCAGATGACACTCGCCGTCACAAGGAGTGCCACGATGCCATAGACGAGATGGAGTGGATTGGTAAGCGGTTGACTAAGCCAGATGACCAGGATGACGCCGAGAACAATCTCGCTTGCCATCAACAGCGCCCAAATGCCACGCATGACGAGCGTGCGTGCGCTGAGGTGCCCACTGCGCCACCAATCAAATGCAGCACTGCATGCTACGACTGCTGTCATGATGCTGATGGTGATGAGGAGTTGTTCGTGGAGCAAAATGATGCGCATTCGTTACCTTTCGACGCCGATTTTGGGGCAGAGGTCAAATAGCGGGCACTTGGCACACTGTGGGGTGCGCGCATGACAAATCTGCCGACCCAAATGGATGAGGTGGACGTGGTAGGCGTATTTTTCGTGATCGGGAATCGCAGTATGCAAGATATGATGCGCCTTTTCGGCATTGGTCGTGTCAACGATGCCAAGGCGCGCCGAGACGCGACCGACATGGGTATCGACTGGCATAAACGGCATGCCATAGGCAAACATTAGGGTGCAGGCGGCGGTTTTAGGGCCAACGCCTGGGATGCTGACAAGCCACTTGAATGCATCATCGGTTGACATCTGCGTCAAGTGGTCGATTGAGTATGTACCGGTGGTGTGATACAGATACTCAAGGAGTTTTTGGATGTGCTTGGCTTTGTTGCGTGCCAAGCCTGCAACACGGATTGTGTCAACAAGTTCGTCAAATGGCGCATTCCGCACATCATCCCAACTGAAGTAGCGTAGTTGCAGATTGGCAAAGGCCCGGCCGCTATTTGTATCAGTGGTGCTTTGTGACAGAATCGTTTGCACGAGTTCTTCTAGCCCGTCATTCCCTTGATGCCAGATGCGTTCGCCGTAGTATGCATCAAGACGAGTGAGCGCAGTTTGAATCATGTGTACTTGAGTCATATGGTGGGTTTTGGTATCATAGTGCTATCCGTATTCACTATAGCATTGAATCAGCCGGTGCATTTCTTTGCATTTGGAGTGTTCGACAGATAGGGACAGCAGTGACCGATCGCGATCGTCGTATGTTGTTCGATTTCATCGAGGCATGTGCGTTACCACATTGTCCGATTTGTTCAATAGTTGCAAAGGCGGAATTACGTACGTTGCAAATCTATTGTGCCGAAGGGGCGGGTGATGAGCTACGCCGAGCTGATGTGCGAGCGGCACGTGGGTTGTGTGTACGTCATGCCACGCAGCTTCAAGATGCGCGCGATGCAATGGCAGCTGCAGTTACTGCGTACGATGTGCTCAGCAATTTGCTGCGCGACTTAGATGCCGTATTAACGACAAAGAAACGCACGTGGACGCGTAAACGGATGTATGTACCCAATTCGTGTCCTGTGTGTACTGATGTATCACGCTATACGCGAGCCGTGTGTGCAGGTGTGAGTGCGTGGTCTGATAATTCAGATCTCTGTCATGCATTGCAGATGTCGCATGGTATATGTGCACCACATCTGCGCTGGATGATTGAACAAACTTCACCGACGAGTGAATTGTTGGCTGCACAGCAGGCAGCGTGGAGTCGTCTACACGCTGAAGTTGGTGAGTTCGTTCGTAAACGCGATGATCGTTTTCGTCATGAAGCACAATCAACAGAAGGAGATGCATGGAAACGTGCATGGCGCGTGATCAATGGGGCGACGGAAAGTCCAAAATAGTGTGCCAACGAGAGGAGAGCGAATGAGTACTCACGCATTACGAGTTCCTACACGCCGAGAGAGCTGGTTGTATGCCATTGCAAATCTCGGAGGGTCCATTCCTTATCAGGCGTTTGGTGCTGTGGTGTTGTTCTATTACACGGATGTGAAGTTACTCTCGCCTGCGGTGGCAGCATTAATCATGACGATTTATGCTATTTGGAATGCGGTGAATAATCCGATCATTGGGCACATCTCAGATCGTACGAATACGAAGTGGGGACGCCGCTTACCCTACATTCGCTTTGGAGCGATTCCGTATGCTATCGCATTCGCCCTGATTTGGCTGGCACCGTTTGACGGCAAGACACAACCGACCGAGTTGGCGATTTGGTTCTTGGTAACGATCATCGTGTTTGAGGGACTCGGAACTGCGGTTAGTATGGCAGGTCATTTGGCGCTTCTCCCAGAAATGTTCCCCACCTTCAAATCTCGTCTTGATGTGGCCGTACGCATGAACTGGATACAAACGGCGGGTCTCTTCATTGGTGCCGCTTTACCGCCAATCCTCGCCTCGTTACTTGGGTACCCGCTGATGGGACTCATTTTCGCATTAGTTGCATGCACGGCCTATTTCATCGGTTTGCAAGGTATGTACGAACAACCAAACTACCAGCCCACAAACATCTCATTTGTAGACGCGGTCAAACACACGGTGGTGAATCGAAGTTTTGTCAGCGTCATGACAGCGCAAATGATGCGTTTTGTGGCGACAAACACGTTGACATCAGGCATGTTTTTCTATGTCAAATATTCATTGAATGCTGATCCTGCGCAGACGACGATTATTTTGGCGACTGCATTTGTGGCAGCGGGACTCTATTTGCCGATTTGGCGCAAATTCATCGCACAACCACTAGGTCCACGTACATCGTTGATGATTGCATATGCGTCTATTGGATTGGCCGTTATCCCGCTGTATTTCGTTCAAGAATTCAATCACGCGTTAATCGTGGCAGCACTCCTTGGATTCCCCGTTGCTGGGATGATTATGCTCGGTGATGTCATCATGTCTGATGTGATTGACGAAGATGAGATGCGTAACGGCACGCGCCGTGAGGCCATGTTCTTTGCCGTCAACGGTGCTGCTGTGGCGATGAGTTCTACCATTGCAGCCACCGGATTTGGCATTATAAGCACCATGTACGGCTATAATCCAGTGCTTGAGGTGCAACCTGATACGGTTGATGCAGGATTCCGTGTATTCATGGTGGTCTTACCGATTATTGGTGCCATCTGCGCAGTTACCGCATTGTCGTTTTACCCACTCCACGGCGAACGACTTCGGGCCATTCGCTCTTTTGCACAGCGTGATTAACACGCACACAAAGGCCGTGGCGAACGACTCGCCACGGCCTTTGTGCGTCTTATGCACCCCAAGTGATTTTGAGGACGCGCATCCAGTTGTCGAAGCACAATTTGCTCAGCTCGGCGTCGCCGTAGCCACGTTTGCGCAGGGCATCAACCAAAACAGGTAAGCCGGCTGCGTCTTTGATGCCGGCCGGGATGGTCGCACCGTCGAAATCAGATCCGAGTCCGACGCGCTCGATGCCGACTCGTTTGACGAGATAGTCGATATGATCAACCATCGTCTCGACCGGTGTGTTTGCGTCGTTTTTGCCGTCCTCACGCAGAAAGACCACGGCAAAGTTGAGACCAACCATACCGTCTGACTCTTTGATAGCATCGAGCTGTTTATCGGTCAAGTTACGTGTTGACTGGCTCAGGTTCCACACGTTTGAATGAGTTGCAACCAGTGGATGCGTGCTTAACTTGGCTACATCCCAGAAGCCTTTTTCGTTCATGTGCGATAAGTCGATCATGATGCGCTTCTGATTGCACGCTTTGATAAGCTCTTTGCCGATATCGGTCAACCCGGGACCTGTGTCGGGTGAGTGGTGATGACGGAATGGCACACCCTCGGCGAAGATGGTTTTGCGACTCCATACTGGTCCAATTGAGCGTAACCCCGCCTGATAAAACACCTCAAGTGCATACAAGTTTTCGTCGATGGCCTCGGCACCCTCAAAGTGCAAAATACCACTCATGGCACCAGCCTCACGGGCGGCCATAATGTCAGCCACACTTCGTACCACGCGGAAATCGCCGTGTGACTCGCGCTCGAGTTCAAATAACTTGGCCGTCATTTTAAGCGCCATGTCCTGTGAGTAGTGATACTCAAGTGACGGTGGTAAGTTGTCCCGATCCATGACAACGGACGCATTCGGGTCACTGGGAATATAGACGGCAAAGAATCCGCCTGCGAGGCCACCACGTCGAGCACGCGACAGGTCAATGTGACCGTGCGGACTCTCAAGAAAGTTGTCGTCACTCGCCGTGTCTGCAGTCAAGCGTAACAAAGTGTCGTTGTGTCCATCAAAGACGGGGATTGGTGCATTCATTTGCGTTCTCCTCTGTGTGTCACTACCATGCTACGGTGCTGTCAGGTAGCTGTCAAATGCAGTGTGGTAAAATAATGCAGATTGTTAGATGGAGCGTAATACTACATGATTTCCGAAGCCTTGTTTCCTTTGTTGCGTTGCCCTAGTTGTACCTCGACCAACCTCGAGAATACCCCAGACGCAGTCGTGTGTCGTCAATGTCAGGTGCAATACCCCAAACGCGCCGGGTATATCGACTTGATGCCCCGTGGCGTCGATTACGACTATGTCTCTAAATATGTCAGCGAAGAAGAACAACTCGCCGAGGAACTCGATTACCGTGACCTCGCTCCACCCGTGTTGGCAGCCGGTGTGCGCAACAAAACTACTGTGCGCCTCCTTGAACTCAACAAAAACGACGTTTGTCTCGACAACGGCTGTGGTAACGGCCGCTTTGCGGTGTGGAATGCTGATCTCGTCAAAACAATGGTCGGTAACGATCCGGCCACCATGTTTGCTGATGCGGCTATCACGTCAATCGAATTGACTCAAGCTGATTCACGCAATTTGCCGTTTGCCGATAATGTGTTCGACAAAGCCTTTTCACTCGATGTCCTCGAACACTTCCCCATCGACGTCATCGACGCTTATCTCGCCGAGCAGGCGCGCGTCCTCAAACCAGGCGGTCGATTTTTGGCGATGTCCAACACGCGTGAGAAGTCGACGCTCCAACCACTCGTCAACCTCAGTCGCTGGATTGGTCGGCAATTTGTCAAAGCCGGTGTCTATGATTTTGAACGTGAAAAGCTGCGTAAATCGGATCACATCAAAGCGCTTGAAACGTGGGAGGACGTGTTGGCGGCATTCGAACGCGCCGGGCTTAAACCAGTCAAAGTCGTTTTCTGGAACAGCGTGTTCACCAGCTTTGTTGAGCACGTCCTGATGAAGCTCGGTGAGGCCTGGGCTGGTCGCAACAAACAAGGCGAAAAAAGCGCCAAGAGTGCGGTGATAAGCGACGGCACCGACCGTGAGATTCGGGCACGTCGGCGCTTGCGTGGCCAACTTGACCGGAAGGGCGGGCTTTACTACCTGCTCAACTTCATCACCTGGATGATGGAGCTCGATTTGCACCTCTTTGGTAAACTGCACTCAGGCAGTTACTTCATTGTGGTGGAGAAGCCACGCCAATGAGCATTCGTCCGCTATATATTTCGCCAACTGGGCGTGGTGGCGTCGATATCGGCATCCAAAACATCCTGCGTGCGGTTAAGCGAGCCGGGTTGACCGATGCCGAGTTGCTACGCATGCCCGAGCGCTACAACTTTGCTCCGATGTTGTTGCCCTATGCGCTGCCAGCAGGTTGGTCAAATGGGCGTGATGTCATTCAGGCGCGTTCGCGCGTGGCGTTTGCACTCAAGCGCCCCGGTATACCGCTCGTGACGACAGTGCATCATTTGACCACCGATCCGCGATTGCAACCGGTGAGTTCACTGGCACAGCGTATCTTTTATCGGTTGGTTGAGTCGCAGTACGATGGCTGGTCGGTTGCCAAAGCCGATGCCGTGGTGTGTGTCTCACGCTATACGCAACAGATGACCGAGCAAACTTATGGCCGTAAAGACACGCACTTGATTTATGATGGCATCGACACCGACGTGTTTATTCCGACCGCAGATGGTGCACGTCTCAACGAGTTGCCTCAGAGCGATGCGCGGATTCGCTTGGTGTTTGTGGGTAATCGCACGCGGCGCAAGGGTTTTGATTTGTTGCCCAAAATCATGGATTTATTGCCTGACGACTACGTGTTGTATTACACGGCGAGCTTTCAAGCTGGGGTTGATACCAACCCGCATCCGCGCATGATTCCGATTGGCACACCAGATCGTGACGGATTGGTTGCGGCGTATCGATCGGCCGACATCATGCTCTTTCCGTCGCGGCTCGAGGGCTTCGGTATTGCGCCAGCTGAGGCGTTGGCATGCGGTATCCCGGTTGTGACCACAAATGCATCAGCGCTCCCTGAAGTTGTTGACCAAGGCAAGAGTGGTATCTTGATTGAGCCCGATGACGTGGTCGGCTATGCGAACGCGGTCCGGCAGCTCGGTGAGGATGCTGCGATGCGTCGTCAGTTTGGTCAGTTTGGCCGTGAAAAGGTTGCGCGCGAGTTCGGATACGCAATGCTCGGGACACAGTTTGCCCGGTTGTATGCATCGTTGTTGAAATAAACAATCCCCCGGTAACGATAACCGTTACCGGGGGATTCTGTCTGAGTTAATCGTTGAATAAGTTCCCCAAATTCACACTTGAATTACTGGCCGTTGCCTGAGGCAGATACTGGGCAATTGATTGTGCGAGTGCAGTCATCGGCATGGTCTGGAGCCAGATGCGCCCCGGGCCACGCAGGGTGGTCAAGAATAAGCCCTCACCGCCGAACAAGACGTTCTTGAATCCACGGACCATCTCGATGTCCATTGATACAGTTGGCTCAATCATGGCAACGTGACCGGTATCGACTTTGAGGATTTGGTTTGGCTGGAGCGTGTATTCGACAATTTCACCGTCAAATGCAACAAAAGCTACACCTGGGCCTTTGAGCTTCTCCATGATGAATCCTTCACCACCGAAGAATCCAGCACCGAGCTTGCGTTGTAGGTGAATGTCGTACGATACGCTCTTTTCGGCGCACAAAAACGCCTGCTTTTGCACGATGACTTCTTGTCCATTGGTGAGGTGTACTGGGATGATTTTGCCGGGAAAGTCAGAGGCAAACGAGATCATGCCACGTGAACCAACGGCGTTGTATTCGGCAACAAACAACGATTCACCGGTCAACATGCGGCGGAACACGCCACCGAGACCGCCATTCATGTTGGTATTCATTTGGATATTGCCGCTCATCCAGGCCATGCCACCACTTTGACTGATAATGCTCTCGCCTGGGTCGATCTCGCAGACAACGACTTGCATCGTGCTGCCGAGAATTTTGTATTCCATGCCACTCGTACCCTTGCCAGATTTGTCAATAATTGGATCTGGTAAGTCAATGCGTTCCTGTGTCATACTCATTCCTTTCATAATCAAAACCGATGAACACTTCAATTATACGCACAGAATATCGTGTTGGTTGCATGCCTATCTATTAGTTAAACAGGTCACGCAAGATGCTATTTGCAGTTACCACGTCGGTCTTGATTTGCCCTACTAGCGCATCAATGCCAGTAAACTTCTGTTCAGGTCGGATAAATGATACTAACTCTACTGTGACATGCGCATCATACAAATCAAGTGTGTGATTGATAATATGTGTCTCAATGCGTGGTTGACTGCCTGCAAATGTTGGCCGCAAGCCGATATTGGTGATACTCGGATATCGTTGCTCATGTGCATTTAAGATGGTTGCATAGACACCGAATTGCGGTAACAAAATATGTGGTTCAATTGCGATATTTGCCGTTGGAAAGCCGATGGTTCTACCCCGTTTGTCGCCCGTGACAACAATGCCCGCATATCTGTGGCGATATCCAAGCATTGAATTTGCAGTTGAAACGTCTCCCACACGTAGGGCTTCGCGGATGAGTGTGGCGCTTGGAACTTTTTCATCTGCATGAATACGTGGGATTTGGGTGACCACAAACTCGAGCTGTACACCAATTTCACGTAGTCGATCTGCAGTGCCTTCACGGCCACGCCCAAGTGCAAAATCCCAGCCCACCCATAATTCGTTGGGGTTCGCAGCTTCTTTGATGACACGCATAAACTCGTGTGCGGTTAACTGACGGATTGAGTCGTCAAACGGCACAACGTATAACTCATCGATCCCGCATGATGCAATGTCGATGTACCGTTGTGCTGGTGATTGCAATAGACCTTTGAACGTATCCGGGCGAAGTAGTTGATCGGGATGCGGATCAAAAGTTACCACTACGGCGCGCTTACCCTGTTGGTGCGCATGATGTGCGATGTCGGTCATAAGTGTACGATGACCAACATGCATGCCATCGAATACCCCGATGGTAAGTACAGAAGGAAGCAGGTGTGCGGAGTGTGGTAGTCCGGTGAATATCTGCATCATTCGCTCCAAGCAAATACTTTATGTGGTAGCAGTTGGTGTTGCGAATACCGTGCAATTGCCACAACGGCGCCTGCATTGTCGCAGATCATCATCTGTGTGTCGTCAGCATAATTGCTAGTAACCCTGACTGCAATACCATGACGGATACGCTGGAGATCTGCATCATCCAATTGATACGTTGGTAGATGTCGGATGGCATGTTGAGGTGACACACAATGTGATGAGATGTCTTCGAATGTCAAGTCATGTAACGTGAGTGCTGTGTCTACGGTGAATTCGCCAACTGCGGTGCGTCTCAGCGATGATAAATGTGCGCATGTCCCCAGTGCTACGCCGATATCGCGGGCCAGTGAACGGATGTACGTCCCTTTGGCGCATCGCACGTTGACTTCAAGTGATGCACTGCTCCACGATAGTAGTGTTAGTGCATAGATGGTTACTGGTCGGCTCGGCAACTCAGGAGCAATACCTTGCCGTGCGAGGTCATACATGCGTTGGCCGCCTACATGGATAGCGGATACCTTTGGCGGTACTTGTTGAATAGACCCCGTAAATTGACGTAACGTTTGTTCAAGTATGTAATCGGTTAACTGTGGGAGCGGAGCAGATTGAATGATGCTACCTGTGGCATCATCGCTATCAGTTGCGGTTCCTAATGCGATATGTGCGTGGTACTCTTTGTGCGTATCGTCTTGTACATACTCAATTAGTCTCGTTGCTTGGCCAATTGCAACGACCAAAACCCCGCTCGCAGCGGGGTCGAGTGTGCCTGCGTGGCCTATTCGTTTGATTCGGGTAATTCGGCGCAATCGAGCCACCACGTCATGCGACGTTACGCCGATTGGTTTGTCGATGTTGATGAAGCCATGCATAACGCGTGTAAATCCGGCAATAAGCGATCGGCTGCCTCTTGGATAGTGAGGTTAGGGAAGTTGATGCCTGAAGCATGTGCATGTCCGCCACCACCATGTTTTTTGGCGACATGCGATACAACGACATTCCGAGAACGTAAACTGATTTTAACTCCAGATTCACGCTCTTTGATTAACATAATTATCTCCGGACCTTCGATTCGTTGGAGTAAATGCAAGGCTTCATCTGTTTCATCATCACTTGCGCCAAACTCATTCACCCACTCCATGGGCACGCTGCACCATACTATTTTGCCATGCACGTGCATCGAGTTAATGACACGCGATGCGAGCGTGAGTGCCTCAATGCGCATAGAGCGGAACACGCGAGTGACGATTTGTTGATGATCCGCGCCTGCAGCAAACAGTTTGGAACCGAGCAACAAGGTTTCAGCATGGGTGTCATAAATTTGGAAACTTTGTGTGTCAGTCATAATGCCAAGCAAGAGAGGAGTTGCTATTCCAGCAGTAATGGTAATGCCAAGTGTTGGAAGAAACTCGGTGATGATTTCGCAGGTGGCACACGATTCATGAACCACCAAATTGTTCTGACCAAACAGGGTGTTTGTGGCATGATGGTCAATTTGAATAATCGTAGATTCATGGAGTTTATCCATGTGCTTTGCATCGACGCCGCCGAGACGGTCAATCGATGCACAATCAACTGCGATAATCAAATCAGGGTGTGGCCACGGTGTGCTGGCAGTAATCGCGACGCTTTTGTCGATGTGATCGAGCCACGACAAATAGGCCGGAATAGGTTGTTGCAACACGGGAATAATCGGCGCATCAGTAAGTTGAGGGAGAGCTTCATAGAGACCCATGAGCGCTCCGATTGCGTCACCGTCTGGATTTACATGTGTGACAAGCATGATTGAGTGAGCGTTGTGAATCCGCTCTTTCCACACATTGCTTTCACGACTGAATAGAGTATGGCGGTCCATGATGTCCTCTATTGTGGTTTATTCATATCACGAATAAGTTCGCCAATACGCATGCTGTGGTCGAGTGTTTCATCGAGCTTAAAGCGGATGTCGGGTGCGGTGCGCAGATGACGTAATTCACGGGCAAGTTCTCGCCGCACAAACCCTTTGGCGCGGTCAAGCGCCGACATGGTTTCTTTTCGAGCTGACTCATCACCCATTACTGACACAAAGATGTGTGCCATCTGAAGATCAGGAGACATCTCAACCTTCACAATGGTGCAAAAGGCTATACGCGGATCTTGCAATTGAAACTGGATGAGGTGGCCGACGATTTGTTGAATCTCGCCGGCCACTTGTTGTGTGCGTTTCGTCATCAGGCTGTCCGTTCCACGCGCTCCTTGCGGAAGAATTCGAGATTGTCACCGGTTTGTACGTCAGTGAATCCCTCGACTACAACACCACATTCGTACCCGGAGTTCACTTCACGAACATCTTCTTTGAATCGGCGCAAACTGTTCAAGCGACCTTCGTGGAGTACCACGCCACTGCGCAAAACGCGGACACTTTGTTGACGGTTTATTTTGCCGTCAGTGACATATAGACCCGCCACGATTTCACGTGATGGCAGCCTGAAGGTGTTGCGCACCTCTGCGTAACCCTCAGTGACCTCGCGGTATTCTGGGTCGAGCATGCCGATCATGGCTTTCTTCATCTCTTCAACAAGGTTGTAGATGATGTTGTAGAAGCGGATGTCGATGCCGTGCTGCTCTGCGGCGCGGCGACCGGCTGGGTCTGGGCGCGCATTGAAACCAATGATAATCGCACGAGATGCAACGGCCAAATTCACATCGCTCTCGGTAATTGTACCGGTGCCGCGGTGAATAATTTTGATTTGCACTTCGTTGGTGTTGAGCTGACCGAGCGCATGCTCAATTGCACCAATTGATCCTTGCACGTCTACCTTGACAATCAAGTTGAGCTCTTTGATCTTGCCTTGTTGGATGTTGGCAAACAAGCCATCAAGACTGACTGAGCGCAAGTTTGCCATGGCATCAATGCGGATCTGGCGTTGGCGTTGGACTGCTACGTCACGTGCAACCGTCAAGTCATCCATGACTTGGAGAATGTCGCCGGCTTTGGGTACTTCGTTGAGACCGAGAATCAACACGGGGGTTGATGGCTCGGCAAAGCGAATCCGTTTGCCGGTGTCATTGAACATGGCACGTACAGTACCCGTACCATTACCAACGAGTACATTATCGTCGAGGCGCAATGTGCCGTTTTGGATGAGCACCGTGGCAATTGGGCCACGCTGACGATCCATCTCGGCCTCTACGACCGTGCCAACGGCCTTGTTATCGGGGTTGGCTTTGTAGTCTTGAATGTCTGCAACGAGCAAGATCATTTCGAGCAAGCCGTCAATGTTGATTTTCATCAACGCTGATACCTCGACGCTCGGAACATCACCGCCGTATGACTCGACGATGACATCATTAGCCGCCAACTGTTGCTTGACCAAATCGGGGTTTGCCCCGACCGTATCGATTTTGTTGATGGCAATAATCATCGGAACGCCAGCTGCTTTGACGTGCGAGATGGCCTCAATCGTCTGGGGCATTACACCGTCGTTTGCGGCGACCACGAGTACGACGATATCAGTGACCTGAGCACCGCGGGCACGCATGGCTGTGAACGCCTCGTGACCTGGTGTGTCAAGGAAGGTAATCTTGCGACTGCCGACTTCAACCTGATACGCACCGACGTGCTGGGTAATTCCGCCTGCCTCACCTTCGGCAACGCGCGTTTGACGTATGGCGTCGAGTAACTTCGTTTTGCCATGGTCAACGTGACCCATGATGGTTACCACGGGTGGGCGCGTTATTAATGAATCTGTTGATTCTAATGCTAAGACATCTTTGATATTGTCGACAATACCTGCAAGTTGCTCAGGCACGTACTCAACGGTCTCGATATTGAATTCGGTACAAATCAATGCGGCGGTCTCGTAATCAATTTGCTGATTGATATTGGCCATAACGCCACCTTTCAGCAAAGATTTTAGAATTTCGGCTGCGCTAACGCCGGTAGCCTCAGATAATTCACGCACAGTGAGGTTGCTGCCAAGTTGAACGGGACCTTTAGGACGAATAACTGGTCGTGGTGTGGCTTGGCGTGTTTGAGGCATGCGGTTGAGAATGCTTGGCCCTTTGCCGCCTTTTCCTCCGCGACCCTTCCCTTGCCCATCGCTCTCAACAGCGTCTGAAGAGCGTAATGCACTTTTGCGGTCAGTCGTATTTCGTTGACGTCCAGAGTTACCGCCACGACCGCCTGGCACTGCGCCACCAACGCCACCACCTGGTGCGCCACCTGGGCCTCCAAAGCCGCCGCCACCTCCGCCACGTGGCCCGCCACCCATGCCGCCACTGCGTGGTGGCCCGCCACTCGGTCGGTCATTTGAGAATGGACGATCGCCGGCAGGACGAGGTGGTCGGTCGCCCATGGGACGGTCACCACCGGGACGTGGTGTAAACGGCCGGTCGCTACCGCCGGGGCGTGGGGTATATGGTCGATCGCCGGTAGGTCGGTCACCACCACCGCTCCGCGGCGTAAATGGTCGATCGCCGGTAGGTCGGTCACCACCCTGTCGTGGGGTATACGGCCGATCACCGGTAGGACGAGGTGGTCGGTCGCCAGCGGGTCGGTCACCACCTTGACGCGGGGTATAAGGTCGATCGCCACTTGGACGAGGCGGTCGGTCGCCAGCGGGTCGGTCACCACCTTGACGCGGGGTATAAGGTCGATCGCCACTTGGACGAGGCGGTCGGTCGCCTATGGGGCGATCGCCACTCGGTCGTGGGGTATAGGGCCGGTCGCCATTTGGACGAGGCGGACGGTCACCCATTGGGCGGTCACTCCCCTGACGTGGGGTGAATGGGCGGTCACCAGCTGGACGTGGTGGACGATTGCCCGGTTGGCTATTGGTACGAGGTTCTTCATTTGTGGACGAATCGTCTGATTGATTCGCACCACCTCGTGATTTGTCGTCTGATGTGTACTTGTTCACTACGCGCCAAAACTCTTGCATTCCCACTCCTCCATAAGGGCGATTTCACCTTTGTTTGGTGTCAATCTTGGTCTAGTACTTCGATTGTCCGGGCAAAGGACTTGAGAATTGCCCTATCCTCTTCTGTTACAGATTGAAGTCGGAGTGCATTGACTAAGATGTTGCGTTCAAGCACGATTTGCCAGCACGTTTGATTGGCACAGATATATGCACCTCGACCATTAAGTTTACCAGTAGTGTCAACAACCACCCGACCTTCTGTGGTACGCACCACGCGAACAAGCCCGCGTTTCGCTGTATTTGTGCGACAACAGATACACAACCGCTGTGGTACGTGTTTTGGTCGTTTGTTGGTTTGTGTCATTCGTTCACCGTATAGTCAATATCTGAAACGGTAAAGCTTGATATCATCTTATCGTTGAAGTAGATGTACAAGCGGTTTGATGTTGCACGAATTTGAACGGTACGGCCAGCAAATTCACTGCCAAGTGGTCCGTACGACATGTTTTGGTACGAAATCATGCCATCACGATCCACGATGCGATCTTCAGCTTTCGCGTTTGCCAGTTCGATATCTTGTGCAACGCGAATCGCATCTGCTGCGTGTCGCGCTTCGTTTGCTTCACGAACTTCGTCAAGAAGCGTACTTGAGCTTTTGATGTCAATCTTCCACTTCGTCAACTTTGCTGCAAGGCGTACATTTTGCCCCTCTTTGCCGATGGCCAATGAGAGTTGTTTGTCTGGTACAATCACCACCGCCTTGTCGACTTCAATGATTTGAACCTCGACAACCTGTGCCGGAGAAAGTGCATTTGCGATGAACTCTTTGATATCAGGCGTCCACTGTACAACGTCGATTTTTTCGCCGTTGAGTTCGTTGACAATGCTCTGTATTCGTACGCCACGTACGCCGACACAAGCTCCTACTGGATCGATGCCTTCTTGACGGGCAGCGACCGCGCATTTGGTTCGAATCCCCGCTTCACGCGCGATGCTCTTAATCTCAACTGTCCCAGCCAAAATCTCTGGAACTTCCATTTCGAAAATGCTACGAATGAGATCGACATCCGAACGAGACACAATTAATCGAGTACCACGTTCGTCGCGCCGAATCTCTTTGAGGAGTACTTTGAGGCGCGCACCAGGGCGGTAATTGTCTGTCGAAACTTGAAATTCGCGCGGTAAAATTGCCTCGGCTTTCCCAAGATCAATAATCACGTTGTTACCTGCAATACGCTGTACAACACCGACAACAAGTTCATTTCGTCGATCATTGAACTCCGAGTAGACGTTCTCACGCTCAACTTCGCGGATGCCGTTCATGATGACTTGTTTTGCTGTTTGCGCTGCAATACGCCCAAAATCACGTGGAGTCGTCTCAACAGTAATTTTTTGGTTGAGTTCGACAGTCGGTTGTAATTTTCGGGCTTCGTCAATATGAATCTCCATACGGGCATCGTACACTTCGTCAACGACAATTTTGTCGGTATACACGTGTGGTTCACCCTTGGCTGGGTCAATGCGTACCACAATGTCTACCGGTGGCGCTTTGTCTCCGAGTAAGCGTTTATAGGCGACTACGAGAGCTTTTTCTACTTGTTCAATGATTAGTTCGCGCGGAATGCCGCGTTCAGTGGCAATTGCAGATATGGCCGCAAAAAATTCTGTACGCATAGTTCAACCCTTTACAGACTGCGAAAGAGAATAAGAAAAGTGGGGGATGCCCACTTTACAGGTGCAACGGTATCAATAACACCTCACGGCATGACCGAGAGATATCTTCTGCTATAGTATAGCATATGAAGAGTTGATTTGTCATGATGAAGATGTCGAACGTGCATGAGAATGTAGTGAGTACGCCAAGTTTGCTCGCAGTTGATGCAGGGTTCCGTTGCGGCCTTGCATTATTTGATTTGACTTCGGGCACGTTACGGTGGTTTCGTTCGCATAACTTCGGGTCTTCTCCACGCCTACGGCGGGCTTCTGCTTCTCTCATCGGAGAGATTCCCGATTTGGTCGCGTGTGTGATTGAGGGTGGCGGGAATATTGCCGACCCCTGGATCAAAGCACTCACATTTAGACGCATAGAATATGCGCAGATATCTGCGGAACGCTGGCGTCCTGAAATGCTGCTTTCTCGACAACAACGCTCGGGTCATGATGCCAAAAAAGCAGCAGTGACCGGTGCGAAACAACGTATCGCACACGCCGTTGATAAACGGTCAAAATCGATTACCGATGATACTGCCGAAGCAATTATGATAGGTGAATGGGCACTTCTTCATCGCGAAGAACTGTTCCCACTGTTGTATTCCATGAAAGGGACATCGCATGATGAGTCAGCGTGACGAACTCAAAGCATTAGTACGCAAAGAAATTGAATCAGCATTCCCGACACTCATTGACCTAAACGACTGGATGTATGCAAATCCGGAACTTGGACGCCAAGAATATCAGGCAAGTGCCAAAATCGTCGAAATCATCAGCGAATATGGTGCTTCGGTGACGAAAAATATCGCTGGCATGGAGACCGCATTTGTAGCTGATTTGCCAGGAGCAAAAGCCGGTCCACGCCTTGGAATCATTGCAGAATACGACGCGCTCCCCGAAGTAGGTCAGGGGTGCGGACATAACATTATTGCGACCGCAGCGCTCGGCGCAGCAATCGGACTTTCACGCATTGGTGAACGATTGCCAGGCAGCGTTCAACTGTTAGGAACGCCTGCTGAAGAATCCGCTGTGCCAAATGCTGGTGGCAAGATTCACATGATCCGTGAAGGATACTTTAAGGGTCTTGATGCGGCAATCATGATTCATCCAATGACGGATGATCGACTAGATTATGATTCGTCGCTTGTAGCCAAAGGCTTAGAGATTGCATTTCATGGCAAATCGGCTCACGCAGCGGCGAACCCACATGATGGAATTAATGCATTGGATGCATTGATTGTGATGTTTTCTAGTGTAGGATTGCTCCGCCAACAGGTGCGTAGCGATGCGCGTATTCATGGCATCATCACGCACGGTGGCACTGCGCCCAATGTTATTCCTAACTACACCGCAGCTCGCTGGCGTATTCGGGCTGACGATATCGAATATGCGAATGATCTTTTCCAGCGAATAATCAACTGTGGTGAAGCTGCTGCCCGTGCGACTGGATGCACGGTGACATGGGAAGAATACATGCCTGCCTATCTCAACATGGTCCCGAATCGTGCGCTTGGTGGTTTGTTTGCCCAAAACTTACAAGCAATTGGGCGCGATGTTTCAAAAAGTAAACCACGAGCTGGATCTGGTTCGACGGATCTGGGTAACGTCAGCCACCACGTTCCTGCGATTTGTGCCTATCTTGAAATTTGTGGCAAAGAAGCGAGTTGGCATTCAACTGCCGTTGCCGATGCGACGATTACTCCCAAAGGACACAAAGCAATCGTCGATGGTGCTGTGTCGATGGCATTTACGGCGATTGATTTTCTCTTTGATGAATCTGCGCAAGCCGCCATCAAAGCAGAGTTTGCTGCCGCTCAACGCTTCACTGATGATGTGTAGCGCATTCTGCGTTTGGTGATGCACCTACGAACTGAAAGTGGATGAACCATGCACGAGATAATTTTTGCCACGGCGCGAGAACAGCGTACCGCGTTCTTGAAAAAGCGCATCTCCGCACAAGAATTACTGAATCATCATTTGCAACAAATTGCACGAGTTAATCCAGTGGTCAATGCCATTGTTACACTTGATGCAGAGGGTGCATTGGCCCATGCAGCACACATTGATGCACTCCATGCACGTGGCGTTGATTGTGGTTTACTCGCAGGACTGCCAGTCGTACACAAAGATTTGACTCCAGCGAAAGGGCTGCGGTTTACCCAGGGATCCCCGATTTTCAAAGATCAAATCGCGCAAGAAGACTCACTCATTGTTAGTCGGCTGAAGGCAGCCGGTGCTGTCACCATCGGCAAGAGTAATGTGCCCGAGTTTGGTGCAGGTTCACAAACGTTTAATCCTATCTTTGGCGCAACCCGCAATCCATATAACCCCAATCTCACCAGTGGCGGGAGTAGTGGAGGTGCAGCGGTTGCATTGGCCACATGTATGGTGCCAATTGCTGATGGGAGTGACATGGGAGGTTCGTTGCGTAATCCAGCGGCGTTTTGTGGCGTGGTAGGGTTTCGCGCGTCACCAGGCGTTGTTCCATCTCGAGAATCATGGTCACCACTCTCTGTAGATGGTGCAATGGCAAGAAATGTTGCTGACATGGCACTTATGCTTGCTGCCATTGCGGGACATGACGAACGTGCCACATTGACGGCTACGGTTGATACGAGCGCACTCGCAAATTTGCAACCGGTATCACTCAAAGGTAAACGGATTGCCTGGGCTCCCACATGGGGTGGGCTCCCGGTTGACCAGGCTGTATCTGAGGTCATTGATGCGCAACGACAACGATTCGTGGACCTTGGCGCAATAGTAGAGGACGCTTGTCCAGATTTTTCAGGTGCCGATGAAGCGTTTCAAGTGTTGCGCGCACTTGGTTTTGAGACAAGTCTGGGACCACTGCTTGATACACATCGCGCGCTCCTCAAAGATACGGTTATTTGGAATATTGAAGCTGGTCGAGCATTATCGGGATCACAAATTGCCCAGGCGCAACGCTTGCAAGGGCAGATTTTTCAGCGGATGCAACTCTTCATGCAACAATATGACTTCGTCGTAGGGCCAGTCACACAGGTGTTGCCGTTTGATGTGCAACGTCCTTTTGTGACTCACATCAACGATGTTGCGTTGCCCACTTACATTGACTGGATGAAGTCATGTTTTTATATCACTGTAACTACCCACCCTGCGCTCTCCATACCATGTGGCTTGAGTCGCGATGGCCTGCCAGTTGGCCTGCAAATGGTAGGACGATTTCGCGATGATGTGAATCTGTTGCGATATGCCATGGCGTATGAAAGTACACTCGATGCCTCCCAATTTCGTCCAAACGTGGCACAATATCAATGATGACTACAAAGAAGGATAACCATGGAACTCGTATGGCTTGGGCATGCAACGGTGTACTTGAAAACAGCGCGTGGTACGCGAATACTTATTGATGCATGGGTGGACAATAACCCTGCGTGTCCTGCAACGTGGCATGAGCGTGTGCGCACGCTTGGCGTTGATATTATTCTGTTAACGCATGGCCATGCCGACCATTCTGCTGATCTTGCACGTTTACAACATGATACCAATGCGCATGTGATGTGCCAATATGATGTGGTGGAATGGGTCACCTGGCAAAATGTGCCTGAACATCGTGTGATTGGATTCAACAAAGGTGGCACTGTTCGTCACAATGATGTGCGTATTACCATGACATCTGCGCAACATAGCAGTAGTTGGCCCACCGCGGCAGGCGCTCGGACATTAGGCAGTGAAGTTGGTTATGTGATTCGCGCTGACGATGATTGTACCGTTTATGCAGCAGGTGACACCGCTGTAACTGCTGACATGGGTGTAATCGGTGACTTATACGCTCCAGATATTGCAATACTACCGATAGGTGATCGTTTTACGATGGGACCATACGAAGCTGCATACGCACTTTCGTTATTGCGTAGTCGCCTTGTACTGCCCATTCATCATTCAACTTTTCCATTACTCACTGGCACCCCAGCACAGTTAGTAGACGAGATTGCGCAACGCGGAGTGACCTGTACGGTCATGAACGTGGCACCCGGTCAAATCATTTCTGAAGGAACGATTCGATGAAAATACTGATTCCACATCGTGTAGCTCCACTAATCGAACAACGCATATTGTCGCTCTACCCAGATATGCAGATTGTGTTAACTAACGAAGAGGGCATTCCGCAGGGTGATGCGAGTGATGCAACAATATTCATGCGATGGTGGACCAGCATCGAAGGCTTTCGTCAAACCATGGCCCTTGCACCGAACGTGAAATGGGTTTATACACCAAGTGCAGGTATCGACCATTTGGATACTGATTTGATGCGCGAACGTGGCGTGATACTTACCAATGCCGCAGGAGCGCACGCTATTCCAATCGCTGAGTTTGTAATGATGTTTCTACTCTCGCACGTCAAAAAGTCACGCATTCTCATGACGTACGATCGTGCGAAATGGGATGAGACTGAGCAAACAAAACTAGATGAACTTGACGGCAAAACCATGGCAATTATTGGATTAGGTAGTATTGGGCAAGAGACTGCCAAACGAGCGAAGTCGTTCGGCATGCGCGTCGTCGGTAGTCGTCGTCGCCCACAACCAACAAAATTCGTTGATGACGTAGTTGCCGATGAAGACTGGTTGACGTTACTACCAAATGCGGATGTTATCGTCATTGCAACGCCGTTAACCGAGCGAACTCGTGAGATGGTCAACGCAGCTGCTTTTGCGAAGATGAAGAAGAATGCCTATGTCATCAACGTTGCACGTGGTCAGGTAATACACACTGACGATTTGATCGAAGCGTTACGTGCCGGTCAAATAGCTGGTGCTGGGCTTGATGTTGCTCCCGAAGAGCCGTTGCCTGTGGATCATCCGCTGTGGGATGCGCCAAATGTGTGGATTACACCACATATTTCGTACTCATCACCTAAAACTCGTGGCAGAATGATGGATATGTTCATTCAGAATTTGGAACGGTACATGCATGGGCAAAAGCTCTTGAACATCGTTGATTTTGATGAAGGATACTAGTCGTGATTTTTGGTGTAGATGTCGGCGGTACCAAAACACTTGCTGTTATATGTGACATGCGCGGGCATGTCCTTGCGCAATCACAGTTTGGTGAGGGCAACTGGGAGGGTATTGGACTCGATGCTGCTGCAAATCTCTATGCTGAGATTGTTGAATCAATGTGTAGTTTAGCAGGTGTATTACCGACTCAAATACGTGCAAGTGCGTGGGGAATTGCTGGCCTTGATTGGCCAAGCGATGATCATCGTTTGCGCCCACTCATTCAACCGTTATTCCCTGATATTCCGCTCACGCTGGTGAACGATGCGTTTTTGCCGTTGCGTGCAGGCGCAAGACATCCATACGGTGTGGGTGTTATTGCTGGAACAGGAAGCACGGTGGCTGGTATTGGCATAGATGGAACGCGGGCACGGAACTTTGGTTTGGGCAGTATGTGGGGGGGATTTGATGGTGCGTCACATCTTGCATATCAGGCCATGCGCAAAGCAAGTGATGCATATTTTGGTCGACGTGCACCGACCTCAATTACACAAGCGTTATGTGCGTGGGGTGGTGTCCGTACCGTAGCCGAGTTAGCAGAGGGTTTTTCACGCGGCGAGATTGTCAAAGATATTGCGACATTTGCGCCTACAGTGATGAAACTGGCAGAGCATGGTGATGAGACCGCACGTGAGATTATTGCTGACGCCGCACACATCCTTGCAGATAATGCACTCGCGGTCATTCATACGCTCAACATGGCCTCACATGAATTTGATGTTGTACTTGCAGGTGGCGTTGCTGTGCATGCAACTGACGACTTTTATCGACTGATGCGCACAACAATTCAACAAGAAGCACCGGCTGCATCAATTGTTCGATTGCAACATAAACCTGTAGTTGGTGCAATGTTGTTGGCACTTGATAGTGTGGTAGATTCGGTTGATGACGCAGTAGTGCGGCGATTGCGCACAGAGGTTTAATATGCGAGTCTGTTTGTGGTGTTTAGTCATGCTGGTCATATTGAGTAGTTGTAGTTTTGGCCGACCAGCACAACCACAAACAACTACCACACCGCACATTGTACCTTCCGCTTCGCCGTATAACACACAAACGCCAATTGCTTCCTCGCCAACGCCAATGCCAGTCCCAACTTCTACACTTGACGAAGTCCAACCAATTACGATTCGCGTGATTGCTCCTGACACATCCTCGTATGAACCGATGATAACTATTCTGAATAGTGTTGCTGCGGATGCCAACATTGATGTTGTCGTTGACATACGCACGCCAGACGGTGCATTTGCACTTCAACAGGGTGTGTTGCCTGATGATCGTGTTGATTTATGGGTGGCGAGTTCATATGACCTTTGGCAACTGATTCAGTTAGATGCGGTATCACAAGAACCAATTGCGAATGATGTCCCACTGTATGCATCGCTCGTACAACGACAAACGTTTCATGCGATGTATGGGATAGCTCCAATTGCAATGCAAAATTATTTCATCGGTATATACAACACTGACATTTTGAGTCAAGCTCCGACAACGCTATCACAACTCCAAAGCATGCCAGGCTTAGTCATACGTCCACGTTATCGGGTGGCACATGCTTGGGCAGAAGGGCGTTGGTTTGATGCGCTGATGCAACAGTTTGATGCGACACGCGTGTTGACTGACGGTGTGCAGTCTATTGATAGTGATGCGACCACTGCAGCCATGCAAACGGTCGTTGATTTGCGGTCCTTAGGACCTCGAGATGTGACATCGTATGTCGAGTCAACCACCGATTTCTACAATAGTCGTGTACCATTCACATTAGATGGCGATGCCGCGTTGCGCCGATATAACGTGATTAGTGATTCGTTGATCCTTGATTATACATTGCCACCGGTAATTGATAGTACAAATACCACCTGGTTGCCAGCGGTCGATGTGATGTATGCAATTATTCCTGCAAATGTGCGTGATGAACGACGTGCTGATGTGGTTACGCTGATTCGTGGACTGCTCGCGCGAGATGTTCAACGATCATTATTTAGCTCAATGCGCATGATTCCTGCACGGAACGACGTATTGTCGCAAATCACAGATGATCGCTTGGCCACAGTGCTTCATGAAGTGGCACAACAAGCTGAAGTGCAGCGGTATGACGATGCTACCATTTGTCGGTGGGATGCATACGAACAAGTATTGCCGTTTGCTCTGCTCAAAATTTGGCGAGTACCGGTAGCCGTTGAATCTTTAGCGGATCTTGTAGCAAAATGTCCACCGATTTCAACGGCACCGTAATCAGGTAAACGACCGATGATGACAAAATGTAATCTTGACAACTTGTTCAATACTTATCTCCATGGTAAAGTTGTTGCAGAGGTTACATAATGACTAGTAGACTCCAACAAATTCGCCAACAACACGGATACTCGATGGTCGATGTTGCATTGCGTACTGGCATTCCAGTGCGTGATATTGCTGCTGCAGAGCACGGACTTCGCCATTTTGATGCGAATCAAATTGCACAAATCAGTGCACTCTATAATCTGCCCATCAAACAGCTGACGAATACAATACGGGTCGTGTCACCGCGTCCATATGCATTCATCTTAAGCTTTGGCATACTCTTCATTCTGGCATCTGCGTTCATCATGCTAGGTGGAACGTTGACGGTCATGAGTATGCCTGCTACGCGCACAATGATGGAGACGCGCATCGTCTCGCAGCCAGCAGACTCATTGCTTGGTTCGAGTGCGGCGTTACGCCAACGCATTTTACGCATGGGACTTGGTGAGCAGATGGCACAAGATGTCATCGATCAAGATGCTATGACGACCGACGTCCAAACGAACCAGCAGAACGACGGTGACCAGCAACGTCCGCTTGCAGCAATTGCCTCAAAACGCGGGTTACCCGGTGCACCGTTTGGATGTCCGGTGCAACCTGCTGCTGGACGGGTGGTTATGACGCAAGGGTATGGAGTAGGCACCCATGCGCCATCTGCGATTTGGGGAGCTGTAGATTTGGCTGTTGATGGGAATGGAGACGGGTACGCCGAACCATCCGCCACAATCGGTGCACCTGTTGTTGCATTGCATGGTGGTATCGCTAAAGTTGTTCCCAACAACTGGTTGGCCGGTAATTATGTGCGCATTGATGATGATATGAACGGCTGGGCAACTGCGTATGCACATCTCGATTCGTTGAATATTAGCAATGAGCAACGTATTGAACCAGGTATGATTATTGGTTGGGTCGGAACAACGGGGTATTCAAGTGGTCCTCACTTGCATTATGAAGTCTACCAAAACGATATCAACATAAATCCACTCTCAATACTTGAATGTTGGTGATACAATACTGATGTTCGCAATGTAGCGGAACCTTTGGTTCCGCTTTTTTTGTTGAAAGAGGGTACTGTGTATCGCATCCTTGTTGCTGAGCCACTTGCTGAAGAAGGATTGGCTCGACTGACAGCGTCTGCGTCTGTGGACATTAAAACGAGCATTACTCGTGATGAACTCATGACCATCATCGATAACTATGATGCGCTGATTGTACGCAGTGGTACCAAAGTAGATCGAGAACTTTTATCAGCTGGATCACGTCTGCGTGTGGTAGGGCGTGCTGGTACCGGAGTTGATAACATCGACGTCGAAAGCGCAACTCGCCAAGGAATTGTCGTTGTGAATGCACCGGCATCAAATAGTGTTGCAGTTGCCGAATTGGCCATGGGACTCATTTTGTCTTTGGCGCGGCACATTCCGCAAGCACATCAACATGTTGCTGATGGCGGCTGGAGTCGTGCTAAATTCATGGGATGTGAAGTACGCGGCAAAACACTCGGATTAATTGGATTTGGTCGTATCGGTGCCGAAGTGGCTCGCCGTGCACGTGCCCTCGAAATGGATGTGGTTGCATACGACCCTGTTGTGTCGATCGAACGTGCACAGCAGCTCGGCGTATCGCTGGCGTCTATCGATGATGTGTTGCAACAAAGTGATTTTGTATCGTTACATGTGCCTTTGGTTGAATCAACGCGTCATCTGATTAATGCACAACGTCTTACGTTGATGAAACGGAGTGCATACATAATCAATGCGGCACGTGGTGGCGTTATCGATGAAGCAGCATTGGTTGAGGCAATTGACAGTGGCCAAATTGCCGGCGCTGCCATTGACGCATATGAGCAAGAACCACCGGTACAATCGCCACTACTCAAACATCCCCGCGTCATCACAATTCCTCATTTGGGTGCCTCTACTGTGGAGGCTCAGGCAATGACTGGCGTTGATGTTGCAGAGGGTGTTCTCGATGCGCTTGCTGGTCAATCTCCTCGCTACGCAGTCAATGCTCCATATATTGCGCCAGAAGACCTTGGACTGTTAGCGCCGTATGCCAAGTTGGCCCGTAGTCTGGGTAAACTTTGCATCGGAGTGGTCGATGATCCAATTCAACGATATGAATTCGTGTATGCGGGTGAATTGGCATCTTCAAGTACGTCACCTGTACGCACGGCAATATTGCAAGGGTTACTCTCGGGTGTGAGTGAGCAGCGCATCACGCCGGTCAATGCGCCAGTGATTGCCCGTGAACGTGGACTCCGCTTTAGCGAATTAACGTTACCTGAGGTCGAGAATTATGCGGGTATGCTTGAGTTGCGCGCATATACTGCCGCTGGTAAACACGTTTTTAGCGGTACCGTTCTTCGAGATACCCCGTTTGTGGTGGAGCTTGATGGGTATTGGGTGACCTTTGAACCATCTGGGTCATTGCTCTTTACCTATCATCGTGATCGTCCTGGCATGATTGGACGTGTTGGAACGTTGCTTGGCGCACATGATGTCAATATTTCAAGCATGCAGGTTGGTCGCATAGCACCGCGCGAACAATCGTTGATGGTTCTCACCTTAGATGATAGTGTGCCTGCTGAAGTCATTGCACAATTGATGAACGAGCCGCACATTCAACGCGCTGTGGCACTAGAGTTGTAAAGACGCAGTGGCGTGGTATGTGCGAATACACATACCACGCCACTTTTGGTAACGCACGGATTAGACCGGGGTTGCCTCCGAAACCGGAACTTCTAATTGCTCCGATTTGGTAAATACCAAAGACTTTTTGTCTTCGCTGACTTCGGCCGTCACAAAGTCTCCTGATACGAACTGCTGTTGCAAGACAGCACGTGCCAACGGTGTCTCTATGAAACGCTGGACGGTGCGGCGGAGAGGGCGTGCGCCATATGCCGGGTTGTATCCCTCTTTGACGAGCCACAATTTAGCATCGGTCGTCAACACCAAACTGATTCCTTGTTCCGTTAATCGCTTTTGTACGTCTGCAGTGATGATGTCAACGATTTGTGTGAGTTCTTCACTCGTCAGCGGATGGAAGAGAATAATATCGTCGATGCGATTCAAGAACTCCGGACGAAACGCAGTTTTCATTGCATCTAAGACGCGCATCTTTGCTGCATCACGATCTTCATCTGCTTGATTAGCACGTATCAGTCCAATTCCCTGTTGTTTGACATGTTCAGTGCCAACATTTGATGTCATGATAATAATCGTGTTGCTAAAGTCGACCGTGCGACCTTGGCCGTCGGTTAGCCGCCCATCGTCGAGGAGTTGCAACATTGTGTTGAATACATCGGGATGCGCTTTCTCGATTTCATCAAAGAGTACAACCTGATACGGCCGTCGACGAATGCGCTCCGTCAATTGTCCCGCATCGTCATATCCCACATATCCTGGAGGTGCACCAATCAGCCGTGATACGGTGTGTCGTTCCTGGAATTCTGACATATCCACACGTGTCATTGCTTCTTCACTGTCAAACATGAACTCTGCGAGTGCTTTTGCAAGTTCGGTTTTACCAACACCGGTGGGTCCAACGAAGATGAAACTGCCGATTGGGCGGCGAGGGTCGGCTAGGCCACTGCGTGCGCGTCGTATGGCATCAGAGACAGCTACAATTGCTTCGTGCTGACCAATTACGCGCTTTTGTAGTCGCTCTTCCATATGCACTAACTTTTCGCGCTCACGTTCGAGCATGCGCATTATGGGGATTCCTGTCCAGGAAGAAACAATTTGTGCGATATCTTCAGCATCTACCGTTTCGTCAAGGTTGGCCGACTTCCGCCATTCATCGCGTTGTCGATTGAATTCTTGTTCGAGACGTAAAAACTCGGCACGAATGACAACGGCCTTCTCGTAGTCTCGTTTTTGACTTGACTCCTCTTCCGAATCGCGCAACTCTTGGAGTTTTTGCTCCATTTGACGTAACTCTTTCGGCATCGAAAACATGTCGATTCGGAGTTTTGCAGATGCCTCATCCAACAAATCAATGGCTTTATCTGGTAAAAAGCGATCCATGATAAATCGACTAGACAGTCGTGCAGCCGCATCGATTGCTTCATCGCTAATGACTAATTTATGGTGGTCTTCATAGCGGTGTCGCAAACCCCGAAGCATTTCAATCGCAGTTTCAACGTCTGGCTCATCGATGTATACCGGACTAAACCGTCGTTCGAGTGCAGGATCCTTTTCGATGTGCTTGCGATACTCGTCGAGCGTCGTTGCGCCAATCACTTGCAGTTCACCGCGTGCAAGCGAAGGTTTGAGCATGTTCGATGCGTCGATTGATCCTTGTGCTGCTCCGGCTCCGACTACGGTGTGAAGTTCGTCAATGAATAGGATGATTTGACCGGCGCTGGCCTTCACCTCGTCCATTACCCCTTTGAGGCGTTCTTCGAATTCACCACGGAATTTTGAACCAGCTACCATGGCCCCCAAATCTAGGGCAATAACCTGCTTATTGAGGAGCGGTTGTGGTACGTCACCATTGTGAATCTGTTGTGCCAAACCCTCTGCAATGGCTGTCTTGCCAACACCTGGCTCACCAACCAGCACCGGGTTGTTTTTGGTACGTCGACTAAGAATACGAATCATGCGAATGATTTCGGCGTCGCGGCCAACCACCGGGTCTAGTTTGCCTTCGGATGCAAGTTTAGTCAGATTAACACTGTATTTTGAAAGTACTTCGTACTTGCTCTCTGCATTCGGAGAGTCAGCACGTTGGTTCCCACGTATTTCCATCAATACTTGGTATAAACGTTCCTGAGTCACAGAAAAGCTATTCAATATGCGTTGCGATGCCCCGTCACGTTCGTTGAGAATTGCTATGAGCAAATGCTCAACGCCAGTGAATTGGTCGTTGATCCGCTGAGCCTCTTCTTCGGCTCGTTTGACTAAACGTTGCGTACGTGGCGTTATATAAACTTGATTACCATATATGTTTTGTCCGTAGACTTTTGGTGATTTATCAAGTTCGTACTCAATGCGTTGTGCAACCACGTCGCTATCAACACTGAGCTTTTGCAGTGCCTTGACCGCCAAGCCGTCTTTTTGACGGAGTAGGGCTAAAAAGATATGCTCTACATCTAATTGCGTATGATGCATGCTGCCCATTATTGTTTGTGCTTCGTGGAAAGCTTCCTGGGCTTTTTCAGTAAATCGTTCTAGTCGCATATTTCCACCTTTCGGCTGTCGCTGAATATGTTGTACGACAACCTGTAGGTAGTATAACACTCACATTTTTTATTGCTATTTGAAAAATATTAGAATGTGAGAGCGAGGTGCCCTCCCACTTCATGACAACCTTGTGGCAATTTCGGCTGCGATGAATGTCAGTTGTTCGCGCAGTGATGCGCGATGATGCCAACCTCGTCCGTCCCAAATATTGCCACTAAGGTCGTCCGCACTATACAAAATTTGACCAAACCGTAGATTCCGCATTTGACTGACGGCAAGGAATGCAGATGTCTCCATTTCAACAGTTAAACAGCCCTCATTGCGGCGACGCTCGACTTTGTCGAGTGTTTCACGATAAAACGCATCCGTAGTCCACGTTGCACCAAGCACATAAGGTATTTGATGTGAATCAAGTACAGCCATGATGATTTCATTCACATCGTGTTGCGCTTCTATCCAGCGTGATGGTGCAACATAGTGATACGAAACACCTTCTTCACGAAGCGCTTTTGAGGGAATGACCAAATGCCCAAGGGTGAGTTCTTTGCGTAATGAACCTGCACCACCCACCGCAATAAAATTGCGTGCGCCATGTGCACTCACTTCTTCGAGGAGAGCTGCTGCTAATGGTGCTCCTACGCCGGGATGCATCAAGCCGACTTCTTTGCCGTCGGGCATCAGTACGACGTACACAGGATGGCGACCGAGTTCAGATCGCAAGGCATGTACTTCACGTGCCAGTCCATCTGCCACCAATTTTTCGATGATTTCGTAAAAGAAACAGAGCACAACCGAAGTTGGTATGTTCAAAAGTTCATGATGTTCATCCGCGTTTATCATTGCGCGCGGATTTGGATCAAATTCGAGAATTGGTGGCAGATTGTGGTCAAACGTCATAACATGTCATCCATTGACCAATGGTTGTTCCACCGCACATCAACCTCGTCACTGACACGCTGGAAGCGAATATCGGTTGAGAGGCGCATCTGGCCGTTCGGGTCTTCGTTGGTAGTAGCTGCATGAATCATGTATGCACTATGCACCATCATGTCACCGGCCTCGTAGTCAGCAATCAACCAGCGCGAGTCAAGGCGATCTGCGAGGCTTGGTAGGTCTTTGGTGAGCCAACCAGTCGATGACATGTTCTTGTTGTAGGCGTTGATTTGCTCTTCGCGACTCATGCCTTCGTTCTTCATGCGGAACTCGGCCTCCATGCGTTTGCCCCAGGCATCTGATCCTTCGAGGTAGACGAGTCCGCCCATTTGGACAGGAATGTCTCCGATTGGGATCCAACTCGTGGCCACGCGGTCTGTGCCTGCGCGCAGATACGTCAAGTCGTAGTGGGCACCTGTGGCTGCCGATTCGAAAGGTTTGGTATAGCGTACGATTTTACGTTTGTGTAAATAGGGCGCACCGTCGAACAGCTGCTCATAGAACTCCCAGATTGGTTGTTGCAAGCAGAATGCCTCGTATGCACACCAGCGTACAATCTCGTGGTAGAGCTTGCCGATTTGTTTGTGATCCTCGCCACCGCCGCTATAAATTCCGTCGACAGGGGCTGTGCCTGGTTTGAGTAATCCAGTCTCGGCGAATGCACTAAAAAATCGTTTTCGGAATGCAAATATAGCCTTACGGTCAAGAATACCCTTAAGCCAGAGGTACCCTTGTGCCTCGAATTGCTCGCGTAATTCAGCAATTGGTGCCTGCGGATCTGATGGCGTCAATCGGCCTAGACGGCGTTCGTTACCTTCTAGAATAAATCCGTTGCTCTTCAGTGGTGTTGGATAAGCGACATCACTTGTCATGATTAACTCCTTCGATGGCATCAGTGTCTATAGTAGCACATTGAATGGCAATCATTACAGATAACGCAGATTTATCCATAACTTTCTGACTCGTTAGCCAAACGCAAAATACCATTTGGTGGCGTCATATCGCACAGCGCGCATAAATGTCAGCGAACCGATACGGCCACAGTATTATTTAGCTAATCTGTAAGTCAACCAACATGCTGTCATCAGTGAACCCATGTGGCATCGGGTAAAGCATAATTTTAATCGTCGTAGTCCGTATTTGGAGTGCTTTGAGGTCGTTGAGTACATCTCGGATGTCCTGCTGTGGCGTTTGCGTTTCACCGCGATAGCCGAACAGTACTCGCGTTTGTTGCTTTTGTATGGCCTGTGAGATGCGCTTATGGAGTTGCGTAATCCCGACGACCGTAAATTCTGGTTCTAAGTAGGCCAGACCAGTCTTTTGTTGGATGTGTTGAATTATGCTTCGCAGTCGTGGTATTGCTCGCCCGAGTTGTTGTAGATGCTCACGATATTGCATGTGTGCGTGCGGGAACGGCTTTTGGCCGGGCAATAGCGTGACGGTGTGCGTGCGCTGGATTTCTTTGTCAGTAAGCAAATAAAACCGATATACGCTAAACGGCGTGTGCGTATCCTCGACTGTACTCCATGTGCTGTCGATGTGGTACCAGTAGTTATCAAGTTGCACCATGTTCCAGGCATGTGCCTCGAATTTGCCGGTACCAGTTACGACGCGGCATGGGATCGCTGCTGCGCGGCATAAATGCCAGAACAAACTGGCATAGCCACTACATACAGTTGATTTGTCCATCAATGCATCATATGCGGTACGGCGCTGGAACGTGTGATCGTATTGCACATTTGCAGTAATCCAGTCGTGGATCGCCATGATTTTTTGATGGAGATGCATTGTTGGGCTAATGATTTGAGCGATGATGTGTTGCACCTTTTTGTTGACATAATTTAATCTTGTAATATCTTCGAGATAGGTAATCTCAATTGACAGGATGGTTTTGGTGGCATAGACTGCGGTGCCAATTTGATAGTGTGAGACAGCATGAAAGTGTGGATCAGACGCACCGTGCAATAACTCGGTCACGAGTGTGGCTGGGTCGGCGATACGCTTTTTTTCTTCGTACGTAATTTGAAAGGCTGCCGTACGTTGCTGGAGCATGTTGTCGATGATTGTGCCGATGGCGCTGACTGTTTTGGCACTAAATTGTGGAGGTGGTTGTGTCATGAGATCCATTATAAATGGTATGATACTCACGGGTTTCATGCTGATATTGGAGAGTTACGATGCCGTACAACGCACATGGGGACCGGTATGCCAGCATGCGCTACAACCGTAGTGGCAAAAGTGGGCTTAAATTGCCAGCAATCTCGCTCGGCTTGTGGCACAACTTTGGAGGTGTAGATCGTTACGAAACGTCTCGCGCTATGGTGCTCGCTGCCTTTGATATGGGAATTACACACTTTGATTTGGCCAACAACTACGGCCCACCGGCCGGATCAGCCGAAGAGACATTTGGGCAAATCATGCAACATGATCTCAAGCCGTATCGTGACGAGATTATTGTGTCATCGAAGGCTGGCTACTACATGTGGCCTGGTCCATATGGTGAGTGGGGCTCACGCAAATACTTGGTATCGAGCTGTGACCAAAGCCTCAAGCGCATGGGCCTCGACTATGTTGACATTTTCTATCATCACCGCCCAGATCCTGACACCCCACTCGAAGAGACAATGCAGGCATTGGACTACATTGTACGCAGTGGTCGTGCATTGTATGTGGGTATCTCGAACTATCGGCCTGAGCGTGCTCGAGAGGCGTTTGCGATTCTCAAGCAACTCGGTACGCCGTGTGTGATTCATCAGCCGTCATACAACATGTTTGACCGCTGGATCGAAGAGACGGGGTTAGTTGATTTGCTCGGCGATGAAGGTGTCGGCTGTATTCCGTTCTCACCGCTGGCGCAAGGTATGTTGACTGACCGGTATTTGAGTGGTATTCCAGATGGGTCACGTGCCTCGAAGCCACACGGGTTCCTCAAGCCGGATCGTGTGACACCCGAGAAGTTGGCCATTGTTCGGCAGTTGCAAGCGATGGCACATGAACGTGGCCAGAACACTGCCCAACTTGCGCTCTCGTGGGTATTGCGTGATGCGCGTATCACCTCGGCGTTGATTGGTGCGAGCTCGGTCGATCAGATCAAAGAGGCGGTTGGTGCGTTGGCGGCTGCACCATTGACCGCGGAGGATTCAGCCCGAATCGAAACAATTTTGCGCGGATAATTGATGAGAGTGAGGGTGTTGTGCTGGCGCGTATTTTGATTTTTCTGGGTATACCGTTGACAATCTTGCCGCTGGTGTTTCGTTTTGCCGTACTTAATGCTACCAGTATGGCCGAACAAAAGGCCTTTGGTCCCGTGGTTGATCAATATGCGCACCACTCATCGCCCTACTTGTTGGTGGCTGTCAATGTTGGATTAGTTGTCGGCCTTGTGCCGTTGTTAATTGGGGTGGTGTTGCTCGTGCGTGAACGCATGCGTACCCACTAAATGACATGTACACCCCCTGTGACGAGCACATACGCTCGTCACAGGGGGTGTTTTTTATTGCAAGCTATTGATTTTCTGATGCATCGTGGTAGCGGATTGGCTATCGAGCGTGCCTACAATAAAATCGCAGCGCCAGGTTGCGCCACCGGCGATACTCTTGAGGTTGCCCTTGGCTTTCTCTGCGCTATACCCCTCAGGCTCGGCTGTGGCCGGCATCGAGAACCCCAGGCAATCTTGGTCTGGAGTGCGTGAAATCCAGCGAATGCAGAACGGCAATTGCTCTGGGCGATGGGCGACATAATCGGCACTCCCATCGGGTAATTGCTGCATACTGTGTGCCCAGCCCGAGGCATCGCTGTTTGGCTTGATGGTGAACACCACCTCGGGGTCAAATCCGAGACCAGGAGTGAGCATGTTGGCGATGGCAGGATTGTTGGCTAACTCATCAATGAACTCTTTGTAGCCCGGCGCAGGCGTGATGTGCGACGGAATGCTCTTGCGCACAGCGATTTGTGCTGGTGTGTTCGCTGCACTGGTGATGAGTTGGGCGTGATCAACAGGGCGGAAGTTGATATGTGCCAAGTACATCAAGTCCATTGGCGTCTTCTTGAGGTTTTCGATTGTCAAACTGACCGTGAAGATGCGTTTGTTTGCGTAGAGGCGAATCTCTGGTGTGGCCACATAATTATCTTGAAACGCCACTGTGTAGCGAAATCGTCCGCTCATCCCAATGTAATCGCCATTGGCGTCTGTGCCGAGTGTGAGCCAAGCCTGTTGATAGCGGGCATTGGGCAGTTCGCCGTGGAGTGGATGCGTGTCGTTAGGGCCAGGCACTCCCATGCGAGTTGCACCACAGTGGATGAAGAACCCGCCGTACGTATGCAAATAGGTTGTGGTGGGATAGGGCTGGTCGAACATTGATTTCATACCCAATGATCGACCATCCATGATTGCGGACCAGATTTGCTGCCCTTGAAATGGGAGGACGACAAGTTCGCCATGAGCGTTTGAAAGACGCACTGCTGCTACACCGCTGTCGAATGTGAATACATTTGCGCGTAATTCGCCGTGGGTAACGATTTCGCGAGTACGCCCGTCGAACATTCCTTGTATCAGATGAACGACTGTTTGCATAGCAACTCCTTTGCATGGTATTTTGTAGTGTAATTGTATGTCAAAAAAGTCTATTCTTGCACTAAAATCCGGACGCCATATGGACAAAATGCACTACTGATGTATTGAACATCAGGGTATTGATGCAGTATTTCATTGCGCATGGTCAGAGATTGTTCGCCGAATTCACTTGCAATGATCGAAATAGAACCACCATCACCACCTGCCCCATTGACCTTCCATCCCCAGGCGTCAAATGATTGTGCAATAGAAATAATGCCTCGTGCGGTTTTGCTAATGAGATCGGGATGTAATATTGCTTGAGCCTCCGTGTTTTCCTTTAGCTGTTCGGCAAAACGCCGCAAATCGCCATTGGATAAAGAGGTTGCTGCAATGCGTGCCGCCTGTCGCATCTGGTCAAGCGCAGACAATGATGATTGATTGTTGGGCAAGTGCTCAATTACTTGTGAATGAATAGCTGAAGAGTGGTGTGGCTTTCCATAATAAAACAACATATGTTGTGCATTAAATGCGGCTATGGTATTTGCGGGTATTGAAAGAGGTGTTACGCGTGTCTCTGGATACTCGGTAATTTCAATGAAATTCGCTCCGCCAAATGCAGCACCTATTTGATCTTGCACGCCACTTTGCTGTGCAAGATGATGCGTTTCTAAACGGTGTGCTCTTTTGGCGAGTTCGTCCGGAGATAGGGATTTGTTGGTAATCGTTGTGAGTGCGGCAAGGAGCGCAACAGAGACGGCAGCTGATGTGCCGGTTGAACTTCCGGGTGGCATGTCTGCGTCAATAATGATGTGTAACGAACAGTGTTCTGGTATGGGTATTTCATCGAGTGCAACGGCTAACAGAGGATGATATGTACGCGCTTCAGCTAAAGAAAGTATGGTAGCGTAGTTACGAACATCAAATGTGACTTGAGGAACAAGTTGTCGTGTTGAATGTATGGTTACGGTTACGTATCGGTTAATTGCGATACTACAGACTGCACCGTTCCTCGCGAACCACGTATCTGTCCATCCTCCAACATCGCAGACGCGTACTGGTGCTTGCGTGATTACAACTGGTGGTACGCCTGTAGACATGATGACACCCTATCGCTATTCGGGGAGTGGTGTGGCATCGCGGTTGCTCTTCCGCAACGGCAGTTCAGGTAAGAAGCACAAAATTAGTATAAACGAAAGTGCGACAAGCCAAATTGCATCGACATAAATTTGCTGGATACTCGTAGCAAATGCACGTTGCAATGCGCGTTCAATTTGTTCATTTAAAGCTGATAGTTCACTCATCGTTGCGGCGTGCTGTGCATCGAGTACATTTGTCCAAAGGGTAATATTTTGCGGTGTGATTGTGTTTTCACGTACTGCAACTACAAGGTCAGGAGGTAGTGTGGGATTCGTGAGTAATGCGTTGACTTGTGAAGTATCACCATCTGCTATTGCACGTAACTGTTCGAGCGATTCACGGTGTCGATCATTTACCGTTATCGTTGCGCTAGCAAGTGGCGACATGGCTGATGCTTGTTCTGTGCCAATTGCATTCCGAATTGCACGGCTATCGATTTCCAATGTTTCTTGTATTGAAGGCGGAACTTTTTGGATAATTGGTTCTAGTTCACGAGATATTTGTTGTGTCAATGTGGTAGTCAAAATGACCCCGAAAATCGCTGCACCAATGGCTTGTCCGAGTTGTTGAAAGAATTGTCTATTTGCCACTGCAGCACCAACAACTGCATACGGCACGGCATTTTGCATTGCCAAATTCATTAACGGCATCACCGGACCAAGTCCCATCCCCAGTAACAGCATGCGCCAGACTATATCGCCTGTGGTCATTTCGATGTGTAGGTTTGTCATCGAATAAAAACCAATCAACATTAGCACAAATCCTACGAGGATGAATGGTTTATAGCGACCAGTGCGTGCAACGAGTTGCGAGGCGACAATACTCCCAACGACAAAACTAAGCATCAGTGGAATTTGAGAACTACCGGCTTCAGTGGCACTGACTCCAAGTGAATTCACCATGAATAAAGAAATAAACAAAAATGCACCAAAAAAGGCTGCGCCGTTGAGAAAGGATGCAACCATCGTTACGCTGTAAATTGCGTTTTTGAATAGTGATAAGTTTATGATTGGCGATTGTGCGTTTGATTCAACATACAAAAACAACACTAACCCAAGACATGAACATACGAGAAGACCAACAATGAGCGAGGAGTTCCAATCGTATAATTCTTTGTCAATCGTGAGTGCCACCAAAAGTGGTACAACAAAACAAATCAGAAGTACACTGCCAGCCCAATCTATCACCGCAATGCCTCCGCGTTTGAGTGTTGGCATACTGCGATAGATGAATGCAAACGCGATGAGGCCAATGGGCAGATTTATAAAGAACACCCAGCGCCAGGTAAGGGCATCTGTAAAATAGCCACCAAGAAATGGACCAATGATACTGGCGATGCCAAATACCGCACCAAAGAGCCCCATGTACTTTGGGCGCTCAGCTGGTGAAAACAAATCGGCAGGTATGGCAAACGCAGTGGATGTTAGTGCCGCTGCTCCAATTCCCTGAACGATGCGAAATGCTATCAACTGGAAGATATCTTGGGCAAATCCACACAGGATAGAACCAACCAAGAAAATGACAATACCCGATAGTAAAATGATTCTGCGACCATAAATATCAGAAAGTTTGCCATAGATTGGTACCATGGTTGTGCTGGCAAGTAGATATGCAGTGGAGGTCCATGCAACGTACTCGAGTCCACGTAGCTCGGCAATAATTGCAGGCATTGCAGTCGTTACGATGGTCTGGTCGAGTGCCGACAAAAACAAGCCAAGCATGACGCTTACAAGAATGAGGAGTTTTGTACGATGAGGGAGGTCTTCCGCATAAAAGTTCGTATCGCTACCAACCGGATTAACTGTCACTGAGTTTCCTTGATACATATGGTAATACCAGACTCAATGCAGTATACAACGTGTTCAGGTGATTGGGTGGTACATTACTCAATAAATCAAGTTGTTTGATGCTTGCCATAGACCGACACTGCGCAATGATTTCTTGTCCTTTTTCACGCAAAAAGATACGACGCACACGACGGTCACTCTTTACTTCTTGTCGCGATACCAGTCCATCATGTTCGAGTCGATCAATGAGCTGACTAGCACTGCCGAGAGTGAGTTTGAGTTCTTGAGCAATTGCAGTAATTGTAATGCCTGGACTCGACTCGAGCAACTGTAATACCATGAACCGTGGTGCACTGATATTGTGATCTTGTAAGTATGACATGAGCTCGGCGACACTATTTACCAGAAGTACACTGTTAAGCTCATCAATCAAACTTAATAGTTGACTGCGGCGTTCTACTTTGTCAGACATATGCACACTCGCTACATTTTTTAGCACGACATACTGTCGACTAATAACTTTATATGTTATATTAAGAGATTTTAAATTTGTCAAATAATTCGCATATGAGTTTTGAGTGATTTATGTAGATTTTGATTGTGTAGTTCAATATTTATGAAAAATTAATATAAAAAACCTCATGAATATTGATGACACATCATCAAAGCATGCGAGCCTGAATACGATAGATCACTTACCATTTACACTTTCAGACTGTTTTGTGATGCCAATTCGAAAGATGATAAAAAGAATTGCTCCAACAAAATGAAATATCGCTGCCATAATCAATGCAGTTGTGGTATCGGTTGACCGTGCCACCCAAGTGCCCATAATAGGTGCAATCAAATTCACAAAAAACATTACAAGTTGATATGCAGGCATGACCGCGGTGACTTGACCGGGAGGACAACTATCGAGCAAGATATCAATAATGACCAGTTCAATTCCAGCGGTTGCAATGCCCCACAAAATTGCCACAAAGATTAATGGTTCCATGCTCCCGACAAGCGCTGTTATGAGCGGGTAAATGCCAAGTGCGATTGCACAAATCCGCAAAATTGCGACTCGTGCATTAAACTTCGTTGCAAAGTACGTGCCTAAGGTGTATCCAAACAATAATGTGACACTCTGGATCATCGAAACAGTACCGATGGCGTTATCATCGGCTTGCAATGTCCGTACCCAGTGTAGTGGAAAGAGTGGTACAGCCATGACGACCCCTGCCTGAAAGACCGCCTGACAAATAACAAACAAACGAAAGTTTGGATAGCTTCGTAAGTAGTGGCCAATATTCGTAAGGGCAACACGCATTGAGGGAGGTGCTGCCTGTATGTCGCGTCGTTCCTCCGGAACCTCGTATTGTTTTGCCGGTAAAAACGCAAATATGGTGAAAATTGAGGCAATTCCAATCACGGTGGCGTACCCGGTAAAATCTGAATGACCAACTAGGTATCGACCAGCAATAAACACGGCAATGCCGTTGCAAATGCCCAATATGGACCAGCGTAGACTCATCAAAAAGTATCGCCGAGAAATATCAATGATAGAACCCATGACGACGTTGAATACGAGTGTCAGTGTTGTTTGTGGAATGGTTGAAGCCGCCACAACAATTAACATAACAATTACGGCGGTGTCGGCATTCAATACTAGCGGAATTATCGCGATGATCGGATAACTCAAAAACAAAAGTAGTCGACTCCAGGCATACCATGGAATGACATTGTTGGATTTGCTGATGAGCATCCCGAGTGGGATGGCTAAAAAAATACCTGCGATTGCAGGCATGGAGGATAGTAGACCAATAATAAGTGGATCTGCACCTAATCGCGTAAACAACACGGGTATAAAGATACGCACGCCTTCAACAATACCAACGCCAACCCCATCGAGCATTCCACGAGTCATGTTTCGTTCATCACCATCGCGAGGACTAGTGAGCCAGCTCGGTACACCTAGGGCACGCAGCCATTGCGTAAATTGCACTTGCATCTGTATTCCTTGAATAAACGTATTGCTATTATAGCAATATAACGAATGGTTATACTGCGAAAAAAGTTCATATTTATATCTATTTGATTATTGTCAAGGGTGTATGGTGGATTCACAACAGCAACGTATACAACAATATTATGATGCGACAACATCGTGGTTTTTACGGTTTGGTTCGACTCAGACAAATGGGAACATCCACCGTGCACTGTTCATTCCTACATACACAGTTTCAGATCCAACCCACACAATCCATCATCTCATCGCTGATTCAATTCGCGAACATTGTTCAACTGCTGAAGCATTGTTGGATGTAGGATGCGGTGTTGGTTCATCAGTTCGGGCATTAGAAGAGCTTTTGCCGGAGTTGCAGCTGGTCCAAGGCATCACACTCAGTGTCGTTCAAGCTGGTATTGCGAATATGCATGGGTTGGATGTGCTTGTTGCGTCATATCATGCATTGCCACAACAGCAAACAAGCGTTGATGTGGTCATTGCAATCGAATCGTATGTACACAGTGACCAGCCAGAATTGTTCTGGAAAGAAGTACGTCGTGTCTTGCGACCCGGCGGCATTCTCATCATTTGTGATGATATGTTGTGTGGTGA
>CAYZZI010000026.1:0-18102 GCA_964482795.1 uncultured Klebsiella sp.
ACGTCCATAGCCTTCCTTTCAAGTTACCGTATAATATTACTACCACATTGCGTGTCGTCAACCTGCACGCATGGTTTTTTTGTGTGTACGATGGAATAAGACATTAACCAGGTTGATTTGGAGTGGAAGGATACGACCATGGCAGTGGTAGCAGTGGTAGGTGCCCAGTGGGGTGACGAGGGCAAAGGACATATTGTTGATATTTTGGCTGCCCGCGCCCAAACCGTAATTCGCTATGGTGGTGGTAACAACGCCGGCCATACCGTCGTGAATCGACACGGCACCTTCAAGTTGCACATGGTTCCTGCTGGGATTTTTGAACCATCCACTCTCAACATCGTTGGTAACGGTACGGTCATCGACCCCAAACACTTTTTGGGTGAGCTCGATGGGCTGACCGCCCGTGGCATCGCTGTCGATAACCTGCGTATTAGCGATCGTGCTCATGTTGTCATGCCCTATCACGCCATGCAGGATCGTTTTGACGAAGAACTCAAAGGCGATGCCAAAATCGGCACCACCGGGCGTGGCATCGGCCCCGCCTACGCCGACAAAATGGCGCGCATTGGCATTCGTGTGGCCGACTTGCGCGACCCTGTGCTCTTTCGCGAGCGCTTGACTGCTGTGCTGGCCATCAAAAATCGTCTGTTGACCACGTATTATCAGGCCGAGCCGCTTGATTTCGATACCATCTACCGCGAGTATGTCGCCTATGGCCAGCGCCTTGCGCCGTACATCGCCGATGTCTATCCGGATGTACAACACGCACTCGAGTCCAATCAATCAATCCTGCTCGAAGGCGCTCAAGGCGTCCTTCTCGACATCGATCATGGCACCTATCCGTTTGTCACCTCGTCATTGCCGGGCATCGCTGGTGCTAGCCAAGGCGCCGGGATTGCGCCGAGTGCCATTGACCATGTGATGGGTGTCTTCAAAGCGTATGCGACACGCGTTGGCTCGGGTCCGTTCCCCAGCGAGGTCGACGGTGCTGCCGCCGACGCCTTGCGCCAAATGGGCAAACCGTGGGCTGAGGTTGGTACCACCACCGGTCGATTGCGTCGTGTCGGCTGGTTTGATGCGGTGGCGGCACGCTATGCAACGCGACTAAATGGTATTGATCGTCTGGCCATCACCAAGTTGGACGTGCTCGACGAAGTCGCCGAAATATCGATTTGTGTCGGGTATCGCCATCACGGGCAACTCATCAATCATCCACCCAGCCAGCCGGAGATCTATGCCGAGGTTGAGCCAGTGTACGAAGTTATGCCAGGATGGTTGAGTCCTACCCAAGAGGTGCGCACATGGGCCGATTTGCCAGCAAACGCACAAGCGTATGTGAATCGTCTCGCCGAGTTGTGCGAAGCACAGGTCTCGATGGTGTCGATTGGGCCAGGGCATGATCAAATTATTGAGGTGTTGCCCATTCTCTAAAAAATGCGGCCGGTGTCGCCAGACACCGGCCGCCTCCACAAAACATGATTATCGCGCTAATTCGGCAATTTTGGCTTTGAGCACGGCTGCTGATGGCTCCACCAAAACCGAACCATCTGGGAAGAGAATCGTGGGCACCGACTGATTGCCGTTGTTCAGCTTGCGTACAATCTCGACTGCACTTGGTTCCTTCTCAATGTCTATCTCGGTGTAGCTGACGTTTTCGGCTGCAAAAACCCGCTTGGCTACGCGGCAGTCTGAACACCACGCCGTGGTGTACATGGTGATACCGTTACTCATGATATGCTCCTCGTGTCATCTGTATGACTACATGAGTAGTATACGCAAATTAGTCGTATTTTCAAATATGTGCATGGATAGTTGACAGAGTCATTATAAAATATGGCACGTGGTATGCATGTAACACAAGGCGAGCACAGGTATGATGGATTGGCAGAATCACCCTATTTGGTCACGACTTGCACCGATATGTGCGCGCTTTGCACACAACGGGTGGGAGTGGCGCATTGTCGGCGGTGCCCTACGTTCACTGGTGATGAACCAACCGATTGACGAAATTGACATTGAAGTCGTTGGTGTTCCCGTGGAGGATATTGCGGTTGCATTCGGTGACATGCAACGACATGGCGTGGTCGGAACAGATAAGCCGATTATCCGACTGCACGATACCGCTGGATGGATTGACATCAGCACGACTATACATCGCGATATCGCTGAGTCTACACGGTATCGTGACTTGACCATCAACGCCCTCGTGTTGACGCCCGATGGCGTGCTGCACGATCTACACGGTGGCTTGGACGACATCAGCAATCGCCGATTACGCCATGTCGATGCACAGCACTTTGGTGATGATCCGGTGCGTGTATTGCGGCTGATGCGTTTGGCGGCACAGCTGAACTTTACGGTCGACACAGAGACTGCGTTGGTTGCCAAGCGGTTACTACCGCATGCACGTGGCTTAACACCCGATCGCGTCTGGAACGAATGGCGACGCTGGGCCCTGGCTGACTACCCGCGTCAAGGACTTATCGTATTACAACAGTGCGGGTGGCTACCCGCCTATCCCATGTTGGTGCCACTCGTATCATGCCCACAAGATCCGGTCTATCACCCCGAAGGTGATGTCTGGGTTCATACCGGGTATGTCTGTCAGCATGCCGTGGTTACGGGGGCGGATCTCGACGAAGAGCGCCGGATTACGCTGTTGTTGGCGGCATTGTGTCATGACCTAGGCAAACCGTATACCACTAGTGTTAGTGCTGGGCGGATAATTAGCCCTGGTCATGCGGTGGAAGGTGTGCCGTATGCCGAGGCATTCTTGGCAGAAATCAATGCTCCTGATCGCTTTGTCGAGCCGGTTAAGGCACTTGTGCGTGAGCATATGGCCGTGTTTGGGGCACAGATCTCGCCCCGCATGGTGCGCCGTTTGGCAGCTCGCCTGCACCCTGCAGACATTGATTTGTGGAGCCGTCTGACGCATGCTGATGGTGGTGGTAGTCCTCCATTGCCCGTGCGTCATCATGGTGCCGAAGTGATGGATCTTGCGCAACAGTTACAGGTGGTAGCTGATAAGCCCGTGGCGCTGGTGCGTGGATCACACGTCTTGGCACTCGGCGTGCCACCAAGCAAGCGTGTGGGTGAATTGTTGCACGTCGCATATGAGGCACAACTTGATGGTGAATTCGTTGATGTTGCCGGTGGCGTTGCGTGGTTACAACACTTCTACATCACACATATGCCGACGTAATTCATGCTACTGCGTTCATCAGTTACTCATGTGTGTGCGGTGGTAACCATCTTGATTGTGGTAGAGTTTTGATACAACTATATTTGGTATGGTTGTGCGTGTGCATCAAACGGAGGTGTGATGATGTCATCAACCCCAATGGCGTTACTCGGTGTTGTCCCACGGTTTATGACGTGGCGTGGTCACCGCATTGCACTTCATGAGGCCGGAGATGGCCCCACGGTATTGTTGATTCATAGTATCAATGCGGCTGCGTCTGCGCACGAAATGCGCAACCCATTTCGCATGTTGGCGGATACGCATCGCGTTGTTGCTGTCGATTTGCTTGGTTTTGGTGATTCGGATAGACCAAAACAGCTCTATACAGCCGATTTGTACGTTGAGCTGATTCGCGACGTGGCACGCAGTCTTGCCACGCCAGTGACGGTCATCGTCGTGTCATTGAGTTCTGCATATGTGCTGGCTGCTGCGGCACACGAGCCCGCATTGTTCAAACAAATCACCGTGATTTGTCCTACCGGTCTGGAGGACTTGGTGGTACCAGCACAACCAGGGATTGCCTATCACGCACTCGCTGGTCCATTTGGTACCGCCGTCTTTGGTGCGTTGGTGAGTCGCCGGAGTATGGATTACTTTTTGGAACGAATGACGTACTTCAATCCAGATGCGTGTGATCGTATGATGCGCGATATGTACTACCGCACTGCACATCAGCCAGGTGCACGGTGGGCGCCGATTTGCTTTGTGACAGGACTCCTCAATTGTGATTTGCGCCCACTTATCCGCCAAATTACCATTCCTATGCAGATTGCCTGGGGACGTTATGCCCAGACAACGCCTGTGACGCGCATGTCAACCTTTGCTGCTGCCATGCCACATGCGCAGCTCAACGTCCTGGATGCGGGTATGGCGGTACAAGACGAAGTGCCAGAACAGTTTATGGCTTCGGTCAAACAGTTTTGGCGCGTCAATCAGGCAGAATGAAGGAGTATCAATGATTCCATCAACTATGCGCACCCTGCAACTCGAATCGTTTGATGGTCCCGAGGGGCTGTTTGTGCGTGAACTGGCTACTCCCCAACCACGGGCTGGACAAGTTCTTGTCAAGATGCACACTGCCGCAGTGAACCCGTCTGACTTGATGTTCTTGCGCGGGCGTTATGGGGTGCGCCGTGAGCCGCCTACGACGCCCGGGTTTGAGGGGTGTGGCACCGTGGTGGCTGCCGGCCCAGGTCTAGGCACGTTGTGGGTGGGTCGGCGGGTGGCGCTCGCCACTCAGGGTAACTTCGGCACCTGGGCCGAATACACGATTGCTAGCGCAGTGCAGGTCTTCCCTTTGCGCAAAAGTATCAGTGACGAACAAGGCGCCATGATGCTTGTCAACCCACTTACTGCCTGGGCCCTCATCGACCGAGCAGTGCGCGATAGGCAACGTGGTATCTTGCTAAACGCTGCAAATAGTGCGCTCGGGCGGATGATGATTCGCACCGCCAACGCGCGCGGGTTGACCAGTGTGGCGATTGTACGTCAAGCCAGTCAAGTTGATGCGCTCAAGGCGATTGGTGCAAATGCCGTCGTGGTGAGTAGTGCCGATGATTTTGCCGACCAGCTGGCTGACGCATGTCGTACTCATCAAGCCGGTATCGGCTTTGATGCAGTTGCTGGCACAATGACCGGTGCTATGCTCAAGGCGTTGCCGGGTGGTGCGCGCGTCCTCGTGTATGGTGCGCTCTCGCTCGAACCGGTGCAGGTCGATGTTGGTACGCTGTTGTTCGGTAATCGGGTGGTCGAGGGCTTCTGGTTGACCGAGTGGATTCGGCAGTACGGCATGACGCACGTGGTCCGTGCCATGATTGATATTCAAGGCTCGCTGGCACATGCGATGACTACCGAGGTGTTGGCGACGTACTCGCTCGATCAGGCTGCGGCCGGGATTCGCGCCTACCAAAATAACATGGGCGCAGGCAAAATCGTCTTGCGCATGGGGTAGGATTTGGATATGGACACGGGCGGAGTGGTAACTACCACTCCGCCCGTGCGCGTTTCACCACTTGTAGATTTGTGGTCGGCGATTGGCCAACGACGGCACGCTCTTGCGCAAGCGCTCGAGCTCTTTCATGTCGAGATTGGCCACAATCACCCCCTCACCATCCGGTGCAGTCGCCATCACCGTGCCCCACGGGTTGATAATCATGCTTCGGCCGTAGCAGTGTCGCCCGACCGGGTGCTCGCCCCACTGTGCTGGCGCCAACACATATGCCTGATTCTCAATTGCACGTGCACGCAACAGCACCTCCCAGTGGTCTTTGCCGGTGAACGCCGTGAACGCCGCCGGCACAGTGATGATTTTGGCACCGGCCAGTGCCAACAACCGATATAATTCGGGGAAGCGTACGTCGTAGCAGATACTCAACCCCAGCGTTATCCCATTGACATCGGTCGTGACAATTTGGTCACCCGGCAAATAGGTGTCTGATTCGCGGTAGCTCCCCGGTGCAATATCCACATCAAACAGGTGAATCTTGCGGTAGACTGCCACTTGTGTACCACTCGGATCAAAGACGATGTTGGTGTTGTAGTGCTTGCCCGGCGTATTGGTCACCTCGAGAATCGACCCACCATGCAACCAAATCCCATGGCGCTTGGCCGCCGCCGCAAAGGCCGTTGCAGTTGGTCCATCGAGCGTCTCGGCATTGGCCGGGTGGAACTCGCCGCGCCCCAAGTAATTGACACACTCTGGCATCGCTACAAACTGTGCCCCCTGGGCGACAGCCTCGTCAACGAGCTCAAGTGCGCGTGCCACGTTGCGCTGCCGATCCTCTTGAGAATTGATTTGTACCAAACCAACGCGCATCTGCCCCTCCTTGTATCTCTTGGTGTATGCCTATTATACGTCGTCTGCCACAAAGCTCATGGCCTGTAGACGCACGGCTACCTCATACAACTCTCCACTCAGCGGTGGCTGCGGGAGTGCCACATCACATTCTAGTGTGGCATGTTTATCTAGGCTTTGCAGTGTCAGCCTCCACCATGGTGGTCGAAAGGTGGTTGCGACCACCCGACCCTCAAGCAAAATTTGCGGTTGAGTACCGAGTGGAATCCCCGCCTCAGGATGAATTAATAAACGCACATCTGCACCCGGTGGTGTGATTGGGATGACGCCGAACGCCGTTTGACATCCGATGGCATGTGGTTGTACCGCCAATGGTGTACGCATCCCGAGTAGCGTCGCCACAAATGCACTCTGTGGCGCCTGATATACCTGTTGTGGCGTGTCTTGTCTGATAATTGCGCCATTGCGCATCACCACAATTTGCTCCGCAAAACGACACGCCTCGAGTGCATCATGTGTGACGTAGATGGCGGCCACGCGCTCGTGTTCGAGCAGTGCGGGTAATTCGTCCAATAGAAAGTCGCGTCGAATCCGATCTAGCGCCGCAAACGGTTCGTCGAGCAACAACAACGCCGGTTTGGGAGCCAAACTGCGCGCCAATGCCACGCGTTGGCGCTCACCGCCCGAGAGTTGTTCGGGCAGCCGATCGGCCAAATGCGTGATGCCCATTAAGTCGAGGAGTTGGTGTACTCGTGCGCGAATTGCCAGTTTTGCCTGCCCGTGGAGTCCATATGCCACGTTAGCTGAGACCGTCATATGTGGGAAGAGGGCATGCTCCTGGAACATCAAACCGATGCCTCGTTGATGCGCCGGCAGCCGAGTAATGTCGCGGTCGTGATACCATACATGACCCGTATGGCCTGATTCAAGTCCCGCAATAATCCGTAATAAGGTGCTTTTGCCGCACCCTGATGGTCCAATAATCGCCACGCGTTGTGCAACATCCACCGTAAGCGTACAATCTCTGACCGCCTGCGTAGTATCATATGAATGACTGATGTGTGTGGCGCGTAGCATGGACATGTCGATTGTCTTTCGTAATCTGCCGTCGTATTCAGTGTACCATTTGCAGTAACGGTAGGCGTTCATAAGGAGTTGGCATGCAATCCTCCCCACCTCGAATCTGGCTCGTACTGGCGCTCATCAGCGCCGTGGTGCTCCGTGTGGTGCTGTGGAGTGAGTTGCCGCGCATCGGCCTCATCTCTGACGAGGGCGAATACCTCGCTGCTGCCACCTGGCTCTCATACGGGCGTGGATTTGCCTGGTACCTCGATTATTACTGGACGCGCGCGCCCCTCTACCCCCTCTTCGTCGCTGCGCATCTCTTCATCGGTGGCAACGAGTATTGGGTCTACGTCAGTCAAGTCATCCTCTCGCTCGCGCATGTCATCCTCGTATGGGCAATTGCGAATCGCCTTGCGCCACAGCAACCGGCTGTGGCCGTCATCGCCACATTGCTCATGGCCGTGAATGTTCCCTTGGCCACTGCGAGTCAGACACTCCTCTCTGAGACGCTCTTTCTCACCTTCTTTCTGGCGTTACTCTGGCTAGCACTCGTTGTGACAACCACCCGGTATCGTCGTGTTGTGCTGATCATGATGGGCATTATCATTGGTTTGGCGATTCTCACGCGCAGTTTAGCACTCGTCTTTTTGCCGTTGCTTACCATCTGGGCGTGGGCCTCTGCGCCATCACAACGCTGGCGTGATGCACTCCTTTTGTGCGTTACCGCCGTACTCATAGTTCTCCCGTGGAGCATCTACGCCAGTCGTACCTTTGGAGGCCCCATCATCGTTGACACCAGCGGTGCCTACAACCTGCTGCTCAGCGCCAATGCGTCAGTCTACGGCGATCAAGCCGGCGCCCAGACCGATCGCTTCGTCGATGCGCTCAGTCAAGCAGCCAAGTCACCTCCAGCGACGACGTGTGCTCCCCATCCCGGCGTGTTGCCTACCCAAGGTGCCCGTCAATCGGCCATGACCGCCGAGGCGCTCTGTCTGATTCAGGCCAACCCGCAGGCCTTTGTCAGCCGTATCCCCGCCGAGTTCGTTGCGTTTTGGCAAATCCGCTATTCGAGTGCCGAGCGCTTCACCAAGGGTTTTACCATCGGCAACGTGACACAAACTTACGCCGATTTGCTTCTCTGGCTCGATGACGTCTGGTACTTGGCTCTGCTCATGCCAGCCGTGGTTGGCGTCTGGGTCAGTCGGCGCACCGTGCGTCCCGACCAGTGGTGGTTGCTGGTTATTTGGGTGGTGGTACCTGTGCTATTGGGTGCCGTGCTCTTTAGCATCACCCGCTTCCGCCTCATCCTGTTGCCCATGATTGCCATCTTGGCGGCCATGACGTTTGTCGCTTTATGGCAGAAACGCTGGCGCGACTGGCTTGCGCCTGGCGCAGGTCTTGCCGGGGCCAGCGCACTCGTGTTGTGGTCGCTAGCGGCCACGCCGCTCGCTCACGTCACATCGCTGGTGCCACCGTCGTTTTTTGGGCCGTCACCGTCGATTTGGTTCTGCTATGATCTCACCACGCGGGCGCAGGAGTTGCGCGCCAATCGTGAGGCTCTCGCCACGCTGTTACAACAACCGCTCATGCGTGATACCCAATTGCCCCTGCCATTGCCCCTGCCCTACGACGAGGTCGGCCAAGCGCTACTTCTCCACCGGGCCGGTGACGCGCAAACTGCACTCGGCACCTTGCCCGCCAAGAGCGCCCAAATCGAGGTCGAGTTAGTCCGGGCTGATGTGTGGCGCACCCTGGGCCAAATCGACGATGCCCGGGCACTCTTTGGCTCGACACCGGTCGAGCAACGCAACCTAGTCAGCTGGAGTTATGCCTGGCTTAGTCCGGCCCCAACCCAACGCATCGATGTTGGCGACGACCTCGATTTGGGGTACATCGATGGCTGTTACGCCAGCGAGTATGACGCATCACTTGACGCCCGTTTGCGGTGGTGTGGCAACGGGGCGCGTCTACGCTTTCCACAGGCTGCCGATGGCTTCGTCCAACAACTCGTGCTACAGGTTGATGGCCGGGCTTGGCCAGCCGATGTATCGCCACGTGGTCCCATCGAGGTCTGGTTGGGCAATCAACTGCTCGGTTCGTTTGCGGCCAATCAAACTGATATCCGGATTGAGCGATTTGACTTGCCTGTGCTCCCCAAAACGAGTACGATTGAAATAACATTGCGCGGTCCCGAGTTTGTCCCCGATGCCCTCGATTATCGCGGGCAACGTGGTCCGCTCCTCGGGCAGATGCGCCGCCTGATGGTGCGCATTGACTGGGCCGCGATCGTTCCTTCGCCTCAATAATGTGACCAAAGGAGTGTGTTGTCATGACGACACAAGAAGTTCCCAGTCGTAGCCAGGCCAAACAAGCCGATACCTGGGATTTGACGTTGATGTATGCCGACGATAGCGCCTGGGAGCGTGAGTTGACCCAGGTCGATGCCCTGATTACTCGCGTGGCCGCCCATGAGGGCAAGGTCGGACAGCACGCAGATAACGTGGTAGCGGCCATCAAAGCTCGTGAGGAGTTGATGAAAACCGCCCATCAACTCTACATCTACGCCCACTGCCGCTACGATTCTGATTCAGGCGATGCAGCTGGCCAAGCACTCAACGCCCGCGCCCAAGCCATGGTCGCCAAGGCCCAAGCCGCGATTGCCTTCATCGAGCCCGAGATTCTGGCCATCGACGAGCCCACGTTCCGCGGGTGGCTCACCAGTCATGCCGAGTTGAGCACGTACGCCTACTACTTCGACGTGTTGTTGCGCAACCGCGCCCACACCCGCACCGCCGAGGTCGAGGGCATCTTGGCCCAAACGGGCGAGATGGCCAGCGCGCCGTACCAGATTTTCGGTGTGCTCAACAACACCGACATGGAGTTTGGCAGCATCAAAGACGAAGAGGGCAACGAGGTGGCGTTGTCACACGGTCGTTACGGCAAGTACCTCGAAAGCAACGATCGCCGCGTGCGCCGTGACACGTTCAAGACCTACTACCAGACGTACAAGGCCCACCGCAACACATTGGCCATGATTCTCTCCAACGGGGTGCGTGGCAACGTGATTAACGCCCGCGTACGTGGCTACAACTCGGCTGTCGAGGCGGCCCTGGCTCCCAACGACATCCCCGTCGCCGTCTACCACAACTTGGTGTCAACCGTGCAGGCCAACCTGCCCAAGCTCCATCGCTACATGGAGTTACGCAAGCGCCTGATGAAGCTCGATACCCTGCACATCTACGACCTCTACTCACCCATCCACGCCGGCACCGAGTTGAGCGTCGATTACCACGACGGCTACCGCATGGTGCAAGCTGCCCTGCAACCGCTCGGCGATGAGTACCAGACCGCCCTCAGCACCTGCTACGAGTCACGCTGGATCGACGTCTACGAAAACAAGGGTAAGCGCAGTGGCGCCTATAGCACCGGCTCGTACACCACCGCGCCCTACATTTTGCTCAACTATCAAAACCGTCTCGACGACGTCTTCACCCTGGCGCACGAGTTGGGCCACTCGATGCACTCGTTCTTTACGCGCAAGTCACAGCCGTACCACTACGGCGATTACACCATCTTTGTCGCCGAAGTCGCCTCGACGCTCAACGAGGCCTTGCTCGTCTCGCACCTGCTCCAAACCCGCGATGACGCCGCCTTGCGCCGTCACTTGGTGCTCCAGCAAATCGAGGACATCCGTCGCACCCTGATTCGTCAGACCATGTTCGCCGAGTTCGAGCTCGATATGCACACCCGCTCCGAGCAGGATGAGCCACTCACGGCTGACGGCTTGACCGAGCGCTACTATGACATGGTCAAGCGCTACCACGGGCCGGCCGTGACCCTTGATGACGAAATCGGCCTCGAGTGGTCGCGTATCCCGCACTTCTACTACAACTTCTACGTCTACCAGTACGCTACCGGCATCTCGGCCGCCTTGGCGCTGGCCGATCAGGTGCAGAAGGGCGACAGCACCGCCGTCAAGAACTACCTCGGCTTCCTCAGCGGCGGCTCATCCAAGTCGTCCATCGACTTGTTGCGCGGCGCCGGCGTTGACATGGCCTCACCGGCTCCAGTGCAGGCCGCCATGGATCGCTTTGATACCCTGCTCGATGAGCTTGAGCGCTTGGGCTAAATACACGACGGCGCCGATTGGAACTAGCTTCCAATCGGCGCCGTCGTTGTGCCTAAAATACGCCAGCCAAGTATTCTTTGGTGCGCTCTTGTTGTGGATTCACAAAGAGCTGTTGCGCCGGTCCGGCCTCGACGATTTCACCCAAATACATAAAAATGACATAATCGGCTAGGCGTTTGGCTTGCCGCAACGTGTGCGTCACGATCACCGTGGTGTAGCGCTGCTTGAGCTCAAGGAGTTTTTGCTCGATATGGCGCGACGAAATCGGGTCGAGTGCCGATGTCGGCTCATCGCCCAAAATAATCTCCGGCTCGACTGCTAAGCCCCGCGCCAAGCACAGCCGTTGCTGTTGCCCAATTGACAGCGCCGTGGCCGGCGCATCGAGGCGTTGCGCCACTTCGTGCCATAACCCGGCTACTTCGAGATAGTGTTGTACCAGTGTCGCTACTGCCTGTTTGTCGAGTTGTGGCTGATGAATGCGAATTCCGTATGCCACATTCTCAAAAATCGACATCGGTAGTGCCGTCGGGCGCTGTGCCAGCAAGCCCACTCGTTTGCGCACTGCCGTTACATCAACCCCGGGCGCATACACGTCTTGCCCATCTACTGCTACTGTGCCACTGATACGCGTGGTGTCGTTGAGCTCCAAAAAGCGATTGAAACTCTTGAGCAACGTGGTTTTGCCACACCCCGACGGCCCCATAATCACGGTGATGCCGTGCCGTGGGATATCGACTGATATCGCAGATAACGCCGCATGATTGCCGTACCAGACATGCAGGTTTTGTACCGAAATATGTGCATCCATGAATGCTCCTGTGTGCTCTCTTTATTTGATGGTGTAGCGTGATAATGCATGCGAAAGCCAACGGGCCCCGATGCTGACCACAAATACCAGAATGGTCAATATGAAGGCAGATGCGTACCCACGCTCACGTACCGCCTCGAACGGTGTACTGAGTTGAAAAAGTACGGCCAGCGGGAGTGTGGCTGTCGGTGAAAACAACGACGTCGGCATGCGATCGGTATACCCCGCCGTAAATAACACCGAAGCCGCATCGCCAATCCCCCGCCCAAACGCCAACAGAATTGCTGTGACAAGCCCCGGTAACATCTGCCGCAGGACAACATGCCTTGCCACCTCGAACCGTGTCGTACCCAGTGCCAGTGCGGCATGCGTTAGATCAGTCGGCATGCGGCGTAACACCTCGTCCATCGCCCGAATCATAATCGGCATAATCACCAGCGCCACAATCACAATCCCAGCCAAGAGCGACGCGCGTACTCCGAACGTAAGCATCACCGTAAAGCCAAATGCACCATACACAATCGAGGGGATGCCCCACAACACATCCAGCATCAAGCGAATCCGCTCTTGCCAGCGCGTCTGTTGAACGTAGGTGTTGAGTGCGAGGGCAATCGGTAAACTGATAATTAGCGCCAACAACGTGCTCCCGAGCCCGATATAGACTGAGCCGAGAATAGCATTGAGTACCCCACCGCCCTTGCCCATATAAAACCCGCCTTTGGGGGTCTGACTCACCATCTCCCACGTGAGTGATGGCAAACCGCGTGAGATAATGGTCCACACAATTAACCCGAGTGTACTCATGACAAGTACCAGTGCACCTTGCATGATGCGCTTCATCACCAATTCACCGAGGTTGCGTCGTGTAAAAGTAAAACGTTGCATGATATGCTCACATGTCAGCGGACAAAACGCCGCAAAATCATCATCGCAATAAGATTAAAGATGAACACAACCACCAACAACACCAACGCCACCATGAGTAACGCCGCATCGTAGAGTGGAATCGACATCATTTCACCGTAATTATTGGCAATCAACGCCGGCAACGGATATGCCGTGTCAAACAACGATGTTGGCACTTTGGGCACATTGCCTACCACCATCAGCACCGCAATCGTCTCGCCAAATGCGCGTGATGCACCGAGCACAATCGCTGCAATAATCCCCGGCATGATGTGTGGCAACAACACCAACCAAATCGTCTCCCAGCGGGTTGCACCAACGGCGAATGACGCTTGACGCAGGTCATTGGGCACGGTATGCAGAATTTCGTAGATGACTGCGATGATCAACGGCGTAATCATGACGGCGAGCACAATCCCACCAGCCAACACGCTAAACCCAGTTGGTTGATTGATGGAGAATAACGGCAAAAATCCGAATGCCGTTGAGAGCCCAGGCGCCAGCACCGACTCCACAAACGGTACGACTGCGAGTAATCCCCATACGCCGTATACGACAGGTGGGATGGCCGCTAGTACGTCAAGCACTGGCTTGATCACCAACCGCGTGCGGGTTTGGGCGTATTCTGAGATGTAGATGGCCGTTAAAATACTCGGCGGGACGGCCAAGAGTACACCGACACTCGTGACCCACAACGTCCCAGTAATAAATGGCCATAACCCGAATTGCGCGCTACTCGGCTTCCACACCGTACCAAACAACAACTCGATGAGTGGATATGCCTGCAAAATCGGCCACGCCCTGACAATCAGGGCGATGGCCACGAATCCCAACACAACCAGCGGGATGAACGTGATGCGCAACGACCAGCGTTGTGCGATGGCATCCTGCCGATGACGTGCACTTGCCGGTCGTGTATCACGACCGGCTTCTGAACGAACCTCAGACACTCCCATGGCGTTACTTCAACTTCTCGAGCGAGGCACGCTGCTCTTCACTCGTCAACGGCACATACCCTGCCGGTGCCAGGTACTGCTGCCCATCCGTCAAGATCCACTCGATGAAGGTCAGCACCAATCCGGTCGGCTTGCCCTTGGTGGCCAAATGCTCATCGCGTGCCGGTGGTGACGGGTAGATACCATCGGCCACCGCCTGGAGCGCCTCGTCTTTGGTCTCGTAATACTCGTTAGCATCGGCTTGACCGTTTTGGTTGATGTCGAGCGGTGGCACAACTGCACCGGTGACAAACCCACCCGTGCTCGGGTCGTATACGCTGTTGAGATTGCTGTACCCAATGCCCAACGGGTCTTTGATGACGGTATCGACCATGGCAGGCTCGCTGTTGACGCCGACGCCCTTTAAGTCATCTTGTACCTTGCCACCACCAAACTTGGCCCACATCTCGGCCGCACCACTGGCATCCGAACGCGTGTAGACATTAATCTGGTCGGTAATGCTCGGATCGCCGACCACTTGCCCCCAAGTCGTGATTTCGCCGGTGATGTATATCTTGGCAATCGTCTCTTGGCTGATACCCTTGGCTACAATCTGTGCGGCGACTGGGTTATCAGCACTAATAACCGGATAGACGGCATCTTCAGTCACCTTGACCCAAAACGCCCCCTGCTCCTCTTCTTCGGGTTTGATGGCGCGCGAGATCATGCCGATGTCCACCGCACCACTCAACGTGTCAGTCATGCCTTTGCCGGCACCACCGCCCTGCACGTCAAATTCCACATTAGGATGCAACTTCTGAAACTCTTCGGCCCAGATCGTCATCATCGGGTAGAGCGCAAATGCCCCTGATACTGCAATCGTGCCACTCAGCTCACTGGCTGGCGCATCTGCCGGTGCCGCTGATGGCTGCGCACTACAAGCAACCAAGACGATAATCATGACTATCCATAACAGCTTCTGTCGTACCATGCGCATACGTGTTACCTTTCTCGTGTTTAATACATGATAAATCCTATTGAATTAGTAGGTAATATACTTCAAAAGAAAACCATGTCACCATGGTTGATAAAGTATATTAAACCACTAGGATTTATAGGCAAATGATATCGTAGAAAAATAATCTTGTCAAGAAGTACGGACCAACGATGTGATGATGGGCCAAAGGAGCGCTCCTGACAGACTCCATCAGCGTGCTGGTGGGATGGTCACCGGGTTGCAACTCGCCTGGTTCTGGATAATCGGGCAGGCCGGGTCGGCGTAGGCACACCAGACGCAGTGGGCATCGGCAGGTGCCTCAATCATTGTGTCGCACTCAAAGCAACGGACAGCGCGTTCGACCTGATCGGTCGAGCGCATTGTTTCGTGTGACACATGGCCACAATGTGGGCATGTCAGGGTGGTTTTTTTGGCCATACACGTTCATCCTTTTTGGGCGCGATTGGTCGTTTGGCCGTGACAGTCAATATCGGCGTACGCACAAAAGACACAGCATTGGTCGGGTGTTACGTTTACAAGCCGCGCACACTGCGGGCATATCCAGCGCACCATTCAGGCGCTGTCAGGGAGTGGGGTTGCAGTTGGGTGGTGGCAGTGTGGGCAGGTAATTGTCGGCATAATCACCCCGATTAGGCGTTGGTGCACGGTTCTCCGTGCACCAACGCTCACTATCAGATCTAGCGTGATTTCTCACGCACGTACTGCTCGAGCTCTTTGGCCAAAATCCGCTCTTGTTGCATGCTATCGCGATCGCGCACGGTGACCGTGCCGTTTTCGAGTGACTCGAAGTCGACCGTTACGCAGAACGGCGTGCCAATCTCGTCTTGGCGTCGATAGAGCTTGCCGATGGCGCCGGTGTCGTCGTACACGGTACGCATGTTGGCGTTCATCTGCAGGTCGCTGCGGATGCCCTTGGCCATGCTGACGAGTCCGTCGTGGTTGCGCTTGAGAGGGAAGACGGCAACCTTGGTGGGGGCCAAGTGTGGCTTGAGGTGTAACACCGTGCGGTAGAACTCGTCAACGACCGGCTGTGCCACGCCACGCAACTTCTTGCCGACCTCGATACCGTCAGCGCCAGGCATGGCCAAGAGTTGCTCGATTTGGGGCAGGTTGTGGGCCAAATTGGCGCCGATGTGCTCGGCCTGGGCCACGATGGCGTCACGTTGCTCGCCGCTTATCTTTTCGTTGCGGCCGACGGACTTGGCAAACGATTCGAGGGCACCGCGCACGGCCTCGACTTTGTCGGCCGCCGGCTCTTTGACCAACTGCTCGTCGTAGGCCTCGGACAAGACGGCCAAGAAGCAGCGCCCGACGCCAGCCGACGGCTCAATCACAAACGGCACCACGTGTCGGTTATTGGCTTGATCGTAGTAGTTTAACTTGGCGATGCTATCGCGGTTGGGCGAGACTTTGGCACTCAGACCCAAGTTCTCTTGGTCGCGCGAGTGCGAGCCGAGGTCGTAGTCGCTCCGGCTGGCGATACCCTCGATCTCTTCGTAGCCGAGGGTCGGGTAGTCGTACATCAAGTCGTAGGTGCGCTTCGAGTAGTGCGCCAACCCGTCCTTGGGCACGTCGTAGACTTGGATTTTGCTCCGGGGCACACCAATTGACTCCCACCAGCTCAGGCGATCCTCGAGCCAGCGCTCGTGCCACTCCTCGTCGGTACCGGGCATGACAAAGAACTCAATCTCCATCTGCTCAAACTCGCGTACGCGGAAGAGAAAATTGCGCGGGTTGATCTCGTTGCGGAACGCCTTGCCGACCTGGGCGATGCCGAACGGCAACTTGCGACTGGTCGTGGCCAACACATTCGCGAAGTTGGCAAAAATGCCTTGGGCTGTTTCGGGGCGCAGATAGGCGAACGAGTCACTGTCAGCAACCGGGCCGATGGCCGTCTTGAACATCATGTTGAAGGGGCGGGGATCGGTCAAATCGCTCGAACCACAGCTCGGGCACTTGCCCTTGATGTGGTCGGCGCGCCAGCGCCCTTTGCATTGGCGGCAGTCAACCAGCGGGTCATTGAAGGTCTCTTCGTGGCCCGAGTACTTCCATACCAGACGATTCATCAGGATGGAGGCATCGAGCCCTTCCATGTCGTCACGTGCATAAACGTTGGTGCTCCACCACGAGTTGATGATGTTGTTTTTGAGCTCGACCCCCAACGGGCCGTAGTCGAACACACCTTGTAATCCACCGTAGATGTCGGAGCTCGGGTAGATGAAGCCACGGCGTTTGCACAGTGATGCGAGTTGTTCGAGTGATGCTGCTGGCATAAACGATCTCTCCCATGTGAGCCTAGGGTATACAAAAACCCCAGGCGAAACGAATCTCGCCTGGGGACGCAGTACGTGCGCGGTTCCACCCCAGTTATCGAGCGGAAGGCTCGATCCCTCTTGTGTCGGTTGTCAGACTCCGCGGTGCCGTTCGTGGTGACTACCTGGTCGAGCTCACACCTTCCTCGACTCGCTGGGCAGTGAATCAGCACTACTCGCCGCATCTTCGCCTGTCTCAGAGTATAGCACGTCGGGCGTTGGTCGGGCAAGTATCTTAAGGGCCATCCAACCACCAAGCATCAAGAGCATCCCGAGCGGGATAGTAGATGTTGATGGTGGTGTGGTGTTGGTCGGGAGCGGTGATATCTCCGGCGAGATAGGGGGCGTCAGCGTGGCCACTCTCATCGTGGCGGTTGCACGCCGATAATCAACGTGTAGTGCCAATGATGTGGCGGTTGCACTCGGCCTGCATGTGCTCATGTCGTGCAGACAATGGTGATATGCGACATCTATCTCGGCAATCACCATCCCATGCGGATTTAATAATTGCCAAAGAGCTGGTGCATTATCTGGTAGATCGATTGTGGCGCAATCGGTGCTGTCAGGCAGTGGGATGTGTATGTGTGCGGTCTGCAGTTGCCATTTTGCGAGTCGTGTGGCGGGTGGTGCACATACGACGATATGTGGTGTCTGTGCGAGCACAGACACTGAGAGCATCGGCGTACGACGCACATCTTCAATGTCCTGATTCCCATACTGCTCCTGTGGAGGACGTGTGGGCTGACGTACCGCTGTGCGTCGTGCCGTGTTGGTGTGTGTTGGGGTACGCGTCGGACTAGGCGTGCGGGTGGAACTAGGCGTGCGGGTGGGACTAGGCGTGCGGGTGGAACTAGGCGTACGGGTGGAACTAGGCGTACGGGTGGAACTAGGCGT
>CAYZZI010000026.1:18202-41567 GCA_964482795.1 uncultured Klebsiella sp.
CGGGTGGAACTAGGCGTGCGGGTGGCTCTTGCTGTATCAAGTAAAACACCATCTGTATCATCATCATTTGCGTCTTGTGCGGTGTGTGTCTTGGTGGCACTTGCTGTCCGTGTGAATGACGGGGTACGAGTAGTGCTTGAGGTGCGAGTCGCACTTGCTGTCCGTGTGAATGACGGGGTACGGGTAGCGCTTGAGGTGCGAGTCGCGCTTGGAGTGTGCGACGGGGACGGGGTATGAGTTGAGGTCTGAGTGTGCGACGGGGACGGGGTGTGAGTTGAGGTCTGAGTGTGCGACAGGGACGGGGTATGAGTTGAGGTCTGGGTGTGTGACGGGGACGGGGTCATGGTTGATGAAGGCGTATGTGTTGGTGTTTCTGTTAATAATTCATCGCTTGGTGTTGGTTGTCTTTCATGCGTCACTGTTACCGTCACGGCATGGGTATGAGTCGCGCTTGGAGTGTACGATGGGGATGGAGTCATCGATGACGATGGTGTAATGGACGGTGATGGCTGGAGGAGTGTCGAGTTTGGTTGGCCCGGTGATGGCACCGATTTATTGATGACGATGCCGCCGTCAGGGATGCGCGCCATGCTTTCGGTGTTTTTCATGGCGCCGAAATCAATGCGATCGACTAGTTGATGGGAGAAGTTGTAGAGGGTGATGGCATCGCCAGTGTTGTTAAGAATGGCGTTATTCAATACAACCACAAGAAGTCCTCCAGGGGGAATCAGTGTGCGTGTTGCAATAGTCTGCTGTGTGCCACCGTAGGTGTCATCGTCGAGATACCACCCACTGATATCCACGGTCTCAGTTCCTGAATTGTACAATTCGACCCATTCTGGTGCATTACTCGGCGCAGGCATGACTTCGTTGATGAGGATCGTGAGTGCGAATAACAATATGCCCATGAGGCCACCTCCGTGATGTATGCTTGTTTATGTGAATACCGTTAGAAATGCTCAAAAGGGTACGCCCGGGGGTATATGTGATGGCACATGTGCTAAAATACGCAGTAGTACAAAGTGGACATGATGGTCGCTTTTTGATGCCTGTGAATCGAGGAAAAGATGCACACACGCGTTGCTGTTATTGGTTCTGGACCGGCTGGATTAACGGCAGCCCTCTATGCTGCTCGTGCCAATCTTGAGCCGTTAGTGATCCGTGGTCTTCAGCCTGGTGGCTTGATTGCCACAACTAGTGAAGTAGAGAATTACCCGGGATTTGTTGACGGTATTGGCGGCTTTGAACTAGCCGACAACATCGAGAAACAAGCGGAGCGCTTCGGTACCAAGTACCGCGACACGTTGATTACCTCGATTGATGCGTCACAACGCCCATTTGTGCTCCACACCGACGATGGCGACACCATTACCGCCGACACCATCATCGTGTCGACCGGAGCGTCACCGCGCAAATTGGGCGTGCCTGGTGAAGAGGTGTTGGCTAATCGTGGTGTGTCATACTGTGCCACATGTGACGGCTTCTTCTTCCGCGATAAGCGCGTGGTTGTTGTTGGTGGTGGTAACAGTGCGCTTGACGAGGGCTTGTTCTTGACCCGCTATGTCAAAGAATTAGTGATTATCCATCGTCGCGATAGCTTGCGTGCTGATCCAATTTTGCAAGAGCGCGCCTTTAGCAATCCCAAAGTGCGCTTCGTATGGGACTCAACGGTTGACGAGATTTTGGGCGAACAGAGCGTCACCGGTGTCAAAATCCGCAACCTCAAGACGGGTGAAGTAACGCTACACGAGACCGAAGGTGTGTTCCCGTATATCGGGCACGTGCCGAACACCAAGATTTTTGCTGGTTTGCTCGATCTCGACGAAAACGGCTACATCAAGGCTGATCACAACACGCGCACCAATATCCCCGGTATCTTTGCGGCTGGCGATGTGGTTGACCACGTCTATCGTCAGGCTATCACGGCCGCCGGCGAGGGGTGTAAGGCTGCCATGGAGGCCGTATGGTACCTCGCCGATCAAGACTTTAAGGCGAGCAAAGCAGAGGCAGTCAACGCCTAATTCGTGCCGTATGATTCGTATACATCGCCCATAGCTCAGCTATGGGCGATGTGCATTAGTGGAGGATTTGATGCAACGAGAATCCGCATGGCCAATGGTAAGTGTGGCCGAGGCATTACAGGTGGTATCACACATCAGTCGTACACCACTCGGCATTGAGATGATTGCACCACATCGTGCGGCTGGCCGTGTGTTGGCCGAGACCGTGCTGGCGCCTGCTGATATGCCAGCCGAGCCACGTGCTACCGTCGATGGCTACGCCATTCGCACCAGCGATGGCGATGTGCCACGCCAGGTCATCGCCGAGCTGACCGCTGGTGGTAGTGAGCGTCTCACATTGGCACCCGGTCAAGCCACCCGCATTATGACCGGTGCGCCACTCCCGACTGGTGCTGATGCCGCCGTCATGGTGGAACGCACCCAAGAAGTAGATGGCGTCTTGACCTATCAAGGTACGGTGCGCGCCGGCGAGTGCGTGTTGCCGATTGGTAGTGATATGCGTCGTGATGATGTCGTGATTCCAGCCGGTGCGACGCTATCGCCCGGCGATGTAGGACTGTTGACCAATATCGGGCTGTCGCACGTAGCCGTCTACCGCCGTCCAATTGTGGCCGTCCTTTCGACGGGTGATGAAGTATACGAGTATGACGAACCCTTGCCGTATGGTGGCGTGCGTGACTCGAATCGCCATGCCTTGATGGCGGCGATTGAGGCTGCCGGGTGCGAGGCGCGTTCGCTTGGAATTGCCCGCGATGACCAGGCGCTTCAACGCCACAAAATCATGGAAGGGCTGACGCAGGCCGATGTCTTGATTACTAGCGGTGGCGTGTCCATGGGCACCAAGGACTTTATTAAGCCGTTACTTGCCGAGATTGGCACGGTGCATTTTGGGCGTATCGCCTTTAAGCCGGGCAAGCCGACGATGTGTGCCACGGTCGGCGAACGCGTCATGTTCGGCTTGCCCGGCAACCCGGTTTCGTCACTCGTCTCGTTCGAAGTGTTTGTGCGGCCCGCGCTTCGCCGCCTGATGGGCGATGCAACCCCTGATCGTCCGCGGGTGACGGTGCAACTTGCCGAGGCCATCAAGCCCTCGCCCGACCGCCCCGAGTACCAACGCGCCATTGTGCATTGGCAGAACGGGCGGTTGGTGGCGAGTACCACCGGTGCCCAGGGGTCAAGTCGCTTGCTCTCAATGCGTGCAGCAAACGCCTTGCTCGTGATTGCCCCAGGCGAGGAGCGCTTAGCGGTGGGGAGTGACGTCGAGGCCCTGATTGTAGGTGAGGTACGCTGATGGATGCAATCAACGAGCTGCGTCACGCATTTACTGACGTGGCAGTCCCTACAGATGCAGCCCCGATGGCTGATTACATGAAGCATGTGGCGCCATTTTTGGGTGTGAAAGCTGACGCTCGCCGCCGTGTCGTACGCCACTGGTGTGCGCACATGACGGTGAGTACCGCCGATGCGGTTGTCACGCTGGCGCAAAAGCTTGTAGCTGAGCCTGAGCGTGAATTTCACTATGCCGCTGCCGATGCAACGGCGTATTGGCGCCGTCTGCTTGATGCGTCGTTCGTGGAGCATCATGTTGAACACTTCTTGCTCCAATACCCCTGGTGGGACACGGTTGATTTGTGGGGGAGTGATGTGATTAATCCACTGTGTACGCGCCACGATTGTACCGCAACGTTGTGGCGGTGGAATGCCAGCGGCAATCGTTGGTTGATTCGCGCCTCGATTCAGCATCAACGTGGTCGCAAGCGTGACTATGACGTTGAATTGATGTTGGCACTCTGTATGCCCCACCTCACTAGCGATGAATTTTTTGTGGCGAAGGCGATTGGTTGGGCCCTGCGTGACATGGCAAAGTACCATCCTGCCCGTATTCGACAGTTTGTTGAGGCACATCCGCAGTTGCATGTGGTAGCTCGACGCGAAGCGATGCGTGGTGTGGATCGACACCATGATTGATTTGCATAGCAGGTCGCGATTGTGCTATCATATCGGTGTCGCCGATGTAGCTCAGTGGTAGAGCAGCTGTTTCGTAAACAGCAGGTCGTCGGTTCAACCCCGACCATCGGCTCCACTCACAAACACAGTCACGCAAGTGACTGTGTTCTTTCTTTTATAATGTCCGAACATACGAACATATGCGATATAATACACAGAGGATACACAGTGGGATGGATGTTTTGTGCAGACAAAATTATGTTACGCTGTGTGCATACCAAACCAGAACCGAATAGCACCCAATGGAGGGCAACATGCGTGTGGGAATGATTGGAATTGGCGGCATTGCTGATGTCTATCGCAAGGGATTGGTGCAGTATAATCAGCCGATTGCAGCGGTATGTGACATCAACGGAGCGCGGGTGGCTGAGGTGGCTGCGGCCACAGGCGCCACCGGGTATACCGATTACCGCGAGATGGTTACGAAAGAGCAGTTAGATGCGGTATTCATTTCAATTCCACCGGGCGTACACGGCAATCAAGTCATTGATGTGGTGAATAGCGGTGCAGCGGTATTTGTGGCGAAGCCGATAGGGCTCGATATCAATCTTGTGCAGCAGACACACGCAGCAATTGTGGCGAGTGGCGTCATCAACCAAGTCGGGTACATGGCACGCTATGCAGATATTGCGGCCAAGGCGCGCGAGTTAATTGGTGATCGCAAGATCGTTATGGGACTAGCGCGCTTCATGGTGCGTATGCCGACAAACCATCCGTGGTGGGGCAAGCGGGCCATTTGTGGTGGGCAAGTAATCGAACAAAGCACGCACATGTTCGATTTGTTGCGCTATTTGATGGGCGAGGTGGTGCAAGTACAGAGTTATGGCCATCAAGGAGCGGGCGACGATATTGCGGACTTCGAGGATAGCACGATTGTCAATTTGCGTTTCGCAAGCGGTGGGATTGGCAGTGTGGTGAGCACGAGTTGTACGCAGGTACCCGATGGTGCGGCGTGGGAGCTGACCGGCCGCGATTTGTACCTCAAGTTGACGATGGATCTCGATTTGAGTGGCGTGATTGATGGTCAGCCGGTGAGTTACCGCGGTGACGAGAGTGGCTATATCCGTCAGGTCGGCGAGTTTTTGCAGGCGGTGCGCACCAAGGATCAATCAATGGTGCGGTCATCGTATGCCGATGCCATGCAGACGTTGGTGGTGACGATGGCGGCCGAAGAGTCGTTACAAGCGGGTGGCCGCCCAGTGAATCTAGAAGGATAGAGAGATGCACTTTGGAACAATGCAGAACGTCATCAACGAGTCAGTCGGTGATGTCTTTCATCGGGCGGCGCAGTTGGGGTTTGCCAGTGTAGAGCTGGACTGGGGTCGGCCGGAGGATGCCTTGCCAGGTGGTGTGTTGAGCCCAACCATGCGTGCGATGATCCCAAAAACCGCACGACTCAACGACATCACGGTTGCCTCGGTGGCGGCGCATTTTTTGAATAACGGCAATATTGCCAGTGCTGATGCCGATGTGGTTGCCGATGCGATGCTCCAGATTCGGCGTGGTATTACTGTGTGCCGCGAGGTTGGTGCGAAGGTATTGCTCGTACCGTTCTTTTTCAAAGGTGAAATCGAAGGTGATGAGGGCATGGAGCGCCTCATCCGTAATTTACGAACCTTGGCGCCAGACGCTGAGCAGGCAGGTGTCGTATTAGGCATCGAAAACACCTTGTCAGCTACCCAAAATGCGGCTGTCGTTGATGCGGTTAACTCTGTGGCGGTTGGTGTCTACTGGGATATGGCCAACGGCATGGCTGTGGGGTATGATCCGGTTGCTGATGTACACACATTAGGCAAGCGCATTGTACAGGTACACGCTAAGGAGTATGCCCATGATGGCGGCGTCACGGGCAATCGGGCCAACCCACGCTTTGATTTGCTCAACAAAAAGCCACTCGGGGCTGGTGACGTGCCGCTTCGTGGTGTGTTACATGCGCTCACACAGGTAGGATACACAGGGCATGTGATCCTTGAGACGGGGGTGTTTGGCGATCATCATGCATCGGCACAGGCTGCACTCAAGGCATTGCGTGCTGTGCACGCCTAAAGGAGGTGCTCAATGAAAGTGTCATTTATCACGGCGAATTATGTGGCACGTGAAATTGGCTTTCACATGACAGAAGGTTGGGGACAAGGTGATGCGGCCACTCAGGCGTATTATCGGCCACTTGAAACATATGCTTCGCGCATCAACGAGTTGTTTGGCTTGATTGCGGCCCAAGGATACAGCTATGTGGACATCTGGACTGCGCATTTGCACTGGGCATGGGCCACGAATGAGCACATTGCCATTGTTAAAGCTGCAGCACAGCGCCACGGATTGACGCCTTTGTGCTACGGCGGCAGGTTCGGTGATACGGAGGCAGAGTTTAGTCGTGCGTGTTATACCGCACAAGCCATTGGTATCAGTATCATGGCGGGATCGACGCCTCTGCTTGCACACAGCCGTATGGCGGTGACGTCAATTCTTGCTGAGCATGATTGTTACTTGGCGATTGAGAATCACCCGGCTGAGAAGACTCCGGCCGATGTGTTGGTGCAAATCGGCGATGGTGGGAACGGACGTATCGGTACGGCGATTGACACGGGGTGGTGGGGGACTCAGGGATACGATGCGGCAGATGCTATTGATGCGCTCTATCCGCATATCATGGCGGTGCATCTCAAAGATGTGTTAGCTGCTGGCGCACATGATACCTGTCGATTTGGTCAGGGCGTTGTGCCAATCACGCGTTGTATTCAACTATTGAAACAACGTGGATATCAGGGGCCGTTAGCAATTGAACATGAGCCAAACACCTTTGATCCGACTGAGGATTGTGTGGCAATGCGTCAGATGGTGTTGTACGAACTCGGGCTCTAGTGGTCTGTGTGTCGGAGTGATGGCCGGTGGTCTATGGACCACCGGCCATCGGTGTCTGAGGGCGTCTATGCGCTGTGCCGGATTGCCTGTTCGGCTGCGCGCTGTAGCGGTTCGTGGTGTAGTCGTGTGGCCAAGTCGAGACCGTTTTGGGCGAGCGTGCGTGCATGTTGGCGCTGATGCGCGGTTGCGGGTAATGCAAGGAGCAGGCTGGCAATCTCGACATAGATGTGGGCCAACAACGGGGCACGAATTGGCGCTTGGGTGGTGTGCTTGAGTGCTGTTTGAGCGGCGTGGTGCAAGTTTTTGAGTGCGTTCGGCGTATCAATGCCTTGCTGATACGCAACATACTCAATGTGCATACGATTGAGCCAGACCTCGGCGAGGTCAGCGTGATCGGTAGGAGCGTAGATACCAAGCGATACGTCGTTGGAGGTGCGGGCGGCATCGATCAGTGTGGCGGTTGCTGTAGGCATTACATCAGCGAGCCGATAGAGGAGCGATGATTTGAGGTCTGACGTAGCCGCACGCCAATGATCGGGGTATTGCACGGCCACCTCAAGGACCTGGTCACAGGCGGCGAGCCCGTGATTGAGGATGTCGATGCGCTCGGCGAGTGGACTGATATCGGACAGATCGCGGTTGATTTCGGCGCTTTGATACTGGGTACGCATGAAGTGTTCGGGCACGCTCTCTTTGGTGCGAAATCGTAAGGCCTCGTTGTTGACCTCGGCTGCGTCGAGGAGCACAGCCTGACGGTCAATACCTTCGAGGGTGGCGAGGTGGCGGAGTAGATAGGCTTGGTTGTGTTTGGTCCAACTGTACTCGAGTGGGACACGCTCGACAGTGCGGTATTTGAGTGCTTCGCTGATACAATCGAGTGCATGAGTGAGGTACTTATGATGGTCGACGTCGAGCACATCGATAAATAATGTGCACAAATTGGCGCGATTCATCATGAATTGGGCATAGCGTTGCGGGTCGTCCTGCTCGTCGAGATAGTGCATGGCATCGCTACTTGCGTGGAAAGCGGCAATCAGCACATCAGTCTGACGATCGACCGCAATCTCGGCGTAGTCTGCGTAGATACTGCTTTTGGTCATATGCAGACCAATAAAGTGGTAACTCGTCGCGGTTTTGGGGAGCCACTGCAATCCCTCGTCACAGGCAGCAATCGCCGCCTCAAAATCGCGGGCGCCATCGGGATGAAGGTGTCGGGCGCGCGCAGCCAGCGAGTTGGCATAATTCTGGCAGATGCTAACGTAGAGCGTCGTATCGATCCCCGGTATATGGCGGATGTGGGCATAGAGTGCTACTGCATCATCGAGGATTTGCAGGCGGTCAACATGCGGGAGCGTGGCATATTCTTGCAATGCAATGCCGAATTTGTCAGCCAAGTGAGGGTTGACAGCCTGTGGATCGGTCTGTGTTAACAGTTGATTTGCCCGTTGAAAGAGTTCATACCCCTGTTGAAAATACACTACACGCTGTTCGCCGGTGTGAATCCCCATGCCAAACAAATTCATGGCCGCCAGAATGTAGGCATCAACGAATAAATCGGTATATTCGTTGTGCTCGATATGGTGCAGGAGTTGCGTTGACCATCCGAGTTGCTCACGATGGTTGCCCATGGCTTCGTGGTAATTACTCATGCTATAGGCGATTGCCACCGCATGTGCTGGATTGTGTACCAACGCTTGGCCAAAGATGTATTCAATGTGGCGATAGTCGTCGTGCAACTCTTGAAACGAGTAGTGGTCAACGTGGTGTTTGAGCCATTCAGTTGTGCGCTGAATTACGGTTAATTGAATGGCATCATGGGCATTGTGGAGTGCCATTTGTAGGAGTGTGTAGGTGCGGAGCACGATATGTTGACGCCAGCTATTGTAGGCATATCCCCGTTCAATTAATGACAAGTCAATTAATTTTTGGAGTGTGCGTCGCATTTGTGATGGGTCGATATCCCATATGTGTGCCATAAACGTGATGCTGATGTCGGTTGTAGGAGCGCAAGCGGCAATCGAATAGAGGATTTGGCGCTCCATTGGTGAAAGCACCGCAAAGCTACGTGCCAGCAACGGTTGGATACCAGTGCTCACGGTGTCGTTTTCGAGAAGTTCTTGCCACGGGTCAATCGGTAGTTCATGGATGATGTGCTCGGCTAGACGAGACCAATCACGTAGTTGGGCGCTTTGTTGGCGCAAATAGTGCGTTACGAGCCGAATTGCCAGTGGATGAAACGCAACAGCCGCAGCGAGATCGTGACACCAACCCCACTCTTCGACGAGACTGAGCGGTTGTTCGAGTATGCTGGCCATCAAGGCGAGCGCCTGGGTTGGCTCAAATTGGTGAAGCTCGATGGTGTGGGTTGCGAGTTCGTTGACGACGTGTTGTTGGCGTGTCGTGATGATAACGTGTGTATGGTGGGGCAATGATGCACGCAGGTCGTCGATGTCACGGACCTGATGTACATCATCGAAGACGACGAGACAGGGTGGCATCAGTGCAAGAATTGCTTGGAGATGACTGCGTTGGACTTCGTATCCGACTGGCAGTCGCTCACAATCGAGGGCTGAGAGCATCCAGTCAACCATGGCAGTGTAGCTGGTAATTGCCGAGAAGTTGGGACCCACCGTGACCCAGAGGACGCCGCCGGGCAGTGATTGATGATGGGCGTACTGTTGCACCAGTGTCGTCTTGCCACAGCCAGGCATACCAGACACGACAACATTACGATGTGTTGCAAGTAATTCACCGATTAACGCATGCTGGTGAGGGCGATCGATGGGGAGTATCGCCAAGGCAGGAGGTGTGCCGAGCGCTTCGGTACGTAGCGCAATCCGTTGACCGTCGATTTCGATGTGTTGAGAATCAATAATGCGCATGGCGTTTGTTCCACTATTGCGTAAAACAGTATGCCATGAGTGTATCACACCGAGCATGTTCCACAAATACCCCATCAACAACCACAATGTGTTGTCGATGGGGCAAAGGGGATCTAGCGAATGCGCAAGGTAATCGCGTAGTGCCCAATCTGGTGAGCGGGCATATCAACCACGAGGGCATCGGCGGTTTGGTGCCACGTAAGTGGGTAGTCGTAACCGAGGAGCTCGACGGTTGTGATGTGCGTGTGGTATGGGTTGCCCAACTTGAGTGCTGGCAGGATTGCCTGTGTGCCTGGCCAGGCCATGACGATGGCGTAGAGCGTATCACCGTGGCGGGTATAGCGAATATCAGCACCAGTAAAGTCAGCTCGCTCAGTATCGGTAAATGCACCGTCGGCGACCTGGGTTGGCCCTTCGCCATAGATGTGCCACGGCGTCGTCGCATAGATGGCTTCGCCGTTGACCCGCAGCCAGGCACCGATTTCGTGGAGCAGGTAGATCTCGTGGTCGGGGATGGTGCCGTCAGCCTTGGGACCGATATTGAGCAACAGCGCGCCGTTTTTGCTGACTACATCAATTAAGTCGTTGATCAGGTTGGCCGGTGTCTTGTAGTCTTGGGCGTTGGTGAATCCCCACGAGTTCTTAGCTACTGAGGTGTCGTTTTGCCAGAAGTGCGGGTAGATGTCGGTGACTTGACCGCGCTCAATGTCAAAGACCGCACTCCCTTGTGCAAAGGCCTCGTACTTGTAGTTGATGGCCACGCCCTTATCCCATTGAGTGGCGCGATTGTAGTAGTAGGCGGCGAAGTGCTGGAGCGCTGGCTCCCAGGCTTTGTGCTGGATCCACCAGTCAAACCAGAAGAGCTGGGGTTGATATTTGTCGACCAACTCAGTACACCGTGCCAACCAGTCATCAATGAAGGCCTCGTCGGGGCGCTCATCAGAATGCAGTTGATGCCAATCGGCCGGTGATGGCTGGGCTGGACCGTATAAGTCGGCGTTGGCCGGGTCATTGACGTCGCTGTTGAACTTGCGCCCCTCCTCAAAGAAAAACCAGTGCTCGGCACGGTGACTCGACAGCCCAAACACCATGCCGTGTCGGCGAATGGCCTGGGCTAATTCGCCGATGATATCGCGCTTGGGCCCCATGGCGACAGCGTTCCAGCGGTTGAGTGCGGTCTCGTACATCGCAAAGCCATCGTGATGTTCGGCGACTGGCACCACAAAGCGTGCGCCAGCAATAGCAAAGAGTTCAGCCCATTGATTTGCATCAAAGCGCTCGGCTTTGAAGAGTGGGATGAAGTCTTTGTAGCCGAACTGATCGTGTGGACCGTAGGTGGTCAGGTGGTGCGTGTACTCTTTGGAACCCTGCATGTACATCATGCGCGGGTACCACTCACTCCCGAAGGCGGGTACGCAGTACGGTCCCCAATGGATGAAAATGCCAAACTTGCCGTCGCGGTACCACGCAGGCACCTGGTAGTTTTGGAGTGACGGCCAATTCGCTGCAAATGGTCCAACCGGTAATTCAGACATCGTTGTCTCCTTTGTGCGGATTACACGTTCAGCAAGATGCGTGAGGCCTTGAGAGCATTTGCCACGTCACCACGTGGTAGATACTCGTGACCAACAAAACCATCATACCCGGTGGCTGCAATGGCACGCATCAGCGGCGGGTGATGAATTTCCTGTGTATCGTCTGGATCATTGCGTCCCGGGTTGCCGGCAATGTGGTAATGGCCGAAGTACTGGTGGTAGCGTTGGACGGTGCGAATCAGATCGCCCTCCATGATTTGCATGTGGTAGGCGTCGTACAACAATTTGATGCGCGGTGAGTTGACCGGCGCCACGCAGGCCACCCCAAACGGCGTGGTGTCGCACTGGTAGTCGGCGTGATCGACCTTGCTGTTGAGTAGCTCAAGTACCAAATTGACCCCGGCCTGCTCGGCCAGTGGAGCGAGCTTGGCGAGCCCTTCGTTGATGGTGGCGATGCTGGCGAAGTCGTTGCGCCCACCGCGGTTGCCGCTGAAGCAGATGAGATTGGGGATGCCCCACTTGACGGCCTTCTCGAGTTTGGCCGATGTCTCGTCGATGATGCGCTGGTGCTGACTCGCATCGTTGAGTCCTGATTCGATTGAGGCATGCGCCTGGGTTGAGACCATGGTCAGGCCACGGGCGCGCACCTCGGCCCAGTGCTGTTCGGGCACCATCTCGACGCCCTCAAACCCGGCGCGCTGACCAGCATCAAGAATTTGCATGTCACTCAAGCCACGATTGGTGAGACACCACCAGACGAATGCATGTTTGACGGCCATGGTGTGGCTGCCTTTCTGTTAATCGGGATTGTTCACGATGATGACATCATACCCGATGTTGGTGGGGGGATTGTACGGTCGTGGTTGTGCCGTATGAAATAAAGTAGAGACGCATGGCCATGCGTCTCTACTTTATACGAATTACCAGGGGCGCCCACCACCACATCACACGTACATCAAGGCCTGTTCGATGTCAGCAATCAAATCATCAGGGTCTTCGATGCCAATCGACAATCGTACCAGGGCATCTGTGATATCCCCTTCGATGCGATCCTCGAGGTCAACCTCGATGTGGGTCATACTAGCCGGGTGCTCGGCGAGTGACTCGTTGCCCCCCAAACTGACCGCCATGTGCAAGAGCCTGAGGTTATTGAGGAATCGGAATGACTCTGCCTCGCCCCCTTTGAGATAGACCGAAATCATCGCCCCCGGTGCCGAACATTGCTTGGCATATATCTGCCCTTGCTCACTCGCCGGGTCGAGGTGGCCGAGATAATTCACATAATCGACTTTGGGGTGCTTGGCCAAGAACGCTGCCACCTTTTGGGCACCGGCCACTTGGGCGTTCATGCGCAATTTGAGCGTCTCAAGGCTACGCGTGAGCAACCAACAGGTGTGCGGCGCTGGGATACCACCCAGCATGGCGCGCATCAACTTGAGTTGACCAATCAGTTCAGCACGCCCTAATGCGGCGCCGGCAATCACGTCGCTGTGGCCGCCGATATACTTGGTTGCCGAGTAGAGCGACAAGTCGGCGCCGTGGGCAAGCGGCTGCTGAAAGACCGGCCCGAGGAAGGTGTTGTCGATGACGACGAGTGGTCGCTTGCCGTCTTTCTCGAGACGTTTGGCGTGCGCCACCGCATGCCCGATGTCGGCCATCAAGTTGCTCGGGTTGCACGGCGTCTCCAGGTAGATCATGCCCACCTTGGGGCCAATCGTGGGGTCGTTGAGCACCTTGTCGAGCCCGGCTTTGCCATCACGCAGACGCACGCCCACCGGTCGAATGCCGAAGCGTACGAGGATGCGCTTAATCAGGTAATCGGTGCCGCCGTAGGTGGGCTCGCTGTGCACCAATACGTCACCGGGATTGAGAAAGCCGAGGAAGGTGAATGCGATGGCGGCCATGCCGCTCTCAAACGCCGCGCCGGCCTCGGCATTCTCCCAAATGGCCAAACGCCGCTCGAAAATCTCGAGGTTGGGGTTGGTGTCGCGACTGTATATATAGGTATTCGAAAAGTCCTCGTCGGGGCGTTGTTTGCGTAGGCCGTTGATAACCTCGGCATACGCTTTGCCGTGCTCGGCACTGCTGAACGAGAACGTCGAGGTGAGATAGAGTGGCGGTTTGACGCTATGACTGGCTAGATTTGGATCATAGCCATAGCTCATCATCTGACTCTCGGGTTTGAGATTGGGATTGGGGGCATTCTTCGCTTTCATAGTGATCCTCCTCGATCAATATGGTGTACAACGGTGTACACGCATATACTACCACGCGCTGATGACGGCAAGAGGTACAAGGACATGCCTTGTACCTCTTGCCGTCACAATAGTTCGATGAGTGCTACTACTTGGCTAACTCTTCAAGCAATGCAGCACCCGTCTTGATGCCGTTGATGTAGCACTCGATGATGATGTTTTCGTTGGGAGCGTGATTGCGCTCATCGGCATTGGCATAGGGCACCACAAACGCCGGGATGCCCAGAATTTTGGTATAGACATAATCGGGCAAACTGCCACCGAGCGACGGGATGTGATATGGCTCGACCCCTTGGGCCTTCACGATTGCCCGATGGAGTGGCTGTGCGAACGGCGACTCGAGCGGTGTGCGGGACGGCTCCATACCGCCCTCAACGATGACCTCGATGCTCGGGTCAACGGCGGCACAGTGCGCCCGAATGGCCGCTTCGCAGGCAGCCAGACTCATGCCACCGACAAGGCGCATGTCGCACTTGACGAAGCCACTGCACGGCAAGACGGTCTTTGAGCCGGGGCCACCGTAGCCGCCGTGGAATCCGTTGATGGTCAAGGTCGGGCGGCAGGCGATGCGGTCGTAGAACGGCACCTCGGGCGGGCCATCGAGTTCGGTCATGCCGACGCCGGCCATGGTGCGTTCGAGGTTGAGGGGCAAGTTGTCGAGGGCTTGGCGCTCGAGCGGCGTGATGGGGGCAACTTGCTCCATGATGCCGGGGATGGTGATTTCGCCACGGGCGTTTTTCATGGTAGATAGCAGGTGGACCAACTTCCACAGCGGCTGTGGTGCAATCCCACCCCAGTTGCCTGAGTGCAGGTCGGTGTTGGCGCCTTTGGCGTGCAGTTCAAACGACAAGACGCCACGCACGCCGTACTCGATTTGGGGCGTGCCATCCTCGTGAATGGGGCCATCGGCGGTGATGACCAGATCGGCCTTGAGCAGTTCTTTGTGGGCGGTGACGAACTCAGCCAGGTTTGGGCTACCCACTTCTTCTTCGCCTTCGAGCAAAAAAGTCACATTGCAGGGGAGTTCGCCGACCACCGTGAGCCATGATTCGATGGCCAAGAGTTGGGCAAAGTGTTGGCCCTTGTTGTCGCCGGCGCCGCGCCCGTAGATGCGCCCATCGCGGATGGTCGGCTCGAACGGCGGTGAGACCCAGGCCTCGAGTGGATCGGGTGGTTGCACGTCGTAATGGCCATAAAAGAGGATGGTCGGCTTGCCCGGCTTGTGATGATGACGGCCGACGACCATTGGCCAGCCTTTGGTGGGATAGGCCTCCGTATCGAAGCCGAGGTCGCGCAGATAGGCAGTCAACCACTCGGCCGTTTCACCGATGCCAATGCCGTGGGCACTGATGCTGGGGCGACTGACATACTCGATGAGGCGATTGATGGATTGGTCGCGGTGGGCGTCAATGTGAGCGAAGATCGTATCCAGTTGTGTCATATGTCCCTCTTTGAGATGAATTGCATATGCCTATTGTACTGTTGTTCGAGCTGCACTATGTATTGATAGATGTGGGAATACGTGAATAGGTTGAATCTGAGATTTCTGCGTGTGCTTCCTTGACAAATCATTAATTAGTTGTAAAATACAACTAATTAATAGTTGTATGGAGCAACTATCATGACCCATAATCAGGTGTTAGTCCAACAATTTCAAGAGCAGTTGATGCAGTTTATCCGAGGGCTTGGGTTGCATCGTGCGGATGCGACGCCGTGCAAGTACCCGGTATCAATGGCCGAGGCATGTGCCATGGTCGAGTTGATGCATCATGAGCCGATTTCACAGCGTGACTTGTGTCAGGCATTGAATTTGGAGAAGAGTACGGTGAGTCGTTTGGTGATGGATCTTGAGCAGCGTGGATGGTTGATGCGTGAGCGTTCAGATGATGATGCACGCATGCAGTTGCTCCGACGCACTGCGACTGGCCAAGAGGTGAGTCATGAGATTGTCCAAGCGCGCAATCAGCGCTTTGGGGCGTTATTAGAGCGGGTCGAACCGGGGCAGCGCGCAGCCGTTGTCGCAGCAATCAGTGTACTAGTGGAGGCTTTGCATGACGAGTCTGTGGCAACGAATCGGTAATTGGTTGCGCGAGGCGACTGGCGCGTCAGAGAACATGAGCGCAGCCGAGTTGGAGGCGCTCCGTACGAGCAAAGAGAAGCCCTTCATTTTGGATGTGCGCTCATCGCAGGAATTCACGCAGGATGGACACATTGCTGGTGCAACGTTGATTACCCTGAGCGATTTGCCCAACAAACTCAAACAGGTACCGACCGATCGTCTGGTCGTGTGCGTCTGTCGTTCAGGGGCGCGGAGCAGTGCCGCCTGCGGCGTGCTCAAGCAAGCGGGTTATACCAATATCCGCAATCTGAGCGGTGGCATGATGGCGTGGCAGGCGGCCAAGATGCCGGTAACGCGCAAGTAGATGCAACGCATCGATCGCACAACCTGGATGCAGCTCATCATCTCACTGGTGGTGGCTGGAGTATTAGTCGCAATGATTCCCATCTTTGGGATTGTCGGTGGCCATGCCGAACACGGTGTTGCACACGACTTTGCGGTGACCGATACGCAGCATGTGTTTGGCGTAAGTGCCGATGGGGTGATGATTGGGCTTATGGCCCAGGATTCCCAACAGCAGGTGCGCATCGACGAAGCGCGTGCGTATATGCGGAGTGAGTATGAGCGATATCTGCGCGGGGAGTTTGGCGACAACTATAGCTCGTCGAGTGCCCAATTGGCAACACAACTCGCAGAGTATCGGGATGTGATGACGATTACCTATCAAGACGTGGCGAGTGGGGCCATGATTCAGGTGACGAGTCAGGATCCGGATGTCGTGACGCTTTTGCACCAATGGATTGAAACGCGCCAGGCAGACCATGGTGATCATGCCCAGTGAAAGTAAGAGGGGAAGTACGATGAATCGCACACGACGCTTGTTTTTGACGGCTCCCGTAGTAGCACTTGTGCTCGGTGCGTGTGGCAGTGGACCACAGGCTAGCAATACAGAAGGTGAGTTACCCATGAACATTTCGGTCAACGATTTGGCGGCCCGCTTGGAGAGCGACAAGCGCTTGATGGTGCTTGATGTGCGCTCGCCCGAGGAGTACACCCAAGATGGGCATGTGCCTGGTTCGGTGTTGATCCCCCTCCCCGAGTTGGCCATGCGCTTGAACGAAGTGCCCAAAGATCGCCCGATTGCCTGCTTCTGTCGCTCGGGTAATCGTAGCCAAGTTGCATGTGACATGTTGCGCCAGCAGGGCTATACCAATGTGACTAATGTGCTTGGTGGTATTCGTGACTGGCGCAGTGCCAACTTGCCAACGGAGTACTAGTTGATGACAATTTGATGATGTTTTTCTTAAACATCTAAAACTCTATAGAAGTAATAGATAATTATGATATGATACCTCCAATCAACAAAAGAGTGAGGTATGGGATGAACGTGGTAATTGTCGGTGGTGGTGCAAGTGGGCTCCTCGTGGCACTCTGGTTGATGCGAACCGGGACACAAGCCGATACTGTGGTGGTCATTGACCACGGCGATGATATTGGAGAGGGCGCTGCATATGCACGCAAAAACGCGCATTTTTTATTAAATGTGCGAGCCATAGGCATGAGCGCTTATCACGATCAACCGATGCATTTTGTTCAGTGGCTCAAGGAACACAAGGATTATCACGACGCAGAGGGGTTTGTTCCACGACACTGGTATGCCGAGTATTTGCGCCATGAAGTAGCGGTACAAATTCAGCAGAGTAGCGTCCAGTTGATTATTCATCGTGGTACGGCACAACAAGTTGATCGAATGAGCCATGTGGTTATGTGCACGGATGGCAAGCGATATCCGGCCGATGTCGTGGTGATGGCGTTAGGGAATTTGGCGTCGCACAATCCAATACATCGTTGGAACACCGCACCAACCCGGATGGTTGATTGGCGCAGATTTCGGACAGACATGGTGAGCGTCCATGACACGGTAGTGATTGTTGGTACGGGCTTGACCATGGTTGATCAGATTATTGCGTTGCACGAAAGTGGACACACGGGGCAAATCATCGCGGTATCACGACATGGATATCTGCCCATGACGCATGTGGCACGGCAACCATATCCATGCCCAGTAACCGTAGCGGATGCTGATATGCCATTAAGTGACTTGATGCGTACCATGCGGAGTGCCGTGCATGAGGCACAACATGCTGGAGTTCCATGGCAAGCAGTAATTGATAGTATTCGACCACATACGCAAGCGATTTGGCGTCAGTGGAATAGCGATACTCAGCGGCGCTTTTTGCGCCATCTTCGTGCAGTATGGGATATCCATCGTCATCGCATGGCACCAGAGATTTCACATCGCATTAATCAACTGATAACTACAGGGCAGTTACATGTGCTGGCAGGCCGAATACATGACTATCAAGAGATGCCTGATGGGGTGCGAATAACGCTCGAGAAGAGAGGTGAAACGCGTGTCATTGAGGGTGGCATTGTGGTGAATTGTACTGGTCCGACCAGCAATTATGTGACAGCGCAAGTGCCGATATTATATGCACTTGCAACCCAAGGTGTGGTGGTACCACACGCAACTGGCATCGGATTACAGGTCAATGAGGTGGGTCAGGTGCGGAATGCGTCTGGTGCAGTTGAGCCGTGGTTGTGGTGTATTGGACCGATGCGTAAAGGGAATGATTGGGAGTGTACTGCAATCCCTGATATTCGCGTACAAGCGCATCAATTGGTAAGTGCGTTGCAAAACGTCGAAAGGGGAGCCACGTGTTGATTTCGGTTGATGATCTCGCACATGTCTTGACGGATGCATCCCGCATTGTAGTGGTTGATGTGAGAGAGAGAGATGAGATTGAGCGTACAGGAGTCATTCCTACTGCTCAACATATTCCGTTAGATGTGTTAGCAAGTGCGTTGGTGAATATTCCGCTGGATACAACCGTTGTGTGTGTATGTGCCACAGGCATTCGTGCCGAAATTGCTGTCGAGCGCCTACAAACACGCGGATTTGCCCATGTATGCAATGTGCTCGGAGGAATGAAGAAATGGATTGCATCGGGATACGCATGCGATAAACCGTATGTGTGTGCATAAATGAGGGAGGTATGTGATGATTTTCCGTCAGTTGTTCCACGAGGGTATGGCTGCTGCTTCTTACTTAATCGGCTGTATTGCCAAGGGAGAGGCTGCGGTGATCGATCCTGCATTGCCTGCTGAGACGTATATCACGTTGGCCGCCGAGAAGGGCTTGCAGATAAAAGTCGTTTTGGAGACGCACATGCACGCCGACTACTACTCGACGGGTCGCGCCATCCAGGCATTGACGGGTGCCACCATCTATGCTCCCCGGTTGGCCGATGTCCAGTTCCCTCACCATGCAGTCGACGACAACGACGAGTTCCATATCGGTAATTTGGTGGTGCGTGCGATCCACACGCCGGGCCATACACCTGAGCACACAGCGTACGCCGTCAGTGATACACCACGCGCTACGCGCCCATGGTTTGTCATGACCGGCGATTCACTTTTTGTGGGTGACGTTGCCCGTGTTGACCTCGTCGATATCCCCGGTACTGGCACTGACATCATGTATCACAGCATGCAAAAGCTCTTGGCATTGCCCGACGATGTCGAGATTTATCCCGGTCACTTCGGCGGCTCTGCCTGTGGTGGGCGCGCGATGAGTGGCAAGGCCTCAAGTACCATTGGCTTCGAGCGCCGCTTTAATTGGGCGTTGCAGGCGCCAGATTTGCAGACATTTAATGAATGGATGAAGCAAGACGTGCGTGAGGCCGTCGAAGGCATCTTGACGCATCGCAACACCAATCGTGGTGAATTGCCGTTGCCAGCTGGCTACTTTGGCAGTCATGCGACGAGCATGCCACTCAACGATATGCGCGATGCGCAAGCCCAAGGGGTATTAGTGCTTGATGTGCGCCCGACAGCTGTTTTCAATCTTGGGTACATGGCCGGGGTGATGAACATCCCGTTTCAGCGTAATCTGATGCTCGATCGCGCTCGGGCCTTGATTAGCAACAAGCAACCCTTGATTGTCTACGCAGACACATTGGCAACGGCCGAGACGGCTGCGAACGAGTTGCGCGGGGCTGGCTTTCAGGTGGTCGGGGTGAGCATGGCCAAGCTGGGTGATGTAGAGACACTCCCCACGGTGACGATTGATGATCTGCATCAGACGGTGCTGAATGGTGGGCACATTGTTGACGTGCGTGAGTCACACGAGCACGCCAAGGGGGCTATCGAAGGGGCGATACTCTTGCCACTCTTGACCTTGCCCCACGAGGCCAAGCATCTGCCTGATGTGCCGTTGCACGTGGTCTGTGAAAGTGGTATGCGCGCCACGATTGCGGCCACTTACCTCAAATCACTCGGCAAGCAGATTGCCACGGTGGTGGTGCCTGGCGGAATGAGTGACTACAACGCCAAATACGCCACTGCACATAAGGCATAAGTACTGATTAATGCACACAAAAGCCGGCAGGAGGTTCGTACGAACCACCCGCCGGCTTGTTGTCGTTAGACGCCCCAGGTCGTCGGGCTGGCCGACCAGGCCTCGACGGTCGCGCGATCATCGGCCTTGAGGTAGCCCTCGGCGATGGCGACGTCGAGCACAGGGGTGAGCCAGGTGAGTGTGGTGAGTGGTGCGTTGGCGGCAGCAAAGCGGTCAAATGTGGCTTGCCAGCCATAGGTGAAAATACAGGCGCAGGTGACACGCGCTGCCCCTTCGTTGTATAATGCTTCGATGGCCGTGACGGCACTTTCGCCGGTTGACACGGTGTCCTCAAGCAACAAGACGGACTGCCCTGCGATGCTGGCGCCCTCAACTTGGCGTCCGCGTCCGTGCGCTTTGGCACCGCTCCGTACATACGCCATTGGGCGTTGGGCGCGCTCCGCTACCCAGGCTGCCCACGGGATACCAGCAGTGGCCGTGCCGGCGACTATCTGGGCATCGCCGACAATACTGGCAAAGGCATCGCTGACGATTTGGCGCACGGCCACATTGCCAATCAGCAAACGGTTATCGCAATAAATCGGCGATTTGATGCCCGAGGCAAAGGTAAATGGCTCGGTAGGGCGCAACAAGACGGCTTGCGCCGCCAAAAGCGCACGGGCAACAGTGGCACTGTGTGACATACGTAAGGACTCCTGTTATGCAAGTCGGTTTAGACTTTGGTACTACTAATTCTAGTGCATCTCTCTACGATGGCAAGCAGGTAACGCTGCTGCCGATTGATCCGGCCAACCCGAACCCTCGTGTCATGCGTACGGTGTTGTTTATGACGCGTGAGGGCGAGCGATTTATTGGGCGTGAGGCGATTGATCGCTATACTACGGCCAATGTGGGGCGCAAAATCGAATACGAATGGCGCAACTTCGGTGAGTACGAGATGCTCGACCAGTTCGGCGAGGTCATCAAGCAAACCCTCGGTGCCATGATTGACATTAACGCACCTGGACGACTTTTTCAATCAATTAAATCACATCTACGTGACGTTGATTTTGATTATACGACGGTCATTGAAGGGAAGAATGCGCGTGGTATTGATATCCAACGTCAATACCAAATCGAACAACTCATTGCCATCATTTTGCGCATGCTGCTCGAGCGCATGCAGCAACTGACGGGTGAGCCAGTGACGCGTATGGTGATTGGACGGCCTGTCAACTATGCTGAGCATCCCCATGATCATGCCGTGGCAGTGGCGCGGATGCGCCATGCCTGTGAACTCGCCGGCATCCCTGATTTTGTCTTTTTGCCTGAGCCGAACGCGGCCGCATTGGCATATGCGCGTACGACCGTCGAGCGTCAACGCGCCTTGGTCTTTGACTTTGGTGGTGGGACGCTCGACGTGACCATCATTGAGACCGATGGGCGTGGTGGTAGTCGCGTATTGAGCAATGATGGTGTACCGGTCGGTGGTGACATCATGGATCGGCATATCATGATGGGCACGATTACGCCGCACTTCGGCTCACGCTCCACTATTGGCCCTAACCGCATGCCGTTCCCCGGGGTGCTGGTCGAGCATTTGAGTGAATGGCAGAGCATTGTTGAGCTGGCCCATCCGCGCTTTCAGAAGATTATCGACGATGTGGCCTATACTTCAAGCCAACCTGACAAAGTGGCACAGTTGCGTGTACTCATCAACCAGAACTATGCGTTGCCCCTCTACGAAGCCATTGAGCGTGCCAAAGTCGCACTCAGTGGCGCCGAACAAGCTGTGGTGCAGATGCACGTGCCGGGCATTGCTATCGACCAGGTGGTTGAGCGGTGGAATTTCGAGCGCCTCATTGGCCCCGAAGTGCGCAAAGTTGCCGCATGTGTCGATCGCGCGGTCGTGGCTGCTGGGTTGACCCACAACGATGTGCATGTGGTGTTGCGTACCGGCGGTTCGTCGCGCATCCCGGCTTTTGTGCGCATGCTGACTGAGCGCTTCGGTGAGGCTGCCATGGTTGAGATGGACCCGTTCACCGGTGTGGCACAAGGACTAGGCATAGCGGCCGCTGATGATGCGCTGTTTGCCCAATTGAAAGCATCGATGTGATGGAATGAGGCATACAAAACGCCCGCTTGGAATACTCCAAGCGGGCGTTCGTGTTGTGTGATACCAGAATTAGCTCAAGGTCTTCTGGTGGCAGGCGCGGTGGTGGTAGGTCTTGTTGCGGCGGCGGTCGTCCATCAAGACGATCATTTCACGGTCGTTCATGATGCGCTCGCCACAGTTCATGCAGGTGTGGTTGGTCACGCGACCGCTCTTGTCACGTGACGTAACGTCGGTCTTTGACTTACCCTTGGTATCTTTGGCCATTGTCGTACTCCATTAGTTTATACGCAGAGCGCCACACAAACGTGTGTGCTCACGACACATGAAGATAGTATACCACATGCACAAACGTTTGCCATAATAAATGCCGCACATGTATATGGGGTTGTGGTACAATGCTTGTGCGTTGACGAAGACAGGTCGGCAAAGCATCGTTTGTCCAGCGATTGCGCAATTGGTGAGAGGCGCAACAACGAACTTGACCGATATCCCTTCTGAGCAGAAGGCCGAAGGAGTCTAATCCACTCTGTGTAAGCCGACCGGGAGTCCACCGAAAGCAGGACAGGGCGTGTTAGCGCCCACAAGTGGTTGTGCGACATCGCACAACAATCAGGGTGGTACCGCGGGGTAACTTGTACCTCGTCCCTGTCTGGGGCGGGTTTTTTGTTGTCAAAATTTCTTTGAACGGAGCAGAGTCATGACCTTTCGCGCTGTTGACACACGCGCATCGTTTGTGGCGCTCGAGGATCGCATCAGCGACTACTGGCGCCAACACGATGTCAAACGTAAGGCACTAGCCCACGGTGATCCGAACAAACCATTCATCTTCTACGAAGGCCCACCAACGGCTAACGGTCGCCCGGGCATTCACCACGTCGAGGCGCGCGTCACCAAAGACATCATCATCCGCTATCACCGCATGTGCGGTCAGCACGTTATCGGTGCCCGTGGCGGTTGGGACACGCACGGCTTGCCGGTCGAGATCGAAGTCGAAAAGAGCCTCGGCTTTAGTGGCAAGCCCGACATCGAGCGCTACGGTATCGCTGAGTTTAATGCTGCCTGCAAAAAGAGCGTGCAGACCTACATCAGCGAATGGGAGAAGATGACCGACCGTATCGCCTACTGGATTGACATGGAGAAGCCCTACAGCACCTTCGATAATTCGTACATCGAGTCGCTGTGGTGGATCCTCAAGCAGTTCTGGGAGCGCGATCTGCTCTTCCGCGACT
>CAYZZI010000027.1:0-41517 GCA_964482795.1 uncultured Klebsiella sp.
CGGTGCTTTCGACACTCGGGGACATTGGCTCGTAGGGAATGGTGTCGTTGGCCACGAAGTGGTAGACGGGGTATCCTGGCAACCAATGATGTAAATCTTCGCAGAGCCGTACTGCTTCATCGGTGTGAGCCACAACGATGAGTAGTGGTGTGGCGTGCTGTTGGGCCAGCGCGGCCACGATAGGAGCGATGACGGCTTTGCGTACGCCAGCCAGATGGCGAGGTGTGGCAAACGCATCCACTGCAGTGATGGTCATCATGTCAGGATGACTGCTCAGATGTGTGATGATTGGCGAAAGCGTTTGCGCCATGTGGTTATCCTCGATTACACAAGAAGGCCGTAGTATGCCGACGAAACGACACGCTCACACACCAGAATCGTGTTGGTGGTGCACGACTCGTGTGAACCATTTGATTATAGCGTAGTGGGTAGGACTACGATGACTGACGTTTGATCCAATATCGGTGGAGTCCTTGCCAACTCATCTCAATGGATGCCCCTTTTTGATAGGCCTGAATGCCAGCCTCGGTCGCATCAGCACCCATCTCGGCGGTGGCGTGCTGGCGCAAGCGCGTGACTTGCTCTTCGGGTGAAATGCCGCTGTCAATCCACCCTTTGACCAGGTTGGCCCAACGCCAGTTGACGGTGTGCACGCGCGTCAGGTGTGCGTCAACGTCGTCCACCGGCCCAAAATGCGTCAGGTAGAGTCGTTGTGGCGCAAGCGCGCGCAACAGCGCAATGCTCCGGTCAAGCGCCTCGAGATCAATGTCGGGTGGTGGCGTGGCCGGGCGCACGTACGTGAATCCTTGCATGCGGATACCGGCATTGTCACCGACAAAGACGGCATCATTCCAGTGATACATCACATGATGCACGGCATGACCTGGGGCATCGTATACGGCAATGTCTTGGTCGCCGATGGTCAGGTGTTCACCGCCATGGAGTATATGCAGGTTCGCCTCGGGTATCGCCAAAAAATCACCCCACAAGGTGGCCATCATGTCGCCGTAGATGCGCGTCGCACTGTTGAGGAGCTTGCTCGGGTCAATCAGATGCGGCGCGCCACGGTGATGCACATAGACGTGGATGTGGGGGTGTGTGGCCACAATCGAACCCACTGCGCCAGCGTGGTCAAGATGAATATGGGTGAGCAAAATGGCACCGATGTCTGCAAGCTGCAAGTGGTGCTCTGCAAGTGCTGATTCAATGAATGGCAAAACGACAGCAGGTCCAGGGTCAACGAGGATGGGGCGACTACCGGTAATCAGATAGCAGGCGATGACGCCTGTGCGACCGAGATGATGCGTGTCAATGGTGATGCATTCTGCCATGCGCGTGGCTTTCGTTGTACACAGAAAGAACGCGAGCGCGGCGTTATCCGTAACCGCGCTCGTCGTGCAATTGGGCGTGTGTGATTAGGCGCCGTGAATGGCGCGCCAGACGCGCTCAGGGCGCATCGGGATATCGAGTGCCTTGACGCCAAGATGCGACAAGGCATCAATGACGGCGTTAGCGACGGCGGGTGTTGATCCAACGGTGGCGGCTTCGCCGATGCCCTTGACGCCGAGCGGATTGAGCGGCGTGGGCGTCTCGGTTTTGTCGAGCACAAAATCAGGAAAGTTGTCGGCACGTGGCAAGGCGTAGTCCATCAGCGAACCGCTGAGAATTTGCCCGTTGTCACTGTACACTACCTCCTCATACAGCGCTTGTCCGATGCCCTGGGCCAGACCGCCGTGTACCTGCCCTGCCACCAGCGTGGGGCTGATGCGTGGGCCACAGTCGTCGACTGTGTAGTACTTGGCGACGCGCACATCGCCGGTGTCGGCATCAACCTCGACGACCGCTAAGTGGGCGCCGAACGGGTAGATGAGTTCAGCCGGGCGGAAGAATTCAGTTGCTTCGAGCCCCGAGGTCACATCGCCCGGCAACTTGTCGGTATAGGCGCGCTTGGCGATTTGGGTCAATGTCACACTGCTATCGGGTGAGCCTTTGACGTGATATTTGCCTTCGGCGTAGATGACATCATCAGGGCTGGCTTCAAGCAGGTGGGCGGCAATTTTGACTGCCTTGGCGCGGACAATGTTAATCGCCTCAACGAGTGCGCCACCACCGATTGCCAAACTACGACTACCCATGGTCCCTTGGCCCATCGGCGTGTTAGCGGTATCGCCTGATTTGACAATCACGTTGTCGAAATCAGCACCGAGTTGATCGCTGACAATTTGGGCAAACGTCGTGTACAACCCTTGGCCGTGCGGTGATGTGCCCGTGAACACCGTGACGGTGCCGGTGGGTTCGACGCGCACGGTGGCGCTTTCGTATGGACCAAAGCCACACATCTCCACATAACAGGCAAAGCCCAAGCCCAACAATGCGGTCGGTTTGCCAGCCGCATAATCGGCACGCCGGCGTGCCTGCTCAGCCAAGAGCACCTGATAATCGCTGATGTCAATCAATTTGCGCATGGCGCGGTCGTATTCACCGCTGTCGTAGAGTGGCCCGGTGGGTGTCTTGTAGGGGAACTGCTCGGGCGGGATGAAGTTGACACGGCGCACTTCGGCAGCATCAAGCCCCAAATCATCGGCTACGGCATCAATCATGCGCTCGATGTAGTAGGCAGCCTCGGGGCGGCCAGCACCACGGTAGGCAGCGACGGGAGTGGTATTGGTGTAGACGCAGTCAATGGTGCCATCAATGACGGGAATCTTGTAGACGCCAACTGCCATCATGCCGGTCAAGTTGGGCAGGCCAGCTGCAATCGGGTAGGCGCCGATGTCGGCAGTGATATGAAAGCGCAGGGCGGTGATGGTGCCATCGGCCTTGACGGCGGCGCTAAACTCGCCGATTTGGCCGCGCCCGTGCGTGGTGGCGGTCATGTGCTCGATGCGCCCCTCGACCCACGACATGGGCAGGCGCAGGTGACGTGCGAGGGCGGCGAGAGCGGCATCTTCGGGGTAGACGCCGATCTTGACGCCAAAGCCGCCGCCGACATCGGGTGCCACAACGCGAATCTGGTTTTCGTCCATGCGCAACATCTCAGCTAAGCTACCACGCGTCATGTGCGGGGCTTGGGTGCTGGTATAGACGGTCAAGCCATCGCCGAGCGGGTCGGGGTAGGCAACGACGGCGCGTCCTTCCATGGAGACGCCGGCGAGGCGTTGGTTGACCATGCGGCGGGTGACGACCTTGTGGGCACTGGCAAAAGCCGCATCGGCGTCGCCGACCTTTTTGGTCCAGGTGTGATGCACATTGCTCTGCATATCTTTGAACAGGCGTGGTGCATCGGCGGCCTTGGCTTGTTCCATGTCAACAGCGGCCGGCAACGGCGTGTACTCAACTTGGACGGCGCTAGCAGCATCGGCAGCGAGTGCGGCAGATGAGGCAAGGACTGCGGCGACAATCTCACCGACGTGGCGCACAGTACCGTATGAGATGGGGTAGTGACTGTGTGGCCGCACGGCGAGCCCGTCGAGCTCGCTCGACCCTTCGCCGCCCGCGCCAATGGGCATCGGGCCACAGAGTTTAGCGATGTCTTGACCGGTGATAACATCCATCACACCCGGCATGGCTTTGGCCTCGCTGGCGTCAATGCTATTGACAAGAGCGTGCGGGTATGGGCTACGAACGAACGCAACGTACTGCATGCCGGGGAGCTTCATGTCACCGACGTAGGCGCCACGGCCGGTAATTAGGCGTGGGTCTTCTTTGCGCTTAACTTCAGCGCCAATCAACGAGGCATAGGCCATGATTGGGTACCTTTCAGAAGTAAACAACGATGTTTCGGGCGCGGTATGCCTCTATTATACCACTCTGCTTTGGACTGCATCGTGGTGCCCATCTGTGTCCGTGAGCTGGTGGTACATAACGGTTGTATGAATTGTCATCGGCTGAGTATGCGTTATTGACGCAACTGCACGGCAATGGTAGGATATGGCAGTCAAAATATGCATGGAGGCTGTTGGCGATGAAATTACATGAGTATCAAGCGCGTGATATCTGTGCCCGTTACGGTATTCCGGTAACCGGTGGTGGCGTCGCTGCGACGGCTGCAGAGGTGCGTGCCATTGCAGAGCGCATTGGCGCACCAGTGGTCGTCAAAGCCCAGGTATTCGTGGGTGGTCGCGGCAAGGCCGGAGGCGTCAAACTAGCCCAAACCCCGGCTGAGGCCGAGCAGGTTGGTGCCAAAATCCTCGGCATGGACATCAAGGGCTTGACTGTTGAGAAGGTCTTAGTTGCCGAGGCCATCACATACGAGAGCGAAATTTATCTCGGCGTCATCATGGACCGCGCCAGCAAGCGCATCGTGGTCATGGCCTCGTCAGAGGGTGGTGTCGAAATCGAAGAAGTCGCCAAGACCAACCCCGATGCGATCAAGAAGGTCGAAGCGCATCCGACCATGGGCTTGCTCGACTATCAAGCCCGCAACTTGGCCTTTGCGATTGGTTTGACTGACGGCAAGCAAGTCCGTCAGTTTGCCGGTATCGCCATGGCCTTGTACAAGGTCTACATGGAGAACGACGCCTCATTGGCCGAGATTAATCCGTTGGTTGTCAAAGCGGACGGCTCGTTGCAGGCGCTCGACTCGAAGGTTGTGGTTGACGACAGCGGTCTGTTCCGTCATCCCGAGTTAGAGGCGATGCGCGATAGCGCCGATGAGCCACTCGCCGAGCAACAAGCTCGCGAGGCGGGTATCACCTTCATCAAGCTCGATGGCGACATCGGCTGTATGGTGAACGGTGCTGGGTTGGCTATGGCAACGATGGACGTGGTCAAGTTGTACGGCGGTGAGCCCGCAAACTTCCTTGACGTTGGTGGCGGTGCCGGCAAAGACAAAGTCAAAGCTGCGTTGCAGATTATTTTGTCCGACAAAAACGTCAAAGCCGTGCTCTTCAACATCTTCGGTGGTATTACCCGTGTTGACGAAGTCGCTCGTGGTATCATCGCCGCCCTCGAAGAGGTCGATACCGATGTGCCAATGGTAGCGCGCTTGGTCGGCACCAACGAGGTCGAGGGTCGCAAGTTGCTCGAGAACTCGCGCCTCATCCCAGCTGCCACGTTGGGTGAGGGTGCCCAAAAGGCCGTTGCTGCTGCCAAGGAATATGCGGCGAGCAAGTAATACCGTGTCAGTGATGGTGTGATGATGACCCCACAGGAGTACTACCTCCTGTGGGGTTTGGTTGTGTATCAGGTGCATCGATAGAAATGGTTTAGGTATAATAAACTATTAGAACGCAGTACAGTGAGGGTACGCTGGTATGACGCAATACGACCTGTTGGTTTTGGGCGAGATAAATGCCGACTTGATTTTGCGCGGTGATGTTGAGCCAGTGTGGCAACAACACGAGAAGATAGTTGATGATATGGCGCTTGTGCTCGGTGGTTCATCGGCGATCTTTGCGTGTGGCGCGGCTCGGCTCGGCTTACGGGTTGCCTATGTTGGCCTCTGTGGTGATGACGTGATTGGTCGGTTCTGTCTTGATGCTCTGCGCAAAACAGGCGTCGATACGCAACATGTGGTGATTGACCCGTCGATTCGGACTGGTCTAACGGTTATCTTGCAGAAGCCAGCCGATCGCGCCATGTTGACCTACGAAGGCGGTATTGCCTTGCTCAGAGCCGACATGGTTCCGGCGTCACTGATTGCTGCATCACGCCATCTGCATATTGGCAGTTACTATTTGCAACATGCACTGCGACCCGATTTGCCCGCACTTTTTGCCACGATGCAAGCCCAAGGTGGGACAACGTCACTTGATACGAATTGGGATCCAACTGAGCAGTGGGATGGGCTTGATATGTTATTTGCCCACACCGATTTGTTCTTGCCGAACGATGCCGAGGCGTGTGCGATTAGCCGACAGGTGAATGTATCACAGGCACTTGCTACCCTGGCTACACGTATAACGACGGTGGCCGTGAAGTGTGGTGCTGATGGTGCCGTGGCACAGCGTGGCACAGAAGTGGTGCGTACCACATCCATAAAGACTGATTTTGTTGATGCAGTCGGTGCCGGTGATTCGTTTAATGCGGGGATGGTCTACGGCATACTTGCAGGGTGGCCGCTGGCCAAGGCAGTACGCCTTGGCGCCGTGTGTGGCTCGTTGTCGACGCGGGCAGCTGGAGGAACTGCTGCCCAACCGACACTGGCTGAAGCACAACCCTATCTAGAGTAGGCAGGAGGTCCGCAATGCGTGATGTGATTGATGCCATTCAAACGTGGCAAGCGCGTGGCGAGCGTGTGGCTATTGCCACGGTCATACATACTCTGGGTTCATCGCCACGTGGTGTCGGTGCCAAAATGGTCGTCTCCGATGCGGGCAACATGGCCGGCTCGGTGAGTGGTGGCTGTATCGAAGGTGCCGTGTTTGATGCGTGTCAGCAGGCCATCAAAAGTGGGCAGGCTGCCTTGTTGCATTTTGGTGTTGCCGACGAAACCGCCTGGGAGGTAGGCTTGGCGTGTGGTGGTACGATTGATGTTTTTGTTGAACCATTACGAGATTGACTGCGTGTCACACAAAAGGGAACCGCAATGCGTCAGCACATCTATGAAATCCTCCGTGAAGCCCTTGATGCCGAACACCCTGTGGCACTGGCAACGGTGGTGTCTGGCCCTGATATCGGTCTACAGTGGTTGGTCCGCCCTGACTTACCGGTCGTGACGGCGTGTGCTGACGAAGCACTGAATCATACGGTGACCCAACACGCACATGCCATGTTGAATCGTGATGAACAAGGTGTGCAGACGATTGCTGATCGACACATCTTCATTGAGACATATCCTCCACCGCCGACTGTCATCATGGTAGGAGCCGTTCATATTGCCGTCGAGTTAACGACGTTTGCCAAGCAGATGGGCTTTCGTACAGTCGTGGTTGACGCACGCGGTGCTTTTGCTACGCCTGAGCGCTTTGCGCACGCCGATGAACTGGTGCATGCGTGGCCCGATGATGCGCTACATGGACGGTTGCACCCGAATTGTGCGGTGGTCGTGTTGACGCATGACCCGAAGCTCGATGATCCGGCCTTGTTGGTGGCGTTGCCGAGTGCGGCGCGCTACGTGGGTGCCCTCGGTAGCAAAAAGACCCATGCCGCGCGCGTCAATCGCCTGCGTGAGGCGGGTATGCCTGATGAGACGATTGCTCGATTGCATGCGCCGATTGGTATCCCGATTGGCGGCCGAACGCCGGTCGAAATTGCCTTGAGTATCATGGCCGAGATTGTGGCGGTGCGCAATGGCAGGCACGCACAGTTGAGGGGCGTATGAAGATTGTTGCTGCTGTTCTTGCTGCCGGTTTGTCACGACGCTTGGGTCGCCCCAAGCAAATGCTGGACTGGCGTGGTGTCCCACTGGTACGTCATAGCACGCAAACCATGTGCGACGCAGGCGTCGATCGTGTCGGTGTTATCATCGGTCACCACGCAGCACATGTGCGTATGGCCTTGGCTGGCCTACTGGTTGACTTGACGATGAATCCGGATTTTGCTGATGGTCAAGGGAGTTCGGTGGCCTGTGCCGCACGGTGGGCCATCGCGCAAGAGGCTGATGCACTCGTCATCGGATTATGTGATCAGCCGTTGTTGCGCGCTGCACATGTTCAGCAGATTGTAGCGGCGTGGAGACATGCTCAGCCGGCTGTGTTGGTTCCCCGTGTGCACGATCAGCCGACGAACCCCGTGGTGTGGAGCCGACAGTTGCTGGTTGAACTCAGTGGATTGACGGGCGAGCAGGGCGGGCGACTGTTGTTCCAACGCGGTATTGCCACGCCAACCTGGTATGACATGCCGTCTCCAGAGTTGCTCGAGGACATTGACAGTGAGGAAGATTACCAGCGCCTATGCACCAAGTAACCCTGCCAACTACGAGCGCTGTCGGATTTATATCTCGACATAATATTAGTGACGCACATGGCCGCAAAATCGTAGCCAAGGGGCGGGTATTGACTGCGGAGGATGTCGCACATATTGTGGCACACGGCATAGAGACAATCACGGTCGTTCGTCTCGCAGATGATGACGTTGACGAACACGCAGCTGCCGCATTGGTGGCACAGCAGTGTGCTGGGCTACATACACGAGCCCGTGCGCCACATCATGGTCGTGCCGACATTGAATCAACCATTGATGGTGTACTCACCGTTGCAATTGACAGATTATCACAGTGGCATCGGATAGATGGTGTCACCATTGCCACCCGGCGAACCTACACCGTTGTCCGCCCGGGGCAGCGTATTGCCACCATCAAAGTCATCCCATTTGCTATTCCGGCAGCACAACTTGCCGTGTCAATAGCCCCGATTTTTACCGTAGCGCCATTTGTGCGTACACGCGTCGGGGTGATGGTGATTGGGGCGCCGGCGACACACGAGCGCTTGATACGTACGCATCTTGCCGCGTTGCAGGTGAGATTAACCACCGTGCAGGCACAGGTTGTTACCGTGCTACCCGTTGTCGCTAACCATGAGGTTGTGTGCAGTGCGTTTGATGTACTACGGGCATCTGTTGACATGGTTGTGACGATTGGTGAGACATCAATTATGGATCGTGATGATGTGATGCCACAAGCGCTAGTCGCTGCTGGTGGTCGCATAACGTGCTATGGTGCACCCGTTGAGCCTGGGAATTTGTTGTTGCTTGGCGTGCTTGATTCGATCCCAGTCATGGGTGCACCTGGGTGTATCCGTGGTGCAGCTATGAATGTGGTTGATTTGATATTGCCGCGCTTAGTGGCTGGGCTTGATGTGTATGCTGCCGATGTCTATGCGTTAGCCCATGGCGGTTTACTTGAGGAGGATGTATGACATTTGCCACCCCCATCAAACCCCACATCCTGGTCGTTGATGACGAGCCGGAGATGTGTAATATCTGCACGCGCGCCTTGCAAGTCCAAGGGTACCAAGTTACGGCAATTCATGAATCAAACAAGGCGCCTGATATGATTGCTCGTCAAGCATATGATTTGCTGTTGACCGATTTGAAGATGCCGGGCATAGATGGGTTGCAGTTAGCGTCATTGGCTCGTCAACGCGATCCAACTGCAGCGATTGTGATGATGACGGCGTATGCCTCATATGATCACTTGCATCAGGCCATGCAAAGTGGCATTTCTGATTTTGTGTCGAAACCATTCGATTTGTCGCAGTTAGTGGTTGCGGTGGCGCAAGCGTTGAATCGTCGTAGCGTCATTCGTGATAACGTGCGGTTGCGTACGCTCGAAGCCTTGCGTATTGACAGTGAAGTGTTGTCGTCAACGCTCGACTATGCAGCGCTCGTCCATTACGTGTTAAATCTTGCCATGCGGTGGAGTGATTGGGATGTGGCTGCGTTGCTGATTGGTGATGAAAAGCATCGCCTTGCCTCGGTGACGCTGTCGAGTGCACAATGGCAACTCAACGTGGTGGGAATGTCCATGGCACACCGGGTGTTGAATGAGCGCACCTTGATTACCGCACAGACACAAGGGTTTGAGGATGTCGACAAAATATCCGTCATTACCACGATGATCGGCGTGCCGGTTGTGTCAAATACGTTGCAAGGCGTGTTATTGATCGGGTGCACACAGCGCGAGCCGAACATTCCCAGTGTGAGTGAGTTGATGACGTTGTTAGCTAGTCAAAGTGCGGCGGCGCTACAGAACGCCGACTTGTATGGGCATGTTGAGGGGTTGTATCGTCGCCAGCGCCAAATAGAGGCGATGAAAGATGAGTTTATTGCTATTGCGTCACATGAACTTCGCACACCGTTGACCATGGTCATCGGATATACCGATTTGTTGAAACGTGCACTCCCCATGGATAATATGGGGGAACAAGCCCACGAGATTATGCAGAACGCGCTCCGCATGAAAGAAATCATCGAGCGCATGACCAACCTTCAGCAAATAGGACTCGACGACAAGCTGTCGTTTGAGCGCATTGATATGCAGGCGTTAGTGAATGTGGTCGTGAATAGTGTCGTTGAGCGCTACCCACATGTACGTATTAATACAACGATTGATTCACGTGAGGGGGCTTTTGTCAGCGATGCGCGTTGGGTACGGGTCGTTCTGGCGCAACTGTTGATGAATGCGGCAACGCATGCCAAACAGGCAGTGATTCATCTCAGTGCCCAAATTTCGGATGCGAGTTCCTTACCACTACACATTGAATCAGCTTCGCGACATTGGTTGACGTTGACGGTGAGCGATAGTGGCAAAGGTATCCCCACGCATGAACAGATTCACATCTTTGCGCCCTTTACGCAGATTGACAACTCGTTGACGCGTGAGCGTGGTGGTGCCGGGTTGGGATTAGCGTTAGTGCATGATATTGTGCAACAGCTCAAGGGATATGTGTGGGTATCGAGCCATGCCGAAATTGGCAGTGTTTTTGTCGTCATGATTCCGGATATGACAGGGGCAGAGTAGCGCATAGGCAATATGCGTATCTGTAATCTAAAAAAGTTGCCCCTTGAATCCTTCTTGTGGTACTATCAAACGTGGATGTATAGCGAGTTTGACGCATGACCGTTGGTATTTTGACAGTCACGAGTTGAATCCGGTATACTACTTTGTGAAGGCGTTCATTAAGTCGGAGGGGCGTGTTACATGCGGATACGTAATGCCGTACTGGTGGCCCTCGCGATTGGCGCTGTGATGTACTTTGGCCTCGGTCTCGTATTCCCTCGTGAAGATTTGCACATCTCAGTGAAAGCTGAAGCATTGGTGTGTATCGGTGGCGAGATGGGATACCCGGGCGAATGTAAATCCGGCTTTCCGATCACGAATTCACTAGTAACAACAGTCATTGTTGATCTGTTGTTGATCCTGATGATTGTGTTTGGGGCGCGCAATGCCCAGATGGTGCCGCGCGGCTTCCAAAACTTCGTCGAGTTGGTTGTGGGGACGTTCTACGACTTTGCCGTAGGCGTCGACAAGAAGAACGTCGCCAAGTTCTTCCCCTTTGCGGCAACGGCGTTTCTGCTGATCATTCTGTCGAACTTCATCGGGCTCATGCCTGGTGCGGGGAGTATCGGGATGTGTCAGCCGTATGCCAAGGCAGCAGCTGAGGGTGGCGAGGCCGAGCATCATGCAGCCAACTACTATGCTGAACGAGGCTGGCCGTTGACCTGTGAGCCTGGCGAGTTGTTGGTGCCGTTTTTGCGTGCGCCATCAGCTGACTTGAACATGACGTTGGCGCTTGGTTTGATTTCAGTGGTACTTATCCAGTATTTCGGTCTCAAGGCTTTGGGATGGGAGTACCTGGTGCGGTTCTTCAACTTCCGTGAAGGGCCAATGTTCACTGTGATTGGGTTCATCGAATTGATTTCGGAGGTCATCCGTATCGTTTCGTTCGCCTTCCGTCTCTTCGGTAACATTTTCGCTGGTGAGGTTGTGCTGGTCGTATTGGCCCACCTCTTCCCGTACATGTTGCCGTTGCCGTTCTACGCATTCGAGGTCTTCGTGGCTGCGATGCAGGCGGTTATCTTCTCGGTGTTGACGTTGGTATTCATGTCGATGGCCACGCAGGCACACGGTGGTCATGATGATGCCGAACACGGGGCAGCTGCCCATTAGGATTTGTGGTTACCGGAATTTTGATGTAGTGAAATGCATGTAAGAGGAGAGTTGTCATGACCGACGAAGGACTTCGTTTTGTCGCTATGGCATTGGCCATCGGTTTGGGTGCTATCGGACCCGGTGCTGGTATCGGTGTCGTGTTTAGTGGTGCGTTGCAGGCCATGGGGCGCAATCCAGAGGCTGAGGGTATGCTCCGTACCTACATGTTCTTGGGCTTCGCTTTGGCTGAAGTGCCGTTCATTCTTTCATTGGTGTTCGGTCTGCTGATCGGCTTCAGCATTATCTAGTTTCGATGTACGTACGTATTTGACGGTTGACCGTCGGATGTATGCATCTACAAGGAGCGATGCTTTGGAAAAACTAGGCATAAATTGGGGCCTATTGATCGCGCAGATGTTCAACGTCATTTTCTTGGTGTGGATGTTGTCGCGCTTTCTCTTCACCCCACTCATTAATCTCTTGGCTGAGCGCACCAAGCGTGTCGAAGAGAGCTTGCAAGAGGCAGATAAGGTCCGTGAGCAGATGGCTGCTCAGCGCAAAGAGAACGACGTCGAGTTGGCAAAGGCCCGTCAAGAGGCAGCCAGCGTGATGGCGCAAGCTCAAGAGCGTGCTCGTGTCCAGGAGCAGGAGATTATCAATCAAGCCCGTGCTGAGGCTGAGCGCATCAAGGCTGACGCCCGCGCAAATGCCGAGCAAGAGTTGGACCGTTTGGCTGCCGAGTTCAAGAACCAGGCTGCCTCGTTGGTAACCGAGACGGCAGCCAAGGTACTTGGTGCTGAGCTCAAGGGCAATCATAAGCAGTTGATCGACGAGTCGTTGTCCCGTTTGGGTCGCAACAACTAGCGTTCGGAGCGTGGTGACTAGTGATTTTGCTAGCACCGAGCGAGGTATAACGTGACTACATCTGATGCACAGATGATTGCGCGCGCCATCCAAGAGGCGCTCAACGGTGCCACATTGAAGGCACTCAACGCCGCTGCTGAGGCAGTGCGTGGTGGGGCCACCAGTGTTGACGCAGTGAACGCGAAGATGGGTGCAGATGCGCCACGTGAGGTCCGCAACGCAGTAGCCGCACTTGCATCAAACTTGGGCGTCTTGCCCGCAGTGGCCAAGGCATTCGAGCAGGCAACCCAGCGCAGTACGCAGACACTTGATGCGAGCGTGACGAGTGCTGAGACGTTGAGTGATGCAGAGCAAGCAGCGGTTGTAGCAGACCTCCGTGGGAAGTATGGCGAGGGGTTAGCGGTCAGCTTTGACGTAGACGAATCACTCATTGGTGGGTTGATTGTCCGCGTTGGCGATCAAGTTCTTGACAATAGTCTGCGCACGCGCCTGAGTGCCGTACAGCGCAGTATGTTGAACAGCTAATACCCGAAGCCGCCACTAAAGGAACGGCAGCAGACAGGGCAGAGATGATCCTGTCGCGACACAACGATTGAGGTGCCAGACTATGGCCGTAGCAGCAAACGAGATTTATCAGCGTCTGCTGAAAAGTATTCAAGAAGGTGCCGACGTCCGACCACGGATGATGAATGTCGGTACTGTGGTATCGGTCGGTGACGGTGTAGCCCGTATCAGCGGCCTCGAGCAAGTCATGGCGTCGGAGCTCCTCGAGTTCCCCGTTAAGGCTGGTCGAAGCGAAGCAGTGTACGGTGTCGCCTTGAACCTTGAGCGCGATAGCGTCAGTGCCATCGTGCTTGGTGACTACCTCTCAATTGAAGAGGGTGACCAGGTTAATGCCACCGGTCGTATTATTTCGGTTCCTGTGGGTCAATCATTGGTCGGTCGCGTGGTAAATGCGCTCGGTCAAGCAGTTGACGGTAAGGGATCAATCACCAGTGAGAGCTTCCGCCCAGTGGAGCGTATCGCCCCTGGTGTAATGGACCGTCAGTCAGTGAACACTCCGGTACAAACCGGTATTATCGCCATCGACTCGATGATTCCGATTGGTCGTGGTCAGCGCGAGTTGATTATCGGTGACCGCCAAACGGGTAAAACCGCCGTGGCCATCGATACCATCATCAACCAAAAGGGTAAGGGTCTGTATTGTATCTATGTCGCTATCGGTCAAAAGCGTGCCCAGGTAGCCCAGATTGTGGGTTATCTCGAGCGCTTCGGTGCGATGGAGTACACTACGGTCGTTGCCGCCACCGCCTCAGAATCAGCTGCGTTGCAGTACATCGCACCGTATGCTGGTTGTGCCATCGGTGAAGAAGTCATGGAAAACGGCGTCACCATCAACGGTGAGGTAGTTCGCGATGCCTTGATCATCTATGATGATCTCTCAAAGCACGCTACCGCCTATCGTCAGGTGTCGTTGTTGCTCCGCCGCCCACCAGGCCGCGAAGCGTACCCCGGTGACGTCTTTTACTTGCACTCACGCTTGCTCGAGCGCGCTGCGCGTTTGAGCGAAGAGAAGGGCGGCGGTTCGTTGACGGCATTGCCCATCATCGAAACCCAAGCCAACGACGTGTCAGCGTATATTCCGACCAACGTGATTTCAATCACTGACGGTCAGATCTACCTCGAGTCAGACTTGTTCAACGCCGGCATTCGCCCAGCCTTGAACATCGGTCTCTCGGTGTCCCGCGTCGGTAGCTCAGCTCAGACGCGCGCCATGCGCTCAGTTGCTGATCGCCTCAAGCTTGACCTCGCGCAGTTCCGCGATTTGGCAGCCTTCGCCCAGTTCGCTTCGGACTTGGATGCTGCCACCCGCGCCCAGATTGATCGTGGTTCACGCTTGCAAGAGGTACTCAAGCAACCCCAGTTCCAACCAATGCCGCTCGAAGAGCAGGTCATGGTCATTTTCGCTGCCACCAATGGATTCATTGATGGCGTGCCAGTGGCAAAGGTTGGCGTGTGGAAGGCTGATTTCTTGCAGTTCATCCGTACGGTGCATCCTGAGGTTGGTAAGGGGATTTACGAGAATCGCCTCGACCGCAAGTTCCCATCGGCTGAATTGCGTGCAAGCCTTGAAGCTGCCATCAAAGAGTTTAACCAGACGAGTAACTACAGCGAGTAGGTCGTAGCATGGGGAGGTGCGCAATCGCCTCCCCGGCGTAACACGGAAGAGGGAAACGGTGCCAAGTACACGTGAAATCCGACGACGCATTCGATCCGTCCGCAACCTGGCGCAAATTACGCGCGCCATGGAGATGGTCTCGGCTTCGAAGATGCGTCGTGCCCAACGCAACGTGCTTGCCACGCGGCCGTATGCCGACCGACTCCGCGATGTGATGAGTAGCCTGATGGCACGCACCTCCGGTGCGCGCAAAGGCACACTCCTCGAGATCCGCCCCGAGGTCAAGACAGTCGGTGTGATTGTCATCACCCCAGACCGTGGTTTGGCCGGGAGCCTGGTTGCCAATATTCTGCGTCGTACGGCACGCTTTGTGCTTGACGAGCGTGAAAAAGGTCGCCAGGTCAAGGTCCTTGCAATTGGCAAGAAGGGTCGTGATTTCTTGAGTCGTAGTGGTCAAGACTTGCTGGCCGAAGTGACCAAGCTTGGTGACTATCCAAAACTCGCCGATGTCCTCGGCGTGTCGACGAACGTCATCGAAGGCTTTTTGAAGGGCGAGTTTGACGAAGCCTATATCATCTATAGTCAGTTTGTGAACACGTTGGTACAGCGTCCTGCAGTGCGCCGTATTTTGCCAGTCGAAGCTGAACAAAATGCGACACCTGCCAAGGGCAGCGACTTCAACTACGAACCCGACCAGGATGTCGTGTTGAATGACCTGTTGCCCCGCTTTGCCGAGGTACAGATCTATCAGGCCGTGTTGGAGTCGATTGCCAGCGAGCATAGCGCCCGCATGGTGGCGATGCGTAACGCAACCGATAACGCCAAGGATTTGCGCCGCGAATTGACGCTGACGTATAACAAGACTCGTCAAGCCAATATCACCAAGGAAGTCTCTGAGATTGCCTCGGGTGCGGCAGCCCTTGCGGATAGTTGATGTCTGCGTGTGGTGATGCCACACGATACGTGCTGGAGGAAGGCAATATGGCTCGAGCGACAGGGGAAATCACCGAGATTATTGGCGTGGTAGTCAACGCCAAGTTCCCGGAGAACCAAACTCCTAGTATTTACAACGCTATCGAAATCCCAATGTCAGATGGCACGACGTTGGTCGCCGAAGTGCAACAGCACTTGGGGAACGGCTACGTCAAGGCTGTCGCCATGGGTACCACCGATGGCCTTAAGCGTGGCGTACCGGTAATCGATACCGGCCGTGCCATCGCTGTACCAGTCGGTCCAACCACACTTGGTCGCGTGTTCAATGTAACCGGCGATCCAATTGATGGTGAGGCCGCCGTTGAGGCGAGCGTTGAGCGCCGCCCAATTCACCAACGCCCACCATTGCTCGAAGAGCAGTCAACCACGGCCCAGGTGTTCGAGACCGGCATTAAGGTCATTGACCTGATTGCTCCGTTCACCCGCGGTGGTAAGACCGGTATCTTCGGTGGTGCCGGTGTAGGTAAGACCGTGGTCATCCAAGAGTTGATCGCGAACATCGCCAAAGAACAATCGGGTTACTCGGTGTTCGCAGGCGTCGGTGAGCGCTCACGTGAGGGTAATGACCTCATCCACGAAATGAAAGATGCGCGCATCGACGACAACACCACCGTGTTCGACAAAACCGTGATGGTGTTCGGTCAGATGAATGAGCCACCAGGCGCCCGCTTGCGCGTCGCCTTGACGGCGTTGACGATGGCCGAGTACTTCCGCGACGAAGGCCGCGATGTGCTCATCTTCATCGACAACATCTTCCGCTTCGTGCAGGCCGGTTCAGAGGTGTCAGCACTTCTCGGTCGTATGCCGTCGCAGGTAGGGTATCAGCCAACCCTAGGTACTGAGATGGGTGAGCTCCAAGAGCGCATCACCTCGACCAACAAGGGTTCGATTACCTCGATGCAGGCCGTGTACGTGCCCGCTGACGACTACACCGACCCAGCCCCAGCCACCACCTTTGCGCACCTTGACGCGACGATTTCGCTCGAGCGTAGCATTGCGGCTAAGGGCATTTATCCGGCGGTGGACCCGTTGGCGTCAACCAGCCGTATTCTTGACCCCAACATCGTTGGCGAAGAGCACTATCGTGTGGCACGCCAGGTGCAGATTGTGTTGCAGCGCTACAAAGACCTGCAAGACATTATCGCCATCTTGGGTGTCGAAGAATTGTCTGACGAAGACAAACTCACGGTGTCACGCGCCCGCAAGATTGAGCGCTTCTTCTCACAACCATTCACAGTGGCACAACAATTCACCGGTCGTGCTGGTAAATATGTGCCAATCGCTGATACGGTACGCAGCTTTGCTCGCCTCTTGGCTGGTGAAGTTGACCATGTTCCTGAGCAGTTCTTCTTCTTGCAAGGTTCGCTGGACGAAGTTATCACTGCCTTCGAGGCCAGTAAGTAAGCCCGCTCCGCGCACCCGTAAGAGCAATCGCACGGGTGCGCGCAGTCTGATGGAGGTACCGAGATGCCATTACATCTCGAAATCGTCACCGCGGAGCGCTTGGTTCTCTCGGATGATGTTGATCAAGTAAATGCGCCAACCAAAGATGGTCGCGTCGGTATCCTGCCCCGCCACATGCCGCTGTTGACGGTGTTGACGGAGGGTGAGCTGAGCATCATCAAAGGTGGGCAACGCACCGAGTTCGCCGTCTATGGCGGCTTCATGGAAGTGTTGCCGGATCGGGTGACCATCTTGGCAGATGCCTGCGATCGCTCCGATGAAATTGATCTTGAGCGCGCTGAAGAGGCTCGAAAACGTGCCGAAGAGCGTATCGCACAACGCAAGTCTGATCAGGAAATGGCGTTGGCAGAAGCCGATTTGCGCCGTGCGTTGCTCCAAATCAAAATGGCCAAAGCACGTCGTGGAATCCAAGCATAATCGATGGCTGATGCCACTGCATGATACACACAAACGAGGTGGGCAGCGCTCACCTCGTTTGTGTGCACTGTAATGTGATATGAATTGTGGTATGCCGGAATACTCGGTGATTTCCATATGGTACAATGATATGGATTGATGGACGTGTAGTAGGGGCGAAAAGGCTATGGCCCGTAAAATCGGAATAGACCTCGGTACAGCAAACGTCTTGGTGTACGTGCGTAACCGTGGTGTGGTCATGTCTGAACCATCGGTGGTGGCAATATCAACCAAAGATAATCGTATCAAAGCGGTGGGTTCAGATGCGTTAGCCATGCTAGGTCGCGAACCAGAGAGCATTGAAGTTGTTCGCCCTATGCGCAACGGCGTTATTGCTGATTACGATATCACGGAGGCGATGCTCAAACACTATATCGGCAAAGTGGTTGGACGATTTAGTTTGAGTAAGCCTGATGTCATGATTAGCATTCCAGCCGGCATTACATCAGTTGAAATGCGTGCAGTGCGCGAAGCAGCGTTGTCTGCCGGCGCACGCCGTGCATACCTCATCCGTGAACCACTGGCAGCTGCGATTGGCGCCAACATTCCTATTGCCAAACCGTCAGGGAATATGATTATTGATATCGGTGGTGGTACTACGGAAGTCGCCGTTATCTCACTCAACGATATTGTTACATGGAGCTCTGTGCGCGTCGGCGGGAACCGCTTTGACGATGCCATTATGCAATACATCAAACGCAAATACAGCCTGCTCATCGGTGAGCGTATGGCCGAAAGCGTCAAAATTGAAATTGGCTCGGCGGTCGCCATGAGCCGCCCGCTCCAAATGCAAGTGCGTGGCCGCGATCAAGTGGCCGGATTACCCAAAACCATCGAAGTCAATTCCACGGAAATTACTGAGGCTATCCAAGAACCACTCGAACAGGTCGTAAATGCAGTTCGTCGCGTGTTGGCTGATACCCCGCCAGCCCTTGCAGAAGACCTCATTGACAAAGGTATGGTCATGACCGGTGGTGGATCAATGCTCCGTGGTATCAATGACTTGTTGACCGAATTTACCGGCGTTCCCTGTTATGTGACCGACCAACCGGCGAACTGTGTGGCCATCGGTACTGGCATGGCGCTTGAGTACCTTGAGGTCTTGCACGATAGCCTTTCTGGCGATGAATTGAATTAGTAGGCATGGAACAACGACTTAATCCACCGAAGCATGGGCTGGTTCTCGAGATTGGAAGCGGAGATAACCCGAATCCGCGTGCGGATATCCTTGTCGATAAGTTCCTTTTCGATAACACCGAACGTGGTGGCAATATTGTCATTGACCGACCGATGGTCGTGGCTGATGCCCACCATCTGCCGTTCAAAGATGGCGCATTTGCCTACACAATCTGCTCCCATATTCTTGAACATATGGACGACCCGGTGCTTTTCGCAAGTGAGTTGACGCGCGTCTCCAAAGCTGGCTATATCCAAAGCCCGGCCGAGATTGCTGAACGCATGTTCCATTGGTCGTTTCATCGCTGGTATGTAAATTTGGTGGACGATACATTAGTGCTCCACCCGCGCGAACCAGTAGAGCCATTCGGTGAGTTCTTTGATTATTTGTATGCCTATAATCCAGCCTACTACTTGTTTCAACGGAGTATGCCTCATCTCTTTTGGGTAGAAAAAGAATGGCACGGCACGCTCAACGTCGAGGTGCGCGAAACATCACCGCTGCAACTGAATGATCCCGAAACACTCAAAAAGCTTGTGGCCCCACGGATTGGTACCGTACGCTTAATTGTGATGTTGATCGCGAGTAGCCTGGCGCGCAAGATTCCAGCAACATGGCGCAATACGATTCGCCGTTGGTTACGCCGAAGTTATCTCTAACTGGTCATTGATGCACGTTCATCTGATTAAACCGCACAAACAAACCACCATTAGTTATGTGGCCACACCGCTGATTGTGCAGCCATCATACGCCTGTGTGCGCGCACATTGGACCCGCCCAGCAATCGATTTGGGGTACATGCAGTTTGCCCCTGGTGATATCCTTGATGAACATTTTTATGCTGATCAGTGGTATTGCGTGTTTGCTGTCTATCGGAGTGATGGGCAATTACGTGGCTGGTATTGTAATGTGACCAAACCTGCCGTCATTACCCCAACCATGATTACATCGGTAGATCTTGAACTTGATTTGTTTGTAGCGCCAGACCGCGTTGCAACGGTACGACTTGATATTGATGAGTTTGAAGCCCAACACGCACAACGCCATGATATACCACTGTACAATGCTGGATATGCGGCACTCGACACACTTGAAGAATTAGCACGTCTGCATCGCCCACCGTTTGATCGAACAGAGATGGTATGACACGACAACTTGGGATAGGAATTGTTGGATATGGCGCGATTGCCCGTGTGCATGCAACTGCATTGGCGATGTTTGCCCAGATGTATCCAGATATGGGGGTGACCCCGACGATTGTGGCAATCACTCCCGGTGGACCGACAAGTGTGTCACGCGCTACTCGCGACTATCCGCATGTACCACAAACCGTGTATGCGGAACTACTCGAGCGTGATGATGTAGACGTCGTGTTGTGCGCCACACCGACCCAGCTCCACTTTGATTATGTACGTGATGCGTTGATTGCTGGTAAACATGTGATGTGCGAAAAACCGTTGACGGTCGATGTGACAGAGTCGCGCACACTGGTGGAGCTGGCAGATGCACACCAACGCGTGCTGGCCGTGAATCATCATTTTCGCCATGTGCCCGCGTTGTGCGAGATGCAACGTCGCATTGCCGTAGGTGGGTTGGGTACCCCGATTGGTGGGCACCTGCGATACTATCGTTCAAGTAACGTGAATCCGCGCCGGCCAACCACGTGGCGCTTTGAGGGGCCTGGTGCTGGCGTGTTAATTGATTTGGGGTCGCATCTGATTGATTTGGTGCATTTTCTGAGTGCAAGTACGATTGTACGCGTGATCGCCTTGATGCGGACCGTGGTAGCGCAGCGCCCCAACCAGCAGGGGATCTTGACTGACATACACAGCGATGATGTGGCATGGCTTGGTATGCACTTGGCAAACGGCATGTATATCACACTTGAGGCTTCGAAGATGGTGCCTGGTGCTGCTGACGATGTCCGGGTTGAAGTGTATGGTACACAGTCAAGTATGATGTTTGACATGATCGATGTCAACGCTATTGTGATCGGGGATGCAGATGCGCCAGCTGCCACACAACGCATCCAGACATGGAATCGCATGTCACCACCTGCTGCACTCCCAAGCCCCGAAACATCGACTGGGTCGCTGTCATGGCATGCCGCCTCATGGCAACAATGTGTGGCCCGTATCATCGGTCAACAAACACCGTTGTGTGATGGTCGGGCCGGATTGATGGTTGATGCTGTGCTCCGTGCAGCCCAACTCAGTGCAACGTCCGGTGGAATATGGGTGGAGGTTTCTTATGAATAGCGGATTTGTGTGGCGTGCGGCCGAGCTTGATTGGTTGCACATCTGGCGCGACATGTATGATCGTGAACGCCAACAAGGTGAAGATGCAACGCATCCGGATATGCAACGGAGCGCCGATCAGTACGCAACTGCGGCCGCACGCTATGCACGGAACGTGAAGCGAGTGCCGCAGCCGGATGCATTCATGCAATGGCTACTGCCACACTTGCACACGGGTGATGTGGTCATTGACATTGGTGCAGGAAGTGGGCGGTATGTCGCCCCACTTGCGCAGGCAGGTATGCAGGTGAAGGCACTCGAACAATCACCATCCATGCGTGAGCAAATCGCCATCGTCATTGCTGAAGCACAATTGACGCAAGTCGAGATTATACCGGCGAGTTGGCCGATGACACAGCCTGTGACATGCGATGTAGCATTGGCGGTACACGTGCTGTATGCCGTCCGCGACATTGCACCGTTTGTACAGGCCATGCAGACGGCTGCACGCAAGATGTGCGTCATCGTGTTGGGCGTACGGCATCCTACTTCTCCGGTATTGCCGTTATGGACTGCCGTGCATGGTACCGAACGTCTACCGTTGCCCGGTGCGCTAGAGTGCATGGGTGCATTAGCGCAACTAGGAATAACAGCGCATCTGCATGTGCTTCCACGCCCAGCACCAATACAGTATGCCTCGTTGTCAGAGGCGGCCACCGAAGTCTGCTATCGCCTCCGGTTACCGTACGGTGACCCATATCATCAGCAGGTCGCCGATTTGATTGCACGTGATTGGATCATCGGTGCCGATGGTAGTGTGACATCGCCACATACACCACCACCACATGCAGTACTTTGGTGGCGTACCGACGAATAACTGGGGTTCACATGTGTAGCATGGTATAATTTGATGTGTGGTGTGAGGTGACGATGGATACGTTGTCCGATATAGCACGAGATATTGCTGCGTGTACAGCCTGTGCACTGTGTATCGGCGCGACGAATCCGGTGCCCGGTGAGGGGTCACCAACGGCAAGGGTCATGTTGATTGGTGAGGCGCCAGGCGCCAATGAAGATCGTCTCGGGCGTCCGTTTGTTGGTGCATCTGGGAAGTTGCTAGACCAACTGCTACTGTTGGCGGGGCTACAACGATCAGATGTGTTTATTGCAAATGTGGTCAAACATCGTCCCCCCGATAATCGTGATCCATTACCCGACGAGATTGCTGCCTGCCGACCGTTCTTGCTACGTCAGTTGGCGGTGATTAATCCAGAGTTCATTGTGACGTTGGGTCGCCATGCGGCTGGCCGTTGGCTCCCCAATAGCAAAATAACGCAGATTCATGGCAAACCGCACATGGTAGGACAACGCATCATTGTCCCCATGTTGCATCCAGCCACAGCGTTGTACCAACGTTCAAATCTGGCCTTGCTAGAAGCGGATTTTCGTGAGTTGGGTGCTCTTATGCGTACCCATGGTCGGTAATTACAGGTAGTTGTGCTGCGATAGAGATGGGAACGATATGAAAAGTTATCAACTTTCTGCGGTAGGTCGACGAAATGCACTCCTGCTCATGATTGGTGCTGGATTGATTTGGGCATTTGCAGTGTGGACCTTTCAGTCGACCCTGAATATTAGCTATGCACCAGAAGTGAACGCCGATCCTCTAGGAGTACTGTGGAGCGATGAGGGACTCTCCGTGAACAAAGCAGTACCAGCGCTGTTCATGCTGGTCCTGATGATTGCGGCACCGTTGACTATGTGGAACATATCAATGGAGTGGATGGCACGATATACACCAACCAACGATGGGTTGCGCTATGACAGCATGATGGTGAGCATGGTTATTCCGTGGAGTTCCATCAGTGAAATACGAGCCGTCGACGCCGATAGCGATGAACCATCACACGAATTGCGCCTCAAAAGCGATCCGACGCCACAAATAGCCAATCCGTTGTGGCGCCTTCTTCATGCACAAGCGTATGGCCGTACGGTGTTGCCAATTCATGCCGGTGTGGACCAGCGCGATGATTTGCTGGACGAGATTCGTCGTCGTACAAATCTGAATGCCTAAGCCGCGACACATCCAAAGACGTGTGTGTACCGTTGCCACTAATAGTCGGTGGAATTTTGTGTTTTGTGTCGTCATCACGGCTTGAGGCCGTTGAGATAGTAATAGATGTTTGTTCAGAAAGGAGCAACAAGGGTGCCAGTTTGAGACTAGCACAACTTGTACGGGAGCAATGACAAAACAGCGTATGCGTGTTATTCCATTGGGTGGTGCCGGCGAAGTCGGCCGTAATATGTGGGTCTTTGAATATGGTGATGATATTTTGGTGTTGGATTGTGGTGTAATGTTCCCCGAAGCAGAGATGCTCGGTGTTGATTTGGTCTTACCAGATATTGGCTATCTGCGCGATAACATGAGTAAAGTCAAGGCCATCATTTTGTCGCACGGCCATGAAGATCACGTAGGTGCGTTGCCCTACGTGTTGCCGGATATTGGGTTCCCCCCAGTATATGCAACCAAACTGACCATCGGTATTGCAACGAACAAACTCAAAGAGCATCGATTGCTTGATCGCACCAAGTTCATAGAGTTTGGTGCAGGTGATACACTCAAAATCGGTAATTTGACGGTTGAGACATTCCAGGTTGCACACTCAATTCCTGACACCGTGGGTCTGGCTATCAACTCACCGGCAGGAATCGCCGTCTATCTGACGGACTGGAAGTTCGATCATACCCCAGTTGATCGTAAGCCGACCGACATCGCTGCCATCACTGCGCTCGCCCAACGCAATCCGGTCGTCCTCATCACAGACTGTGTACGTGTTGAGGCCTCTGGGTTTACTCCCAGCGAAAAAGTCGTCGGTGACTCGTTCGATACAATTTTTGCTACCGCTCCTGGACGCATTATCATCGCCACGTTTGCCTCCAACATCTCACGCGTGCAACAGGCGATTGACTCTGCTGAAGCATACGGCCGCAAGGTCATGCTGGCAGGTCGGAGCATGGAGAATAACTCGCGTATCGCACAGGAGCTCGGTTACCTCAAAGTAAAGCCTGGCACATTGGTGCGACCAAACGAAGCAGCGCAACTGCCTGACGATCAATTGGCCGTCGTTTGTACGGGCAGTCAGGGTGAGCCGATGGCGGCGCTTGCACGCATGGCCAACCGAGAATTTACGAATCTCAAAGTTAAACAAGGTGACACGGTAGTGTTATCTGCCACGCCAATCCCCGGCAACGAAGTGTCAGTGTCACGCGTGATTAACAATTTGTTCCGTATTGGCGCAGATGTCATTTATGGTAACGAACCCCGGGTGCACGTGTCTGGTCATGCGGCGCAAGAAGAGCTCAAGATGTTGCTTGCCATGTTGCGCCCACAACATGTCATCCCGTTCCACGGTGATTTCCGACATATGATGCTCTACCGCAAGTTGGCGATAGGGATGCACATGCACTACACCCCAGAGAACGTCTTTGTGGTGGACAATGGTGCGGTAATGGAGTTCGGCCACAATTACGGCAAAATTGTCGAGCAAATTCCGGTGAATTACATCTATGTGGATGGCACCACTGTCGGTGATGTGAGTCAAATCGTGGTGCGTGATCGTCAATTACTCTCGCGTGATGGGGTGCTGATGGTGGTAGTTACCATTGATCGCCATACTGGCGAGCTCGCTGGTGGCCCTGAAGTCCTGACGCGTGGCTTCGTACACATGCGTGAGTCTGAAGAGCTTATCGAGTCAACCAAGCAAGTCGTTGTTCGATTACTCCAAAACAATACGAGCCGTGCAGAAGTGGATGCTGCATTCTTTATTCGTAAGATTAAAGATGCGGTTGGCGAGCATCTGTTTACGCAGACGCGGCGACGTCCAGTTATTTTGCCGGTCATCACCGAAATTTAAGCAATACGCGCTTGTTCAATACAATAACGACCCGGCCGGTAGCATCCACCGGCCGGGTCGTTGGTATGCATGTTGCCGTCTTACTGCGGGAGTTGACGGAGGCGTTCATGGAGTCGTGAGCGCATTTCACGAAGGCGTTGAACGAAACTTATACTGTGAATGTTCTCGGTCCACATAATCACGGCATCCTCGTTATTATCGGTGTAATAGCGTGGGCGCACCCCGTGCTCGGCAAACCCATATTTGTTGTAGAGTCGTTGAGCCGTTGTGTTGGATGTGCGTACTTCGAGCGTGAGTTGTTGGGCGCCGAGTTCGTATGCCTGATCGATGAGACCAATGACCAGCAATTCTCCTACGCCACGTCCACGATGATCGGGGTGGACTGCGATGGTGGTGATGTGTCCTTCATCAAGGCTCAGCCATATGCCGCCATGTCCCACAATTGGGTCACGAGGAACGCTCGCAGGTGTACTTGGTGGTTTTGGGACAACGTGCTGAACGATCTGCATCAGCCATGATTGGGTGCGCGTTGGTTTGGGGAGATGCGCTGATACACGCGCAACTAGATAGCGACTGTGCTGGCGTGCGTGGAGCTCGTTGCGATACGTACTAACCGACCAAGGATGCGGGAAGCTGAGCACATCAATTGCATGCACTTGATCGAGGTCGTCTTCGTACATCTGGTCAATGTAGTAGTACACCGCACTGCTCATCATAACCGGTTACTTGATGGGGTTGGCCGATGAGACTTGGAAGAGCGCCGTGTAGGCACCGTCACGACCAAAGCCTCCACCACTCTGGAATTGCCCGGTCACCTCAACTTTGCCCCACACATAACTGTTATTTGGGCCAACGGTGAGCTCAGCAGATTTATCGGGTGGGAATCCTTCCATCCAGATAATCTTGCCGACAGGTTGTGGACTTGATCCATCCTCTTGTACGGCAATTCCTTCTGCCAATACATAAATCATTGAGTTCCAAAAGTAGTAGCCCTGTGTGGTCACCGTTTGACCATTATATGCAGCACCATTGTCGTAGAGCTCGTGCAGTGACACTTGACCAGCTGCTAACGGTTGATTGTCAATACGATATTCAATGCGGTTGATTTGTTCGATGATCTCTGCGTTGGTGACTGCAATACGGTGTGTGTAGGCACCACCTTCACCGTATGAACCAGCCTCGATGCGCCCAGTTACTTTGACGAATCCATATACGGCATCGCCCGGGCGATGGAGACCGAGTTTAAGTTCTTCAGAAAAATTATCAACCCAAATGGCATCACCGAGCGGTTGAGCATCAAAGCCATTGTCCAGAGTGCTGACTCCTGCCGCCAAAATGGAAAGTGTGGTGCTGCCAGTTTTGTTAATATAGGCGCCTGCTACCGTAATATCTTGGCCCACATATTGGTCAATATTGGCGGCGACATCTGCTATATGGAGTGTATCGTCACCAAACAGTCCACAGCCAGTCATGGTGATGAGGAGTATGATGCCGATAACAAGCCGATAAACACGCAACATAGATGTGTCCTTGACCATATTCACGATATTCTTGTTCAATAATAGCATAGAAACATTGATATCGGTGATTCTGATGAATATGATGTTATAGTTGACCAATCGTATTTATCATACGTATAATGATGTATACATAAAGAGTGATGAAGGGAATGTCATGACCGCCCTTTTTGTGGCCTTGGGTATCATGGTATTGGCGCTGCTTGCGTTACTGTTATGGTTTGTACCTCGCCTGCTACAACAGCAGTTGCTACGTACCAGCGATGAATCAGCACAGCTTCGTGAGATGTTGCTTGATTTGCTCAGTGAACAAGAGGCCGTGACGATTCGTCAGACACAGCTTGGGGCAGCCATTGCCCAGTTACAAGCGCGCCTCGACGTGGTCGCCCCAAGCGGCGAAGATACCTTGGGCATGATTGATCGAATCAATGCGTTGCAACAGACACTCCAAGAGTGGTCTGAACAGCGTACCCCACATAATGCATCGCTCGATGGTGTGAGTATGCGTGAGACGATTGATGAAATTTTGCAACGTCTTGATGGCATGCAGACACAGATTCGCGATACCTCGACACTCATTGATGATGGGGTGCTTATCGGCGTGCGACAGTTGAGTGACCGTGTCCATTCACTACAATTACAACTTGAAACGTGGATAGATGGGATGAGCGGTCAACATGTGGGCGACACAAACGTGTTAGCCCAAATCAAAGCCGATCTCGCCCTGATTAGTAGTAAGATTCCTGATGTTACGGCCATCATACCAACAAACGACGACGATACAGTGCGCACACAACGTATTGATGATGTGGCCAGTACCAACGAACTGAACCCACCTCCAGCCACGAACACGTAATGCACGAGCAGTGATGTGGACGGTGCTACCGATTTGCGGTGGGATTGCATCGGTGCTAGACGCATATCACGCAGTTGTCGCACTAATTTAACAATATACGACTTAGTGGTATAATAACTGCACATAATATTACTGTTTGCACAACGAGATTGACTATGTCTGATATCGTGGCAATTAAGGGTGCTCGGGGCGGCATTCGCGTAATAATCAATGATACTTGTCCATGGGATGAGGCGTTGAGTGCACTCCAACGTCAGCTCGAGCAGGGGGCGGCGTTGTTGCAGGGCATGCGCGTGTCACTTGAAGTTGGCAATCGTCAGCTTGACAGTGATGCAGTACAAGTACTCCGTGATACGATGGCTACGTACCAAGTTGTTGCCAGTACGATTCAAGCAGAGTCGCGCGATGTACGTCAGGCGGCACGTGCTGCAGGATTTACTACGAGCGTTCCGGTGGTACAACCACCGGTGCAGGCGGATATACCTCCTTCTGTGGTGATGCGTAATTTGCGTTCTGGACAGGTTTTACGTCATCACGGCGATCTAACCTTGCTCGGTGATGTCAATGCTGGTGCTGAGGTCATTGCATCTGGGAGTATCGTAGTTTTTGGTCGAGTCCGTGGTTTGGTGTATGCCGGTGCCATGGGTGATCGGAATGCTGTGATTTGCGCAATTGAGCTCTCAGCCACGCAGATTCGTATCGCCGATATTCGTGCGCGTGCTCCCGAAGATAACACGCATCGTGGTCCGGAGATTGCCTGTATCGAAGATGATCAAATTATGGTGCATTTGTGGCAAGACTATCGACGCTAATCGTCTGTGGTGAGAGGAATAACCTTTATGGCGAAAGTAATTACAGTAACATCCGGTAAAGGTGGCGTTGGTAAGACCACATCAACAGCAAATCTTGGCACTGCCTTGGCCATGCTCGGCTATAAGGTCGTGGTGATGGATGCAGATATTGGTTTGCGGAATCTTGATGTCGTCATGGGCTTAGAAAATCGCATCGTCTATGATTTGGTTGATGTGATTGAGGGGAACTGCCGCTTGCGTCAGGCGCTTATCAAAGACAAACACCAATCAGAATTGTATTTGCTCCCGGCCGCACAAACCAAAGACAAAGATGCCGTTTCGCAAGAAGAGATAATCGAATTAGTCGATCAACTGCGCGATGAGGCAGACTTCGTATTAATTGATAGCCCGGCTGGCATTGAATCGGGTTTCAAAAATGCTATTGCTGGTGCCGATGAGGTCATCATCGTGACTACACCTGAAGTCTCAGCCGTGCGTGACGCCGATCGCATTATCGGTCTCTGTGAGGCGTACGACAAGGGTCAACCACGATTGATTGTCAATCGATTGCGCCCCAAAATGGTCAAAAGTGGCGAAATGATGAGCGTTGATGATGTGCTCCAAATTTTGGCCATTGATTTGATAGGGATTATTCCAGAGGATGAAGATGTGATTACCGCCACCAACAAAGGTGAGGTATTGACACTCGACAAATCATCGCGTACGGGTCGCTACTATACCGATATTGCGCGACGGTTGGCCGGTGAAGAGGTCCCGATCGAGCCAATCGAGGATAACCCCACATTATTTGAACGCATATCGGGAATCTTCCGCGGGGGGCGGTAAGACCTGGTGTGGTAATAAAGGAGCCGTAAAATGAATTTTTTTCGCCGGAGTAAGGGCTCTGCTGGTGTTGCGCGTGACCGACTGTTAACCGTGCTCGTGAGTGATCGTGTGAAGTTGACACCAGCCATGATTGATAATCTCAAGCGCGAACTTTCTGAGGTGATTAAGCGTTACCTGCCGAACATCGACTCGAATATGATTGACATCGCCGTAACGCAAACCGAAGACAACACCGATCAGCTTGAGACACGCATTCCTCTAGGGCGTGGGCGCAAGGCGTAGAGTGTCCCTCGTAATTACACAGACAAACCGCATCATGACAGTGGTACCACTGTTGTGGTGCGGTTTTGCGTGTGTGTGGTCGTTCGTTGCCCCACGGATTTTTACGTTGATTGGTTGAGAGGTGTGTTCCATGTCTATTCCTGCTGCCACCATACGGTTTAGTCGATTGATGAAATGGGTGGTTGTCATCCTCATCATGGCCATGGCGTTTGTGCTGTTTGAACTGATTCATGAGGTGGCAATCGCCTTGTTTGGGTCAGTCGTCATCGCCTACATCTTTTTTCCGGTGATTACATGGATAACACAATGGTTGCGAGTCTCTCGTTTGTGGGCAGTAGTTCTCTTCTATGGTGTCGTCTCATTGCTGATTGCTGGGAGTATCATGTGGCTGATACCGTTACTCACGGTACAATATCAGCTGATGCGTCAAGAACTTCCGCAGGTATTAAATCGCATCCAACAATTCACCGTGACGGTTGGCGACATGAACATCGAAATAGGCACCGAGTTGCGTGGTTACATCAGCGAAGTGGTGACATCACTTCCTGCACGCGTTCCACGTATATTTGTCGGCTTCATTGAAAGTTTTCTTCATACGCTGGCATTTCTTATTACGGCGTTCTACTTGATGCTCCATGGGCGCACGCTGGTGAGTCGCATCTTTCATCTGGTTCCACACGACCATCGTGATGAGGTCAAACATGTGATGCTCCAAATACACCGCATATTAAGCGGGTATATCCGAGGCACATTGTTGCTCATCCCCATCATGGCAGTATTGACGACGATTGCGTTGTGGATACTGGGCGTGCGGTATGCGCTGTTGATTGGCATTATTAGTGGTGTCGTTGAGATTCTCCCAATCGTTGGTCCGTGGTCGGCTGCTGCATTTGCCATTGTCATGGCTCTCTTCCAATCACCATTACCGTTTGGTAGTGAGGCGTGGATGGTGGCTGCAGTGATTGGTGCTATTTACTTTGGGTTGCGTATGTTCGAAGATTATGTGATTATCCCAGCAGTGGTTGGTCCAGCTGTGCATCTGCACCCGGTGCTGGTGATTGCAGCAATCTTGTCGGGAGCCGCGGTTGGTGGGGTCTTGGGCCTGTTTTTGGCGATCCCTGTTACCGCCGTGTTGCAATATGTGCTCCGTTGGATCTATGCAAAACTGATGGATGATGTGAAACTGCCCTCAGTGCATGAACCCTCATGACTCTGCGTCGTCGTGCTATGACGCTACACCCCCGACACAGTGCGCATCGACACTGGTCGGGGGTGTATTATGTGGATTTCGATGTTTAGGAGTCAATGGTGATGCTGACGGTGCGGAACCCGGCATCGACGTAGATAATCTCACCGGTTGTCGCAGATGCCAGATGACTGCACAAAAAGAGCGCCGTATTGCCGACGTCGTCTTGCGTCACGTTGCGGCGAAGTGGTGCTACCCCAGCAAATGACTTGAGCAAATCCTTGAACCCGGCAATGCCACTCGCCGCCAACGTACGAATCGGGCCAGCGCTGATGGCGTTAACACGAATGTTCGATGGGCCGAGGTCACTGGCGAGGTACCGCACACTGGCCTCGAGAGCGGCCTTGGCGACACCCATTACGTTGTAGTTCTGGGCGACTTGCTGTGACCCGTGGTACGTGAGCGTCAACACCGATCCACCGCTGTTGAGCAATGGGCGCGTGGCCTTGACCACTGCAGTCAACGAGTAGACGCTGGTGTTCATGGCAATCTGGAACCCCTCGCGGGTGACGTTGAGGTATTCGCCATTGAGTTCTTCTTTTTTGGCGTAGCCGATGGCATGGATCAAAATGTCGAAGGTGCCCCAACGCTGTTTGATACTGTCTGCCATCTGATCAATGTCGGCATCGCTGTCAACGTTACAGGGGATGACAAAGTCACATCCTAGGCTCGCTGCCAGTGGGCGTACCCGCTTTTCGATGGCCTCATTGACATAGGTGAAGCACAACTCGGCGCCTTCGGCATGAAATGCCTTCGAAATACCCCACGCAATTGAATTGTCGTTGGCCAAGCCCATGATTAAGGCTCGTTTACCCGTGAGTAGACCCATCTTTGCACTCCTCTGTCCACATATATCGAGCAATATACACAGACGGTACATTGTCGAACGACAATGTACCGTACCGGTTAGCGGCCTGGTAGCTGTAAGATTTCGTCAATAAAGCCGTATTCTTTGGCCTCTTGTGGTGTCATAAATCGATCACGACTGAAGTCGCGAGTAATCTCCTCGGGTGTGCGCCCCGTGTCACTGGCGAGCAACCCGTTACCGACCGTCTGCAAACGCAACAACTCCTGCACCATGCGCTCAACATCAGGAGCATACCCCTGCGCACCACCACCAGCCGGATGGAAGTGAATCGTCGAGTTGGGTAGTGCAAAACGCTTGCCCTTGGTGCCACCCGCTAACAAAATCGTCGCCATACTCCCAGCTCGTCCAATACAGACCGTATTGACGTCAGGGGCGATGATGTGCATCGTGTCATAGATGGCTAACCCATCGCGCACGCTCCCACCTGGGCTATTGATGTAGAACCAAATATCGCGCTTGGGGTCTTGATGTTGCAAATACAAAAGCTGGGCGACAATTGATGACGCTACCTCGTCGTCAATCGGGCTACCCAACATGATGACACGCTCTTGGAGCAGGCGCGAGTAGAGATCCCACCCACGTTCGCCGCGCGGCGTGCGCTCAACAACACTTGGAATGACTGGCATACAACCTCTCCTTTGCGGACGTTTGTTAGACAAACGTTCATGCAAAAGTATAGCATAAACAGGTCGTATCTGCCCCTGTGTGCTCGTTGACTACATACAACACCGAGGGGTGCGCATATCATGCGCACCCCTCGGTGTATCGTTGGATACGAGCGAATTATCGCGTGTATACGACCTGCCCACCCAAAATCGTCATGGTGATCTTGATCTGCAAAATCTCTTCGTCATCACAGGTCAAGTAGTTGCGATCAAGCACCGCCATGTCAGCCAACATGCCCGGCTGAATCTTGCCCTTGAGGTGCTCCTCACGCGTGAGCCACGGCGGGGTCGCCGTGTATGAGCGCAACGCCTCTTCGCGGCTAATTGCCTCTTGCGGCGCAATCACGGTGCCCTTGTGCGTTTTGCGCGTGACCAAGCTGTACAAGCTGATGAACGGATTGTAGTGGAACGTGCTCGGAATGTCGCTCGAGGCAATCATCGGAATCCCGCGATCGAGATAGGTGCGGGCCGGCTTGTATTGATGCGCCAACTCCTCGCCGACATCGCGGAACAAGTCGTCACCCTCGAAGTAGATAAACGTCGGTTGAATCACTGCGCCGATCTGGTACTTGGCCATCGCCTGCAATGACTCCTCAGTGGCGAAATAGGCATGAATCAAGTTGTGTCGGTGTTCGTGTGGGTTTGCAGCTACAGTATCTGCAAAGGCCATGGCTGACTCGTGATGCGCACGATCGCCGATGGCGTGAATGCCGATGTCCCAGCCGAGGGCGTGCCCACGGGCAAAGTAACGGCGCAAATCGGCCGGATTAAGGCGGTTGAAATCGCGCACGACGCTTTCACCGATGAACGGCTTAAACATCCACGCCGTGCGGCTCGTCGTGCCACCGTCAACGGCCATCTTGAGGGCGGTCAGGCGCAACATGTCGTCGCCGAGCCCACTCCACAACCCAAGGTTAGCAGCGCGATCATCGAGCTCGGCCTCGATCTCTTCTTCGCGGAACCCGTGCCACGACGGCATCAACGATGTACGCACGTGCATGCGCCCGGCGCGGTGTGCCCCCATGTACGCTCGCATCTCCCACGGGTACAACCCGGGCTCTTGGATGCTGGTGATACCGTAGCTGAGATAGGTGCTTGAGGCCTTCTCAATGCCTAACATCGCCTCATCTTGGGTCACGGCTGGCAACAAGTTGCGGCAGAGCAACTTGGCCGAGGCGCGCAAGATACCGTTGGGCTGACCGTCGCTGTAGCGCTCAATCGAGCCTCCGGCTGGGTCAGGCGTGTTGGCGTCGATGCCGGCGAGTTTGAGCGCCACGCTGTTGACCGTATCCATATTAAAAAAGCGCTTGAGCATGACGGGATGCTTGTCGGTGGCAGCATCGATGTCACGACAGGTGGGCGGGCGGTTTTCTTTCAAAAACGACTCGTTCCAGCCCTCGCCGATAATCCACTTGCCCGGAGGGGTATTCTTGGCTGCATCGGCAATCAAATTGCGCATCTCTTCGAGTGATTTACACTCATCAAGCGCAATGCGCGTCATCTTGATGCCGACCTCGAGCATGTGATTGTGGGCATCGTTGAGTCCAGGCACCACCATTGCACCATTGAGGTTGATTATTTTGGTGCCAGGGCCGCCGAGTGGTAGAATTTCGTGATCTGCACCAGTGGCAATGATACGGCCATTGAGTGATGCCACGGCTTGGACCTGTGGTTTGTCGTGGGCCATGGTGAGAATGGTGCCGTTGTGAATGATGAGATTCGGGGTTGCAGTCATCGTTCAGCTCCTTTGCGACGATTGGTATGCGGTGCAGGGCTTGTCCCTGCACCATGCGACCGATGGGGTAACAGATTAGGCAGTGGCTCGTGCAGCTTCTTCGGCCAAGCGACTGCTCGACTTCTGGCTGGCTGGATTAATGTAGCGGGTTGAAACCATCGTAATCACAGCAAAAACCATGGCAATGGCAAACGGAATCTGGTAGCCGTAGAAATTCATGATGTACCCAGCTGCCAATGGGACAATCACCGCTGCCACGTGTTGCATGGTCAACCCCATGGCAATCGATGGGGCGATGTCGGCTTGTGAGGCGACCTTGCGCAAGTAGGTGTTGGCCCCAATCCACGAAATCGGGAAGATAATGCTATAAATCGTGTAACACGCCAACACAATCCAGATGTTGTTGACAAAGGCGTATCCTGCCAAGGCCACCACATATAACACGTTGGCCGCCGCTAACATGGGTCGCTCGCCGAATTGATCAATCAGCTTGCCGACGCGGCGCCCGAGGAGCGTGTTGATGATGTTGACAAAAATCAAGAGCAAGGTCAATTGGCTGACGCTTAAGTTGTAGTTTTCGACTAAGACATACAACCCAAACGAAAAGAAAATCTGCTGCCGGCCACCGTCGAGCAAATTCAGCATGTAGTAAAAGCGGTAGTCCTTGTGGATGACAATCGGCTCTCGCTTGGTCTCAGCCGGATGTGGGATGCCGTCTTTGAGATTGGGAAAGGCAAAAATCGCCACGCCAGCTGCCGCTGCCGCCAAACCGAGCAGGTAAAAGGCGCTGGTGAAATCAAACCAGCCGTATTGGAACCCGAGTGCCATCAAGACCATGGCCAACAAGCCACCCAGATTACCCAACGCCGTCACCGTGCCAAGCACGGTGCCAGCCTTGTCCTCGGTGGTGGTACTCATCGCCAACGCATGTTGGGTTTGGAGCCAGGTGTGGTAGCCCATCGAGCTGACGATTACCCATGGTGCCACGGTGGCAAAGTCAGTGGCAATGCTGAACAATGCATATCCCAATGCTAAGGTCATCAGCGCAAGTGTGGTTAAGCGTGGTAACGACAAGCGATAAAAGAGCGCCGTCAAAAAGAGAATCAAAAAGCCGGGGATCTCGCGGATGGCCGTGATATAGCCGAACTGCGGTCCTTCGAGCAATAGCACATCACGAAAGAAGTTGGTGACGATGGCGTGTTGTCCCGACATGGCAAAACTTGCCAACAACGTGGTCAACGTGATGAGGATGAAGCCACGTCGTGCCTCGGGAGTGCGGAATTCTGCCTTGAACATGATTAAGGATTCTCCGTCCGATGAAAGACTTCGGCCATCGGTAAACCATACTTCTCACCCAACTCTATGGCCCACTGGCGCATACGTGCATCAAGCTCTGGGTTTACTGCACCGACTTGACTTGCATGCGCATGCAAGGCGTGTAACTTGCGCTCAAAGACCGCACTAATGTCAATCGCAATGTTGGGTTGTGGCGTGCCCACAATGTAAATCTCTTTGACCTTGTGGGGCAAGAGCCCCTCTTGGGTCATCAATTCGGGGAAGTCCCACGGGTTCTGGCTGGCCGGATACAGTGCCGCCAATGTGGCTGTCCCAGCTGCAATGTGATCGGGGTGATACCGGGCAATGCCCAGCGGCGTGCCCCAGTAGCGCTCTGGCGATTGACAGATGACGCGCGTCGGCTTGTAGGTGCGCAGCACACGCACGATGTCGCGGCGCAGTTGGAGCGTCGGGTAGAGTCGGCCATCCGGGTAATCGAGGTGGATTACACCTTTGAGCCCAAGGTGTTTGGCTGACTCTCGTTGTTCGGCTTTACGCGTGTCTACCATCTTCTGGCGTTCAGCAGGGCTCAAATCGGTTGCCTCATCGGGACCACCGGCCGAGGCATCAGTGATGACGCAGATGTAGGCGTCGAACCCTTCGTTGATCCAGGTCATCAATGTGCCGGTGCTACTGAATTCGGCATCGTCAGGGTGGGCCATGATACTCATGGCCACGGGTTTGGTGGTACTCGTCATGGCTATGATTTCTTTTTAAAGTAGGGATCGAGTAATAACGACAACTGTGCAAGACGCTCAGCTGGAATAGACTGTGGCGCCGTCATAATCGCACTGGCAAGTGCACTGTGCGCCGGACTAGTGAATCCGTCACCAATCAGCGGGATGGCATGACTGATAATTGACTGCGCCATCGCCGAGTTCGCGTGCATCGTGGCAACCACCGTCTCAACGGTGACTGCGTCATGGTCTGGGTGCCAGCAATCGTAGTCGGTGACAAGGGCCAACATGGCATAGGCCATCTCGGCCTCACGAGCGAGTTTGGCCTCAGGGAGCGCGGTCATGCCGATCAAGTCAAAGCCGCGTCGGCGATTTTCGTTGCTCTCAGCCAGTGTCGAAAACTGTGGCCCCTCCATGCAGACATAGGTGCCGCCACGATGGTAGGTGGCGCCGGCTGCTTGGGCGGCTATCTCGAGACGATTGCTCAACTCGGTGTCGAATGGCTTGTCAAAGGCGACGTGAGCTACAATCCCCTCACCAAAAAACGTACTCGGGCGAATTCCTTTGGTACGATCATAGAGTTGATGCGGGATGACGATGTGCCCAGGCGCGTAGTCGCTACGCAAACTCCCCACGGCACTCACGGCAATCAGCGAGCGTACACCGAGCATACGAAAGCCGTACATGTTGGCGCGCACGGGGATTTCGCTCGGTGTATACCGATGACCGACGCCGTGGCGCGGCAAAAACGCCACACGCTGACCGGCAATGGTGCCGATGACGTAGGCGTCGCTGGGCGCTCCGTAGGGAGTAGTCAAGTGAACAGTCTCGATGTCACTAAGGCCTGGCATGCTGTACAGCCCACTGCCTCCGATAACACCAATGGTGGCCTGTGTCATGAGATTCCTCGTTGTCTCTGGTCGTATATTGACGTTGTTGTAGCATCATTCTATACTGCATTTGCAGTTCTGTGAAATATGCTGCAACAAAGGAGAAACGCTATGACTACTTCACAATTCCATGTGCCCGATATTTCGTGTGACCATTGTGTACGGGCCATTACCAACGAGGTCAAAGACGTCAGCGGCGTCACCGCCGTCAAGGTGGATATCCCCACCAAGCTCGTGACAATTGAGCACAACAATGCGCCACAACCGACCTTGGTGGCTGCAATCAATGAGGCTGGATTTGATACGGTTGAGCCGATTGCCTAGTGTGCGTGATAGTCGCGCCGTGCAGGAATTCCTGCGCGGCGCGTTTTTTATATCAGGCTGATTTGGCAGGATCATACAACACACTCACGATGATGACGCTTGCAATCGCACAGATTACCCCAATAGTGAGATTGACATAGAGTGCACGCTCACCCCATGCGAGTCGTGTGCCCACATCAATCATGGCGAAGAGTACGCACCAGGCGATGAGTTGCACAATTGAAATGACAATGCGCGTTTGGCGGCGAGATTTTATATACTCATGACGCATCGTATTGACGGCGTCACTCAACGTCCCCGCAAACAACTGATACAGCGTGAGGCCAGTGGATGAGACGAACGCGGTAAAGGTATTGCCAGCAGGAACACCGATGAGCGTTGCACGTTGGTTGCTCGCCACGGCACGGTATGAGATGCGTTTATCGCCTGGAGCAATGCCGAATTGCCCAAGTCTAAACAAGAGTGGCCCGCGCGCATAGATGTATTTTCTGTCGACTTCAACGGCCTCGCGCTCTTCGAGCACGGGATCAGCGGCTAAATCTTGATACGGCATCGTACTAAGAAGTTCAGTGGTTGGGGTAAATGAGTAGGTACCGATGCGTACCGGGTCGGCGAAGATTGGCTCGCGTGCGAGTTCTTTCCAGACGGTACGCGTATGATTATTCGATGCATCGTTTTCGCGGTATAACTCCTCAACAATACGCTCAAGGACCACATAATTGCCGCCCCGATGATCGGGCGCATCGTTGATGGGGGTATCAGTGGTGATGGTGTCAGTAATGGCATATACCGTGTTGGGTAGAATTGGGCGTCCTGCAGTGTATGTGTCGATGACGGTTGCGCGTTGGATGATATGTGACACATCGGGGACTTGTTCTTGATAGGCCAACAGATACAACGACCCACCAATCATCCCCACGCACCAAAGTGGGACCAACATTGGGAATAATTCGCTAATCCCGAGAATTGCATTCCCAACGAGTGATACCAAGAGGGTAGCCCCAGCAATCATCAGGATATTCTTGGCTGTACCTGTGCTCGAGGCAACCTGTGGGGATTGCTCCATCGTATTCCCTTTCTTGTGTGTGATGATGCCATCATAAACGATTCACCCACGATTTGCGCAATCTACGCATGTAATCGTGGGTGAATCGTTTTTGCTATAGCAAGGGACATCTACCGGCGCTCGTAGTTGGGAGCCTCTTTGGTAATGGTGATGTCGTGTGGATGGCTCTCGGTCAAGCTGGCCATCGAGATGCGATTAAAGCGTGCCTTGATGCGCAACGCATCGATGGTGGCAGCTCCCACATAGCCCATGCCGGCGCGCAAGCCGCCGACCAGCTGATAGACGGTGTCGCCGACAGGACCCTTGAATGGTACCCGCCCGACGATACCCTCGGCCACCATCTTGCGGCTCTCGCGCGTGGTTTGGAAGTAGCGCTCGCCACCGCCTTTTTGCATGGCATCAATCGACCCCATGCCACGGTAGACCTTGTAGCTCCGACCCTCGTACAAAATCGTCTCGCCCGGACTCTCATCGGTACCTGCAAAGAGTGACCCGAGCATCACCGATTGCGCGCCGGCTGCGATGGCCTTGGTGATGTCGCCGCTGTAGCGGATGCCACCGTCGCCGATGACTGGGATGCCAAAGGTGTCGGCCACCTTGGCACACTCCGAGATCGCCGTAATCTGCGGCATGCCTGCACCTGTCACGACGCGGGTCGTACAGATACTGCCTGGGCCTTGACCGACTTTGATGCCGTCAACGCCTCGCTCACACAAGGCGCGCGCTGCCTCACCGGTTGAAACATTGCCGGCAATCAGTTGGACATTCGGGAAATGCTCGCGGACCGTGAGAATGCCTTCAAGTACGCCCTTTGAGTGACCATGGGCCGTGTCAATGGTCAATACATCGACGCCGACTTTGATGAGGGCCTCGGCGCGTTGCAAAAAGTCACCGCTGATGCCGATGGCCGCACCGACGCGCAACCGACCTTGTTCATCTTTACAGGCGTTGGGGTACTCGATTTGCTTCATGATGTCTTTGACGGTAATCATGCCCGATAAGCGCCCGTTGTTATCAACTACCAACACCTTTTCGATGCGATGTTTGTGCAACAACTCCTTGGCCTGCTCGAGCGTGGTCCCCTCGGGGACGGTCACGAGCTCATCGCTGGTCATCAACTCGCTAATTGGACGTGTGCGGTCCGTCTCAAATCGCAAATCGCGGTTGGTCACAATGCCAACTAAATCGCCGTTGTGCGTCGTAATTGGGATTCCCGAGATGCGGTATTCGGCCATCATGTCGAGCGCATCGCCGACGGTGCGATCATGTGGCATGGTGATGGGATCAGTAATCATGCCGTTCTCGGAGCGTTTGACTTTGCGCGCCATCTCGACTTGGTCATCAATTGACAGGTTCTTGTGGATGATACCGATACCGCCCTCGCGGGCCATGGCAATTGCCAATCGATGTTCGGTGACAGTATCCATCGCAGCACTTACAAGCGGTATATTCATGCGGATACTGCGGGTCAACCATGTACTGACATTGGTCGTTGCGGGCAACACATCCGATGCGGCTGGGATGAGCAAAACATCGTCAAACGTCAGCGCCTCACGGGCAAATTTGTCAGCCCAATCGATAGTCACAAAACCCTCCTGCATGCATCAGGTACGAAATATATTCTCACTATGATACTCTAGTGGACTATTATCGTCAATCAGTTGTGTGGAGCGAACGAGCGCTATACATGCACGTCCCATGGTCATGGTGTATACGCTCCGATTAATCTACAGATGAATTGTTAAGAAAATATCTATTTGTATGACAAGTATTATGTGCTTTTTATGAAAAAATACGCAGAAAATTTAATAAATTGGATATGTAATGTGTAAATAAGATAATTGTAATCTTGCGGTGTAAAAATTTACATTGTGAAATGATTTCGGTAGTGGTAGTATGAGCAAATGTTTGTTTAGCAAATAATAGTTGTGTCGTGCGTTGTGACGCAAGGTATGAGTGAGGATGGTGATTTACTATGCATAGGATGCATAAACGGTTTGCGTGGTTAAGTCTATGTTTATTGGTGATTATGCAGGTTAGTTTAGCACCTGCTCAGGCAGGATCGCGGTCTATTCCAACGACGACAAATCCTAGTGCTACTGGTGATGCTGGCGTGCGCACCATGGCCAATACATCATTTGAGAACGTGACAACGACATGTAACATTGCCGTTAACACGTGGACATACTTAAGTGAGGCATCGCTGAATGGCTGGTTTACGTCGCATGCCCCAATGTCTGAAAAATGTAATAATGGTACTGTCACGTTTGGTACAGGATCAGCACGTGTGATTGAATTGAATCGTTTTACCACGGCACCAGACGGCAATTATTATGCCTCACTCAACGCCGATCATGCGTCGTTCCTTTATCAAAGATTGTGTATAACAAGTGGCGAGTCGTTTGATTTTTCGTTTTGGCATAACGGTAATCCAAACGAGACACATTCAATGTCATTCCGGTTTGGTATTCCATCCAAACCGACGCCAGGAACATTACCTCAAGACACATATTCGCGTGAGATCATCCGGATTGGTACGCAGGTGAGTAGTACGAGCTTTATGGCAACGGCTGCCAATGTGCTTGCCCAAAGTTCTGAAACAACGGCTGTCACCAATCAACTGTTGTCACCGTCAGGTGCATCTACAGTATGGGGTGTATATGCCGGAACGCACACGTTGCCTCCGACCGGTTGGGATGGTGTGTTTAATATTGGATTCGAGGGCATCTTCCCCACAGGAGGTGCCGGTAACTTGCTCGACAAAATCGAACTTGGCTTGGCACCGATGGCAGACTTAGGTGTGACCCGCGATACGAGTATTGGCGAGCAGTCGAGCGGGAGCATCAATATTCGTATCAATGGTCGCGTGAGTGGCACCACCAAGTTGGTCCTCAAAAAGAAAGAGGGCACGGCAGTCAGTGATACCGACTTTACACTTGGTGCCGCTGATGCGGGTACATATGGTACTGCGTCGGTCAGCCATACTGCAGGCAGTAACATCTGGGTCATCACGGTCCCACCGGGTGACTACGATGGTGGCATTTTCCCTGCCAATGATGTCGGTGGCATTACCATTCCATTTACGCCATCATATGATATGGTCAACGAGGCGAGCGAGTATGCCTGGTTCGAGCTGCTCGATGAGACGACCGGTGGCACTGATGGTGGTACGGATAATTGGATTTTTGCAGATCCGACCTGTGATGGGTCATTTAAGTCCGATGGTGCGGTCTTTACGATTACCAATGTCAATCCCACCTCGACACCAACGTTGACTCCTTCAAATACGCTCACGCCATCGCGTACGTTTACGCCATCAAGTACATTTACGCCATCGCGCACATTTACGCCATCGCGTACGTTTACGCCGACATTCACGCTCACGAACACGGCAACGAACACGTTTACCCCAACCAACACGTTTACGCCGACCAACACGTTTACGCCGACACCACATCCATTCGCCATTCGCGACGTGGCCGTCGGTTCGGCTTTCACCTTGGTCGTACTCAACAACAGCACGTTGGCCACGTGGGGCTTCAACCGTGAGGGGCAAGCATCATTGCCGGCCTGGATGAACGGTCGCCCCGTATCTGAAGTCG
>CAYZZI010000028.1:0-41217 GCA_964482795.1 uncultured Klebsiella sp.
AAATTGTCATCAAAAATTTATGTGATACGTAATTTGTGAGTGTCTCTGCAATCCAATCAATGGTATTATTGAAATGAGATTACAAATCGACTTTTTTCGAAGGTTTTGACATGACACATGTTCCAGCACCTGTGCAACCAGTTGTTGAGCAGATGCGACAGGGGTATCAACACATACTCGCGACATTGCAAGCGCATCATGTTGCCGTTCAGGACTACCCGGAGTCCCTTCCTCCTGCGCGCGCACGGCATGCTGCGGCAGCAAAAGCATATCCGATGCAAGGGATTCTCAAGTACCACGGTCTGAGCGATTGGGATTACCGTATCGCCTATTTATCGAGTATCTCGCTTAACAGTGATGCCGCCCACACAGTGACGTATGTGGAGTTTGTTCCTGAGTTAGCAACCGACGATATTTGGATTGGCGATGCTCCTGCAGAGGGTCGTGAGCGTGAGCGTGTCGTTCAGACGCTCAACGTGTTGCGCACCTTGGCAGGTGTCACATGGCCAGCCGTGGTCCGCACGCGTAACTTTTTTAAGGCGCGAGTTGCTGGTAAAGGACTTGGATCGAGTGCATCTGGTTCAGCAGCACTTGCCCTTGCAGCCATTGGGTCATTGTTTGGCGCAGAACTTGCCGAAAATCACCGGTTTGTCAGTTGCATTGCGCGCTTACTCGCAGGATCCGGGTGTCGGTCGGCGGTTGGCGGGATCGCGTTGTGGTTGTCATACCCGGGTGCACGCCATGAGGAGAGCTTTGCGGTGCGTCTTGATACTCCAGGGGCACTAGCTGAGATGTCGCTCATCACCGTGCCCATTCCGTCGCGTATTGGGCTCAAAACCGAACAGGCTCATTACGATGCACCAGATAGCACGTTATTTGCGGGTTGGATGGAAGGTCGTGCCAACGAGGTCATTGACATGATTGCTGCGACACGTCGTGGTGATTGGCAGTACTTGGCGCGGATGGCCGAGATTGACAGCATGCGTTTACACGGCATTACCATGTCAGGTGGGGACGCCTACAAAATCATCGGTTGGGAGGCAGAGAATATTGCGCTCTTTCGCATGTGCAATGACCTCCGCGCTGCCGGTGTGCCAGTGTACTGCTCAACTGATACTGGGCCCACGGCTGTGTTTATGTTGGCAAAGCGCGATGAAGCGCGTGTGGTACGTGCAATCGAAGCAATAGTGCCCGGGTACGATGTTATTTGTGGTCAGGTCGCGGGTCCGGCTGAATTACTTGATGTTGATGCCGCACGCACGGTGCTAGCAATCAATCAGGCAGGAGATGTTTCATGAGCAGTAGTGATTTTTTGACTGATGTAAACGCACAACCAACTCTCCTTGAAACCGCTTTACGACATCATCTCTCGGTAGGCAGTCAGGTGGACGTGGCGGCACGGGCTGTTCGTGATGCAAATCCACGTCGAGTCATAATCACCGGCATGGGTAGTTCGTTCTACTCGGCGTATCCAGCCGTCCTAAAGCTGTTTGCGGCCGGGTATGCAGTTGCCCACATCGAACTTTCTGAACTTCTCTACTTCGGTGCACAAGCCTTGACGCGTGATACGGTGTTGGTGATTATTTCTCAATCTGGAGAAACGATCGAAGCGGTACGTTTGTTGAATGACCGCCAGCCACAATCGATGATAATCGCAGTAACTAATAATCCGAATAGTACGGTTGCCAAGGCGGCCCAACACATCATTCCGCATATGGCAGGTTCTGAGCGTGCGGTCGCAACCAAAACATACACCACATCGTTGGTCGCATTAATCGTGTTGGCGAGTCGCATTGTTGGTGAAGCGCCAGCACAAATTGCGGATGCATTGTTGCCATCCATTGACGCACAACGCACCTTGCTCCAAAAATTCGATGCTACGTCACTACCTGCAGAATGGTACAAAGCAGGTGCCATTACGTTTGTGGGTCGCGGACCGTCGTATGCAACCGCACTTGCAGGTTCATTACTCTATAAAGAGACGGCGCGTATACCTGCAGATGCCCTGAGTAGTGCGCAGTTCCGCCATGGCCCCCTCGAAATTGCAGGTCCGGGACATCGGGCTGTTATTTGTGCTGGCCCGGGTTCTACATTTGCTCATGATTTGCGCTTAGCCGATGAATTGCATGCATGCGGCAGTGATGTGTGGTTGATTGGGCCAATGAACGCCTCACGACGTTATCCAACGATTGCCCTTCCTGCGTTGGCATTTGCACCGTTGGCCGAGATTATTCCGTTGCAACTAGCGGCTCGGCAGCTTGCATTATCACTCGGACTACAGCCTGGTGAGTTTGCCCGAATTGGGAAGGTGACTGATTCGGAGTAATCCCTACGATTGCCAATGTTGATTGTTGCTGGCAATACAGGAGGAACAAATGCACGATGCGATGATGATGCGATTATTGCGTGAATTGACGGATATTGCAGGTCCAAGTGGTTTTGAGGCACCCGTTCGCGAGTATCTACAAAAACGCTGGCAAGCAAAGGTGCAGGAAACGCATGTTGATGCTGTGGGCAATTTGACCGTGAAAGTGGGTGGTTCAGGACCTCGTGTGCTTATCCAAGCACACATGGACGAAATCGGTTTTGTGGTGCGCTCAATCACGGATGATGGCTTCATTTTACTTGATACTGCGCAAGGAATGCGTCGCATGTCTCCCGATCGTCGCTATATGATCGGGCAAACAGCACAAATCATTGGTCGTGATGGCGTGGTGGCGCGGGGTATCTTTGCGGCAGCAAGTGGGCATGTGATGACCCTACCGCAGGTTGAAAAAGCGCATCTCGGATTTGAAGATATCTTCGTTGATATTGGAGTGATTTCTCGGCGTGAGGCAGAGCAGCTTGGCGTCCATGTTGGTGCGCCGGTCATCTGGTATCGCCCGCTTCAACAGATTGGTCAATATCTGAGTGGCAAGGCCATGGATGATCGCATGCCGTTAGTCATCATGGATATGTTGCTCAATGTCATCGAACCGTACAAGCTTCAGTGCGAGCTCTGGTTTGGTGCAACGATTCAAGAAGAGAACGGTTTGCACGGTGCACGTGCCATGGGTGTACGTGGCAATTTTGATATGGCACTTGCACTTGATGTAGGATTGACGGGTGACATTCCAACCGTCGGAATGCGTGAATACGATGCGCGTTTAGGTGCTGGTCCTACACTCGTACACAAAGACGCGGTGATTCAGTACGATCGACGACTTCTCTGGCATTGTGTTGATTTGGCAACGAACGATGGTATTCCGTATCAACACGGAGTCTATGCGAATTATGGATCGGACGGTGCGGCATTGATTGGTGCCGGTATCCCAGCATTGTTGATTGGTATTCCTACACGATATACGCATACCGCATTTGAAATGGTTGATCCCCGCGATATTCATGCAACCGTGCGATTGTTGCATGCTTTTGTGCAACAACCATGCTATTTATAATTCGACTGCAATAATGCGTCGAAATGAGAGCATTAGCGGTGCCATGATATTGGGTACTGCCGTGTCTGTCATCTCGATGACGTTGTCTTGATACTGTATCGTGTACTGTGTCAAATTTGCCGCATCTTGTTCTGGTAAGTAGAGGCGATCAAGGCGGTCAAACGGAACAGCCTGCAACTGATCGAGAATTAAGCCAAAGTCATCATCAGAAAGCAAAAATTCATCCGTGTGTCGATTTACGGTGCGGATGACATACCCGTTCGCGTCTATTTGTAACACGATAGTGTTTGCTTCGTAGGCGTTGTAGGCACGGTAGACGACGAGAGGTACGTACCGCTGTTGGGCACACCCAGTCAGTGAAAAAACTATTGCAATGATTGTCAGAACTTTTACAAACGAACGCATATTCTTTATCTCTCATGTGTGAAGATATTTTACCATATCCACAGAAGTGATATGCGTTACAATCGTGGTATAAGTGTCGGAACAAAGGAGCTCTCGTGACAAAACGTGTGGTGGTGTTGGGTGGCGGTGGCGGCGCGGCCTTGAGCCTATCGGCGATCGATGAAGTGCATCAGCGAACCGCAGTTATTGCAGTCACAGATACCGGTCGGTCTACGGGTATGGCACGGCAACTAGGCGGTGATATGCCTGCTCCAGGAGATGTACGAGCTACAATCGCTGCGACTGCTACAAATAAGACCGTTGCCGCGTTGCTACAGCATCGATTTACTCGCCCTGGTGTCCCTGAATTAGATGGGATGGCACTTGGTAATTTGATGATTGCAGCGCTCTATCGTGAGACAGGTGATTTTGCGATAGCCATTCAACAGATGAATCGCCTTGCAGAGACGCATGTAAACGTATTGCCAGTTACTGCACACCATACACAACTTATTGCCACACTCGTTGATGGTCGTATCTGTGTTGGTGAGGTTGCTGTGCGTGCGCCACACAAACCAGCCATCGCAAGGTGCACACTTGCCGAAGACGTTGAGGCGCTTCCTGATGCCGTGTCTGCTATTCTTGCTGCGGATTTGGTTATCATCGGGCCAGGTAGTTTTTATACGACATTGCATGCGGTGCTTTTGCCACGTGGCATTCGCGATGCACTTCGGCAGAGTGCTGCAACAGTTATTTTTGTGATGAATACGACGTCACAAACGGGTCAAACTGAGCATATGCGTCTCGTTGACCACATTCGTGTCATGCATGATTTTGTTGGGGCTGGGGTGATTGATCTTACGCTCGTAAACACTGCTTCTGTCTCGGATGCACAAGCGGATCAGTTATCGCGTGAAGGGTTGCGCCAATTGACGATTACTCCGGCGGAGCAACAGCAACTTGCAGATGCACATATTCGGTGTCATTATGATGCACTCATCGAGCACGCACCGTCAGCACGTGCACTTTGGAATAAACAGGACACGGTGCGTCATGACCGCGTTGCGTTACAGCATCTATTTCGTCAATTTCTAGCATAAAATGTAGTACGAGGGAGTACACATGAAAGATAATCATCAGCCACTACAGTCGTATCAGACCTATTCGGAAGCAGAGATTCAGCAACGTGCTGATGCGTTTCGGCGCGTCATGCAACGCCGACGCTCTGTGCGCATGTTTTCGGATCGTTCTGTGCCGCGTGACGTCATCGAAAACGTGATTTTGACTGCGGGATCTGCGCCGAGTGGAGCAAATCAGCAACCGTGGTTTTTTTGTGCGGTGAGTAATCCACAAATGAAGCGTAAAATCCGTGTGGCTGCCGAACAAGAGGAGCACGCTTTCTACGGCGGTCGTGCTCCGCAAGAGTGGCTGCAGGCACTCGCACCGCTTGGTACGAACGCTAGTAAGCCGTTCCTTGATATTGCGCCGTGGTTGATTGTCTGTTTTGCTCAGAGTTGGCATCACACACCAGATGGTGCCAAGGGTAAGAATTACTACGTGACTGAGTCAACAGGCATCGCAGTTGGGATGTTAATAACTGCCATTCATAACGCGGGTTTGGTGACACTGACGCATACACCAAGTCCAATGGGCTTCTTAGCGGAGATTTGCGGAAGACCTGAGAACGAACGGGCGTTTTTGTTGCTACCAGTTGGCTATCCAGCAGAAGATTGCGAAGTGCCAATCATCACAAAAAAGTCATTACACGATATCGCGCAGTTTTTTGAATAACTCATTTGATAGATTATTTCATGATGTAGTATGCACCACGCTTATCGCCGATACGTAAGAGGATGCCGCGTTCTACTAAATCTGCCAAGTCACGTCGTAATGTCTCCGTGGAGACGTCGGCGTGCATTTCTTGGAGTTCACCGTTGGTAATTCGGCGCCGTTCTTGGATGGCACTTATGGCACTGATTTGACGGTCATTAAGCCCCATGCGTCGCCATTGATCCATCGAATCATTGATAGAATTTTCTTGTTCGTAGTTACTCATCAGCGTGACCATAAACCCACCATCAGTCTCTTCGAATTTGGGTTGGGCCAAGCCTGCCGCTTCCATTTGCAGACGCATTCGATTGATGCCGTACCCTAATCGTTCAATCAGACCGAAGTCTGCCATGATTTGGACGATGGTTTCATTCCGCGAAAAGCGCTGATCTGCGATGTTTTCGATGGTCATGTGCCCTGGTAATCGGCCAGGAGAATGACACTCAAGCCGATTTGCGAACAAAGCGATTCGAATACCTTCACCACGAATCAAATAATCGCGGTGTGCAACAGCATTAACCAGCACCTCACGAACGACCGCCATCGGGAACTGCGTCCAGTCTTGGCGTTCTAGTCCTTGCATGATGCTTCCGCGGGTCATGTTTTGGCTGAGCCACACTTCTGCACGACGTACCGACTCAACCAGCGTATCGTGGATATCCTCGCGGATGAATTCGTCACTCATCTCAACGCCGCTATAGCGCACAAGCGTGATTTCGGCCTGTGGGAAAAAGCGTTCAATGTCGTTTGCGAAGAGGAGAACGCCAGCATTTGTCGGTTTGATGAGGTGCTCTTGTTGTTGTAAGCATCCACGTTTAATCAAAAAATCAATGGCATTTTCTTCGGCAACGGCACCCACGCGATGCACGTATCCGGTGATTTTGCTGGGGTCTAGGTCGTTCAATGCTGCATCAGCATGGGCGAGTCGTTCCCAGGTCATGCCACCACGCTCTACGAAGAGACTGCGTAACGCATCTGGTTCGAGCGGTAAATCTTCGGCATCGTGTCGCTGGAGGTATCGACCATTGACGGAGTACACATTTGGTAGTCCGCGGGGAATATTCACAAAGACCAACATCGTGTTTGCGTGTTCGATTTGGAGCGGCATGGGGATGACTAATGTAGGCGAACATAACGCGGCGGCTTCGATGACAAGTCTTGTCGTTTGTTCGGGGTCACCGACTCCTTCTGGCTTTAGGTTGCGTGGGTTCACGCCGATCACAATCATGCCACCACTTGCGTTGGCCATCGAAGTGAGGAGTTCTGCAAGTTCTTCACTGCGTATTGTTGCACGCGCATATGCCAGGTGCTGGCCACCTGGTTGACTTAAAAGCGTTGGCAGAATCGCAGTTGTCATCGAACGAAACTCCCACCTTATCACACTAAACAGCATCGCTGTTACGTAGGTGTTATTCGAGTATCTTTGAGTGCAACATGACACTCAGACCGTACATATATGTAAGGTGGCAGTGCCACTTAATTAAAATTTAAAAATTCCTATCGTAATTTGTTCTATCATACCATAGAACGCTGCTGAGATTTGCTACTGTACCTTACCTTTGCAAGACGTTCATAACTAAAGGAGAATACTGTGGCCGTGCAAGTCCGCCGCCCATTGGCTGTGATTGCGTTGTTGTCTGTCTGTATCATGTTGACGTTCATTGGCCATACAATGCCGTATCCGGTGTTAGCACCATGGTTAATGGAACGAAATATTGGACTTGGTGCACTCGGTTGGCTGAGTTTTGCGTTTTCATTGGGAAATCTTATAGGTGCACCCTTTGCTGGTAACTTAGTTGATCGCTGGGGGCGCCGTCCGATGTTGATTATCGGGTTGATGGCGATTGTGTTGGTCAATATCATCACACCGTTTTCGACCGATCTCAACCAATTCATCTTCCTGCGGTTTGTGATGGGCCTGTTTAACTCAGGTATCATGCCTGCTGCCTTGGCCGCTGCTGCTGATATTGCCCCTGAAGAGCGTCGAGCGTCATGGATTGGCTATGTGACGGGTGGTATTAGTATTGGGCTGATTATCGGTCCCACCGTTGGTGGTATTCTCTACGATGCCTTTGGATTCGCAGCTGCATTTTTTGTTTCAGCTGGTATGGCCATGATTGCAGTCATTTTGGTGGCCGTGATGGTACCCGAAACACGGGCACACGTACTCTCAGGTGGTGAATCACATCAGGTCGATTGGTTTGGTCTGCTCCGGAATCCGCCACGACCGTTGCTTGCACTTGGATTGCTCTTGTGGATCGATTTTAGTTGGGTCTTTGCCTGGGTCGCCACCGAGCCTGCAACTTTATCGCACCTCTATTCAAATCATAACTACACTGCGACCATGTTTGGCATTGTGGTTGGTGTGTACGGAGCGGCAACTGCGCTCGGTGAAATAGGCGCTGGCAGTCTGAGTGATCGGTATGGTCGATTTGTCATGATCGCAATTGGGTTTTTCATTCATGCAGCATGGTACATCGGCGTTGCCTACACGCCGGAGTATGCATATATGATTGTGGCGTCCGTGATTACCGGGCTCGGTGCGGGGCTTGTGATACCCGCACTTGGTGCTGCTTATATCGACATAACGAAGCCTGATCAACGCGGACAAGTCGCCGCGCTCAAGGAGATGACCGTGTCACTTGGTGGTCTGGCCGGGCCACTCGTGGCAGTGTTAGTCACCGACCGCATTGCACCTGAGTTTATTTTGCAATGTGTCGCGATAATGATTATTGCCACGGCACTTCTCGTTGCAGTCTATGCGTGGCGCAACCGCCATACGCAGTTGCGCCGTACATCAGAGAACTAATACATTGATTGGCCGCCATTGATGATGATGGTTTCACCTGTCAAGTACGCTCCTAACTCTGAAGTCAAGTAAATGACTGCGCCGGCAACATCACGGGGGGTGCCCTCGCGTCCAAGCGGAATGCGCCCGCGTACGGCGGCGCGCATCTCGGGCGGGGTATGAATGTCGTGGAAGCGTGTGTCAATTAAACCGGGTGCCACACAATTGACGCGGATGTTGTGTGGTGCTAATTCTTTGGCCAATCCTCGGTTGTAGGTCAGGATAGCGCCTTTTGTGGCTGCGTAGTACGACGAACCAACACCGCCACCATCAAACGCTGCTTGTGAACTCATCAGCACAATATTGCCACTACCTTGGGCCATCATGCCAGGAATAACCGCTTTGCAACACAAGAACGTACTCGTCACGTTCAACGCAAATGCTTTATCCCACGTTTCACGGGTAATTTCGAGTGTCGGTTTACGTCCCAAAATACCACCAGTATTGGTTACGAGTATATCAATGCCACCGAGGAGGCGATGCGTTTCTGCAACTACATGATTGACTGCGCTCTCGTCTGTTAAGTCTGCTTGTAGTGCATGTGCCTTGACGCCTTGTGCGTGTGCGTATGCCACCGTTTCATTCGCGCCATCCGCACTTGAAAGATACGTGAGTACTACATCGGCACCATGTTCGGCATACGCCTCTACAATGCCTCGTCCAATTCCCGATGCGCCACCTGTTACCAATACGCGCTTCCCGCGTAAGCCGTAGTCTGACATGGTTTATGCTCCTTTTTGTGAATAATACGCTGCCATGGTGCGTGCGATTTGGTCGAGGTGGTCGTTGCCGTGCTGTGTGTATCCGCGGAGAAGTCGATCCAGTGACATAATACCCGCCTCGGGGTGATGCCCAATTCGTGCATAATCGGTATCGTTGAGTTCAGCAAAAAAGTCTGCCCAACGCACATGAAGTCCGCGTAAGATGGCCAACGACGCAGAAAGATCCGCACTCTTGGCATCAGGGTGCGCAGCCCAGGCATCTTGATCGTATGGTTTTAGAGGTGGTTCATGCTCTGTTGCAATCAGTTTGCAGCGAATGAACGCATTAAGGTGTGAATCGGCGAGATGATGTACGTTTTGGGCGACGCTCCACTCGTTTGCCAAGGGTGTGGCGGTGAGTGCGACACGAGGAATTTCTGCGAGTGCTAGTTCGAGGCGTTGTGGGTACGTTCGCAATGCCAGAATTAACTGGGCACGGTTAGTCATGATAAACCTCCCTGATTGGTGAACGACATCATCCTACCATAGTCGCTCGTCATTTGTTGTGCGCAATCATTTCAGAATTGGCGAGAATCCATGATAGGATGATATGAGATTTCGTATGAAGCATCCTGATGAGGTCACTATGTCACACGAATTTTTGACGGCGGCTCACGGTGGCACACAGTGGCGTGCCCGTGATAACGATGCAATCGCTCAACTAGGTGTTACGACGGAGTATGGCCGGTTACGCCGTGTCGTCATGCATCGACCTGGGCCGGAGATAAATGGAATAACCGATGCTGGTGCTGTGTTGTGGGACGGCATCGTAGAGCCGAATCGCGCGCGCGAACAACATGATGCGTTGACGGCAACCTATCGTTCATTCGGAGTTGATGTGCTTGAATTGACGCCAGGTGATCGAGCAACGCCGAACATCTACTTTTGTCGTGATCACTTCTTTATGACTCCACGTGGTGCCATTATTGCGCGCATGGCCTCAGCAGCTCGCGCCGGTGAAGAGTGGACGTCAGCGCGACGCTTGCTCGAAGCCGGGATTCCTATTGTACATGGCGTGCATGGAGATGGTGTCTTTGAAGGTGCTGATATTGTCTATGTACGCGATGGAGTGGTCATGGTCGCCACCGGCTTACGAACTAACCCAGCAGGCGCAGATCAAGTTGCAACTGAGCTTAAACGAATGGGATTTGAACCGCATATCGTGAATATGCCGTGGGGGTGCGGTCACATTGATGGTGGAGTAAATATCGTTGGCCCGCGTACTGCGGTGATGGTCCCCAATAATGTGCCTCATGCGGCATATGAATTGCTCAAGCACATGGGGTTTACCATCATCAATGCAATGGATGCACCAGGAGTTGATCATTATTCGCGTTCGATAAACATGGTCCCTGTTGCACCAAATGTGGTTGTCATGCCTGCAGGGAATCCCTCCTTGCGCGCCTTGTTTGAATCACACGACATTGAGTGTCATGAAGTTGATATTTCGGAACTTGCCAAGGGTGGCGGTGCGGTGCATTGTATGACTGGGGTGATTTGGCGCGAATAATCGAATGTCATGGGTTGCAAGGAGGGTCAGATTAACGTTGTGTCAGGCCTGACCCTCCTTGTAATCGTATTGTTAGAATGTAAAAACACCCAGATGATAAAATGAATTACTAGGATTACTAGTACGTAATGTGTTGTCATTTGGAGCATCAACGTGTCAATCCGACGCTTGTTGACGATTTGTATACTAGTTGGCATTTGTGGTTTGAGCACGCATGTACTCTACAGTGCCGAACAACCGCCATTAGATGTGCAAAATCCTGCCGAACCGTCGCTTTCACAAACGCCAACATTGGAAACCTCCAAAGAAACCTACGAATCAACACCGACATACACGCCAATCGCCAACAAAGACGAACCATTGCAAATGGTAATTATAACGTTGCGCCAAAGCGAAGTTCCAGACGCCTCTGTGTCGCCACGAGACATGACGCAGCGCCAACTGCACATTCGTGCGATTCAAGATGATTTTTTGCGGGACAGAGCCGAAGATGCTGAATCGGTTTGGCGAATGCAAACAATGCCGATCATCGTGATGCCCGTGACCGTGCAAGCAATTCAGCAGTTGCAACTCGATCCGCGTGTAGCGAGTGTACGCGTGAGTGGGGTATTAGCACTTGCGCATGGCGAACACTTGGAGCAGATAGGGGCACGTGCACTCCTACCCGCAGGGGTGACTGGAGCAGGTACCAGTGTGGTCATACTTGATACTGGGGTCTTGCGATCACACAGCGCATTACGGGGCAAGGTCATCCAAGAAGCGTGTTTTTCGACAACAAATCCTACGTATGGGAGCACAAGTTTGTGCGTGGGTGGGCAGTCACAACAGGTTGGTCCGGGGAGTGCACCTCCGTGTCCTCTGAGTATTGACGCGTGTCATCATGGCACGCACGTGGCAGGTATTGTGGCAGGACGACCGGTTATGCATCAGGGCGAAATTGTTCGTGGTGTAGCGCCGGATGCAAATATCATTGCCGTGCAAGTCTTTTCGCGTTTTCGTGCGACGCACGATGCCGCCATGTGTGGTACTAGTGTTGCAAACGATTGTGTACTTGCATACGAACACGATCTTATTCGTGCCTTAGATTGGGTTGCAACTGCTTATGATCCGACGCTATGGGGTACTCTGGCTGCGGTCAATATGAGTTTGGGGAATGGGAACTACGCTGAACCGTGTGACACCGATGGTGGGGTTTCTGGTAATCCATTCAAGTGGTACATCGACCAATTACGAAACATGGGAGTTGCAACGGTCATTTCTGCTGGAAATGGCGCATCAAAGAACGGCGTTGCTTTTCCGGCATGTGTTTCTTCAGCGATCAGTGTTGGTTCGGTGAGTTCACCACGGCCGAGTGTCGAGCTACAGGATCGCCCATCGCCATTCACCAACGTACCGGTGGCAGATGCTAATCTGCCAAATCGCGTTGGCGATCGTTTGCTCGATCTGTATGCACCTGGTGAATCAATCCTTTCGAGCATTGCAACAGCTGGTGGCACAACGTTTGCTGAGTACTCTGGTACATCAATGGCTGCACCACTCGTGGCAGGCACATGGGCGTTGATGAAGTCAGTGTACGCACGTGCTAGCGTGTCACAGGTAGTGCAAATGTTGCGTACGACCGGGGCTCCGATTCGTGAACAGCGTGAAGGGTATGACGCTTCGCTGGTTGTACCACGTTTGAATGTGAGTGACGCACTGGCACTCATGCGTAGGCGAACTCCTGTGCACGTAAATACCTGGGCGATTGACTTTGGTGATGTCCAGGTAGGTAAATCACAGCGTCGTCGATTGATGTTGTCGTACAACCAAACACCTGCATCGATTACGTGGTCATTGAGTGATGCACATTTTGCCATAAAACCAATGAATTGTGATGGTTATGTGGATGACCTTACGCCCAGTTGCAGTTTTGATGTATTGTTTGCTCCGCGAACGGTGTCTGGTGATGTGGTGCACGCAACATTGCGTCTCACCGTGAATAATGCCGTGTATAACATTGGTTTGAGTGGGAGGAGTGTGCCGCAATTCCCCGTCGTAGCAGTTACCCAGACGGCACAGGGACAAGCGACCGTGCAGTCATTGTTGACGCGGACGGCGACGGCTACTTTATGGCCGTCACCTACTTCACATATACGTGCCAGAACGCCGATTGCCATGGCAACACGTACGCAACGCCGGCGCGATGCTGTGGCACAAACTGCCACACAGGTGGTGCATGCCCATAATTTGACTGCCACACAGGTGGTTGCAAATGGTGGACCTTCGGTGACACCAAGTTTGCAACCATCTGTGACACGCACACGTACCCCATTGGCAATCACCCGCACATTGGTGCGCGCCAAGCAAAGTACGCGTCAAGCTGAGTTGCGATTGGGGGCAACACGTACGGCTGCAATGACGCAGACGAGCCTCGCAGTCCAACGGGCCACAGTACGCGCACTTGCGGTTGCACAAACTGCAACCTATGTCAAAACAGTTGGGTTACCTACATTCACGGCAACCGCACGACCTCGTCGTACACAGAGCGCAACAATCACGACGACTCCCACTCGGACGGCAACGCTAATGCCTTCGTTCACTCCAACGATGATCCCAATGTACACGCAGAATCTTCCGCTCCCCAAAAAGTATCGTGCATTGGTTCGGCATCCACTTTCTGATTCCACACTGATGCTGTTTGGTGGTGACGTTGCAAAGTCGCTGCCACCTGAATTGGTCGTCGTAAACGCGCAGAGTCAGCGTACTGAAATGACGCTTACGTTGCCCGGCATCGATGCAACGGTCGTATCACCGATGGCGAACGTGCGCAATCGGTTTGTGGTGGCTGGTCGGCTAAATTGGGATAGCATGTATGTGCAAACATACGATGTTCATCAAACATCCGCACAACTCGTACATACTCTGCTTTTGCCGCTCAGCGATGGTGCGCAAGTGACCGCGTTGTATGCGACTGACTCGCGGTTGTTTGTCGGATTATCAGTGTTAGTTGCGCCGAGTGCGTTGCCTGAGGGTCGTCTGATCGTCATTGATACATCATCGAGTAGTGTCAACACGTCATTGGTGCAGACATATGCGTTGAGTGGTGTTCCTCACGCGTTAGCGGCACTCGATGATGCAGATGCTCTGGTAATTGTCGGTGGTTTTATCCCACACGCACGATTGACGAAGGGGTTTGTTCAGACTGTGCAACTCACCGCGCAATCATATCGCGTTAATCCAATGATTGAACGACCATTACCTGTTCTTGATGTTGCTGAGCTATCAGTCCTTCAAGGGCTCGTGCGGTTGCATCTCATTTTTGTGGCGGAAGGTGATGGCCTGGCTGTGTTATCCGTAGACGAATCATCCGGCATCGTCACACAATATCAGCCTGTCGTACTTGTTCCCGCCGCCAAACTTGACCGGCAGGCAGATAATCTAGCTGTGATTGGATTTGATCGTCGTCAGCGTCTTAATCGAACTAGCCTTTATCAATGGAGCGTAGATGCCCTGCACCTGCGCCGTTCAATAACACATGTCAATCGTGATGGTGGTATAGTGGGAGTAGCATTATATGGCGCTAACCCAGTGTTCGCGGATACGATGTGGCTCCGATTTACACGATGATGTCATTATAGAGTGTTAGATGGGGATGTGATGTCGACGGATATGTGCTGTACAGGTGAGATTAATTCATCGTTGAATGCTGGAGATGCTGACTTGGTGGTCCCACTCAAGGCGTTGGCACATCCAGTCCGACTGCGCATGTTTGAGTTGATTGCCTCGTGTGACAATGGTATTTGCGTGTGTGACATCGAGCCAGCATTTGCATTGTCCCAGCCCACCATTTCACATCATTTACGCCTACTCAGGGAGGCTGGTTTGGTCGAAACGTCGCAGTCAGGCACGTGGGTGTTTTATAAAGTGAATCAGTCGACCTTTATTGAGGTGGTGCGCAGACTATCACAGGTTATCGTGAAAGCCTGATTTTTTTGGTGTATTATATCGATAAATTTCAATATAAGGAGTGAATACCGATGAGTAATCAACAGTTTGAGCCAATCCATTTATCGGTCAAAGAGACGTATCGGCAGGTAGCGCTGAATCAAGAGTCTTGCTGCTCCATCAGTGATTGTTGTGGAAGTACGTTGTACGATGCTGGTGCGTTGCAGGGAATACCATTGGATGCCGTCCAAGCGAGTCGTGGATGTGGTAATCCGCAAGCAATTGCAGCGCTGACGCCCGGTGAGGTAGTACTTGATTTGGGGTCGGGTGGTGGCATTGATGTGTTTCTGGCGGCGCAGAAGGTTGGAGCTACGGGCTTTGTGTATGGCGTTGACATGACCGAAGAGATGATCGCGTTAGCACGCCGAAATGCGGAACTCATCGGTGCGCAGAACGTCGCGTTCAGACATGGCATGATAGAGCAGTTGCCAATCGATTCGCAGCATGTTGATGTGATTATTTCGAATTGTGTGATGAATTTGACTCCTGACAAGACGGCAGCATTTGCAGAGGCTTTTCGCGTGTTGAAGACGGGCGGGCGTTTGGCCATTTCTGATGTGGTCATAGATGGTGTATTGAACGATTTGCCTGTTTCTGAAGACGAAATTCGTGCAGGATTGAGTTGGGCTGGATGCGTCGCTGGTGCCCTCACTACCACGGAGCTCGTGCGGTTATTGTCACACGTTGGGTTCGTTGATGTGCGAGTAGACATGCAATCACACTACACGGTTGGTGATTTATATGGTCAAATGCCTGCGACACTGGCGAACCTTGATGCTGCAACAGTGCGTGAACTAGTTGGACGATTTGGTAGTGCGAATATCCATGCGCGGAAGCCGTAGGTTCATTTAATCACGATTCAGCAACCAATGGATGACAGAGTGATCGGCGTCGGCGTGCCCGGCGTCGATTACTTCAGCGTAGCGTTGAATGGCTGTCTCAAGGAACGGCAGTGTGAGTTGCTTCTCCTCTGCTAAAACGTGTGCCATACGCAAATCCTTGAGTTGTAATGATACTTTACCTCCCGGCACATAGTGTCGAGAGCGCATTCGAGTCCCATGAATCTGTAGCAGTTTGGAGTCAGCAAAACCTCCGGTCAGTGCCGTTTGAACGGCCGCAATGTCAAGTCCCTGACGTTCAGCGAGTGTCAGCGCTTCGGCTATTGTTTCAAGAGTGAGACCTACAATGACCTGGTTAATAATTTTGCAGGTATGACCTGCACCTGCGCCGCCTACATGGGTGACACGACCGCAGCATGCTAAAATTGGCATTGCACGGGTCACTGCACTATCTGATCCACCCGCCATTATGGCGAGCGTGCCAGCGCGTGCTCCCTCTGGTCCACCTGAGACAGGTGCATCCACCCAATCTACGCCAAGCTGTGCAAAAATCATCGCGTGACTTGCGGATTTTGCCGGATCTGCGCTACTGCAGTCAATGATAAGTTGGCCGGGGCGTAGGTGATCATGAATGTGCGATAGTACGGTAGCCACGGCCGTGGCATCAGTGACCATCAATATAATGACATCGGTTGTGGTAACAAGTGTGTGGAGTTGCATAAATCCGTTGACGATGTGCTGGTCTGGCGTCGGAGACCGATTCCAACGGGTGATTGTATAGCCGGCGTCTGCTATGCGTTGGGCCATTGGTACTCCCATGGCGCCCATGCCAATCCATAGAATGCGGGGTGTGTTTGACATGTCTGCTCTCCAACCGTAAGATTTGTACACTCAACAATAGTACCTACCATGATAAGCGAGGTTGATATGCCCATTGTGCCAATAGTTGACACACATGTTCATTTGTGGGACCCCAATGAGGTTCGAATGTCGTGGTTGGACGGTAATGCGGTGCTGAACAAGCGTTACATGGTTGACGAATTGACTGCACATGCGTCTGGTGTTGCGCTTGACTCAATCGTGTATGTCGAAGTGGCAGTTGAACCGCAATATGCCATAATTGAAGCACAACGCGTCCAGCGACTTGCGTCAACCTGGCCTACTCTTGCAGGAATCGTTGCTGCGGCGCCAGTTGAGTTCGGCGGATTAGCACGTGCCTATTATCAAGCGTTAGTGGATATTGGTCCGCAAATCAAAGGAGTGCGGCGTCTCTTCCAAGGTGAAAGTGACGTAAATTTTGCCTCACGACCAGAGGTTGTGGCCGGCGTGCGTGCGCTAGCGGACTTTGGATTGAGCTTTGATATTTGTATTTTTCATCCACAACTGCCTGCGGTAATCGAATTAGTTCGACAAGTGCCTGACGTGCAATTTGTTCTTGATCATGTCGCAAAACCAGATATTAAGTCTGGTACGTTGGAACCGTGGCGCACGCATATGCGTGAACTTGCACAATTACCAAATGTGGTCTGCAAGATAAGTGGTATGACCACAGAAGCTGATCACCGTGCGTGGCGTCATGATGATCTTGTGCCATATGCGGACCATGTGATCGACGTATTTGGTGATGAGCGGATTATGTTCGGTGGTGACTGGCCAGTATCGCTAATGTCAACTACATACCTGGCGTGGGTCGAGACGGTCGATTCGTTCGTCAGTCAATTGTCGCAAGCTGGTCAAGCACGCTTTTGGCGTGATACTGCGAAGCGTGTGTATCGACTCGGTCACTCACGCACATAGCGAACGACAAGAAACGCATAGGAGCGTTATTGTTTTTCTGCACACGAGCCAGCACGCATTTGCGTGCTGGCTCGTCCGTCATCAATGCCGATTTATTTGGCCAGTGTTGGTCGTGAGAGCGCTAATGGAGCAACTTCGGGCGGGGTTATGTGACTAACGGCTGCTTGTGCCAAGTACTTGCCAAAGATGAATCCAAATGGCATTCCGGATCCACAGAAGCCCCCTCCCGCCCATACGTTTGGTTGGTCAGGCATCGCGTCAAGCACGGGGACATAGTCAGGAGTGAAACCCATCAGGCCTGCCCAGCGTCGAGTAATCGGCGTGCCTGCCAGCTTAGGGAAGAGGCGAGGTAACACAGCGTCAAGCGCGTTTTGTACGTCATCGGTGATACCAATATCGTACAGGTCAACGTCTTTGTTTTGGGCAACTGCACGACATCCACCGAGGACAATCGAACCATCAAGGGTTTGTTGCCAGTATTCGCCTGTCGGGGTGATGTCGGTGCCCATGCCGTTGGTGAAGACAGGTGCAATTGGTGCCGTGTTGAGGATCTGACCTCGGACAGGGGTAATGACGCCGTTTAGCGCTGGTGCGAGTTGTCGACTCCATGCATTCAATCCGAGTACCACTGACTCGGCCGCGATTTCGCCCTTGTCGGTCACAACCACTGGATGGCCGTTTACCTGCTTGATGTGGTCCACTGTTGCAATAGAAAGATTTGCACCGTGGCGAATGGCAGCTTCAACGACTCCACGGACAAGTCGCCCCGAGTGAATCAACGCATTGCCGGGATAGTACGACGCACCTACTACTTCTTCTCCGAGTGGTGTATGTACCATCGCTTGTACTTGGGCACGGTCCAAAAGTTGTGCGTTGTACCCGTCCGCATGCAGCGCGGCAACGTTTTTAATAGCATCGCTGTGATCTTGGGCCGAGATAGACAGATTGAGCGTACCAGGTTCACGGAAGTGGCAGTCAAAACCCTCTTCGCGGATGACTTGTCGTGCAATACGAGCATTCTGCACGGTCAGCTCGTGAATTTGTTGTGCACGCGCTTTGCCAAGGCGCGCAATCGCGCCAGCGTACCCTTCAGCAGGTCCAACGCCAATAAATCCACCATTGCGACCAGTTGCGCCATGCGCTGGGTGGACACGTTCAATTAATACGACGTTGTGTCCACCCTTGGCTAAAAAATACGCAGTTGCAGACCCAACGATGCCACCGCCTACGACGACGTACTGTGCACGAGCTGGTAGTGGGGTATGAGGGACATGTAAATCGTGTGTCTCTTGCCAGTACGATCGGTTCCCGAGTAATGAACGGTCAGTGCTCATGCGCTGTCCTCCTTGCTATTCCAGTCGCGCAGTTGTAAACACGGTTCCCTGATAATTTGCTGAAATAGACAACCGGTACGCATTTATTCGCGTCTGATTATCACGACAGGTCAAATTCTATGTCATAATGTGACGAAGCAGGGATGTGCGATGTGTGCACTATCATAGCATGCTTTAAACCAATCTGTCTCAATCTAGAAGGAATACGCTGTGCTCCGTATCGTTACATATCTACGTTTACGACACCTTTTTTTCGTCGTTTTTGCTGTACTTCTGGTTGGGTGTAGTTCTCCCACGGTGCCGTTAGTGGGTACCGTCATCGATGCATACACGAATCAACCTATTGCTTCAGCAGTGGTACGCGTTGGGTCGCAGAAGGCGATGACCGACGAAGAAGGTCGTTATACACTTCAGCGTTGGCATACGAATGCACTCGTTGAAGTCTCAATGAGCGATTATGAGTTACAGCGAATCTATTTGAGCGAACGGGAATGGGATTATCCGGTAACTGCGGCTGATGCGGTACTTGATGTGACGTTGCGGCCGAACGTCATCCGCGGACGCGTGGTCGATGCATGGACTAATCAACCACTTGCTGGTGTCCAAATCCAAGTAAGTGACACGATTTCGATGACGACGGCGGCTGATGGTGTATACCAACTGCTCGAAGTTCCTGAGAGTTTTACTGTCCAAGCGTCGTATCCTGACTATGTGTCTTTTACTCAAGATGTCAGCAAAACAACCACTCTTGATATTTCAATGGCGAATGGCACTTTGCAAGGAGTCGTGACTGATCAATATAGTGGCGCACCGTTGACCAATGTTGCAGTCCGTATAGGTGATGTGAGTACGACGACAGACGCACAAGGTTCGTACACAATCCGCGATCTGGTGAATCGCGGTGAAATCGTCTTCACCCTTGACGGATACACTGAGGTCCGGGTTGATGCCTCTAAAACCTCCAAGGTTGACGCCGTGTTACGCCCTGACGAGATTCGAGGTGTCCTATTAAGTGCGGCAGATGACGCACCGATACAGCATGCAACAATCGTGGCGACTGAGTCACTTGACAAACTCGCGATTGCGCAAGTACGTATTGACAACACGAACGGCGAGTTTGTGCTAAAGGGTGTGCCCGAGCGTGGCTTTTTGCAAATATTAGCGCCCGGATACCGGAAGCTGGTTGTACCCATCGAAGCAGGTAAAATCCCAGAGACAATGAAGCTTGAGCCGTTTGTGGCCAAAGCAGTATACATAACGTCAGCAGTTGCTTCAAATACTAATCTGTTAATGAAGTTTTTCGACCAAATTGATCGAACAGAATTAAATGCAATCGTCATTGACTTGAAGTCTGATTTGCGCGATGACCTTGGTCTCGTCTACTACGATTCGCAAGTTCCGATTGTCAAAGAGCTTGGGACGTCGTATCCGTACTACGACATCAAAGCCATTCTGGCCGAGGCAAAGCGTCGCAACATCTACACCATTGCGCGCGTTCACATCTTTAGCCATGATAATGTGTTGGCCGAAGCAAAGCCTGAATGGGCAGCGAAAGATCGAAACACGGGTGGTATTTTTTATGAATACCCAACGTCCACGATTAAATATGCATGGATGGATCCGTTCAACGAGAATGTATGGGATTACAACATCGCATTATCACAAGAGGCGGCGTTGTATGGCTTTGATGAGATAAATTACGACTACATTCGTTTCCCATCGCTTGAATTTGGTCTCAAAGACGGCGAGCGATTATTGCTCTCGCAGGATCCAGTCACGCCAGAAGTACGCTATGCAACGATAACCAAGGTATTGGAGAAATCGCAGCCAGCCATCCATGCGGCAGGAGCATTTCTCTCGGTTGATATCTTTGGATTTACTACCGAAGGCCCAATTGATATTATTGGCCAGAGTATTCCGACGATGTCGGATTACACAGACTACGTCAGTCCAATGGTCTATCCATCGCACTATGGTGCTGGGTATTTGGGCTATGCTAATCCTGCCAAGTACCCGTATGAAGTCATTTTGCGCATCATGGAGATGGGGCAAAAGCAACTTGAAGGTAAGCGTGCACGGTTACGCCCCTGGTTGCAGGATTTTACGCTGATTTGGGTGCCCAAAGACCAAATTGTGGAATACGGACCTGATGAAGTGCGTGCGCAAATCCGTGCGGTTGAAGATGCAAATACGCAGGCTGGTTGGTTGCTGTACAGTTCTAGTAATACGTATACCTATGAAGCGTTGAAGCCTGAATAAACACGTGAGGGATGCTCATTCATGCAACAGGCGCTCTCGAATCACTCGCTCATCGTGATTGCTCGCTGGTTCGGTTTGGCGTTGACTGCTGGATTACTGGTCTGGCAGCAACGCACTACCGACATGTGGGTCGTGTGGCTGATTCTTGTTGGCGTAACGACGTGTCTGAGTTTGGTCGTGCAGCCACTCACGCGTCTCGCTGTGCGTCAGCCACTTGTACTGAGTATCGATGCACTCATCGGAGCAGTAGTGGTTGTGTGGAGTGATCCTTGGAATAGTCCATTCATTCCGTTTGTACTGACTTGTTTGGTGCTCCCTGCTGTGGTAAGTGGTTGGCGTGGAGCGGTAATGACCGGGTTGCTCTTTTCTGGTCTTTGCGCTGTGCTGATTTTGACGAGTGGCGGTTCATTTGTCATCGAAATACCACACCTTTGGGCCCGATGGCTTGTCATAGGCGTGGTACCTGCGCTCTTTGGCATGATGTTACCATGGGTGATTCAACGGCTCAACGTGACCTCGTATACGCAGCATGTGCGTACCCTCACGCAAGTTGTGTTGCAAAACTCACGTGATACCCTTCGACAAGCTCCCGAACGTTGGCTTCGTGGCATTCCGTCAAATCCAAATACGTTGACTCAGACGGCGACCACGTCGCGTGTCGAAGAATTACGTGTTGCACTGTACACCCCAATGCAGATCAACGATGATGCCGTACACCTCGTCAATGACTTGGCGGACTTGTTTGAGCGACATGCATTAATTGCAACACGTGTTGTTGTACTTGGCCGCCCAACTCCGGTTTGTACGTTTCCACTTGCGTTATTGCGTCGAATCATCATTGAAGCATTATTGAATGTTGAACAACATGCACAAGCGAATAGTGTCACACTCATGGTGCGATTTGATCAACGGACGTTGACATGCGTCGTACAAGACGACGGTGTGGGGCTGAGTGAGATGGGAATTCAGCGCGCGGGAATGCATTCGCTACAGGCGTTGATGTATCAGGCGAGTGAACATGATGGACGGCTTGAGGTTTTCAACAATCAAACATCTGGTGTATCGGTGCGGATAGTCATACCGCTTCAACACGTTGATGTGAGCTTACGATGAAAGAGTCAGATCCTGAGGTAGTTAAACTCCCCGTGTTGCGTCAACAGTTCACGCAGTTCATCGAATCAGTGATGAAACGCGTCTTGTTGTGGAGCATCATCGTGCCACTCGTCTTTGGCATGACACGCCCCCCTGAAGAGGAGTGGGTCTGGTTGTTATGCTTGTGGGTCAGTGTCATTCCCGCAACGATATGGGCGTTTCAACAGATTCCCTTGTTTCTCAAAGTGGACCGTACACAGCGTTCATTGCAGTCACTCACCGTTGTGCTGATTATCGGCTTCGGGTTACTCTCGTTGCAACTCCTACGGCAACAAGTGATATGGTCCAAATACTTATCTGACAAAGTCGTGTTTATGCCTAGTACTGGCGAGGCCTACAGCAACATTCGTCATGTAATGGCCAACGCACGCGTGAATCGAGGTCAAATAGTCGACCGATCTGGTCTCGTGCTTGCCGATACGGTGATGGCAGAAGATGGCCGAACAGCACGCCATTATCCCCTGAACAACCCGCGGGCGTTCACTCCGTTGCTGGGCTTTGTGACGCCGCGATATGGTGTGGCAGGGCTCGAGGCAACGTATGAGGATTATCTGACCGGTAATCGAAATGCACTTGGGCGATTTTTCCGAAATCTAAATAATGAATTAGTGCAGGGAGATAATTTGGAGTTGACCATTGATGCGCGCTTGCAACAAGCATCGTTTGAGTTGCTTGCGAATCGTATCGGATCAGTCGTGGTCCTTGATCCGAAAACTGGCGCAGTGCTCGCAATGGCCAGCAGTCCAAGTTTTAGTCCGACCGAACTGACGATTGACCTTAATGCGGATCGTATTGCAGATCAAATGCGCATCAACGAAAACTGGCAACGTCTTACCGATCCGGCGTCGAATCAGCCGTTGTTGAATCGTGCGATTCAGGGGCGCTATCCACCAGGCTCAACGTTTAAGTTGGTGACTGCTGCTGCCGTGCTTGAACATGCCGCTATAGCGAAACCAGATGAAATAACGTGTCCGGAACGTTTTGAGAGTGAAGTTGGTGCTCCGCCAGTTGTAAATGCAGTGGCGCAATTGCGTGACCGTACCGGTGACCCCGCTTCATTACGTAGCGTCTTGGCTTTTTCGTGTAACACAGCCTTCGCCCAGTATGGTTTGCGATTGGGGAGTACACGATTTATTGCAAGCGCTGAACGCATGGGCTTTGTGTTGCCAACCCGCACGCACGAAGCCATCCTGCTCGAAGATTTACCAACCGAACCGAGTATTTTACATGTGCAGCCAGATTATTTGTTACGCCCTGCTGCACTTGCTGATACTGCATATGGACAGGGTGAATTGCTCGTTACGCCGTTGCAGATGGCTATGGTGACCGCCTTGATTGCTAATGATGGGGTGATGATGCAACCCTATCTTATTCAACGCGTGACACGCACCAACGGTAACGAAATCTATCGCCAACGGCCGATAGCAATCCGACGCGCTATTTCGGCTGGTACGGCGCGTACGCTCCGCGAAGCGATGCGTTTTACAATTACCGATGGTTTTGGAAGTGGCGCTCAAGTTGGTGTTCCTGCGAATGTTGGTGGAAAGTCGGGCACTGCTGAATATGGTGCAGAGACAACGCATGCGTGGTTTGTTGCCATTGCACCAATCGAAAACCCACGGTTTGCCGTGGTGGTAATGTTAGAGGGTGGCGGTGAAGGGTCAGGTGCTGGTGCGCAACTTGCCGGTCAAGTATTACAATCGGCATTCACCTATGTGAATCCGTGATGCCCTGCCTGGTAACTGCCAGGCAGGGCGTTTGGCATGTTACAGGCGGATTTCTGAGCCATCAATACTTGATCGATAACATGCGTCAATCACTTGGGTGCGTCGCAAACCATCTTCGGCTGAAGGGATTGCTGGCGCATTGTCGAGGATCGCTGCAACGAAGTTTTTGATGACGTCAGCATGACCACCACCAGGAATAATCTTCGGTGTGAGATCGACCTGTGTTCCGTCTTTTTCGTCATAAAAAATACGAACCGTGTTGGTGTTGTTGTAGTTGACCACTTTGAGTTCAGCGCCGCCCTCGGTGCCGTACAAAATAATCCCGAAGTCATCGCCGTTGGGACCGTGCGTGGCCCAGCTGGCCTCGAGATGGAGCATGGCGCCGCCTTCAAGGCGTATCATTGCCGTGCCGAGGTCCTCAACTTCGTAACTGCCCTCAACAGATTGTCGTACCCCAGCGCTCCCCTTTTGACCGCGTGGGCCGAATTCGGCAAAGGTCGCAGCCGAAACGGCGAGCGGCTTGGGTTCATTGAGCAAGTACATGGCGATATCGAGCATGTGCACGCCGAGGTCAATCAGTGGGCCGCCACCGGCCATGTTTTTGTTGACAAACCAACTATTGATACCAGGGATACCGGCGCGGCGCATCCAGTATGACTTTGCATAATAAATGCGACCGAGACGACCACTGTCGATCTGTTGTTTGATGTATTGCACATCACTGCGCTGGCGGTGGTTGAAGCTTATCATCAAAATCTTGCCGGCCGCTTTGGCGGCGTCGAGCATTGCTTGGCCCTCGGCCGGCGTGCGGGCAAGTGGCTTCTCAACCAAGACGTGCTTGCCGGCCTTGAGGGCGGCAATGGTTACCTCGTGGTGCAAACCGTTTGGCACACACACGCTGACGGCATCGATGTCGGGTTGAGCTAAGAGCTCGCTATAGTCACCATAGGTGCGGGCACCGTATGTGCCGGCCAATGTTTTGACACGATCGTCTAGCCCAGCGATGGCGCTGATTTGTACACGTGATTGCTTGGCGTAGCCCTCGGCATGTGATTTGCCAATACCGGCCCCGATAATACCCACACGGAGTTGCGCTGTCGTCATAAATCCTCTTTGCTGTAAAAACCGGCGAACCCGGTATCGTAACGCCATTCACATACTACTTCTGATCGCGAATATCCTCAATGGTTGATAGGTCAGTGACATGATCGATGAACAACACGCCGTTGAGATGATCGATTTCGTGTTGGATTGCTCGTGCCAGCAACCCGGTCGCGCGCCGGATGCGCAAATTGCGCCCCTTGATGTCGCGGTATTCACAGGTGACCCAACTGGCGCGTTTGATCGGCGCATATCGGCCGGGCAGACTGAGACATCCCTCCGATCCAGTCACGGTTGTTTCGCTACAGTGCGTGATTATCGGGTCGAGCATGGCGTAGTTTTGTTCGGCTTCGATTTCGACTACGCTGCCGTCACGTTTCTTTTCATGTCGTGCAGGGATGTGAATGACCACGAGGCGTTGATTAATGCCGATTTGTGGTGCAGCGAGACCGACACCATCTACAGCATGCATAGTGTCAAACATGTCGTCAATGAGCGGCTCAAGTTCTCGTTTACTCATATTAACCGGCGCACACTGCTGACGCAGGATAGGGAGGTCGTCTGGGTTTTCGATTGACAAAATTCGCCGTACAGCCATAGCCATGAAGTCCTTCAACTGCATTACAACGTCATTATCATACCACTTTGGCTTGAAAAATGTGGCTTACTTATCTCAGCCAAGCGCTGGTAAATGCAGGTTACGCTAGATGCGTAACAGTGGTGAGATTGTTGCCCTGAGTATCTGCTCGGGATTTAGTCCGCTAGCCATCTCTCTCCCTGAAGACAAGAGAATGCCCTCTACAACTATGCCAATAATGTCACAAAGTTCTTGACTTGTTCGTCCGGGTGCGACTCTGCCCTCGAGGAGTTTCAGTAACTGCTCATCCCACCAGTCAACGAACTCGTCTACCTGTCTTGAAACATGTGGATCGAGACCAGCAAGATACGCTGCAACGAGTTGGAGCCACACTTTTCGATGTTGCGCACTGACAGACCAATTCATAAATGCCCATAATTTGTCATCGCTGTCCTGTATGAATTGCATAGCTTGCGCTTGGCTTTGTGCAAAAGACTTTGTGAGGGCAGCCTCTAACAGGTGCTCTCGGGTGGGAAAGTAGTGCGTAATTACGGTGGTCGAACGCCCAATTTCTTCAGCTACTTTGCGCACAGTGACGTCTTTTATTCCACCCTCTTCAATCACTTTTAACGTGGCTTCGATTACTTGTTCAGGCATTCCCATAGTTTTTTGCTCCACATCGTATGTTTGACAAGTATACAACAGCTGTTGTATGATGACAAAATGCAACAACTGTTGTACAACGAGTGTTGTATATATCAAAGGAGAGTAGTCATCATGTTCTCTGAATTTCGCAATAAACTGTACTTCGCATCGAGTAACGCCATGATCAAGGTTTTGGAATGGGGTGGTGATCCATTAGGAAGGTTTGAAGGCAGTGCAGATTTGGTTACATTTGCCGAGACGCTTCGCGCAAAACCGGTGCACAAGAGCATTACAGGACTTCTGATATCGGCCGACTACAATGTGTGCAGAGACGTGCTAAAGTCGCCAAATTGGAGAACACGACCAGACGCGAATAATATCTTCGAAAAGCTGTATTTAGGCGTAATCGACGACTCCGAAAAAGCCGACCCGTTCCTTGACAGCATCATTGCCAAGGATGGGGATGAGCACTCGAGAATCAGGAAACTTATCCAACCAGCATTCACGTTTCGGATGATGCAGAATTGGAAGTCTGCAGCCGAGATGATTGCCAAGGATCTGGTCAATCAGATTGAGAGTCACTCCGAAATTGACTTTGTTACATCGTTGGCTAATCCACTGCCACTGGCAATGATTTGTGAAATTTTGGGTGTGCCCATGGCTGACCGAGAAAAGTTGTTACGTTTGGGGAGAACTCTTGCAATCATCGGTTTAGATTTACCGAGAACAACCCAAGAGAAACAAGAGCTGGAGCAAGCGTCTGACGAGCTCACAACGTATATTGCTCAACTGCTGACTGAGCGAAAACGATGTCCACAAGAAGATCTTCTCTCTGTTCTTGCCAATGCCGAGAACGAAGGTGATACGCTCACCGATAGAGAGATAATCGCAACCGCATCATTCCTGCTGATTGCAGGCTTTGAGACGACAGTCAATCTACTAAGTGTTGGAACTTTGGTTCTTCTTGAAAATCGTGATCAGCTTACGCAGCTTGCAACGAATTATGATTTAGTGCCGAATTTAGTCGAGGAGGCGTTGAGATTTGTATCGCCAGTTCAATACACTGCAAGAACGGTTGACACTGATACAGAACTTCTCGATGGTACACGAGTGCGTCGGGGGCAGACCATCATTTTAATTCTCGCAGGTGCAAATCGAGACCCTGCGTTGTTTGATAGTCCTAATGTTTTCCAATTAAGGAGAGAAAATGCGCGAAAACACGTTGCATTCGGCTTTGGAGCTCATCATTGTATCGGAGCACAGTTAGCGCGTCTCGAAGCAGAGACGCTCTGGCGTGAACTACTGATGCGATTTCCGGATGTCGAGTCATGGCAACTTGCAGGTGCTCCCATGTGGAGGCCAGGAAAAACAATCAAGGGATTAGACAGCATGCCAATGTATCTTGGAAAGAAAAAGTGAGATAAAACATGCAACTTACTAAACTTCAGAAAGCAGTTGTCTGGATAATAGACATTGGATTCATTGTCTATTGGTGTGTGATAGTTTTTCGAGCCCTGCCGCCAGAGATAATGTTTGAAGGATACGAAAAAAGAGAAGTACAGGCTTGGAATTGGTCATTCTTACCTCTCGACATCTTGGCTGCGCTCACGGGAATTATTGGACAAACCACGAGGCAACTTAATGCATCGGTTTTCCTCATCATTTCGTTAGTGTTGACATTTGTTGCAGGAGGTATGGCGCTCGCATACTGGGTTGTCCTTGGATTTTATGACATTCTTTGGTGGGCACCAAATCTTGTGTTGCTTGTTTTTCCATTGTGGCCGTTGTATCAGTACGCAACAACGCCAATGAGGAGTGAATCACGTGAAAGAACGTAGTCAATCGAGAGCGCCCATTATCTACATGCAAATCGCAAACTTCTTTTCTGGAGTGTCTAATGCAGTAGTGATGATGACGATTCCTTGGCTGACACTCGAGGTGTCAGGCTCGCCGGCTTTGGCAGGACTCGTCGTGGCCCTGTCGGCGATACCCTCTCTAATCGTTGCACCATTCGGTGGAATATTTATACGTCGATTCGGCAGCAAAGCAGTGAGTATTTTTGCCGACCTCATGTCTGCAGTATCGGTGTTGGCGTTTCCGCTGCTAGCGCTAACAGGGAATCTCTCTGCAATTACTATTGTGGTGTTTGCGTTGCTTGGAGCTATGTTCGACCCATTGGGGTACACTGCTCGAAGGACGATGATTCAACCCATCTCCGAGACAGCCACGTTCGACATCCAGCGGCTCAATGGCATTCACGAGGGGTTGATTGGCACAAGTTGGATTGTCGGCCCCGCCGTAGGTGCGTGGTGTATTGCACTTATTGGGGCCGCCAACTCATTCTGGGTTGTCTGTGTGTTTTTTCTTATTGCCGCGCTTTCAGCTGCATGTTTGCGCGATTCTGATCTGCGTATTTCTAATGCCGAATCACCTGAGAAAGCGAGCAATTTCTCTGAACTGACGCTTGGATTCCGAAGGATTTGGAGTGATTCATTTCTGCGCACGCTTCTCCTAGCAGTTTTGGTGCTTGCTGCAATCTATCTGCCCACAGAGTCGATTATTTTGCCAGCCTATTATGAGTCTATTCGAAAGCCGCTGGATCTGGGGATGGTGATTTCAGCTCTGGCTGCCGGTTCCACAATAAGCTCGTTTGCCTATGGCTGGCTCGTCAATAGAATGAGCGGTAACGTTATAATCAGAATTGCATTCATTGGGGCATCCTTGGCAACGCTCGGAATGGCCTTTCTGCCGGAGTTTGGTCTGATGATTATGTTTGCGCTCATCCTTGGATTGTCATGGGGGCCGATCAGTCCATTTTTGAATTCGAAGATTCAAATGCGTTTTCCAGCGCATGAACACCCTATGGTATTTAGCGCTCAAACATCCGTGTTCTATGCCGCGCCGCCAATAGGAATGCTCATGGTTGGATTAGGAGTAGAAACATTCGGTCTTTCGCCAACGTACTTTTTCCTCGCGATAACAATGCTTACTGTTTCGGTTTTGGCGCTGGTATCAAAGCCAATTCGCTCTGAAAGCTAAGTGAACTACAGCACGCACGTCTATTATTGGGTCGCAAAGAAACGTGGACAATCGTGGAATGCGCCCTGAAACAAGGATGATTAGGGACTCAAGTAGGTGAAGAGAAACGATGAAGGGTGCGAGGCCATGCCTCACACCCTTCGTTGGCGTATAGAGATATGTTGGTTAGTACCAGAACATTGGTTTGCCGAGGAAGTCTTTAACCTTGGCGCGGTAGTTCATTGGGTCATAGAACTGTTCAATGTCGACGCGCTTGACACCTTGTAAGGGGGTGTCAGCTGGTACGGTTGTGTAGACGCCATTCTGAATGGCGACCATCAAACCGCTATGTCCTTTGAGCAACTGGTCAACGGCCATGTTGCCGTATGAGAAGCCGGCCATGCGGTCGATGGCATCGGGTGCACCCGATCGCATCAAATACCCGATTGTCTGGTTGACAATATCTTCACCGGTTATCTTCTTAATGGCGTCGCCAGTAATCTGACCGATACCACCGAGCTTCTTGTGGCCGTAGGCGTCTTCTTCACCATATTCGACGGTCTGGCCATCGATCATGTGCGCACCCTCTGACATAACCATGATGGCGTAGTTTGATGGGTTGCGACGCTTGTCGGCGACCAACTGGTGGGCCAAGCGCTCGACGTCGAATGGTACCTCAGCGATGACGCTACGATCGGCGTCGGCCAAGAAGCCGGCGACCAAGGCGGTCTCTCCACAGTTGCGTCCGAACAGCTCGACGACGGCAATGCGCTCGTGAGATCCGGTTGGCGTGCGCAACGCATTAATGAACTCTACGCTGCGGGTGATAGCCGTCGAGAAGCCCAAGCAGTAGTCGGTGCCGAACACGTCGTTATCCATCGTCTTGGGGATGGCAATGACGCGCACGCCCTCTTGATGCATACGCACGGCGTACGACAACGTATCATCGCCACCGATTGGAACCAAGGTGTCGATGCCCAAGCGCTCGAGCACCTTGAGGACGTGTGCGGTTGCATCGGCGGTATTCTTGGGACCGGTGTGGGCGAACTTGCCTTTGAGAAATGCCGGCATCATCTTCTCGGAGACGCGCTGCGGGTTAGTACGTGAGGTGTGCAACGTCGTACCGCCGTATCGGTCGATGGTGCGCACATGCATCGGAGTCAACGGTGCCGCCCATTCTTCGTTGCCAGTGGGATCGTCGAGATTGTAGTTCAGCAAGCCACCCCAACCGCGCTTGATGCCGATAACTTCGATGCCGGCCTCAGCACAGCGGTTCACAACTGCCTTGATGGCTGGATTCAAACCCGGGACGTCACCGCCACCGGTCAAAATTCCTACGCGCACAGATAACCTCCATCTTTACAAACAAATCAGTCTATCGGTAGTCCACATGCAGTGGACACTCACCACACGTCAAAAACGCCGAAACGTCGTTTTACACCTTGTGGGTGAAGACGAGCTTCGGCGCTCAGCGTATTGTCACGTATTAGCCACATTATACGGCTTAACCACCCCCACCGCCAAATCCCATGATACCACCTTTGGTCATGGCGAAGACGTCGAGGAGTTCGTCTACGCGTTCAGCGCTTAACAATCCTTTTTCGACGACCACTTCCTTGATGGTCTTGCCGGTAGCCATCGACTCTTTGGCCACAGCGGCACCATTCAAATACCCGATTTCACGGTTGAGTGCCGTCACCAAAATGGCGTTCTTTGCCAGCCATCCCGAAGCTTTTTCACGATTGGCCTCGATGCCGATGACACATTTGGTTGTAAACGCATCAATAGCACCGATCATAACGTGCATCATCTCGTTCAGATTGTGCGCAATAATCGGCATCATCACGTTCAGCTCAAGTTGACCTGCTTGTGCCGCCAAGGCGACCGTGTGGTCACATCCCTGCACGTGGAAGCAGGCCATGTTCATCATCTCGGCCAGCACCGGGTTGATCTTGCCAGGCATGATGCTCGACCCTGGTTGTACTGCGGGCAAGCGAATCTCATCAAGGCCGGTTGCAGGCCCTGACACCAATAAGCGAAAGTCGTTTGACACGCGGGTCAACGTCACACACAACGTGCGAATCGACGACGAGAAGTCCGCTGCGTCCGCCATGTTTTGCATCGACTCGAACAAATTGCCAGACGAGCGCAAATCCTGACCGAGCAAGCGACTCAATGTCACCACCATGCGTGCATGGTACTCGGGGTGGGCATTGAGCCCAGATCCGGTGGCGGTGCCACCGATGCCCAAGCGGCGTAAGCGCTGTGCGGCCGTGGCGATGCGCTCACGGTCGTTGCGCACTGCAAGTGCATATGCTCCGAACTCTTGGCCGAGCGTCACAGGAACAGCATCTTGCAGGTGCGTGCGCCCTGATTTGACCACATCGGCGAACTCGACTGCCTTGGCGTCAAGCGCATCGGCCAAGTTGTCGATGACGCGCAACAGGTCGTTGATGCGCCATAACACGCCGAGACGAATCGCCGTGGGGATGGTGTCGTTGGTACTTTGCGCCATGTTCACGTGGTCGTTGGGGTTGACCGGTTTCTTGCTGTCGTCAAGCGCAAATCCCAGAATCAGGTTGGCCCGATTGGCCAATACCTCGTTTAGGTTCATGTTGTGGCTCGTACCCGCACCTGCCTGGAATGGGTCGACCACGAACTGGTCGTTATGGTGCCCGGTCATAACCTCATCGGCCGCCTTGATGATGGCCTCGGCCACGGTGCCATCGAGCAAACCCAAGTCACGATTAACCTCGGCTGCCGCCCGTTTGATGGCCGCCATTGACCAGACAAACGCCTGATATGGACGTTGTCCGCTAATGGGGAAGTTGAGCACGGCACGCTGTGTTTGTGCACCGTAGAGGGCGTTTGCTGGTACTTGCATCTCGCCCAGTGAGTCTTTTTCTGTGCGATATCCTTGCGTCATTGCGCTATTTCCCTTATGCTGACGACAAACCCTATCAATACGATAGACCTGTCGCAACGTATGCGCCGCAATAGTAGCACGAATTTGTAAAATCGTCGAACAAGCGGATTCATGCGTTGACTATCGCCTTCTTCAGAGGAGCAAACCATGGTGTTACATCGGATTGGTGTCGTTGGTTGTGGTCTCATGGGTGCAGGGATTGTGCAAGTCATGGCAGCGGCCGGATATCATGTGCGTGTCTGTGAAATGGCTGAAGCACCGCTCCAAAAAGGCCTCGACCGCGTCCGTGACGGCTACGCCCGTATGGTCAAAAAAGGCACATTGAGTGGCGACGAAGCCGAGGCTGCCTGGATGCGCATTGCTCCCACAATCAGTCGCACCGACCTCGCCGATTGCGACGTCATCATCGAAGCCATTGCAGAGAATGGTGACCTCAAACGTGAACTCTTTGCCCAACTCGATACTATGTGCCCACCACATACCATTTTGGTGTCAAATACCTCGTCCATTCCGATTCATCAACTTGCCCAAGCCACGACTCGGCCCGATCGCGTGGCCGGATTCCATTTCTTCAATCCCGTACCGCTGATGCAACTTATCGAGCTGGTGTATACGCCGCTTACCAGTGCAGAGACCCGCTCTACCCTACATACACTCGGCACGTCACTCAACAAAACCGTCGTGGATGTACAGGATGTGAGCGGATTCATTGTGAATCGCCTGCTCATCCCCTATCTGTTCGATGCTGTCCGACTGCTCGAACAAGGTGTGGCTGACCGTGACGCCATTGATACTGCCATGAAGCTCGGCTGTGGCTATCCGATGGGGCCGCTGACACTCCTCGACGTGATTGGCCTCGACACTGCGGTGGCCATCGGCGATGTCTTGATGGCCGAGCTCAACCAACCGCATATGGCTCCGCCACAGTTGCTCCGTCAAATGGTGGCAGAGGGTAAACTCGGGCGGAAATCAGGTGGTGGTTTTTACCCGAGTGCGTCATAAGTTTTTGCTGAAAGAATTGACATAAAGGAGTTGATATGGGCCTTTGGCAGATGCAATCGACTGATACTGGTGTCTACACGCTGACCATCCAAAACCCGCCTGTTAATGCGATGAGTATGGCTGCAGTTGCCGAATTGCGTACCCATCTTGATATGCTCGGTGGGCAGACGGGTACGACGCGTGTACGCGCTTTGATAATTACTGGCGACGGCGAGAAGGCCTTCGTGGCCGGTGCCAACATCAAAGAGATCAACGCGCTCGCCGATCATGCTGCTGCAACAGCCTTTGGTGCCGCGATGCTCGACATCGGTAATTTGATTCGAAGACTGCCATTCCCCGTGATTGCCGCCGTCAACGGCGTCGCCTATGGTGGTGGCTGTGAACTGGCCATGATGTGTGATCTACGTGTTGCCTCGACCACTGCCCGCTTGGCCCTCCCCGAGATAACCCTCGGATTGATGCCGGGTTGGGGCGGTAGTGTGCGCGTGGCGCGCCGTGCCGGTGCGAGTACGGCTATGCTGATGGCATTGACGGGCGATCCTGTTAGTGCCGAAGACGCTCTGCGTCTCGGGCTCGTCGACAAAGTCGTTGCTCCCGATCAGCTCCAATCGACGACGATGACACTGGCCACGCGCATGGCGAGCATGTCGTCTCATGTCGTCGCTACTATTAAACGAACGATTTGGCAGGGACTTGATATGTCACTTGACGATGCTTTGATCGACGAGATGCAAACATTTGCGCGCGTGGTGATTGCGCCTGACGCCAAAGAAGGCACCGACGCATTCATCAACAAGCGCCCCGCCACGTGGAGCGACCGCTAGTCATGGCACATGTGCAATTGGGCGGCGGTGGGCCACAGGTGTTTGGTACGTTTGTGGCCCGACCGAATCGCTTTGTGTTGCAGGTGCAACTCGCCGGTGGCGAGATTGTGTTGGCCCATCTCGCTGATCGTGGCCGCCTAATCGAGACGTTGATTCCGGGTGTGACCATCTGTTTGGTGTCACGCCCAGGCGCCAAAAAGGTCACGCAGTGGCAAGCGGTAGCCGCCCAACGCACCGATGGCAGTTGGGCCGCGCTCGACACGTTGTTGCCCAATCGTCTGATGTATCAGGTGCTGACGGCGCAGCGCATCCCGCAGCTATTGCCGTATACAACGGTGCGCCGTGAGGTGCAAATCGGCGCAAGTCGCTTTGATTTTGTGCTGGAGGGCGGCCCTACGCCGATTGTGCTTGAGGTCAAATCTGCGGGGCGACTTGTGGGCACACAGGCGCTTGTGCCTGATGCGCCAAGTACCCGGGCCACACGGCATGTACGCGAGTTAACCGAGTTGGCGCAGACCGGCTGGCGTGCGGTGCTGGTAGTGGTGGGGCAAGGTGAAGTCGATCAGGTGGCTATTGACGGGACGATTGATCCTGATTTGGCACGGGCGGTTGCTGAGGCCGGCAAATCTGGTGTCGATTTCATTGGAATTTCGTCACGATTTGACACAGATGGGTTATACTTTACTCAGATAGTTCCCCTCACCATATTCACGTAGCGTGTTTCGTACCGCATTTTGCCCAAAGGAGGGTTAAATGTTCAAGGGTAATCGTGAGCAACGCGGCTGGTACATGTTTGACTGGGCTGTGTCCGCCTATTCAACCACGGTGTTGGCCGTCTTTTTGGGACCGTACTTGACAAGCATCGCGAATGCGGCGGCCGCAGCAAGTAATCCCCTGTGTAATCCGGATGCCGTGGATGCGGCGATGAATTGTTTCGTTTACCCACTTGGTGAAGGTATTCCGATTGCAGCTGGGGCGTTTTATGCGTATGTCACCTCACTCTCGGTGTTGCTCCAAGTCTTCTTCTTGCCCATTCTCGGCGCAGTTGCCGACTACACCACACTCAAACGCCGTATGCTCGGGATTTTTGCCTATGTGGCCACGGTGGCCGTGATTTTGATGTTCTTCCTTGAGGGCGAAAACTACCTGTATGGTGGTGTGCTGTATCTCATCGCCAATCTCTGTTTCGGCGCATCAATGGTTTTCTATAATGCGTTTTTGCCCGAGATTGCCACGCCCGAAGAACGCGACATGGTCTCGTCACGTGGCTTTGCCATGGGGTATCTTGGTGGTGGCTTGTTGCTCGTACTTAATCTTGTCATCTTCACGCAGAACGACATGTTTGGCATTGACGGTGGCACAGCCGTACGTATTTGTTTGGCCTCGGCAGGAATCTGGATGGCGGCGTTTATTCCGATTACCTTGCGCAGATTACGTGCCGGTGTGGCAGCGCGTGAGTTGCAGGCTGGGCAGACCGTCTTTAATGCTGGCTTCTCGCAGTTGATGGAGACGATTCGCAACGCCAAATATTATCCACAAACGTTGCTCTTTTTGGCGGCGTATCTCATCTACAATGATGGCGTCCAAACGGTTATCGCCATGTCGTCGACATTCGGCACCGAAGAATTGGGCATGGAGAGCACCACGCTCATCATCACCATCCTGCTGGTGCAATTTGTGGCTTGGATCGGCGCTATGAGCTTTGGTGCTTTGGCCGGGCGTATCGGCGCCCGCCAAGCGATTATGATTAGCCTGGTCATATGGACGGCGCTGACTGTGGTGACGTTCTTCATCGCCAAAGGAAGTGTAGTACAATTCTTAGCATTAGGGGTGGGCATCGCCGTGGTGCTCGGTGGCACACAAGCGCTGAGTCGTTCACTCTTTGCACAGATGATTCCTCGCGGCAAAGAAGCCGAGTACTACAGTCTCTACGAAGTCAGTGAGCGTGGTACGAGCTGGATTGGTCCACTGGTCTTTGGATTGGCCTACCAATTCACCGGTTCGTACCGCGTAGCGCTCTTGATGATTGCGGCCTTCTTCATTGTGGGTTTATTGCTGCTTGTGTTTGTTAATGTCCGTCGCGCGATTACCGAAGCCGGCAACGAAGCCCCCGCGGTGGTCTAGTTCACAGAGGAGTCCCATGTCAGTCGCAAACGAATTCAAGGTCCTTGGTAAACGTCACAAAATCATCGATGGACCGGAGAAGCTTACCGGTTCAGCCCAATACACGGGTGACCTCAATTTGCCCGGCATGTTGCATGCCCGCCCAGTGCTCAGCCCGTATGCGCATGCCAAGATTAACGGCATCGACAAAACGGCTGCTCTCGCCATTCCCGGTGTGGTTGCGGTCTTGACCGCTGCTGATTTGCCAAGCAAGGATCGCCCAGTCAACTCACGCTCAAGTGCCATTTTGGCCCACGACACCGTATTGTTCCGTGGCCACCCTGTCGTTGTCGTTGTAGCCGAGACCGAGGCAGCCGCCAAAGACGGCGCTGATGCGGTTGTGGTCGATTACGAGCCACTCGAGGTTGTCGTCGACATGGAGCGCGCCATCGAACCTTCATCTCCGGTGATTTGGCCCAACGGGTTGCCCAAAGAGGGCATGGACCTCACGGCTGCCCATGCAGCCGTTGATAAGGGCGCTGACGAGGGCCATCGTGAGCCATCAAACCTCCATGAAGAGACCAAGTTCTCACGTGGCGACGTCGACAAAGCGATTGCTAGTGCCGATGTGGTCATCACGCGCCGCTACACCACCCCGATCGTGCACCAGGCCTACCTCGAGCCACATGCAGTCGTGGCTGAGCCATCGCCCGTGCGCAACGAGGTGACGGTCTACACCAGCACCCAAGGGCAGTTTGGTGTCCGCGACGAAGTCGCGCGCTTGCTGTCGTTGCCAAAATCCAAAGTCCGCGTGGTACCAATGGTCGTCGGTGGCGGTTTCGGCGCCAAGTACGGCATTCTCGACCCGATGGCCGCTGCGGTGGCCATGGCCGTCAAGCGCCCCGTCAAAGTCGTCTTGACGCGGAGCGAAGACTTTTTGACCACTACGCCATCGCCCGCCATGATCATTGACATGACGATTGCCGCCAAGAACGATGGCACAATTACCGCCATTGATGCGGTAGCAACCCTCGATAACGGTGTCTTTCCATTCGCCTTAGGTGGTATCGTCGGCATCTTGCTCGGCGGCTACTACAACTGTGACAACGTGCGCATCCACGCCCGCGAGGTATTGACGCACAAGCCCCAGGGTGGTGCCTACCGCGCCCCCGGTTCGCCGTCTGCCACGTTTGCCGTGGAGTCTACCATCGACGAAGTGGCTCGGGCACTCGGCCGCGACCCACTCGAGTTCCGTCTGCAAAACGTCGTCGGAGACGGCGGTTTGATGGGGAACGGCGACAAATGGCCGAGCGTCGGTGCTAAGCAATGTCTCGAGGTCATCAAGAACCACGAGTACTGGACGAAGAAGCCGACCGAGCCCAACACTGGTTGGGGGCTGGCCATCGGTGGCTGGCCGTGTGGCATGTCACCGGCCGCCTCAATTTGTCGCATCGACAGCGACGGCGCAGTGCGCATTCACGTCGGATCAGTTGATATCTCGGGTGTCAATAGCTCGCTGGTGTTGGTCGCCGCCGAGGTGCTCGACATCCACCCCGATCGCATCCAGCTCATCCAAGGTGATACACGCACCGGTCCGCGTGCGGGCCCGAGTGGCGGTAGTCAGACCACCTATAGCGTCTCAGGCGCTGTAGCTGCGGCTGCCCGATCAGTCAAGCAGAAGTTGTTTGAGACGGCGGCAGACCACTTTGAGGCAAGCCCCAATGACTTGGTCCTCAAGGACGGCGTGGTGAGCGTCAAGGGCTTTCCCGACAAAGCCATGGAGATAGGTGCAATTGCCGAGTTGGCCGAGAACAAGGCTGGTGGCAATGGTCCAATCGTCGGCGAAGGCACCTCAGCCGTATCAGAGAACGCCCCGGGCTTTGTGGCCCACTTGGTCAAGGTCCACGTTGACCCCGATACCGGCCACGTGACACCGCTCAAGTACCTTGCCGTGCAAGATGTCGGCTTCGCCTTGAATCCAACCTTGGTCGAAGGCCAGATCCATGGTGGTGTGGCGCAAGGGCTCGGTTGGGCCTTGCACGAGGCGATGATCTACGACGAGTACGGTCAGTTGCTTACCGCCAGCTTCATGGACTACGGCATTCCCGATTTTGGTGCATTGCCCGATATCGATGTGGTCATGGTCAACAATCCAGCTCCACACGGCCCATTCGGCGCCCGTGGTATTGGTGAGCCACCCATCACCGCCGGTGCAGCCGCTGTGGCCAACGCCGTGCGTGCAGCCGTTGGTGCCCGCGTCACCGAGTTGCCGTTGCGTGCGGAGCGCGTTTGGCGCGCCATGCACCAGTCCTAGTTCTGATGTGATGATGATGACCAGGGGGGCGTGTGATGCGCAACCCTGGTCATTTGTATCTTATGGAGATGACAAGATGCATCGTCGAACACTCTTGCGTATATGTTTGACTGCCTTCGTGATTGGTGCGTGTGCCACGTCTCCTCCCCCACTTACCGGTCCAGGTTTGGTGTTTGTCTACACCGACAACTGAGCGCCGTGAGCGAAGATGCACCCCATCGTGAATGGGATTGAAACAAGCTATGCAGATGCGTTGACCGTGTATCGACTTGATTACGCCGATCCACAGGATCAACGTGTCGCGCATGCGTATGCAGTGCGTGTGCATCCCGTACTCCTACTTATTGATGCTGAAGGGGTCGTGGTGCGTCGGTGGGATGGTGTTGTGTCCGATCAAGAGATTATCACCGCGATCAATGCCATACGTGCTCCGTAGTCATGCGAGCATGTATGGCAGACGCATCAATGTGTAGCTGTTTATGTGATGCGGTCGCGCTTAGAGGTACATCGAACGTTTCTTCGCCGTAACCCGTGACTAATCGCCCAATACTATATCTGATCATCTGCACGTGATTGTTGTGGTTTACACTTCAGCATATGTGTAGATGGTGCATCGTACCAGTGAAGAAGTATCGGATTTCGTAAGCTACGATGCGTTCGTTGTTGGTGAGTGTGTTACGTTGTGTGTCTAACGTGATTAGTGCAGTGATTGCGTAGCGGTCATGATCATCGTAGCATCGGTAGCTATTGCGCTTAACGCGTCAATATGCGAATGTAACTGCTGCGTTACACGCACACTGTATGTTGAATGCGTTACCAAGACAATTACAAAAGTATAGTAAAATATTCATTATTCTTGACATGCTGCAGGTTAAGTATGGATCAATCGATGAATCAATCATTTACAGATTCACTACGTTCACGTCATATCCAACGCAACTGGTTATTCATCGAGTTGGGTGGGCTTTTTTTACTGTGGTACGCCTTATTCGGTTCGCGTTGGTCTGGATATCTTGTGCCAATGGGTAATGAATATGCGCGCAGCATGCATTCGTTCTACACGTGGGATTACCTGATGACATGTGGTGAATGTGCATGGTGGTCGAACATTATCGGAGGATATCCGAATTTTGCAGAAATGTTTGGCTCTTTTGTGCATCCCATATCGTTTATAAACAGTATGATTTGGGGTGCAGTGACCGGCAGTTCTATGACTGTGGCCATGTCCTATTTGTTAATCATGTTCGCAGGATGGTGGTTTGCCTACGAACTCAAAGTGCATGTAATCGCACGCATCTGGTACGCTATTGCGGTGATGTTGGGTGGTCACATGATGTGTCGGCTAGAGATTGGCAGCATAGGTTTGCCGCTTTCTATTGCAGCAGCATGGTTGTTTATTATCTCCATGATCAGTTATATCCATTCACCATCACGAACCCGTGCATTAGTAGTAAGTATTTGTGCTGGGTCACTGCTGCTTGCAGGACAAGGCTACATGCAATTAGCAATAGTATTGTCACTTCCGCTATGGGCTTGGTATGCATACACACAAAACCTGTTCGAGCGCCATCGTTTCGTGTGGCGTGATGCTGCGTGGGTGACCGTCATTGCATTGTTCATGGCTGCACCAATATATGTGAGTAGCGCTTTTACTTCTGGTTTGTACTGGAAGGAAACAGAACTATCAAATAAGTTTGACATGCCAATTTCAAAGATTCTGATTAACTTGTTAATTGATGATTTTGACGTAGTTCGTTCAGATATTTATAACAATTTCGCATTTCCCTATGCATATGGTACGTACATAGGTATTACCTCGTTTGTTTTTGCAATTGCTGGGTATCACTGGCTGAATGACAGCCGGTACAAATTGTTGTATCGCACATTTGCAATCTTAAGTGCGTGTGCAGCCATCCTCGCATCGGGTTACCCCAAAACATGGATGATAGAACTACAAATCCAACCGTTCTCCGATTTTGCCGCCGGGGTGCGCTACATCATCCTTTTTAATTCATTTGTGGCACTCGGGATTCTGACACTTGCCATGTTCGGAATTCATGGGTTGTTGACAACCAAGATGATTGATTGGCCACCATTTTTGCAACGATTCAAAATTGTCCCAATTAAAGTCATTGTCGTTGTAGTACTCCTGGTGAGCAACGTGCAATCTATGTATCAGTTTGGCAGTAATTGGTTGATTGAGGTTGACCAATATCCATCAACAACGGCTACATTCATGGAGGACATTAAAGAACTACCTGTTGGTTACATCATGGGTCCTGATTGGATGGTAATTCCATTCATGAGCCACAACATCAAAATTAGCGAGATGATCTTTTCGTGGCGATTTGTAGAGTTTAAATTTCCTCCGGCTGCCTATGTGTTAACGAATGAACCCCCTTCCGCTAACTGGGAAGTCATTAAAGCGTATGATGGTGGCTGGATACTCTATCGTACCAATGACCCTGCGTCAGTCTATGCTCAAGTGACACCGCCAAAAGGGCGTCCGACGACGTGTCAAGTCGACTACGCGCTTGCTGGTAAGGTGGATTTAACGTGCACGACTGATGAGGGCGGGAAGTTGGTTGTGCTCGAACACGACATGCCAGAATGGCGGGCAACAGTGAATAATCAAGTGGTACAACCGAGTGTTGGTACTGGCTGGATTACGTTGAACATTCCCGCAGGGACCACTACCATCCAGTTGCGGTATCAGCCATGGTACATCATCCCCAGCTTGATTGTCGGGATGCTGGGGTGGTCATTGGCAATCGGAGGGATTATCTGGACGTCCAGAAAAAAGAAAGCCACTCCTACGCAGTAGGAGTGGCTGAGAGATTCTTCC